>JANYLQ010000004.1 GCA_025363755.1 Hyphomicrobiales bacterium | reverse complement strand
ACTATGATACGCAAGCGGATATTCGGCAAAAGTGTGGACTGAACTTAGCCTATCAGCGCCACTCAATCTGGAGAGCCTATAGGACATGGTCACATTGAAGGACGTGGCAGAATTTTCCGGTGTCTCAACAGCCACGGTATCACTCGCCCTCAACGGTGGCCCGGTAAATGCCAAAACGCGTGCAAAGGTCGTCGAAGCGGCGCGCAAGTTGAACTACGTGCCCAATGCGATCGGTCGTTCCCTCATTACGGGGCGCACAGGCAATATTTTGCTTTTGACACTGACTTCGGATTTGCACACGGATACGGTGCGCAAGACGTCATTGTTTTATTACATTCTCGAGGGTGTCTTATCGATTGCCCATGAACGCAATTATGGCGTCCGCTTTGACGTGAAAGGTCACGATGATCCTGGGCTGGCCGAATATTTCGAACGGCTGGTTGGCGGAGGAGCCGTAGATGGCATCGCCATCATTCCGCAGTTTCAGAGCGCCAATGATTTTTTGAAGAAAATTCTCCACCAACGTTTTCCCTATTTGCTGTTGCAGCCGAAGCGATTCGGACCAACTGAAAATTTTGTCGACATGGGAAACTACGAAGGTGGGTTCTTGGTCGCGGAACTCTTCGTCGCCGCAGAAGCCAAGCGCGTTGTCCTCATCAATGGACCAAAATTGCATGTGGATTCAATCGAGCGTGAGCGAGGCTTCCGCGACGGCATCGCAAAAGCCAATCTGGAATCGTTAAGAGTTTGGCATAGCGATTTCACGATTCAAGGCGGCTATCAGGGCATGTCGGAATTGTTACGGCAGGGGCGCCCAGATTCAGTATTTTGCGGCAATGACTATATGGCGGCTGGTGCAGTCAGGCGGCTTCTCGAAGCCGGAATTCGTGTTCCTGGTGATGTGTCGGTTGTAGGATATGACGATAACGACATTTGCTCTGGCATTTTTCCGCCTTTGACAAGTGTCAATAATCGCTTCTTTGACCTTGGCAACGCACTTGCCGAGGGTCTTTTTGCACAGATTGATGGTCAGACAGAAGCAAGGCAGCAGACACTGGTGCCGTTCCTGGTCGAGCGCCAGTCACACCGTCAGGTTTCGCAAGTAAACATTCATCAAAGCTGAATGAAGCTCACAAAGAGAACAGGACTTCCACAAATGAAGAAACCGGGATGCACCATTATCGGTACTGTTGTCGCCAAGCCGGAAAAGCGGGACGAACTATTGCGCATATTGTTGGCGCAGGTAGCGCCAACGCGTGCCGAGGTGGGGTGTATCAGCTACGATTTCCATTGTGATAGCAAAGATCCCAATGTTTTTGTGTTTTATGAGAATTTCGTCAGCCGCGAATCTCTCGACGAGCATTTGAGACAACCCTACCTCAAGCCGCTTTTAGGCAATGTAAATGAGTTGCTTGCGAAACCTGTCGATATCCGTTTTCTGGATCTGCTGTACGATCGCGCCGTGTGATTGACGTCGGCGAAACTATTTTTAAATTCATTTCAAACTTCTTGATGAACAAGTGTTCCTGTCAAACACAGAGACAAAATCGGCAATGTTGTGGCACGATAGCGTTGCTAGGTAAAACGGCGGATCGGGATGGGGATTACTGTTCGAACATGCACTAACATTGTCCGTCGTCGGATATATATGGACTTTGTGCAGCCCTATTGAATGGAGGCTCTGGCGCATCTGGGCGCTTTCTCACTTCAGCTCAGGGCCCGTTTCAGAAGATCACAGTCGTTTGGAAGTTGTCTGAAGATCAGGGCAGAACGGACTTCACGCAAGCGACGTCAGCTTTCGTCAAAAATTTGTGCGCGATACGTCGCGTTGCGGATATAGAACAGAGCACACAAATTATGCGTTCATGACCCAAGCAGGACGTCACTAGAGCAAAGTCATTTTAGCTTGAGGCGTAACCGGCGTTTGAGAAGTAGTTTCTGCATTCTTCCGGTGTGATTGCGTTGAGGATTTCTTTGAGCGCGTCTTCGACTTCACGAATGGAACGGCCCATAGCTTTGCGCAGCGCGTGTTTGATTTTGGAGAGGGTCTGTTCGATGGGGTTCAAGTCCGGGCTGTAAGGCGGCAGGAACACCAGCCTTGCTCCTGCTTGTGCGATGGCCTGCCTGACTGCATCGGCCTTGTGGCTGCCGAGATTGTCCATGATGACGATATCGCCTGGCCGTAATGTGGGGATCAGGATCTGTTCGACATAGAGCAGAAAGCTTTCACCATTGATCGGGCCATCAAAGACGCAAGGCGCAGTGATGCCATCGACACGTAAGGCGGCCAGAAAAGTGAGTGTCAGCCAATGGCCATGAGGCGTACGGGCGGCCAGCCTTTGGCCCTTTTGCGACCAGCCGCGCAGGGGTGCCATATTGGTCTTGACCCAAGTCTCGTCAATGAAAACCAGCCGTGTGGAACTCAGCCAGGCTTGTAAGCGGAGCCACCATTTGCGCTTTCTGGCGACATCAGGTCTTGTGGCTTCCTCGGCGTGAACGGTTTTTTTTGAAGCTGAGACCCAGCCGCTTCACGAAGTTCCACAGTGCACCATGGCTCACAATAAGTCCGCGCCCGGCAAGCTCGCCGCGCACTTGCTTCAAGGTCACATGTGCGCCTTGCAGCATCCTCGATCGAAGCCAGTCTTCCTGGCCCTCAAGGATCGGCTTGCGGTGCCCGCCAATCTTTCCGACCGTGATTTTGCCAGTATCGCGCAGCTGCGCTGCCAGCGCACCGCCGAGGCCCGGCTCACCTCATAGGTTTCGGACGCCTTGCCGGACGAACCGTGCTTCAACGCAAAAGCCCCAACCTTTTTGCGAAACCTGATCGAATATACCTGTTCCATCCCTGCCAACCTCCATCCAGCCGACACTTTGAATCAGATCAAACCTGATTTGGGAATCCCAAATCGATTCACGTTAAGGTGACTCCGCTCTAGCGATGCGTTGACTACTCTTGTAAGCAAATGAGTATCTCGACTTTTTTTGGAGGTCCCATGTCAATCCGCGATGACTTGCAGAGCCTGTTTGACGCATACGCCGCCTATCGGGCAATTGATGCGGGTGCTTGCGCGGCTATGTTTACCCCTAACGGGGAATTGTATTCTCCATATGCGCCCCCGGCTCGCGGCCGTCCTGCCATAGAGGCGCTCCATGAGATCTGGACCCAAGACGGAGGCGGCGACAAACAACTAACTATTGTTCATGCGGGCAGTTCTGATAATCCGGCATGGTGTCTGGCAACTTATTCTGAAGGTCAGTTCACAGGAGATGGCACATCACTCAACATCCTTGATCGCCAGATCGACGGAAACTGGCTAATCCGCATTTGCAGCCTAAACAGTGTCGAACCCCAGACAAATGGCTGACGAACATTCCAATCTTCGTCGACACACGTAATCAAGCAAAGCTAATACACTATGGATTTGTGCTATTGGCCTGTTTGAGACCTCACATGGAGACCGCAATTTGTCTGCTGACAACGCGGATTGCGGACGAGCCCTGCCCCATAGAGGTGCAAAAATTGGACTGTCTTGAATAAATGGATTAACTTCATTGTCGGTCAGAAGTGCGATCCATCCCCGCCAGTGGCAACGAGGTGGAGCACAATGCAGCGGCAACTACCTTGCCATGGGCAATAGAGGTAGACCACTCCTGATCTCCATCTGTTAGTAGCCGTACTAACAAGCAGTTGGTGCGGGCGGGGGGATTCGAACCCCCACGGAATTTCTTCCTACGGATTTTAAGTCCGTTGCGGCTACCATTACGCCACGCCCGCACAATCAGCGATGCCCTGATAGGCGAGGCACATGTGCTTGACAAGCACTGTTCATCGCGTGATCTTGATGTGCCCAACTTTGAGTGAGAAATGGATCAGTTCTTCGAACCAGCCTACTTAACCGCCCACATGGCCTATGTCGTGCTGGCAATCTCATATTTTCTCACCAATATATTTTGGTTGCGGGTTTGCGCTGTTATTGGCCTTTTTCTCGAAATCCTTTATTTCCGCATCTCCGGCACGGGTTATCCAGGCCTTGCCTGGGACGCGATTTTTATAATCATCAACTTGTATGAACTGATCTGGCTGGTGCGAGACCGCATCAGATCAACGCTTCCTAGCGAAGAAGCCCCAGCATTGCGCCACGCTTTTGAAGGACTGGATGATTCGCAAATTGCCAAACTTCTGCGCGCTGCCGACTGGAAAAATTTCGAGCCGGGCGAAACTTTGACAAGACAAGACGCTCCCGTCGATGCACTTTATTTTCTGTTCAAAGGCCGGGCCAATGTGGAGGTTGATGGTTCTTTTATCACTTATCTCGAAAGCGGATCGTTTGTCGGCGAAATTGCTTACCTCACTGGAAATCCTGCAAATGCAAGAGTGACTGTCGATGAACCATCGCGGGTAATCGTCTTTTCAAAAATGCGCCTTGCCAAAGTTGTGGCACGCGACAGGCAATTGAATGGCATATTGTACCAAGTTCTCGGCCGAGATTTAGCGCAGAAAATGCGCCGTTCAAATTCGCGCAAGGTTCTCGCAGATCAACCCGTCAGACCTTAACAGCTAATATATAAAGCAAAAGATATGTGAATTGGTGAATAGTTTGGTCTGCGCTCAAGGCCCACCAGAACTGTGCATTATTGGTGTTCCACCCGAAATATTTGATAATATTTTCCTTGGTGAAATCCACATGATAATGAATCGTAAAATCGAGAACCGCTAGTCCAATCGCTATAATGGGCGAAAAAGTAGCGATGAGAAACACCAGCCCTGTTCCAAGCCCGTGCAAAGCCGAATGCAAAATGCCAAGTGGCGCGCCGTAAATCGATTTACTTTTTACCATGGCCAAAGTCTGCAATGGGCCATCACAAATGAAATGCTTCAATTGCAAAAAACCGACCACAAGAAGTGCCGAAGTGACTTGAGCGTTATCCATCATTCGGGTTTTTAACCATAGCAACGGCGCTTGCCAAGCAACAAAGAGAAGATTAGAAATAACTTCAGGGGGCTCGAAAGAGCTGGAGTTCGGCGATGACTAGTCGTTTTTTGTTGGTATTTTTAGTTGCACTGGTCGGAATGACTTTATCGGTTTTCGCAGACCCTATTGCAAAGGTCGTTGCGGTCGTCGGTAGCCCCACATCGTCTGGCCCGGGCGGGGACAGAACACTGGTTGCAGAAGCCGACATATTCGAACAAGATAAGATCACTGTTACATCGGGAAATGCGCAAATACTTTTTAACGACGGCACCAAGCTCGTCGTCGGCCCCAGTTCATCACTCGTGATCAGTAAATACCTAATGCAAGGTGATGGCAGCTCAGCGCAAGATTTCTCGATAAAGGCACTGCGTGGCACGTTCCGTTTCATTACTGGCAAAAGCCCCAAAAAAGCCTACGACATTCAAACCGCCAATGCCACGATTGGCATCCGCGGTACAGGTTTTGATTTTTGGGTGCAAAATGCGACGGGTGTCGCCGTTCTGAAAGGCAAAGTGCGGCTTTGCAACAAGCTTGGTTCAAAAGCTTGCGTTGATTTGAATCCGCAATGCGAAATAGGCACAACAGAAAATGGCGGTGCAAAAAAACTAACCGAGGGAACACTTGCCAGCAGACTGAAAGGTCACTTGCCTTATATTTTGAACCAATCGTCACTGGGAGCCCAATTTCGCTTGGACGTCACTGCCTGCAAAAACGTGAAAACCAATTCAACGACGCCAGATCGTCCGCCAGAACGCGATGGCAAAAGCGGTCAAGATGCCCCACCACCAAGGCAAAGAGGGAAAAACTAGTTGATTGGCAATCATCCCATGGAATTCCAACCAATAACCATCAGCAGGCAAAATTGATTTTCTCTGTTAGCAAGCTGCAAAGGAAAGTTAACTCTCTCGAGCAGCCGCTGTCAGTAATTCTCACATGCTAAAAAATCGTCTGCTTCCTTCGCTGCTGATTGGGTTTTTAGTTACGACACTTTTGATCTTTCTGCGGATCATGGACCCAATCACGCTGTCCACAATGCGCGGTGCTGGTTTTGACACGATGCAACGCTTATGGCCGAGACAGAGTCAAACTGCCCTTCCAGTGCGCATTGTCGATATCGATGAAGCATCACTTAAAAAGCTCGGACAATGGCCCTGGCCGCGCACTGAACTCGCTAAACTTGTAAACGAACTTAATGAGTTAGGAGCTGCGGCGATTGCCTTTGATATTATTTTCCCCGAACCAGACCGACTATCGCCAGACCGCATTTTGAGTGATCCAGCAATCAAGCAGCTGCTTGGCCCGACGGCTATCAATCCTTCAATACCTTTGCCGAACAACGACCAAATCTTTGCAAAAGCCATTTCCGGTCGGCGCGTGGTTTTGGCTTACGCTGGTGGTTTGGGTGCCACAGCAAAACCTGCAGCGACAAAGGCAGGTTTTGCCCAAACAGGGTTACCGGCGCTGAATGCTGTACCCTCGATTTTTTTGGTTCACCCCAATATTGATATTCTCGAAAAATCCGCCGATGGGCTTGGGCTCATCAACATTGATTTTCGTCGCGAACAGGGAACCGCAAGGCAGATCCCACTCATTATGTCGGATGGTAAATCTTACTATCCAAGTTTGGTCCTTGAAACTTTGCGTGTTGCCCAAGGTGCAGACACTTATGTTGTAAACGGTGCACCCAATACTGAGAATGTAATAAACTCGATACGGGTTGGCGAGCTTGAAATTCCGGTCGGCGACGATGGTCAACTCACAATCTATTATTCCCACAATGCAGCTGAGACCTATGTGTCGGCCGAACGTGTTATTAGCGGAACTGATCGAGAAGCTTTACGCTCCCTCATTGCCAATAACATTGTGTTGGTGGGTACATCAGCTACCAGCCTGCAAGACACCAAAACTTCAAGCTTGGGCGAAGCCATCCCGGGCGTGTCAGTTCACGCCCAAGCCATACAGCAAATCTTGTCGGGTTCTTTTCTAAAAAGATCAGATCTGAATTATTATTTCGAGTTGCTGTTTGTAGGATTGGTTGGTCTTTTAATTTCTGTAGGCACTGCACTCCTCCGCCCCATGGCGATGATCGTTGGGCTTTTTGCCATGGTTTCGAGCCTGCTTATGACGGCGGCATATTCCTTTCTACATTTTGGATTGTTGATCGATTTGACATTCCCGATCCTCAGCGTTGCTACCATCTATCTCGCAACAATTGCATTCAAGCTACTTATCACTGACCGCGATGGCCGAATGCTGCGTAATGTTTTCAGCCACTATGTGGCGCCATCGATATTGGTCGAAATTGAAAATAATCCGCAAGCTTTGAAACTTGGCGGTGAAACGCGCGAAGTCACTGTGATGTTCGTCGACATTCAGAACTTCACGCCGATGGGCGAGAGCTTGAAGCCTGAAGAGTTGGTTGCAACAGTCAACACTCTGCTGAGCACTTGCAGTGCCGGAATATTAGCCAAGGGAGGCACGATTGATAAATTTATCGGTGACGCCGTGATGGCCTTTTGGAACGCGCCAATTGCTCAAAGTGATCACCAATATCTGGCATGTCTTTCAGCACTCGAAATTCAGAATAGAATTTCCGAGTTTAATGCCGACGAAATCAACCAAGAACGGCTCAAGCCCCACGGTCTTTGGCCAGTATCGGTGAGGGTTGGCTTGGCCACTGGCAGCGCGATTGTGGGAAATATGGGTTCGTTGGAACGCTTTGATTATTCCGTATTGGGCGAAACCGTAAACCTCGCTTCGCGCGCTGAAGGCCTGTGCAAACAAATAGGCCATAACATCGTTATAGCTGGCCAAATTCAACCCAAGACGAAATTACTCGCAATATTGGGCGCGGGCGCAGTTTTCGTAAGAGGCAAAAAAACCAAAACGCCGATACACGTGGTCTTTGGTGACGAATTTTTGGCCGCCACTCCCGAATATCTGTCATTTTCAAAAAACTACAAACTCATCGCCGATGCATTGCGTAATTCCAAAAGCGGTCGAATTCAAAAAGGCCTCATCAAACAGGCGAAGTTATTTCATCCTGTACAAATTCAGTTTTTAGAAAAACTAGAAGGCCGAATCGCCGATTATCAGAATGATTAGCTAGGCCGTAGCGCGGTCGCCTATCGGCGGGCTGAACTGCAACCCCATGTCCCAAGGCAAATAAATCCAAGTATCTTGGCTAACCTCAGTCACGAATGTATCAACCAAAGGCCGACCCTGAGGTTTGGCATAAACCGTCGCAAAATGAGCCTTTGGCATCATCTCGCGCACAAGCTTGGCTGTGGCCCCCGTGTCCACCAAATCATCAACAATCAAAACGCCTGCCCCTTTATCAGAGCCGACAATATCGAGTGAGACAGGTTTCAAAACTAAAATTTCACCTTGTTTATCATAGTCATAAGAGGCAACACACACACTTTCGATAACCCGAATGCCAAGTTCGCGCGCCACAATCGCAGCAGGAACCAATCCACCACGGGTAATTGCAACAACCGCCCTGAAAGGCCCAGCAGCCGAGAGCCGCCAAGCCAACGCCCGTGCATCACGGTGAAACTGATCCCAAGACACAGGGAAACTCTTTTGCCACTTCTCGTCCATCATCACACCCCAACTTCATTTAACGTTCTATGACAATTTGCACAATTCATTGCAATGGCAACCATTTGATCAACACTTGTTTCATACTTTCTAGCGATGATGGTGACATAATCGATCTGAAACAGGCTGAACCATATGATTGACGCGCTTATTAACGCTTTCGAAATAGCAAATACCGAAATTTTGCACATCGCAATGCCAGAAGCCGTTATCAAAGATGTTTCAACAGCCCTTTTGCGCCGCTGGAATTGCCAAAAATCAGACATTGTTGGTAAATCCCTTATGAAATTTGGCACCGGGTTAGTTTCCGCCCGCCATATGCCACCAAGTGCTGATTCAAACGCTGCTCCCGAAATTGAAATCAGCTATACGCCGCCGCTCGGCAACCACGTGAAATCCATGTTCCGGAGCCAGACTTGGGAAGATACGTCAACAACTTCAATCTTGTTAATTGGTCAAAACGCCAGCCTTGAACAGGCCATGAGCGCAATGAACAACGAAACCCGTTTGCAATTGGCCTTACGCTCGGGCGGCTATGCACTCTGGGATCACAATTACGAAACAGGCGAAACTTATAACTCGGCTGAAATGTTGGAAATATTCGGCGAACAGGACGGCGATTTGAATTTCGTGAGATTTAATTCGCGCATTCACCCCGAAGATGTTGAAAAAGCCATCGATCTGAAAATTAAAAATGCGCAATTTGGAAATGATATTTTTCAGACGCGTTACCGTGTACGCACCAGCGCTGGAAATTATGCATGGATTGAAACTGCCGCAGGCTTAATCCGTGATCCAGCCTCGGGAAAACCAACGAAAGTTGTTGGCCTCTGTCGCAACATTGATGATCAAATGATCACGCTCGAACGCCTCAAAAATTCAGAATTGATGTTGAAACGCACCCAAGCGGTCTCTCATCTTGGCAGTTTTAAACTGCGCGTTGAAAGCGGTGTATCGAGGCTCACAGCTGAAATGGCAGCACTTCTCGGCCTCGCCAATGCGATGGTACATCCCAATCTCGATACCTTCATCAAAATGATCGAACCGGGCGACCGCGAAAAATTCGTCGAAGGCATTGAGCTTGCCAAAATCGGCAAGCAGATTAAAAATCTCGAAATCTCAGTTAAAAAGAAGTCTGGTGAACTCGAATATTTTCAGGTCACCATGGATCCAGAACGCGGCACTAACGGTGAAATCGAATCCGTTTTCGGTGCCTGTCAATGCGTAACTGAACGCAAAGCCTTGGAAAACAAATTCCAACAGGCTCAAAAGATGGAAGCTGTGGGCCAACTCACAGGCGGCATTGCGCATGATTTTAACAATCTGCTGATGGTCGTTATGGGCAATCTGCAATTGGTTGAACAGTTGGTAAAAGGTGACGAGCGCGCACTCAAACGTATTCGCGCTGCCATCGATGCGTCCGAAAAAGGCTCCGATCTCACACGCCGGATGTTGGCCTTCTCACGTCAGCAAACATTGCAAAACAAAGAACTCTCGGTCAATGATCTGCTTTTCAATATGCAAGATATGTTGAAACAGGCAGTAAGCGCAACGGTCGAGATTAAGTTCATTCCAACCGAAGATTTGTGGCCAGTTAAAGTTGACCAGACAATGCTGGAAACCGCCATCCTCAATCTCACGATCAATGCACGCGATGCCATGGCACCAAAAGGTGGCAGCCTCATCATTGAAAGCGCAAACCGCAGTTTAGACAGCACATATGCGCAATCCCACGAAGAAGTAACACCCGGTGACTATGTAGAAATTTCAGTCACTGACACGGGGTCGGGAATTGCGCCCGAAAATATTGAGAAAGTCTTCCAACCGTTCTTCACAACAAAAGGCCCTGAAGCTGGCTCAGGATTGGGCCTTTCAATGATTTACGGTTTCGTCAAACAATCAGGCGGCCATGTTAAAATCTATTCCGAGGTCGGCCACGGCACGTCAGTAAAGCTCTATTTGCCCAAACTCACAGCTTCAACAAAAATTGATGTCATAAAGCGCCCCGCAGAGCTTCAGGAACACTTGATGCGTGAGCTGGGTGCCACGACGGTTGAAGCCCCGCCAACACTTCCGTCTCGTAAAATGAAAATCCTTGTGGTGGAAGATAACAGCTCAGTACGCGAAGTTGCAGCCGCCATGATCGAAGAAATGGGTTTTGAAACGATCACCGCCACAAACGGCCATGAAGGTTTGCAGATGATCGATGATCAACGCGATATTGATCTGGTGCTCTCAGATGTCATTATGGCCGGTGGTATGAACGGCCCAGAGCTTGCGGCCAAAGCAATTAAAATCAGACCCGAGCTCAAAATTCTATTTATGTCGGGCTATGCGCCAGGCTCTGTGCGTCAAATGAATGATTTGCCAGACACAATTGAACTGGTGAACAAGCCATTCACGCGCAATGACCTAACCGAAAAAGTGAAAAAGGCTTTAGCCGCTTAAAGCCTTTTCCAGCCGCGTGCTTTGCCGTCCAAGCGCAAGCCCTCGGCCATGGTTACAACTGTTTGAGCTGCGTTTTCCAATTCCCCTGCATCCCGCGAGCGCAACACCAGATTTGTTGCAAAGCCTTGCGGTGACTCAAATGGATATGATCCGATTGTGACGGTGGGAAAAAGGTCTTGAATAGCGCCAAGCGGCTTGGCCACATCGCCCTCCCCACCTTGAAACTCAATCGTTATCGACTTCGCCACAACACCTGTCACAAGCTGAGGTGCCAAAGCATCCATCATCGCTTGCATAATTTTGGGAACACCTGCCATCACAAACACATTGCCAATCCGGAACCCTGGTGCCTTTGAAACCGGATTATTGATCAATGTCGCCCCTTCAGGCACCCGCGCCATGCGCATGCGCGCTTCATTAGCCTCGCGTCCCATTTCCTTAAAATAGGCCGTCAAAATCTCTACAGCCTCTGGATGGTGTGAAATACCCACGCCAAACGCCTTGGCCATGCAATCAGCCGTAATATCATCATGGGTCGGCCCAATGCCGCCAGTGCTGAAAACATAAGTATAGCGTGCCCGCAGCGCATTCACCGCCGCAACAATATCGTTCTCATCGTCAGCAATAACCCGCGCTTCCATCAAATCAATGCCCAGCGCTGATAGATAATCCGCAATAAAACCTAGATTTTTGTCTTTGGTACGCCCAGATAAGACTTCATTACCAATCAAAAGAACTGCGGCGGTTGGGGCTTGTGTCATTTCAAATCTCGCTTTTCAACACGCTCTGCCATACATTGACCAAAACGCAAACCCCTGACAAAATGATACCATGACCAAAACACAAACTTCACCACGCATCAAACTGCACAAGCCAGAAGATTTCGAAGCTATGCGCAAGGCTGGCCATTTGACGGCTGTCGCTTTGGACGCGGTTGGGCCACTCGTTAAAATAGGCGTGGCCACCGAAGTGATTGACGAATTCTTTATGGATTTTGCGGCCACTCACAAAATATTGCCAGCCACGCTGAATTATCGCGGCTATCGGAAGGCCTGCTGCACATCAATAAATCATGTTGTCTGCCACGGCATCCCCAATGATAAGCCTTTGCGCGAAGGCGATATCGTGAATGTCGATGTGACCTTCATCGTCGATGGTTGGCATGGTGATGCCAGCCGCATGTATGCAGTGGGCGAGATTAGCCGCGCGGCAGAGCGCTTGATTGATGTCACTTACCAAAGCCTCATGTTGGGCATTGCAGAAGTAAAACCGGGTGCTCATTTGGGCGACATTGGGCACGCCATTCAAGCCTATGCCGAAGCAGAGCGGTGCTCGGTGGTGCGCGATTTTTGTGGTCATGGCGTGGGCCAAGTGTTTCATGATCATCCCAATGTGCTTCATTATGGCAAGCGCGGCGAAGGCGTTGAACTTAAACCCGGCATGTTCTTCACCATTGAGCCAATGATTAATCTGGGCAAGCCACACGTTAAAATTCTGAGCGATGGGTGGACTGCCGTCACGCGAGATCGTTCACTTTCGGCCCAATTCGAACACAGCATTGGTGTGACTGAAACAGGCTGTGAAATTTTCACGCTTTCGCCCAAGGGGCTTGATCGCCCAACGGCAAAAATCTGATATGGCCAAAGGCCTTGAAGATGCCACCAATCAGGCAAGTTTTTTGGGCCACCGCGAGCGTTTGCGCGAACGCTTTGAGATTGGTGGAACAGATGCCTTGCCTGATTATGAATTGCTCGAAATGGTTTTGTTCCGCGCCATCAGACGCGGCGATACCAAACCTATCGCTAAAGCATTAATCGCCAGGTTTGGCTCGTTTGCTGAAGTGGTCAGTGCCGAGCCTGAGCGCTTAATGGAAGTCAAAGGTGTAGGCCCCGCAGTGGCCACCGAAATCAAATTAATTCAAGCTGCGGCATTGCGCTTGTCACGCGGCAAAGTTATCAATCGCCCTTTGCTCAGCAGTTGGAAAGCCATCATCGACTATTGTCACGCCGCCATGGCGTTTGCCGAAACCGAAAGTTTTAGGTTGTTGTTCGTCGACAAAAAAAATCAGTTGATCGCCGATGAAGTGCAACAAACCGGTAGTGTCGATCACACACCAGTATACGCCCGCGAAGTGATCAAGCGCGCACTTGAGCTTTCAGCATCCGCAATCATCATGGTGCATAACCACCCATCGGGCGACCCAACGCCGTCCATGCCCGATATTGAAATGACCAAAAAAGTCGTAGCCGCTGGGCATCCGCTTGGCATTCTCATTCACGACCATATTATCATAGGCCGCAAAGGCCATGTGAGCTTCAGAAATTTGCAATTGATTTGAGATTTCTATTTTAATTTCGCTTTTATTTCCGCCAAAGCTTCCGGCGTATCAGCATCCAGTAAAATGCCATCATGCCTAACAGCAATTTCAACAATCTGATCACGTCGTGCTTCAACCAGGCTTCGCGCACCTCGGTCACCGTTTAGTGCCATCAAATCAGCAAAGTGTTCCTGCCCCCACAAAACTGGGTTTCCTAATTTGCGACCGAGCACGGGTGCCACCAACGACCGCCCCTCGACTATATTGAAAGCAGCAATCATTCGGTTCAAATCAGCCGCTTCAATTAAAGGCATATCGCCCAAACACACAAACGCGGCATCAAAATCTTGAACCGCTGCAATTCCCACCCTGATTGAAGTTGAAAGCCCTCCCGCATAATCTGCATTGTAAACAAAGCGAATTTTATGACCCATCAATGCGGCTTGCACCTTCGCTGCCTGGTGCCCCGTTACAACGATCAACTCATCAACAGTAGCTTTGCTCAAACGCTCAATCGTGTGCTGGATCAATGTTTGCCCATCAAGATCAGCGAGCAACTTGTTCGAACCCATCCGGCTTGAAAGCCCCGCCGCCAAAACGACGGCAGCAATACGAGGTGCAACCATCGTCGAGGTCTGGCCCTCGCGCGGCTGCGGTCGCGACTTAATTTCGGCCAGCAACCCGCCTGCCCCCATATCCATCAGATCAGAAGACGCAACATCAATGCCCGCCATCAAGCGCTCAAGCACCCAGTCAAAACCATTCGTCTTAGGCGAACGCGCACATGATGGAACGCCAATCACGGGCGTATAGCCAAGCGAGCCCAACATAAGGAGATTACCCGGATCAACAGGCATGCCCACATGTTTGACGAAACCGCCTGCATCCACCAGCGCGGCGGGAATTACATCCGCGCGATCAACAATCGCAGATGCACCAAACAGCAAAATCAAATCGACGTCATTCAGCTTTCGGATTTCATGCGCCAAAACATCTTGCCCATGATCGCAAACGACCACTTGAGATAAGTTGCCACCCAATGAAGTGACGCGGTCACGAATGGCCGTTTCAGATTTGCCTATAATCGAATCTTTTGTATGCGGCAGACTTGTGATGATCAACCCAACGCGTAGAGATCTAAACGCGGCAACCGAAATCAAAGGCTTCTCGCCCACAATGACCAATGCTTTTTCTAAAACTTCACCCGGTGTTGCAAACGGAATAATTTTAACAGTAGCCAACATATCCCGTCGCCCCACGCGCGCAAAAGCGGGTAACGTCGCAATCGTCAAACTCTCATGCAGATGATTGATTGCGCGCAGACGTTCGAGGTCCACACACAACACACCGGACCGCTCTGCATAAATATTGGCACGCCCCGTAAATGCTTCTTGAGCTGTTGTGTCCCGACCACTCATGGCGATTGATAATCGCCGCGCCGCCTCGTCTTCAGGCACATCATCTGCATCAAGCCGCGCAACAATAACGGTTTTCACATTTTCGGCATGCAAGGAATCAATATCTGCCTGCGATAGGATTTTGCCTTTTTTCAAAGTGAAAGGGCCAATTTTCACGGCATGCGCGAGAACACAGCCCAAAGTGTCTTCAACCGCAAACGAACCAAATTTCATTATCCGCCCAGCCGCAGTGATTGGGTCATTTCCGCCATGATTGATATTGCAATTTCGGGTGCACCCACGGCCCCAATCTTCAACCCAATCGGGCCATGAATGCGGGCCAAAGCAGCTTCATCAAATCCCGAAGCCTTCAATCGCTCCATGCGCGAAGCTTGGGTTTTCTTTGACCCCAAAGCGCCGATGTAAAACACTTCCGATCGCAAAGCCAAATCAAGCGCGGGGTCATCAATCTTCGGATCATGGGTCAGCGCCACAAATCCAGTTCGCGCATCAAGCCCAAGCTTCGGCAAAACATCTTGTGGCCAATCTTCGATCAACGTTACACCCGGAAATCGCGCACCCGTGGCAAAAGCCCCACGCGGGTCAATTACTGTCACATCATAATTGGCGGCCTGCGCCATAGGGATAATGCTTTGTGCAATATGAACCGCGCCAATGATGACCAGCCGCAGAGGCGGATTGTGGATGGCCACAAAGCTTTCGCCTGCTTCGGATTTCTCAATGCCCGATTGATCAAACCTGAACCGCTTATCCAAAGCTTCATCAGCGTCCGCCCGCGCTACAATATGCTGCAACCCCGAACTCAGCTCAGTGAATACCGCAACTGAAAGGCGATTTTTACGCGCATTTAAAATCGCATTTAGTATTTCAGCCTTCACAAAAGTGGCTCCACATAAACCCGAATTTTACCGCCGCAAGCCAGCCCCACTTTCCAAGCCGTCTCGTCTGCCACACCAAAATCCAAAATCCGAGGCTCGCCGGTTTTCATCACATCCAGCGCATCGGTAATCACGGCACCCTCAACACAGCCACCCGAAACCGAGCCCATGAAATTGCCATCCCCATCAATCACCAATTGGCTGCCAATGGGCTGCGGGGCTGATCCCCAGGTTTCTATCACCGTCGCCAAAGCCACCTGCCGCTTTTCCCCCAACCAATCCGCTGCCGTTTCTAAAACTGAATGATCCATAATGATGCTCCTAAACCAATTGTGATTTGCCAGCGTACCAAATGCAAGACATCATATTCCAAAGCGAGGTCAATCATGATTAGATTTCTTGTCTCTGCCCTGTTGTTCGTTCTTCTGCTCGCCCCAGCCCACGCTGAAACCGCCGACCAATCAGCCTTTCAAGCGGTGATTTCCGGCCAGCTCGAGGCCTTCAAGAAGGACGATGGCCAAACAGCTTATTCCTTTGCCGCGCCCATCGTCAAAGGCATCTTTCCCAACGCCGAAATTTTCATGGGCATGGTCAAGCGCGGCTATGAGCCAATTTACAAAAACACCAAATATGTATTCGGCGATCTTGCTACAGATAGCTTGGGACGGCCAGCCCAACACGTGATCATTACCGCCACCAACGGCAAACGCTATGAGGCGGTTTATGCGATGCAACAACAACCCGATGGCAGTTGGAAAATCGCGGGCGTGCAAATGGTCGAGATTCCAAGCGTTGATGCGTAAGATGGGATTAAGTTAGAGTAAATCTATTACCCAACACCACATCATTCCCGCGAAAGCGGGAATCTATGTTTTTTTGCCGTTGAAACGCAGATGCCCGCTTTCGCGGGCATGACGATCTAGGTGATAGTTACATCGAAGATAATCAGAGTTCAATGCTCGTTGAATTAGTCTAAAAATTAACGATCCCCATTTAAAAACTCGGGCATGAAAAAAATCATCCCCTATCTTCCCATCGCCGTTGTCGTTGTCGCCGTTGGCATAATTGAATACGCACAAGGCCGTTTGCTCATATGCAAATGCGGTTACGTCAAACTCTGGGAAGGCGTAGTCAACAGCGCTGACAATTCTCAACATATTGCCGATTGGTATTCGCTCTCACACATTATCCACGGCTTTCTGTTTTATGGGCTGACTTATCTCGTCATGCGGCGCGCTTCGATGGCGTGGCGGCTTGGGTTGGCGACATTGATTGAAGGCGGTTGGGAGCTTCTCGAAAACTCGTCTTTCATCATCAATCGCTACCGTGAGGGCACAATCTCATTGGATTATTTTGGCGATAGCATCATCAATTCAACCAGCGACATAGGCTTTATGATCATAGGTTTTTTCATCGCATCCAAACTGCCTTGGAAAATCACCTTTGCAGCCGCTGTCGCAATGGAGTTACTGGCGCTCTATGTGATCAGAGACAATCTAACGCTGAATATCATCATGCTACTTTATCCGCTTGAAGTCATCAAGAACTGGCAGGCGGGTGCTTAAACACCCGCCCCGATTTCAGCTATGGTTGGTTTTCGCAGGTGATAGAATTAAACGCATAACAACCTGGTCCTTTGCAAATCTTGCCATTGCCGATGAAACGTGAAGGCTTCACACCGGGTGGCACAGGCGATGATTGCTCGAAGTCTGAAGCGTCATCATAACCCTTGGCATCACAAAACGCGTCAGCCGCATCTTGGCCGCAGCCAATGCCTTTGGTTTCACAATAGTTGACACGGTAACCACCGAGCTTTGGCTTATTGTAAGTCTTTTCTATTCCGCCGGAACCACCTCCACCACCTGGTGGCGGCACGGGTGGCGGCGCATCGGGTTTTACGCAAGTCAGATAAGTAAAGCCATCACAGGTCGGGTCATTGCAAACTTGCCCCGTGCCTTGAACGATGGTTGGGGTGGAGGCACCAATATCAACCGCCTCAACAAAATCATTTGACTGCACATAGCCCTTGGTCTGGCAAAATTTATCCGCCGCAGGCTTGCCACACAAAGCGCCCCATTGCAGGCACCAATCAATCATAAAAGGGCCAGCTTTAGGTTTAGCAAAAGTCTGTTCAGCGGCTTGCGCGCCTCCAAACATCATCGTGAGCCCCAAAAGGCCAGCCGTGACTAAAATTCCAAATTTCATGAGACGCTCCATCAAAGGCCCCCGCCCAGTGAATCATATCTAACAGAAACGCAAGAAAAGTGCCAACGTCAAACCAGTGTCGGAAATTCGGTGGTCTCAGGCGTTTTCCCTCTGCCATTTTGGCTCAGTTCAACTAATCTCCCAACTAGGAGAAACGCCATGCAATCAAAAGTCATCATCACCTGCGCCGTCACCGGATCAGGCGATACTGTGGGCAAACACCCAGCCATTCCCGTCTCACCGGAACAAATAGCCAATTCAGCACTCGAAGCAGCTTCCGCTGGTGCCACGATTGTCCATTGCCACGTGCGCAATTTAAAAACCGGCAAAGGCACCCGCGATGTAAACCTTTATGCCGAAGTGATGGAACGCATCCGCGCCAAGAACACCGATGTGATCATTAACCTCACCGCTGGCATGGGCGGCGATCTTATGGTGGGCGACGGCGAAGAGCCTATGAAATGGGGCGAAGGCACAGATTTGGTTGGCCCAGCCACACGGTTGCTTCACATCAAAGAACTGCGCCCGGAAATCTGCACGCTGGATTGCGGCACACTGAATTTTGGCGATGGCCAATCCATCATGATCCAAACCCCAACGCAATTGCGTGAGCAAGCCAAACTGATCAAATCTTACGGCGTGAAGCCTGAAATGGAGATCTTTGACTCTGGAAACTTGTGGTTCGCCAATCAGATGGTGAAAGAAGGCCTGATCGATGGGCCACCACTTTATCAGCTCTGCCTCGGAATCCCATGGGGTGCGCCCTTCAACACCGAAACTATGGCCTATCAAAAATCACAAATGCCAGAGGGTGCTGTCTGGGCAGCCTTTGGTATTGGCCGCAATGAATTTCCAGCCGTGGCGCAAGCCGTGCTGCTGGGCGGCCATGTGCGGGTGGGGCTAGAAGATAATCTCTATCTCGATAAGGGCGTGTTTGCATCAAACGGCACGCTGGTTGAACGCGCGGTGAAGATCATCGAGATTTTGGGAACAAAGGTTGCGACACCTGATGAAGGCCGCGTGATTTTGGGCTTGAAGAAATGAAAATCAAAACCGTCGGCATCGCTGGCACAGGCCTCATCGGAGCGGGTTGGGCGGCAAGGCTTCTCATCCGTGGCTTTGATGTTATCGCCTATGACGTATCGCCCACCACCGAAGCAAAACTCAAAGCCGCGATTAAAGTGGCTTGGCCTTCAATGGAAAGCCTGCTCGGCAAACCCAAGAAAAAGGGCAAACTCAGCTTCACAACTGACCTTGCTGTAATGGCGTCCAAATCCCAATTCATCCATGAAGCAGCACCCGAACGCAAAGACCTCAAAATCAAACTGTTCAAAGATATTGATGCAATCGCAAATCCGGATGTGATCATCTCATCTTCGTCCTCAGGATTCTTGCCGACCGATTTGCAATCCGAGTGCAAACACCCCGAACGCGTAATCATCGGCCATCCGTTCAATCCGGTTTACTTGCTGCCTCTAGTCGAAACTGTTCCCGGCAAGCAGACCTCCAAAGACACCATGGATCGCGCAGGCGTTTATTTTGAATCAATCGGCATGCAAGTGCTGCGATTGAAAAAAGAAATCGAAGGTTATATTTGTGACCGCTTGCAAGAAGCCCTGTGGCGCGAAGCATTGCACATCCTCGATAAAGACATTGGCACAACGGGCGACATCGACGATTCGATTGTTTACTCCGCCGGAATGCGCTGGGCGTTTATGGGCTCGTTTCTGACCTATCACGTTGGTGGCGGCCCTGGCGGCATGCGCGATTTTATAAAACAGTTTGATCCAACATTGGCCCTGCCTTGGACTGATCTCGGTTTCCCGAAGTGGAATGACGCCTTGGAAACCCGTCTCATCGAAGGCACCGACGCCCAAGCCGCCGGACGCTCGGTTGCGCAAATCGAAGCCAAGCGTAATGCGATCTTGGTGGATATGATGAAGCTTTTTAAGAAGCACAAGATTGGGTCGGGCTTGGTTTTAGACAAAGAGATGAAGAAGAAGCGCGGAAAGAAAAAGTGAACGACACGATGGCCAAGGGCGTCAAAATTGGAACTCGGCCGGTTCTGATTATTCTGAGCTTAGCGCTGCTATGCGTCGTGTTGTTCTTCTCCTTTACTAACACGGCTTGGGTATTGATGGGCCGACCAAATGAGGCATACCCAGAACTTCTGTTTTTTATTTTCGGTGTGCCCATCGCCCTAACGTCTCTAGTCTTATCACTCCTTTGGAAAAGATAACCAAAAATGCAACAACGCGTCATGATCACCGCCGCCGCCACTGGCATTGGCCGCTGCATTGCCAAAGCCTTTCATGATGAAGGTGCGCATGTGCACGTCTGCGATGTCAATGAAGCAGCTCTTGAAGCCTTTCGCGATGAGTTTCCTGAAATCGGCGCAACCCATGTTGATGTCACTTCCGAGGCGCAAGTCGAAGAATGGTTCGATGAAGCGCTCGAAGATTTAGGCGGACTTGACGTAATGGTGAATAATGCTGGCATTAAGGGCCCCACAGCACCCATCGACGATATCGACTTTGCTGAATGGCGCGAATGTTTGGCTGTTGGCATCGATTCATATTTTCTGTGTGCAAGGCGTACGGCACCCATATTCAAAGCGCAACAATCCGGCACCATTATAAACCTGTCATCAACCGCAGGCTTGTTCGGTTTCGGCAATCGTACCCCCTATGCTGCATCCAAATGGGCGGTGATCGGCCTCACAAAATCTTTGGCCATTGAACTTGGTCCCTTCAACGTAACCGCAAACGCTATTTGCCCCGGCACGGTGCGCGGTGACCGTATCAACCGCGTGATCCAAGGCGAGGCAGATTTGCGCGGCGTGCCATTTGCCGTTGTCGAGAAGGAAACCATCGAAGGTTCATCCATCGCCCGCTTTGTTGAGCCGGAAGAAATTGCCACAATGGCCGTCTTCCTCGCCTCCCCCGCCGCCCGCATGATTTCCGGCCAAGCCATCGGCGTGGATGGTCACACTGAAACATTTCACATAAAGTAAAGCAATCATGGATTTTTCCCTCTCCGAAGAACAACAAATGATCATCAAGACGACGAAGGATTTCGTTGCGAATGAACTTTATCCACATGAGAAGGAAGTTGAGGAAACTGGCATACTGCGCCCAGAACTGCGCGATGAATTGAAAGGCAAAGCAATCGCTGCCGGATTATTTGCTGCCAACATGCCCGAAGAAGTGGGTGGTGCTGGCCTCGATACTTTAACGTGGTGTCTTTATGAAAAAGAATTGGGCCGCGCCAATTATGCTCTGCATTGGACATGTGTGGGCCGCCCCTCAAACATTTTAATGGCGTGCAACACCGAGCAACGCGAGCGTTACACCCTGCCCGCTGTGCGTGGCGAAAAAGTCGATTGCCTGGCCATGACCGAACCCGGCGTTGGCTCAGACTTGCGCGGCATGAAAACGTTTGCGCGGGCCGATGGCGATGATTTCGTCATCAATGGCGTAAAACATTTCATCAGCCACGGCGAAGAAGCACATTTCACGGTGCTCTTTGCATCAACCGGCGAAGAGGAAACACCGAGAGGTAAAAAGAAATTAATAACGGCATTCTTGGTCGACAAAGGCGGCAAAGGCTTTACTGTACGTGATGGTTATAAAAACGTTTCGCATCGCGGCTATCCCAATTCAATTCTCGAATTCAATGAGTGCCGCATTCACAAATCACAAATTCTTGGCGAACTGCACAAGGGCTTTGAAGTGGCCAACACATGGCTTGGTGCCACTCGCTTGCAAGTGGCCTCAACATGTTTGGGCCGTTCAGAACGCGCGCTCGAACTGGCCCTTCAATACGCCGTAGACCGCGAACAATTTGGCCAACAAATTGGTAAGTTCCAAGGCGTGAGTTTCAAACTGGCCGATATGGCGATGGAGTTGAAGGCCGCAGAACTGCTAACGCGTGAAGCAGCTTGGAAATTTGACCAAGGCACAGTCACCGAAATGGATATGTCCATGGCCAAACTTAAATCAACCGAAGTCCTCGCCATGATCGCCGATGAAGCCATTCAGATTCACGGCGGTATGGGGTTGATGAGTGACCTGCCGCTGGAACGTATTTGGCGTGATGCAAGAGTTGAGCGCATTTGGGAAGGCACATCAGAAATTCAGCGACACATTATCAGCCGCGCGCTTTTACGCCCGTTGGGAGGATAACCCTCGTGCACGCTCTCGATCCCCTGAACGACATCGAAATCGCGCAAGCCGCAAACTGCCTGCACGAACAAGGCGGGCTTTCCAACACGGCCTGGTTTGAAACCATCGCATTGCAAGAACCTTTAAAAGAAGAACTCAAAACCAACACCTCGCGCCGCGAAGCTTTTGTCTGCTGCTACGACCCCGCATCTGGCCAGACTTGGGACGGTGTGGTTGAGCTTGCTACCAACAAACTCAAAAACTGGCGACACGCCGTCGGCATGCAAGCGCGCATCGGCATTGATGAATTTATTATGGGTGGCGATGTGGCCAAGGCCGATCCAAGATTCATTGCAGCCTGCGCGCTACGAGGCGTGACCGATATGAGTAAAGTGTTGGTTGAAAGTTGGGCTGCTGGAAATTTCGGATACAAACAAGAAGAAGGCGAACGTATCGCTTATTGTCATTGCTGGGTACAAAATGAATCCGGCGATAATCCTTACGAGCGCAATTTAGCAAATCTCCACCCGGTTGTTGATCTGCGCCGGATGAAAGTGATCCGCGTTGATGATTTTGGCGTGGTGCCTCTGCCCCCTGAAGGAACCCCGATTAAAGGCAAAAACACCCGCAAAGATTTAAAGCCGCTCGAGATCACCCAGCCTGAAGGGGCCAGCTTTACTGTCGAAGGCAAGTTGGTGAAATGGCAGAATTGGGAATTTCGCGTTGGGTTTCATGTGCGCGATGGTTTGATTTTGCATGAGATCGGTTACCGCGACAAAGGCAAGCTGCGCCCCATCATGTACCGCGCTTCGATGGCGGAAATGGTCGTGCCTTATGGCGACCCGCGCGGTGGCAATTACCGGCGCAATGCTTTCGACACGGGCGAATATGGCATTGGACAATTGCTCGATTCACTCGCCCTTGGGTGTGATTGTGTGGGTGATATTTTCTATTTCGATGCGTGGCGGCATGATTGGCACGGCAAACCACAACATATTAAAAATGCCATTTGTATGCATGAAGAAGATTTCGGCACACTATGGAAATTCACCAATACCTACGATTATGATGTAACCGTCAAACGCTCCCGCCGCTTGGTTGTATCTTCCGTCGCTACCATCGGCAATTATGTTTATGGCTTCTTCTGGTATTTCTATCAGGACGGAACCATTGGCACCGAAGTAAAAGCCACAGGCATTCCTTTTGGAACCGCCCACCCATTGGGCAAGCCATCGCAATATGGTGGCGCAATAGCCCACGGTGTTGAAGCGTCTGTGCATCAACATGTGTTCAGTTACCGTTTTGATATGGCCGTTGACGGCCCGCGCAATTCTGTCTCTGAAATGAATTTTGCTGCCGAGCCAATGAGTGAGACAAACCCGCATGGCAACGCGATAGCAATTTCCGAAACACCTTTGCGCAGCGAACTTGAAGCGCAACGCAATATGGATTTGAATGCAGCGCGTTATTGGAAAGTGAAAAATACCGAAAGCCTCAATGCTTACGGCGAGCCCGTGTCCTACAAACTTGTGCCAGGCATAAACGCCGTGCCGCTGCTCCACCCCGATGCTCCTGTGGCTAAACGTGCAGGCTTCATGTTCAAACATTTTTGGGCAACTGCTTTTGCCGCTGATGAACTCTACCCAGCAGGCCAATACCCCAACCAACATGCAGGCGGTGATGGGCTTCCGCGTTGGACGAAGGCTGATCGTTCGTTGGAGCAGAAAGATGTGGTGGTATGGTACACACTCAATTATCATCACATGTCGAGGCCTGAAGATTGGCCTGTTCAGCCTTGTGTCTATGCTGGCTTTCATTGGATGCCGTCGGGATTCTTTGATGAGAACCCGGCCATGGATGTTCCGTCTCCAACACCCAAACATTGTTGTTAAGCTGAATACATGACCCTCACTCGATTACTCAATCCAAAATCCATCGCCTTCATTGGTGGCAATGAATGCGCCATCGCGATTACCAGAACGCGCGAATTGGGCTTCACCGGAAAAATCTGGGCGGTGCATCCCAAGCGCGAAGAATTGGGTGGCATTGCGACCGTGAAATCGGTTGAAGATATTGATACCGAGATTGACGCGGCCTTCATCGCGGTTAAGCGTGAACCGACTGTCGATATCGTCCGTGCGCTGAGCAAAAAAAATTGCGGCGGTGCGGTGATCTACGCGGCGGGTTTTGCAGAAGCTGGTGCTACTGAATTGCAGGACGAGCTGTTGAAAGCCGCAAACGGCATGCCCCTGCTCGGCCCAAATTGTTATGGCTTTGTAAATGGACTCTCACGCGCAGCACTTTGGCCCGATGAGCACGGGATTCAAATACGCGAATCTGGCGTTGCCATCATTACTCAATCTGGAAATATCGCCTGCAACTTCGCCATGAGCAACCGCGCACTTCCTCTGGCTTGTGTGTTCGCCATCGGCAATCAAGCCGATGTTGATATTGCCCGCATGTTGGAAGCTCTGTGTAAGGATGATCGTATCACGGCCATCGGTCTGCACATCGAAGGTCTCAAAAATATTGAAGCCTTCGCAAGTGCTGCTGCTCTGGCACGCAAACATAAGAAGCCCATTATCGCACTCAAAACCGGTCGCTCCGAACAAGGGGCTAAAGTCACGATGAGCCATACATCGTCTCTTGCGGGTGCTGACACACTTTATGAAGCGCTGTTCGAACGTTATGGCATTGCACGCATGACATCGGTTACGGCTTTCGCCGAAACATTGAAATTTCTCCATCACGGCGGCCCGCTGAAATCGGCGCGGCTTGTTTCGCTGAGCTGTTCTGGCGGCGAAGCAGCTTTGGTTGCCGATATGGCGCTGAGCAAAAATGTCTCATTCCCACCATTCGATGAAATTACCAAACCGCTGGTGACTGCTACGCTGAACGAATTCGTTTCTATCGATAACCCGCTGGATTATCACACCTTCATTTGGGGTGACGAAGACAAGTTGCAAAACATGTTTATGGCCGTTCTCGGCGGCGGTTTTGATGTAGGCATGTTGATCCTTGATCTGCCCACCCACCCCCATATGAATCCCGCCGCATGGTGGAAGACGGCGCGCGCTTTCCGCCGCGCCAGCGAACTTCAATCAGCCCGCGCAGTGATCGTTTCATCTCTTCATGAATCGATGCCACTTGATTTGGCAAGTGACTTGGCCAACAGCAACATGGCCCCGATGATGGGGTTAGATGATTGTTTGACTGCATTTGAAGCTGCCGCTTTTATTGGTGAGAATTGGGAACGCAATTCCAATTTAGACAATCATCACTTCCTAGACCGCCATCCCAGCGAAGGCTGGGATCCAGCTATATTGCAAGTACCAATTTCGAAAGTAAGCGGGACCCCAGCCTTCGCTGGGGTGAAGGAATCGGGGGTGATGACAGAGCATGAGGGCAAACAGCTTCTGAAGGCCTTTGGCCTCAGTATCCCAGAAGGTCGCGTCTGCACTCCTTCGGAAGCCGTTTCCACAGCAAACTCTCTCGGCTATCCTGTCGCCGTAAAAATCTCCTCCACCACGATCCTTCACAAAACTGAAGTGGGCGGTGTAGCCCTCAATCTCAAAACCGCAGCCGAAGTTGAAGCCGCCGCCAGCCGGATGGCCAAACTTGCGCCTGAACTGCTAATTGAAAAAATGGTGCAAGGTGCAGTGGCCGAACTCATCATCGGATTAACCCGCGACCCACAATTCGGTCTCGCCCTGGTCATCGGCGCAGGTGGTGTTTTCACCGAACTGCTGAAAGACTCAATCACGCTCCTGCTCCCTTGCACTGACGAAGAAATATTCCGTGGACTGAAGAAACTCCGCATATGGAAGCTGGTCGAAGGCTTTCGCGGAAAATCGGGAGATCAAGTGGCAACCATCGCCGCCATCAAGTCAATAGCCGCTTTTGCGGATGCATATGAAGGTTTGATTGAAGAACTGGATGTGAATCCACTTTTCGTATTGCCGAAGGGTGCGGTTGCAGCGGATGCACTTATTCAAATGAGGAAACAAGAATGACCACCCCCATCCACACTACCCGCAACGGTGCCGTCCTCGAAGTCACCATTGATCGCCCAAAGGCCAATGCCATTGATGCGGCGACATCGCGGATCATGGGAGACATATTCTCAGGCTTCCGCGATGATCCGGAATTACGCGTCGCAATCCTCACGTCAACAGGCGAGAAATTCTTTTGCCCCGGCTGGGATTTGAAAGCGGCGGCAGCGGGGGAAGCACCAGATTCTGATTATGGGGTGGGCGGCTTTGGTGGGCTTCAGCAGTTGAAGGGATTGAACAAGCCGGTGATCTGCGCGGTCAACGGCTTGGCTTTTGGGGGTGGATTTGAGATTATGATTTCGTGCGATGTGATCGTCGCTGCTGAACACGCCACGTTTTCGCTGCCTGAAATTCGCTCTGGCACAGTGGCCGATGCTGCAACCATTAAACTGCCGCGCCGCATTCCATATCATGTGGCAATGGAGATGTTGTTTACGGGCCGGGTGATTGACACGACAGAGGCCAAGCATTGGGGACTGATCAATGAAGTGGTCGCAGCCGATCAACTGATGCCACGGGCCCGCGCTCTGGCTCAGCAACTGGCAGACGGCCCGCCACTGGTTTTTGCTGCGATCAAAGAAATCGACCGCGAAACAGCGCATCTGACTGTGGCCGAGGCTTTTGAGATGGTGACGAAGCGGAAATTGAAAACTGTGGATGTGCTTTATGCGAGTGAGGATCAGTTGGAGGGGGCCAAGGCTTTTGCCGAGAAGCGGAAACCAGTTTGGAAAGGCAAATAAAATCAGACGTTTGAAAAAATAATTCCTAACATAGAAATATTTCTTGACGGCGTACGGTAACCCTGCTATATCTCGGCATACTCCACAACTGGGTCACCACTTGTGCGGCATCCTCCCCAACAATAGTTTTGAGCCCATCAGGAAAACGACGTTGGCGGAGCAGACAAGCCAAAAAAGCCGCCCTATTCAGGCGGCCAGTTTGGTTTAACGTGTCGAGGAGTTAGAGAACGTTGGCCTTTTTCCAGCCACGTGAAGATGCCATAAAGGCTTTGTTGTCTTCAATCATGGTGGCGGCGAGTGGGTTCATTGTTGTAGCACTCACATAAGCGGCGCGAATTTGGCTGAGGAACTTGGTCATTTTATTAATCTTTCATTAAACTTTGTTGATGATCCTTATATAGATGCTTGTATTCCCTATTACAAACGACTAATTCTATTTTCATCATCAAATAATGTTTGAAGATCATGCTTGAACAATTCCCCGGCCTTCGCTCTCTCCGTGCCTTTAATGCTGCAGCGCGGCATTTAAGCTTTACCAGGGCGGCTGACGAGATGGGTGTGACACCTGCTGCAATCAGCCACCAAATCAAAGAGTTAGAAGATCAAATTGGAGTGGCGCTGTTCACCCGCACCAGCCGTTCAATGGTGCTAACGCGTGAAGGCGATATCCTTTCAACGGCGGCAGCCGAAAGTTTGGAAACGCTGGCCCGCGCCGTCAAGCGCATTAAGCGTCTTGAAAACCGTAAGGTACTTAAAGTGTCTGCTTCACCTTCTATTGCTGCCAAATGGTTGGTGCCGCGACTTGATCGCTTTTTGGATCAAGCTCCGGGGGCTGAGGTGCGGGTGGATGTTTCAACCACCGCGCTGGATTTTGAGCGTGACGATGTGGATATTGCCATTCGCTTTGGCCAAGGGCGCTATCCGGGATTGAAATCGGATCTACTGTTCATGGATAAAATTTTTCCCGTGTGCAGCCCCCGCATTATTACCAAGGAAAAGCCCCTCGCCCACCCTAAAGATTTGTTGCGCCACACGCTCATCCATCTTGACTACGAGGCGCAAGGCATTGTTTGGCCGAATTGGAAAATGTGGATGCTGGCGGCAGGTATCAATGATTTTGATGACAAGCGCGGGCTGCATTTCGGCCAAACCGCGCTCACCGTGCAGGCGGCAATTGACGGGCACGGCGTGGCGCTTGGCGATTCAAATCTGGTGGCGGACGATTTGGCATCGGGACGGCTTGTTAAACCATTTGAGCTTTCGCTGCGGGCGCCGTCACAATTTGCCTATCATATTGTTTCACCTTTGGACACATCGCAAAACCCGCTGGTGGAAGCTTTCCGTCAATGGGCGTTGAGCGAGGCAAAGGAAACGACAAGCAAATCATGATCACCCGCCGTACATTTTTGAGTTTGATTGGTTACAGCGCCCTGACGGGGTTGGCCTCTGCCACCTATGCAGCTGTGATTGAACCGGGTTTTCGGCTCAACACCACCAGATACAAGTTCACACCGCCACGCTGGACACCGGGTTTAAAACTGCGCGCCGTGTTGTTGGCAGATCCGCATTTGGTTGTGCCGCATATGCCGCTCTCGCGCTGGCAGCGCATCATTGAAACCGCAAATGCCTTGGAGCCGGATATTCATCTGTTGCTTGGTGATTATGTGGCTGGCCATTTTTTCCGCACCGGAACAGTCCCCGTGCATCTGGCCGCTGAAGCGGCAAAGGCCTTGAAATCACCTCTTGGCACTTTTGCAATTTGCGGCAATCACGATTGGTGGGATGACAAAACGGCGCAGAAAAACAAGCGCGGCCCAACAGTGGCACAAAAGGCGTTTGAAGATGCAGGTATTCCAGTAATGGAAAACCGCGCTGTACAACTGAAAAAAGACGGACTGCCCTTTTGGCTTTCCGGCACGGGATCAATGGTGGCAATCAAGAAATCTCGTAACTGGGATTTTGAAAGCATGGCCGATATTCCAGCTGCCATGGCCATGATCAATGATGATGCGCCCATCATTCACATGGCACACGAGCCCGATCTGTTTCCCGAAATTCCAGACCGTGTTTCGCTCACGCTGAGCGGCCACACCCATGGCGGCCAAATTCGCCTCTTCGGAAAATCTTTCGTCACACCTTCAGGCTATGGCAACCGTTATGCTTATGGCCATGTGGTGGAAGACGGAAAACATCTTGTTGTGTCAGGCGGACTTGGCTGCAGCATCATTCCGGTGCGCCTTGGAATGCCGCCAGAGATTGTTGTTTTGGAGTTGGGGTGACGTAACTCAGCAAGTCTGGGTGTTGCAGTTTCCATTGCTATCGACATTTCGGGTGGGCTTAACGCCTTCATATGTGCTTTGCTGCGGAGGGGCGTCGGGGGTTTGATAATTCTTGAGCGAATCTAAGTCGCCCAAGGGAATATCAGCACAGCCGGATAGAAATAACAGAGCGGCTAAACACGCAGTTCCAATCTTGAATAGCCCCATTCATTAGATCCCGATATAGTCAATATCTATCTTAATATCAGCAAGTATGCATAAAAAAAATTCCAATGCACTTGGATTCTCAATCCACCCTCAAAGCCGGATGCACATCATAGACGCCAATCGGCATTTGCTCGTAATCAATCACTACGCCATTCATCATCTGGGCAGGCGGTGAAACTAAAAACGCGCATAGACCCGCCACATCTTCAGGGGAAATTAAGCGGCCTGAGGGCATGCGGGCGGCGATATCTTCGTGCCAGTTTTCGGGAAGGCCGTGAAAGCCCGTTTGCAGGGCGTGTTCACCTTCAGTCAATGCCCAACCGAGATTGATTGCAAACACCCGCACACCTTCGCGCTTGAAAGCGTTAGCCGCATTTTTAGAAAGTGCAACCAATGCGGCTTTGGACGCGGCGTAAGTGCCAATGCTGGGTGGGCCGCCATGGGCAAGCATCGACGTTACATTAATGATCACACCAGACTTAGCCGCGACCATGTGCTTTGTTGCCTCCTGCATCATCTGCAATGGCGCTTTTACGTTGACGTTAAACAGGCGGTGAAAAGCATCGGGCGTTGTATCTGAAATACCGCCGCGCTCAGTATTTCCTGCGGCGTTGACTAATACATCAATACGGCCAAATTTATCGATGCACAGTGCAACGGCTTTGGCGGCAGTTTCGTCATCAGCCAAATCACCGCCGAATATTTCGACCGCACCAAGCTCAGCAAGCGCCTTTGCTTGAACCGCAAGTTTCTTAACATTGCGGTCAACCAAAACCACACCAGCAAATCCGTCACGCAGAAATTGCGCGGCAATCGCGGCACCCAAACCTTGGGCGCCCCCCGTTATGAGAGCGATGCGCCCCATTTTTAAATGATATTAATGCGCGTCCGCGACATTCCGTATTGCTCCACAAGTTCAAAAAGATCGGCCGAGTCACTGGGGTGCAGCCTGATGCAGCCATGCGAAGAAGGCCTGCCCAATTGAGAGATGTGGTTTGTGCCGTGGATTGCATAACCGCCATAGAAGAACACCGAGTTTGGCATTGGCGCATCATCATATTTCTTTGAATAATATTCGCGGGCCATGCGCGTGACCCGGTATGATCCGCGCGGCGTGTGATAGCCATTGCGCGCTGAAGAAATGCGCCAATAGCCTTCGGGCCAACCATTAACCGCAACTGACATGGTTTGCGAAGCGATGTTGACATTCACGACCACAATCGGCGGCAAGGGCGGCGCACGGTAACGCTTAATCTTTCCACGTGCCTCTGCTGGTGCAGCCAACATGGCCAACACAGCGATAACACCAAAAAGTGCAATAATGATCTTTTTCAAATTAACCTCCAGCTCGAGCGTTGCCCCCTCGACCTATCGATAGATATTACGATACCATTTAAGCATTACAAAATTTTTAGTTTAGTCCAAGAGAAATTCACGGCCAACCTTAACGCGCTTCACATCGCCGTAAGCGATGATGTCGGCGGTAGCATAAGTTTCGGTTAACGTGGCGGGCAGGAAGCTGCCCGTGCCCACCATATCAATTGGTGCTTTGGCTGCCCCCATGATTTGACATTTTTGGGGGTCGAAACCTGATGAACCGACGATGGTTGCAGCCTCATAACCTGCCTTATCAAGTGACTGTCGGGCATGGATAATGTTGGCGACTGAAACGCCCTTACCAAACAAAATACGCCGAACTTTATCGACCAAAATGTTATTCGGATCCATCTGGAACGCGCGGCCACCCAACACTTGTTCAACGATGGAGTATTCGCCCATGACATTCAACCATTGGCCAACAATTTCGACAGACTTTTCATAATCAAGCCCTTGAGCAAAGCGCCCGCCATGAGTATCGAGTCGAATGCCGAATGTTTTACCCGCTTTGTCGAGCTTTGATTCGTCGTAAAACCATTTTGCACAGCGCAGCGCATCAGTGACTTCTTCGCCATTATAATCGACTAAAGCGATCAGAGATTTTGCTTCAGGCAGCGTTTCATGGAACAGCTTCATGGCAGCCAGAACATCGCCCTTCGCATAACCGACAAGCGCGTGAGGCATGGTGCCCATGCCAGGCCCTGCTCCAAAAAATGGTGCGGTTAAATCTTGCGACGAACCGATGAAGCCTTTGACTTTCGGATCAGCTTTACGTGCTGCATGCGTTCCCACCATTGCGCCATAAGCCGCCAGAATATTCATCTCAGCACCCGAGCCGTGACGGGCATGCATATCCATAAAACCAGCTGAAGGAATGGCCCGGCTCATTTCGTAGGCGTTGTTGGCGCTAACACAAGGGAACCCCGTTTTCTGCAACAGCAGCGTTTCAATTTCTGAAAGCGCTCTCATCGAGCCGGTAATTTCCATCAACTTATGCTCAGACGGAACAACTTCACCCTCAGCCACAAAGCGCTTGACCTTTGCATCGGGCACGAAGTGATTGACCAAGCGAATGGCAGGCTCGAGCGCGGCCACAACACGGCGGCGCATAAATACTGCAAAGGTCACTTGTTCATCGCCGTGCGCAGCAACAATGCGCGAGGTATTGGTGAAGTATTTATCGGTCTGGCCAGAGATCGGCCCCGCCGCGTGAATAAGATCAATTAGCCGGTCGAGGATGGCCGCATGCGAAGGATCAAGCTGCGGCGACTTTAAATTCATAACTTAACATCTTTCAAAATTGCGGCCGCACCAATACGCATTAAATCCACATCCACGGCGGCAGCCAAAAAGGTGAAACCACGTGAGATATATTCATTCATTATCGCGGCATCACCGGCGAATGCGCCAGCAAACAGATTGTTGCGCTTGCATGCGGCAGCGACCTTATCCATTGCGGCCAAAGTGTAATCAGCGGTCTTGTTAATGCCTGCACCATTTGAAAGCGCGATCGATAAATCTGATGGGCCCACAAACAAACCGTCAAGCCCGGGCACGGATGCAATTTCGTCTACCGCTTCGAGTGCTTCACGGGTTTCGATCATGGCAAACACCAAGGTGACTTTGTTGGCTTGCGCAAGATATTCTCCGGGCGTCATCTTCGCAGTTTGAACCATGGTATAGCCACCCCAGCTGCGCTGGCCCATGGGTGGATATTTGGCGGACTTCACTAAGGCTTCAGCTTGCGCACGAGAATTGACCATCGGCGCAATGACGGCTGTTGCACCTGCATCAAGTGCTTGGCCAACAAGGCCCGGGTCGTTCCACAACACGCGCACTATGGCAGGCTTTCCTGCGGCTGAAATTGCGCCAATCATCGCCGCAGCATCGCCAAAATCCATCATGCCATGCTGCATATCCAACGTCACACCGTCGAAAGGCAAACGCGCAATCTGCCCCGCCACCTGCGCGCCAGCCATCGACATCCACGAAAACAAAAATGGTTTGCCTGTCGAAAGCCGCTCGCGCAGATTTGATGACATGTTTACTGTGCCTCTATCTGAGCAATGGCTGTTGCCATTAATTCATCCATATAACGACGAATGGTTTGTTCGGTTTGCTCAACATTCTTGGCTTTAAAATCGGCAACTAATTTACGCACCACATCATCATCGCCAGCTTCTTCAAAGTCTGCGGCCACAACATCCTTAGCATACGAGTCCGCTGCGGCCCCTGTGATACCCATCTTTTCGGCAGCCCATGCACCCAAAAGTTTGTTGCGACGCGCCGTGGCTTTGAAGCGCAATTCCTCGTCATGGGCGAATTTGTTCTCAAAACCTTTTTCGCGGCTATCAAATGTCGACATACTCGTTCTCCAATGCATGAATCTCTGACAAATCAATTAGCTATGCGGACCTCGCAAATCAACTGTTGAGCTCCCATATATATTTTATTGTGCGTCGCAGCATAAACGGCTAGAACCAACCCCAATTATCCACCGCCTTTCGATTGCCCTGTATTCGCAATGTCATGGCGTGTAAGCAGAAGTGAGTAGCGAAGTGTCATCAAGGATTCTCTCCATGAACGGAAGACGCACCAAGATTTATGAAGGCAAGGCCAAGACCCTGTATGAGGGGCCTGAGCCTGGAACGGTTATTGTCCACTTTAAGGATGATGCCACAGCCTTTAATGCTGAAAAGAAGGCCGTGATTGAAGGCAAAGGCGTTTTGAATCAACGCATTTCGGAATATCTTTTCACCAAGCTGAACGAACTGGGCTTACCCACCCATTTCATCCGCTCGCTCAACATGCGCGAGCAATTGGTGCGCGAAGTTGAAATTATTCCGTTGGAAGTGATTGTGCGTAATGTGGCTGCGGGTTCATTGACCAAGCGTCTCGGTTTGGACGAAGGCACCGTGTTGCCGCGCTCGATCATCGAGTTTTGTTACAAGAACGACGCGCTGGGCGACCCGATGGTAAGTGAAGAACACATCACAGCATTCGGCTGGGCGACACCGATGGAACTCGACGACATTATGCATATGTCGATCCGCATCAACGACTTTTTGACCGGATTATTTTTAGGCATTGGCATCAAGCTGGTCGATTTCAAAATCGAGTTTGGCCGCTTGTTTGAAAATGACATGATGCGCATTGTTCTGGCCGACGAGATCAGCCCCGACTCGTGTAGGCTTTGGGATATGAAAACCAATCAGAAATTGGACAAGGACGTGTTCCGCCGCGACTTAGGCAACCTCGTCGATGCGTATCAAGAAGTAGCACGGCGACTGGGGATTATTCAGGTGAATGAAACGCCAGAACGGTCAAGGCCGAAGCTGGTGAAGACGGATTGAATGACATGAAAGCCAAAATAAAAGTCACCCTCAAAAACGGAGTCCTCGACCCCCAAGGCAAAGCCATCGAAGGCGCGTTGGGCTCGCTTGGATTCGCCGGTGTGAATGGTGTGCGCCAAGGGAAATATTTTGAGATTGAATTGGCTGAGAAAGATAAGGCAAATGCGGAAGCTGCGCTCAAATCCATGTGCGAAAAACTGATCGCCAATACAGTGATTGAAAATTACGAGATTGAGCTCGCGTGAAATCCGCCGTCATCACCTTCCCCGGTATAAACCGCGAGCGCGATATGTTGCTGGCTTTGGAAGCCACAACGGGCGTTAAGCCCATCTCCGTCTGGCACACCGAGACCACACTGCCTGATGTTGATCTTGTTGTGGTGCCTGGTGGATTTTCATATGGGGATTATCTACGGTGCGGGGCGATTGCGGCGCGTTCACCTATTATGGCAGATATCAAAGCCAAGGCTATGAAAGGACTCAAAGTTATTGGGGTTTGCAATGGCTTTCAAATCATCACTGAAGCAGGCCTTCTGCCCGGCGTTTTGATGCGCAATGCGGATTTGCATTTTGTCTGCCGCGAAGTAAAATTGAAGATTGAAAACAATCAAACTTTCTTCACCAATAAGATGGCAAAAGGCCAAATCGTCTCATGCCCTGTGGCGCATGGCGAGGGCAACTATGCTTGCGACGCTGAAACATTGAAACGCCTTGAGGGCGAAGGCCGTGTGGTGTTCCGCTATGCTGAAGGCTCCAACCCCAACGGTGCCACCAACGATATCGCCGGAATCATCAACGAGGCCGGCAACGTCATCGGCATGATGCCGCATCCTGAGAACATGATTGAGCCGCTGCATGGCAAGATGGATTGCAAACCATTATTCGAAAGTTTGATTGCAGCTTGATGTAATTTTGCTGAAACTCTTCGTCACAACGTTAACAAATGGTTCACTCTCACATATGTTAACACTAGATTAACATCGTTTTTTTTGGCTGAATACAACCACTCACACGGATCAGGTGTGAGTGACTGCAATGGCAAAAACCTTGAGAGAGTTAAAAATGTTCAACAGCATCATCAACGCATTCAAAGCCACACCTACCGACCAACACGAAATCAACAAAGCACAAGAAGCCTTAGCCGAGCGCATGGATCATATGATGCGAGTTCAGAGCTTATCCGCACGCATCATAAAATTGGAAGTCAGAAGTCCTGAGCTGGTTAAAAATCCCAATGCAATTTTGCTTAAGAAATCATTTTCGCTGCGCAAAGCATTTGCAGCTTAATTTAAAGCAGCAAAAACTATATGCATCAAATCTAAAAACAACTTGCCCGTGTTAACAACTGGGCAAGTTGTGTTGCCTACAGTCCTTTCAATGCCGGGGGGCAGTAGCGATAGGATAGACATGATGCGAGGAAAACCATTTCTTCAAGAGACAAAGGTTGATGAGCGAGGCGAACTGCTGCGCAGATTGGCCACTGCCTTGGCGACTAAACCAATAGTACAAAATTCTACTAGCGCTGAAAAGTTGGAAGCGCCCAAATCCACAGTCCAAGAATAGGATTTGTGAATCTTTTGCGGTTTCGTTAAACCGCAACACATGATGAAACATGCAGCCAGCGAACCCGACATAACCCCTGAAATCGTAGCCAGCCATGGCTTAAAACCCGATGAATATGAACGGTTTTTGAAGCTTCTGGGCCGTGTGCCAACGATGACTGAACTCGGCATCTGTTCGGCCATGTGGAACGAACATTGCTCCTATAAATCATCAAAGAAGTGGCTGAAGACCTTGCCCACAACTGGCCCGCGCGTGTTGCAGGGCCCTGGCGAAAATGCAGGTGTCATCGATATTGATGATGGCCAGGCCATCGTCTTTAAAATGGAAAGCCATAACCACCCCTCTTTCATTGAACCTTACCAAGGCTCAGCGACCGGTGTGGGCGGCATTTTGCGTGATGTATTTACCATGGGTGCGCGGCCAATTGCGGCTTTGAATGCATTGCGTTTTGGTGAGCCATCGCACCCAAAAACCCGCCATTTGGTTTCGGGCGTTGTGGCAGGTGTGGGTGGTTATGGCAATTCATTTGGTGTGCCCACATTGGGCGGCGAAGTGAATTTTCACAAAAGCTACAATGGCAATATTCTGGTTAATGCCATGGCAGTTGGTTTGGCCGATGCCGATAAGATATTTTTGTCCAAAGCCGAAGGTGTGGGCTTGCCTGTGGTATATCTGGGGGCAAAGACGGGCCGCGACGGCATTCATGGGGCAACCATGGCTTCGGCTTCATTCGAGGCTAATGCCGAGGAAAAGCGCCCAACTGTGCAAGTGGGTGATCCGTTTACTGAAAAATGCTTGTTGGAAGCATGTTTGGAACTCATGGCATCAGGCGCTGTGATTGCCATTCAGGATATGGGCGCTGCTGGCCTAACATCGTCTGCTGTTGAAATGGGGGCCAAGGGCAATCTGGGCATTGAACTTGATCTCGATAAAGTGCCCTGCCGCGAAACAGGCATGAGCGCCTACGAAATGATGCTGAGCGAATCCCAAGAGCGCATGCTGATGGTGCTGCGCCCTGAAATGGAAAAACAGGCTGAAGCGATTTTCGTTAAATGGGGTTTGGATTTTGCCATTATCGGCAAGACAACCAACACCTTACGCTTCATCATTAAACATCAAGGTGAAGTGAAAGCTGATCTGCCGATCAAGGAAATGGGCGATAATGCGCCGGAATATGATCGTCCGTGGGTGGAACCAAAAAAGCTGCCAACCATCGACGCTTCAACGATCCCTGCCCCGCAGGATTTAAAATCTGCCATCCTCAAAATTATCGGCTCGCCCGATATGTGTTCAAGGCGTTGGGTGTGGGAGCAATATGACACGCTGATAGGTTCAAACTCTGCGCAACTGCCCGGTGGAGACGCTGGCGTGGTGCGCATTCAAGGCCAAAAGGCCATCGCTGTTTCGTCAGACGTCACACCACGTTATGTTTATGCCGATCCTTTTGAAGGTGGCAAACAAGCCGTGGCCGAAAGTTGGCGCAATCTGACATGTGTGGGCGCTGAACCCATTGCTTTCACCGATAATTTGAACTTCGGCAACCCCGAGCGGCCTGAGATTATGGGCCAGTTGGTGTTTGCCATTAAAGGCGTTGGCGAAGCCGCCCGCGCTCTGGATTTCCCTGTCGTTTCGGGCAATGTGTCGCTTTACAACGAAACCATGGGCACAGGCATTTTGCCAACCCCAACAATCGGCGGTGTTGGCCTTCTGGGCGACTTGTCGAAGATGACCACGATCAAATTCAAAAACGCAGGCGATGCGATTTTGCTAGTCGGTGGCCATGGCCATCACTTGGGCCAATCGATTTATCTGCGCGAAATTGAAGGCCGCGAAGAAGGTGCTCCGCCGCCAGTTCATTTGGCAAAGGAACGAGGAAATGGCGACTTTGTTCGCGGACTGATCAATGCGTCGCAACTCACCGCTGTGCATGATATTTCGGACGGCGGTTTGCTTGTGGCCGTAATCGAAATGGCGTTGCCAACCCGCTTTGGCGCAACGCTTGATAATCTCGACCACATCCAAATGTTCGCCGAAGATCAATCGCGCTATGTGGTGACGTGTTCGCCAGCCAACGCCGCCAAGATCGTTGCGAGTGGCAACGCTATTCAGATCGGTCTTGTCACACGAGACGCGCAACTATCAATTGATGGCGGATTTTCAATTTCTATGGCAGAGTTGAAGGATGCACATGAAGGTTGGTTCCCCAATTATATGAAAGGTTGAAAAGCCATGGCCGAGTCTCAAAGCAACTTTAGTGATGGAGCGGCTTATGAACGGTTTATGGGCCGCTGGAGCAGATTGGCAGGCCAGCAATTTCTAAATTGGGTGGATGCTCCAAAAGGCAAATCCTGGCTAGATGTGGGTTGCGGCAATGGGGCTTTCACTGAAGAAATATATAACCACGCAGCACCATCTGCGGTGATTGGTATCGACCCTTCCGAAGGGCAACTCGCTTTCGCCAGAACAAGATCCGGAACGCCCGGTGCAAAATATCAGCTCAGTGGTGCAACCCCTTTGCCTTTTGGCGATGCCAGTTTCGATGTGACTGATATGGCGCTGGTGATTGCCTTTGTGCCCGATCCTGCCTTCGCTGTGGCAGAAATGGCGCGTGTAACGAAACCCGGTGGTATCGTTGCCTCTTATATGTGGGATTTGCCCGGCGGTGGCGTGCCACTCAGCCAAATGATGCGCGCGATGAAAGAGATAGGCTGCCCCACTTTGCAACCGCCCAATGCTGCATTCTCAAGCATGGAGCCAAAGCGCCAATTATGGATTGATGCGGGTTTGAAATCAGTTGAAAGCATGGTTATTCGCATTACTGTTTCGTACAAGGATTTTGAAGACTTTTGGCAGACGAACACTCTGCCCCTTGGCCCTCAAGCAAAAATAATCCAAGATATGTCGACTGAAACCAAAGAAAAATTACGGGCACAGTTGCAAAAGAGCCTGCCGATCGCGCCCGATGGGCGAATTGAATTTGAAGCTTTCGCCAATGCCGTGAAAGGCAACGTTTAACTGCGCGAGAGGCCTATAAAGCATCTCTCCTGAAATTAAAGGCGGGATAACTTTCTACTCCCTCGCCCCGCGATCGGGCAGAGAGAGGGAACAAAACCGTTCCAGCGGCGTTGACTGGGTATGAGACGTTGGATCTCCCAACTTCGCCATTGATTTGATCGTGGTGATATTTTCATAAAGGAATTGACATGAACAAGAAATTAGTTGCCGTAGGCTTATTGGGTTTGTCATTGGCTGCTGGAAGCGCCGATGCCCGAACCGGTGGTGTTAAATTAGGCGTTTTGAATTGCAATATTGCACCGGGTGTGGGCTTGATTGTCGGTTCTTCCAAGAACGTGAGCTGCACATTCATAAATCAAAGTGGCCGAACCGAGCGCTATCATGGTAGCATTGGCAAAATTGGCTTGGATCTCGGCGTAACGGGCCGCGGCCGCGCGGCTTGGATCGTATTTGCACCAGGCAATGTTGGTCGAAGCTCGCTTTCTGGTACATATGTGGGCGGACAGGCTTCAGCATCTGTAATCGTAGGCCTTGGTGCCAATGTTTTGGTTGGCGGGTTTAAGAACAACATCAATCTTCAGCCGATCAGCGTTCAAGGCCAGACAGGGCTTAACATCGCAGTAGGCGTAGCAAGCTTGAATTTGCGCGCTGGCTAATTGCCGCTTCCTGTCGGAATTGAACCCACGTAGCAATCTGCGTGGGTTTTTTCATGTCCATTCCTACTATTCCCCCGCCCCGCAAGTGGGCAGAGGGAAAGAGGCTGGTAATTTTATCTTCAGGGCATTATCTTGCTCACAAAGGAACCCTAACGCCATGGCCATGACTGCCCCAGATATTGAACGTTTCATCCGCGAAGGCATCCCCGGTGCGGTGGTGCAAATCCAAGATTTAGCTGGCGATGGCAATCATTATTCGGCCAATGTTGTGGCCGCCGCCTTCAAAGGCAAAAACCGCGTTCAGCAACACCAAATGGTCTATGCCGCCCTCCAAGGCCGCATGGGCGGAGAGCTGCATGCGCTGGCATTGCAGACGAGTGTTCCCGAAGAGTGATAATCCCAACCCTCCTCGTGATTGGCGCGCTCGCACTGATCATTTTGCCATTTATCGTTTCTCGGCGTATTGTGGCAAAAGCGAAGAAACAAATTGAATCTGAAAGGCAAGAAAAATGACCGACATTAAAACCCAAATCGACACCACCGTAAAAACCAATGATGTTGTACTCTTCATGAAGGGCAACGCAGATATGCCGCAATGTGGTTTTTCGGGGCGCTCGGTGCAGATATTAACCCAACTTGGCGTGCCGTTTAAAGATGTGAACGTGCTGGCCAGTGATGAAATTCGCCAAGGCATTAAGGACTACACAAATTGGCCAACTGTGCCGCAGCTCTATGTGAAGGGCGAATTTGTGGGTGGCGCTGATATTATGATGGAAATGTATCAGTCGGGCGAGTTGAAACAGTTGATGGCTGATAAGGGCGTTGGCGTTTAATGCTCACGCTTTATTACGCGCCTAAAACCTGTTCGCTGGCGCCGATGATTGCCCTTGAAGAGGCGGGTGCGGAATACACTGCTCACAAAGTGAATTTTGCTGAGAATGAACAAAACACTGCGCCTTTCAAATATGTGAACCCGAAAGGTCGCGTGCCTGCACTGGCCACAGATAAGGGCGTTATCACCGAGAACGTGGCGATCCTATCATTCATTGCTGATGTTTATCCTAAGATGCGTCTCTCGCGTTCTGATCCGTTTGCGTTCGCGCAGATGCAGGCTTTCAATGCCTATCTTGCATCTACCGTGCATCCGCACCACGCGCATAATCGCCGAGGGGCTCGGTGGTCGGATGATGCGGCTGTGGTTGAAGCGATGAAAATTAAAGTGCCGCAGAATATGACGGATTGCTGTGTCATGATTGAGAGGGAATATCTCAAAGGCCCTTGGGTGATGGGCGAGCAATATACCGTGGCTGATGCTTATCTGTTTACCATTGCCAACTGGCTTGAAGGCGATGGCGTGGACACATCAAAGTTCCCCAAAATTCTGGCGCACCGTGCCGCGATGTTGGAGCGCCCAGCTGTACAAGCGGCGATGGAGAAGCACGGGGGATAATTCATATCTCCCCTGCTTCTGGCACCATTGACCAAATCAGGGCCATCGCCTTTATTGGAGAAATGACCTCCAAAACCACCTCCCTCCTTGCCCTCGCATTCGCCATTCTGACATGGGGATTATCGCCGGTGTTTGTGCGATCATTGGCACTTGCTTCTGGCCCCTCAGATTCTATCGTTATCCGCATGTGCAGTGTGGCGATCATCTGCTTGCCGCTATTGGCATTTGCAGGTTGGCGCATTGACCGATCTGATATTCCCAAACTGATCCTCACAGGATCGGTGGGCATGTTTGGTTACTTTCTGGGAACCATTTTTGGCTTTGCCCGTGTGAGCGCCGGCATTGGTGGCATCATCATTTCAACACAGCCCATGGTAATCGCACTGATGGCCGCAGCCCTTGGCACTGAAAAACTTTCGGCATCAGTTTTGCTAGGCATGGCCGTTTCATTTGCGGGGTCGTTATTCCTGTTCGGCGGCGATACGGGTGCTGCGCAAAGCACGTCAGATTTAATCATCGGCGGCTTGATGATTTTCACCTGTGGCATAGCTTGGGCCATCTATGTGATTTTCAGCAGACCACTTGTTGAAAAATACGGCGCGCTTAAAATTACCGCTTGGTCACTCATCCTGTGTGCCCCACCTGCTCTGGTATTTGCATCATCTTCAACATGGAGCGCTGTCGTCAATATGCGACCAGCAGATTGGCAGGCCCTCTTCTTCTTATCGGTCATTGCCACATTTATTGCATTAGTCGCTTGGAATTTTGCATCTGGTCATTTACGTTCAACCACTATGGGCGCTTCGCTTTATCTTGTGCCTGTTCTCGCAGTAGCGGCGGGTTGGCTGGTTTTGGGCGAGAAAGTTACGTTTACCACATTGATCGCTGGCTTTTTGATATTGGCGGGTGTGGCCATTGCAGAGTTTGGAAAATCATTTCTCACGCGCGTTGAAAAGGTCTAGGTTTCCTTCATTAATACAATGGCCAAACCAACGCCTTGGTACTTTCTCGCAATCACAGTTCTGATCTGTGGCTGTTGCGTGGCCATCGTTAATTTTGGCGTGCGATCCACATTCGGGCAGTTCACCTTGCCGATTTCGCAAGCTTATAGCTGGCCCCGCGAAACATTCTCATTTGCTCTGGCCGTTCAAAACCTGATGTGGGGCATTGCAACACCTTTTGCGGGTGCAATGGCAGATCGTTATGGTTCGGCGCGTGTGCTGATGATTGGCGCCGTAATTTACGCCATTGGCGTTGTGGGCATGGCTTATGCGGGCACACCGATGTTGTTTAATCTTACCGCTGGCATACTTGTAGGCGTTGGCATTGCGCTGTCGTCATTCGGCATCGTGATGGCCGCTTTGGGTCGTATCGTGCCACCTGAAAAAAGATCATGGGCTTTTGGTTTGGCTACAGCTTCAGGTTCGCTCGGCCAATTCATTTTCTCACCACTCACAGGCGCAATGTTGTCTGTCTATAGCTGGCACACAGTATTGCTGATCCTGGCGGCATCATCACTGTTGATCATCCCCTTTGCCATGCCTTTGTTGGTGCAAAATTCAACAGGCAGCAAAGCCATTGCAGGCGAAACTGATTTGACGATGAGCCAAGCGATCAAACTTGCATTTGGGCATCGCTCTTATTTGTTGCTGACGGCGGGGTTCTTCGTTTGCGGTTTCCAACTTGCATTCGTCACAGTGCATTTGCCACCTTACTTGGCTGAACATGGGATCAGCAAGGAGTTCGCTGGCTTGGCCATGGGTTTGATCGGCCTATTCAATGTGGTGGGTTCTTATACCGCTGGTATCTTGGGAGGTCGCAGCGACAAACGTTTGCCACTAAGTGCTATCTATCTTTTGCGCGCTATCGCGACAGTGGCATTCATCAGCTTTCCAATCACACAAGTCAGCACGCTATTGTTCACCGCTGTGTTAGGCTTCCTCTGGCTTTCCACTGTGCCCTTCACCATGCAACTGGTCATCGTGATGTTTGGCACGCGATATATGGCAACACTTTATGGTTTTGTGTTCTTAAGCCACCAGATCGGCTCATTCCTCGGCGTGTGGCTAGGCGGAAAGCTTTATGATGTGTTTGGATCATATAATCCGGTTTGGTGGATGAGTGTTGGGCTCGGCGTGTTTGCTTTCCTCGTGCATCTGCCGATCAAGGAAGTGAAGGCCGCCAATTTTGCAATTGCGGCCACTTAATAAAGAAAATAGTCGTCATCCCGGCGTAGGCCGGGATTGAGTTTCTTTTCGTGGGTTAAGCCCGGCACCGGCCTTCGCCGGGGTGACGGTTCTGGAATAAATGAATCATGAAAAATTACCCGTCCCACAAGTTCGCGCTAATATTTTTCACTTCCGTCATCACGCTCTGGCTCGTCGCCATGGCCATCATCATGCGGGCTGGCGCGCTAAACCCAGAAGCCACTGGCACGATGCTTGCTGTCTTCGAGCCTAACACGTCTTCCGACAAGGTGTTCGCAAGCATTGTGAATGCCGGCGGCAAACCGATCCGCCAAACCAGCTTTGGTTTCATCTGGGTGGTGACCTCCGATGAGGCAGGCCTTGCCGGACGTTTGAAAGAAAACGGTGCAATTGGCTCTTATCGCAACTTACCACTCAGCCCTACAATAGCGGGGTGCTTTGCATTGGCCGATGCCAAAATTGCAGAAGCTCTTAACTAGCGACGGATTTACAAGGGCCAGCCGTCTGAAATTTACATCCGATTCTCAAACATATTGGAGAACACTCAATGAATGACGCTGACTATATCAAGGCTTTTCGCTTCGGCTTTGGCATTCCGTTGAATGGAAAATTCGATCCAATGGTGGAATTAGAAATTTCGCCTAAAGCAAATTCGGAAGCGGAAGGCGAATTGGTCGGTCGCATCATTTATCTGGGTGAGCAGAACGCGATGGCCAAAGAAGCCAAGATGGCAAATGCCGATAATCCAGACGCAAAGAAAACTAAAAATAAAGAACTGAATAAACAGGTTAAAACCTATCACGCGCAGGATGTACATAACGCAGTTATGGCGGCTGTTACATCCGACCAGATGTTCACCAATCGCCTTCAGGCTTTTTGGGCAAATCATTTCGCGTTAGGTGCAACCAATCGTTTTCTCAAAGCGACAGCCGGGCTTTATGAAGCAACGACCATCCGCCCGAACATGTTTGGTTCGTTTTATGATCTACTGGTCAACGCTGAACTCAGCACTGCAATGGTATATTATTTAAATCTACAGAACTCCATCGGCCCAAATTCCAAGTCTGGCAATCGCAATAAAAAAGGCTTCAATGAAAATTTGGGTCGCGAAATTTTAGAGCTGCACACTGTCGGCGTTGATGGCGGATACAACCAAGATGATATTGTCGCTTTCAGTAAAATTCTGACGGGTTGGCATGTTGAAAAGGATTCGGGCCAAGTGGTGTTCACTCCGGGCCGCGCCGAACCCGGCACGAAATTTATGATGGGTAAGTCTTTCGGAGGCGCAAAACCTCAGGAGCAAGAGGCTAAAGACGCATTTCGTTTTCTGGCGGATCACCCATCTACCGCTCGCTTTATCACACATAAATTGGCTGTACATTTTGTTGGACCAAACAATCCTGAATTAGAAAAAGCTTTGGAATCTGAATTCAAGTCGAGCAAAGGCAACCTGACGGCAGTCTATAAAGTTCTCCTCACCCATCCCGCTTCTGCAGCACCTTTGGGCAAGAACATGCGCAATGATTTTGTTTTTCTGGTCAGCGCACTTCGCGCTAACAAAATTGATCCAAAAGCCTTTGAACTCAAATCAAGAGAAGAAGACAAACCACCGAACAATCCCTTAACTGTTGGCTCCATGGAAAACCTGACGCAAAAGCTCTGGGCGGCGCCAAGCCCTAAAGGTTGGTCAGACGATTCAAACTTCTGGCTTTCACCTTCAGTCATCGGCGCAAGATTGATCCGCATTCCAATAATTGTGACGCATTTTGAAGATGAAGAGCCAGCGATATTTGCCGCTCGAGTTCTAGGCCCAAACCTCCGCCCACAAACACTATCGACAATCAAGCTGGCCAGCAGCCGCCAGCTCGCACTAGGCCTTGTTCTGGCCAGCCCAGAATTTAACCGGAGCTAATCATCATGATGAATCGCCGTAATTTCCTCCACGCTGTCGCCGCTGCGGGCGCTTATTCTTCAATGAGCGGTATAACTTTTGCTGCTGCTAATTCCGACAAGCGGTTGATTGTGATCATCCAGCGCGGTGGCATGGATTCACTTGATGCCGTGCAACCGATTGGCGATCCGGATTTTGCAACGCTACGGCCGATGGGCAGCGCCAAGAGTTTTACTGTCGATAATTATTTCGCCTTCCATGAAGCACTCACGCCATTGAAGCCGCTGTTCGAGGCCAGAGAGCTGAGCGTTATCCATTCTGTGTCCACGCCTTACCGCAACCGTAGCCATTTCGAAGCGCAAGATTATTTGGAACGCGGGGCCGACGCCCATGACACCACTGATACGGGCTGGGTAAACCGCTTGATTACTTTGATGGGCGGTACGAAAATAAACTTCGCTGCTGATGTTAGCTCCGGCTCGCAATTGGTCATGCGCGGGCCAGCACCATACCTCAACATCAGCACCAACAATGATTTGGGATTCTGGTCAGACTCCACTCAGTTTTTGGAGATGCTTTACAAAGGCGAAAAAGATTTCGCTCCCGTGATGGCAGGTGTTGAAGCCAATATGCAGCAAAGTATGATGGCCGAGGATGACCAACACCCCGGGAAGGGCATTAATGCCACATGCAGCCTCACAGCCCGCATGTTAAAAGAAGAATGTCGCATCGCTTCATTCTCAATCTATGGCTGGGACACTCATGACAACCAACAAAACCGACTAGGCAAAAGCTTGGATGCCTTAAGCGAGGCAATCACTCAATTGAAACAGGAACTGGGGCCAGTCTGGGCCAATACGTTGGTCATCGCTGCCAGCGAGTTCGGCCGCACTGCCCGTTTTAACGGTACTGGTGGAACCGATCACGGCACGGCTGGCGCTGCATTTCTGGCGGGTGGATTGCTAGCGAGTGGCCAAGGCGGCAAAGTGATCAACAAGAAATGGCCCGGCCTCAGCGATGATAAATTGCTTGAAGCGCGTGACCTCATGCCGACCGACGATGTACGGCGGTATATGGGTTGGGCGCTCGCCGATTTGTACGGGATTTCGCCGGGTGATCTGAGTTCAAAGATTTTCCCAGGTGTTGATGTGGGAACGCGGATCAAGCTAATTTAGTAATGCGGCGGCGGCGGTTCGGGTGCATTCCGCCCCTGATCTACATTCTGAAACTCTTCATGCAAGCGCCTGATTTGACTCTCTAAATTCTCAATGCGCTTCCACTGCGAAGTAATCACTTCATTAAGGTCAGTGATCGTCTGCTCTTGATGAGCAAAGCGGATTTCCAAAGCATCCAAGCGCGAAGTATCACTCATCTGATTCTCCTAAACAAAAAGGCCCGCATTTCTGCGAGCCCCTTCAAAATACATGAAATCGTCAATTAACGTGAATAGAATTCCACCACGAGGGCTGGCTGCATTTGCACTGGATATGGAACATCGGTCAGTGTTGGAATGCGGGTCAGCTTGGCTGTGCCTTTGCCGTCCAACTCAACGTAGTCAGGAACATCGCGTTCACCAGAAGCTTGCGCTTCCAAAACCGATGCCATTTCCTTGGCTTTTGCGGTGAGTTCAACCACATCGCCAACCTTCAAGCGAATGGAAGCGATCGTAATACGTTTGCCGTTCAGCTTCACGTGGCCGTGGCTTACGAGCTGGCGGGCAGCAAACACTGTGGAAACCCACTTTGCGCGATAAACCAGCGCATCAACACGACGTTCGAGCAAACCAATGAGGTTTTCAGAGCTATCGCCCTTCATGCGCAGCGCTTCGGCATAACCGGCGCGGAACTGCTTTTCGCTGATGTTGCCGTAATAGCCCTTAAGCTTTTGCTTGGCGCGCAACTGCGTGCCGAAATCTGAAACTTTGCCCTTGCGGCGTTGACCGTGTTGGCCGGGGCCATATTCACGCTTGTTAACCGGGCTCTTGGGGCGACCCCAAATATTTTCACCCAGACGACGATCAATTTTATACTTGGCGCTTAAACGCTTTGTCATTTACGGTTCTCCGATAAGATTAATGGAAACCCACCCTCCTCTTCCAGTTTCCCGGCCGACAGACACGCAGAACGCATCACAGGTAAGCAAAAACAGGGCGATGGCCCTGTTGATTTGTGCCTGATAGGGGAAGTAGGCGAGGATGTCAAATCTTAGGTCCCGCCCGTTTCTTCAACGGGAGAGGAAGGGACCCGCCGGCCTTGCGGCAGGGAAGTGAAGGAAGATGGCGAGCAATTTGCCATCCCTTGCAATAGACTACCTTCAAACGGATAGTTCAGCTATGAAAAATCTTAAAATTCGTCCTGCCTTAGTAAATGAAGCCGCCATTCTCGAAGCTCTTCAGTGGCGCGCCTCACTTGAAAACGGTGGCGATCGTGAATCACTACTTGCTCATCCAGATGCAATTGTTCTTCCCATTGAGCAAATCGAAACAGGTCAAGTCTTTGTCGCTGAACAAAATGGCGCCGTTGCTGAGTTTGCCGTTGCTATTCCGCGTGCGGACGAACAATTTGAACTTGACGGATTGTTTGTCGAGCCAAGCATATGGAAGAGTGGGGTTGGTCGGGCTCTTGTAAAAAGATGTGCTGATTATGCCCAGAGCAAAGGCGCAACTGCGCTGCACGTTATAGGAAATCCACATGCAAAGGGTTTTTATGTCGTTTGCGATTTTGAGCCTATTGGATTTGAACAAACACGATTCGGCAGTGGCATCTTGATGCGAAAATCATTGTGAACGACTAATAACGCAAACTCACTGAAACGGTGCGGCCTTCGCGTGCTGTTCCATCGCAATCGCATTAGCTTGGGCGAAGGTGAATGCGCCTCCGAAAAGCGCACGGCTGGTGATGACACCGGTGATATTTGGTAAATAGGATAACGTCGAAATATCATCCAAACTTTTTACTACGCCACTCACAATCACAGGGGTTCTGACTTTTGCTGCCAGACTTGCGGCGTGGGCCATGGTGCTGGCTGGGTAGTCTTCATCGCGGTCAATATCTGTAAACACGATTGCCGCCAGTGCCACATCTTTGAACTGTTGCGCAAATTCAATAGGCGTAAATTTTGTTGTAGTAGTCCAGCCGTCCACCACCACAAAACCACCACGGGCATCAATACTCACGACAACCGCATCGGGATAAGCCGTCGCTGCTACCTTCACAAAATGCGGATATTTGACCGCCGCCGTTGCAATCACCACGCGGCCTGCGCCTGCATCCATCCAGCTATGAACTTTTTCAATGGACCTGATCGCCCCTCCCACCTGAACTGAACAACCAACGGTACGGATAATTTCTTTGATGATCGCAGCGTTATCACCATCGTTAAACACCGCGTCAAGATCCACAACATGAAGCCATTCAGCCCCTTGGGCAGCAAGATCGTGGGCAGCTTCCACCGGATCAACATCATAAATCAGCGGGCTATCAATCCGGTTTCGGATCAAATTGACGAGACGACCTTTGCGCAATTCCAGATCAGGATAAATAATCATGAGTGAACTCCCTGCCCTTAGCTATAGGGGAAGCTTGCTCTCAAACATTAAGGTTGAAAAGGGGGTTAGACTGGCAAGTCCAAAACTTCATGCTTCGGAAACCCCATCGCGCCATAAGCCGTCAGTGTTTCCGAAGCCTCGCCTCTGGCTGATGTTAAAATCACTGTGCCATGGGCTGGCACATCGTTTATGGGCGGCTGCAACTTAGTCTCCTCCGCCACATCTGCCACACGCCGTGCTATCGCGGGGGCGGGGTCGATGAATGTAACGGCCCATGGTGCCACCTCGTTGATCTCATCAACCAGAAGCGGATAATGCGTGCAGCCTAGCACCACTACATCGGTTCGCCCGCCATCGCGTTTGCGGTAAACGGGCATAATCTCGTTGCGCAGCTCGTCCATATCAACCTTATGGCCACGCAGCTTCTGTTCAGCGATTTCAGCCAGACGCGGCGCGCCGTGCAGGAAAACTTTGCAGTGAAATGCGTAAGTATGGATCAGCGAGTGTGTATATTCGCGGTTCACGGTGCCCGGCGTTGCAAGCACGCCAATGATGCCTGATTTCGTCATCGCCGCTGCTGGCTTAATAGCGGGCACCGTGCCAACAAATGGCACCGGATAAGTTTCGCGCAGTTCCTTCATGGCAACGGTCGATGCCGTGTTGCAGGCGATCACCACCACATCGGGCTTCACCCGCGCAATCAAAGCGCCCAGCACTTTCACAATGCGCTTGGATAAATCCTGCTCTTTCCACGCGCCATAGGGAAAGCCCGCATTATCGGCGGAATAAACCAAATGCGCATCCGGCAATTGTTTGGCTACAGCACTGGCCACCGTCAGCCCGCCCATGCCAGAATCAAACAACAGAATGCGTGGTTCACTCATCAGTCTTGCGGCCCCTTAAATGCTTGCGCGTGAGAGATGAGATCATGCCGCGTAAAGTCTTAACTTCCTGTTCAGTAAGCAGCGCACGCGCAAACATATTGCGAAAACTGCGCATCACCAACGGGCGTTTTTCCTCGGTTTTAAAAAATCCAGCATCGACGAGTTCGGTTTCGATATGATCATAAAATCCGTAGAGCTGATCTTTAGTGGCAGGCTGCGTTCCGGTCATTTTAAGGCCCGGGCCAGAATGGGCTTCCAGTTCCTGCGTGGCCATGCCGAGCGAAGTGGCCGTTGATTTATACCACTCATAGCCCACCAGCAAAACCGCCTGCGCAATGTTGAGCGATGCATAGTCCGGATTGACAGGTGCAGAAATAATCATATCAGCTTTGGAGACTTCATCATTCGATAGCCCCCAACGCTCACGCCCAAACAGAATGGCCACCTTCTCGCCCCGGCCAATACGCGCGTGCATATCGGCTGATGCCTGTTGCGGCGTCATCACTTCTTTGGTCATGTCCCGAGGTCTGGCCGTGGTGGCATAGACATAATTGAATTCAGCGAGCGCATTCTCCAACGTATCATAAACCGTTGCTGTCTCGACAGTTTCAACCGCTCCAGCAGAAGCCGTCACCGCCCGCTCCATATCAATACCTTCGCGCGGCGAAACCAGCCGCAAATCCGAGAGCGAAAAATTAGCCATCGCCCGCGCCGCCATGCCAATGTTTTCACCAAGCTGCGGATTCACCAGCACTACCGAAGGAGCTGGGCCAAATTTCATATTTCTTACTTTAGGAGAAGTCGTCATGCCCCCAATTAGCGGGAGCATGACCAAACTGCAAAGCCTCTATTGCCCGCTAAATTGTTCTACCAACTCAACGCGTCTGTTCTTTGCCTGTCCCTCAGGCGTGCGATTGCTGGCCAGGGGTGCAATTGGCCCTGCCGCTTTAGGCACCATGCGGGATTTATCAATGCCCGCTGCCACCAAAGCTTTCACTACGGCAATTGCCCTTTCACCCGATAATTTCATATTGTAATCGAGCGCGCCCTTATTATCAGTGTGGCCAACCACATAAACTTTAAGTTCGGGATTTTTTTGAAGGTAGGCGACCATTTGATCAAGCTGTGGCTGTGATTCAGGCTTAATGGCTGCCTTATCGTAATCGAAATACAGACCATAAATCGCCACCCTGCCCGCATCATTAATAGCGGCCCCCAGGTCATCAGCAGATAAAGTAACAATCTTTTGCTCGCGGGCTTTTGGTTCAACCACTTCAACCAATACGCCAACCCTGTTCAGCAGCGTTTCAGATATATTGCCGAATGTGCCGCCTTGGTTTTGCGCAGCAAAAACCGCAACATATGTTTCAGCCCCTGCATCACCCTGTTTCATCAGCGCATAACGCGGATCAATCACGCTATCAAACATCGATTCTGACAGCGAGGCGCGGTATTGATCGGCACCTTGTGAAACGACTTGTGTCGCTTTGTCTTGCCATGTGTATTTCAGCATTTTAAAACTGGGGCCGCAAGATTGTTTGGCACACTCAAACACAGTTACAAAACCTTTGGCCTTCAGCGCATCAACATAATTTCCAAACACCTCAAGTGAGGACCGTCCTTCGGGTGCACCATAAAGTGTGCGTGTGATGCGGCCTTGAAGCGTTAAAGTGGATTTGAATTTCTTCGCTTGATCAAATTCTTCACCTTCAGCTGGCGCATTTGGCAAAGTGATTTCATCAAACGCTTTTTTGGTCTGCCCTACAATGTTTGAGCCTTCATAACGACCAGTCAACACGCTATCGGCGGCACCAGGCGCATCTTTCTGCAAGACAGCCAACACCTCAGGGTCACTTGCAACTGCGGATGCGGCAAAACCAAAACACAAAATTGTCGAAAATAAAACAGCACGAAACATTGAGAATTCTCCATCGCGCCCCCACAGTCGCTTGTAGTGAAAAGCTCAAAACGGTCAAGATCCAACATCGTCAAATAGCCGCACCTCAACAAATTAAGTTGACTCTTTGATGTCACTTCTTTATCCGAGTAAATCTATCGGATATTATTTTATGGAGTAAACTTGATGCTTACACGTGCGCTTGTATTGTCTTTAACTCTTGTCGCTTTATCATCTCCTCTGCGTGCCGAAGATATTGTGACTTATGAAACAACTCTGAAAGATAAAGCATTCACTGTTTCCGAAATCAAAGTGCCAGCAGGAAAGCCGTTCATCATCAAGTTGAACAATGCCAACGCTGCCGCAGCCGAACTTGAAGCAAAAGAACTGAAAGTCGAAAAAGCGGTCGCTGGAAATTCATCGATTGTTGTGCGCGTCAAAGCCATGGAGCCCGGCAAATATTTGTTCGTTGATGAGTATCAAGAAGATGTGGCCAAAGGCTACGTAATCGTGGAATAAGCACATTCCATGATTGGCGCACTGATTATCGTTTTTCGGGAAGTAATTGAGGCTGGCCTCATTATTGGTATCGTCATGGCGGCGACGCAGACGGTAATGGGCAGCCGCATGTGGATTATGGGCGGCGTGCTGGCAGGCATAATTGGCAGCTGCATTTTAGCTGCATTTACTGGCAGCCTAGCGTCACTCTTTGACGGCTTCGGCCAAGAAATTTTTAACGCATCCATTTTAGCCGTCGCTGTGTGCATGCTGACATGGCACAACATCTGGATGGCCCTTAACGGTCGCGCTATGGCAGGTGAATTGAAGCAAGCTGGCATCGCCGTACGTGAAGGTCAAAAATCATTGATGGCGCTTGCCATTATTGTTGGCACTGCTGTGCTGCGCGAAGGCTCAGAAGTTGTATTGTTTCTATACGGGGTCGCAATTGGCGGGCGCGAAACGGCAAGTGGTATGGCTCTAGGCGGCGCACTTGGCCTAGCCATCGGCGGAGCGGTTTCATTTCTTACTTTCCGTGGCCTGCTGAAAATTCCAAATCGTTATTTTTTCAGCGTCACCAGTTGGCTTATCACTTTTCTCGCCGCAGGCATGGCAGCCCAATCTGTGTCGTTCCTTGAAAAGGCAGGGCTTGTGGAAGTTTTGCAAAACACTGTGTGGGATAGTTCAAAATACTTAGCGGAATCGGGCATTCCGGGCCGTATTTTACACACGCTGATTGGCTATAGTGATCAGCCCACAGTCTTGCAGTTTATCGTTTATCTCGCAGTACTATCCATTGGCTTTGGCCTCACAAAATGGATCAGCCGCCCGCGCTTAAGGACTGTATAGATTAGTCTTTTCCAACTAGTTTTCGCGCATCGCGCAGTTTTGGGAACATATAGCTCCATGCACCTGCCACAATCATCGTACCAAAGCCGCCGATCACCACCGCGGGAACAGCCCCAAGAAACGCCGCCACAAATCCGGCGCGTGCTTCGCCCAATTGGTTTGAAGCACCAATAAATACATTGTTCACCGCATTCACGCGGCCACGCACGGCATCAGGTATCCAAAGCTGCATTAATACTTCGCGTACATAAACGCTGATCATGTCAAAAGCGCCATACAACATCAATGCAATGATCGAAAGCCAAGGCAACACTGAAAAGCCAAACACTACGACCACCAAACCTGAAAGCCCAACCGACGCGAACAAGATTTTGCCAGCATGATCCTTGATGCCAAACTTGGACAACCAAAGGCTCACCGCAATCGCCCCAATCCCCGGTGCCGAGCGCAATAGGCCAAGGCCAGTTGGATCTAAATGCAAAATATCAGCAGCATAAATTGGCATCATGGCCACAGCGCCGCCCAACAGAACCGCAAAAAGATCGAGTGAAATGGCACCCAGCACAATGGGTTCGCTTAAGATAAATGAGAAACCTGCAAGCATTGTGGCAAGACCACCTTCACTTTGTTCATTTTTATGCTGATCAACTTTCCCCATTAAAAACAGGGATATTGCGCCAATACCTAAAAACAAAACCGAAACCGCATAGGGAACAACTGAACCAAAGCCATAGAGCAGCCCGCCAATGACTGGCCCCGTAATCGAAGACGTCTGCCATGTAATGGAATTGAGCGACACACCGTGCGGTAAAGCCTCTTTCGACAAAAGATTAGGAACAATCGCCGAAGCCGCAGGATGGCCAAACGCCGAAGCCACGCCCAGTAGCGAGAGATAGACAAAGACTGGCCAAACCACCGTCTGCGCACCCATCGAAAAAATGACCAGCCCTAGGGCTGCAAGTGCTTCCAAAACAAAACAACAGGCTGAAACCATCCGCCGATCATAATGATCTGCCACATAGCCAGAAGGCAAAACCAACAGCAAAACCGGCAGAAACACCGCAAGCCCGACATAGGCCAAATAAATCGCTTGATGTGTTATGGCATATACCTGCCAACCAATTGCGGTTGACACAATTTGCAAAGCAAAACTGTGACCCACGCGACTGATAAAATAATAAACATAAGCTGGATAATGAAAGGCATTCGCCGAGGGGGATTCTATCGTCATCACCCTTCCCTGCCATGCCACAAACTCCCTGTCAAAGTTGCTTCCCCACGCACAGTTCCCCTGCTATAGCGCCACAAAACAAATCAAGCAGAGGCATCACCCATGACCAAGATAAAAGTCGCCAATCCCGTTGTTGAACTCGATGGCGATGAGATGACGCGCATCATCTGGGATTTGATCAAAAAAAAGCTGATCTTGCCTTATCTCGATATTGATCTGAAATATTATGATCTCGGCATGGAACACCGCGATGCCACCGATGACAAGGTAACAGTCGATGCCGCCAACGCAATCAAGCAGTATGGTGTAGGCGTGAAATGCGCAACTATCACTCCTGATGCGGCCCGTGTGAAAGAATTTAACCTCAAGCAAATGTGGAAGTCGCCAAACGGCACCATCCGCAATATTTTGGGCGGCGTTATTTTCCGCGAACCCATTATCTGTCAAAACGTGCCGCGTCTTGTGCCGGGTTGGACAAAGCCCATCATTATCGGCCGCCATGCATATGGTGATCAATATCGCTCAACCGATTTCACATTCCCTGGCAAGGGCACACTGACAATGAAATTTGTGGGCGATGATGGCGCAATCATCGAAAAAGAAGTGTTCAAAGCCCCAAGTGCAGGAATTGCACTGGCTATGTATAACCTTGAAGACTCAATTATTGAATTTGCGCGCGCCTCATTAACCTATGGCTTACAACGCAAACTGCCTGTTTATTTTTCATCAAAGAATACAATTCTGAAAGTTTATGACGGCCGTTTCAAAGATATTTTCCAAGAGATTTACGACGCTGAGTTCAAAGCTGATTTCGAAAAAGTGGGCATCACTTACGAGCATCGTCTGATAGACGACATGGTGGCATCAGCAATGAAGTGGACGGGCGGCTATATCTGGGCATGCAAGAATTACGATGGCGATGTACAGTCTGATCTTGTCGCACAAGGCTACGGCTCACTTGGTTTGATGACGTCGGTGTTGCTCACGCCCGATGGTAAAACCGTTGAAGCCGAAGCAGCTCACGGCACAGTGACGCGCCATTACCGATTGCACCAACAAGGCAAAGCAACATCCACCAACTCCACTGCATCGATCTATGCTTGGACTGGCGGTTTGAAGCACCGCGCGAAATTAGACGACAACGAAAAGCTCTTGACGTTTGCTGAAACGCTGGAACGAGTGACAGTCGAGACGATTGAGCAAGGCAAGATGACTAAAGATTTGGCTGTACTCGTTGGGCCCGATCAAAAATGGCTGACCACTGAAGGTTTCATCGATGCCGTTGATGTAAATTTGCAGAAGGCGATGGCGTAAAATTCAATGCTCGTTCATTTTCAGATTGGAATGACCGACAAAGTGTTACGACTAAGACCAAGCAGCTTCATCGGTCTACACTGAACCCATTCACTAACAGTCCGTCATTCCCGCGAAGGCGGAAATCTCCGTTTTCCTACCCGCAAAACACAGATGCCCGCCTTCGCGGGCATGACGACTTTGGATAACTATTCCGTTTGATGGCAACGAGCGCTAAGCGGCTTCACTGTCTAAGACATCAAGTAAGTTTGCAGGATCAGTCGGCTTGCTGAAAACTCCCAAAGCGCCGTTTTCACGCGCTTTGTCTAAAAGATCATTAGCGGCATAACCTGTCATAAAATAGATGCGGGCATCAGGGTGCGAGGCCTTAATCTCCATGAAACTTTCGACGCCGTTTTTACCCGGCATCATTACGTCAAAAAAACCCACATCAACTTTGTTGAGTGAAAAAGCTTCAATGGCTTCTTGACCATTATAAGCAACAATCACTTTGTGATCGTCAGTTGCAAACAGCTCTGCAATCGAATCTGCATTTTCTACATCATCATCAAGAACTAATATATTAAGAGCGCGCCCCATTTTTTTCTCCAATACTATGCTGCTAAGTTTTCAAGTTGATCCAATAAAAGCATCGGATCGAACGGTTTATTTAAAATGCCAGTCACACGGATATCTTGCATGGCTTCAATCGTGTCATGATATTGAGAACCAGTTGCGGTGATTATAATTGCAGGCACGTTTCGGCCCGCCCGCTTTAAATCGTTTAACACTTCAAAGCCATCGATCAAAGGTCGTTTAAGATCGAAAATCATGATGCTGGGAGTGAGCGCACTGGAGTTGGAAGCCAAATACTTGCTGGTTTTGACAAGTTCGCAAACATAGCCACCTTCATTTACAATGCGCATGAGATGATTGCCAAAGTCAGGGTCGTCTTCCGCCACAACCAAGATGCCGTTTGCACCTGCATCACGAAGCGCCGCAGAAACTTTATCGATATCGATAGGCTTGTTCAAAACCCCCATCGCACCATTGTCGGTTGCTTGGCGGAGCAATTGCTCGACGCTGTAGCCCGTCATCATATAGACCTTGGCATTTGGACAAAGTTTTCTGATTTCCAAAAAACTTTCGACTCCGTTCTTGCCTGGCATCATAACGTCCATAAATGCCAAATCGAAATTATTAACCTTGTAGGCTGCCACGGCTGCATCCCCAGAGTGGACAACAACGGTATTATGCCCTTCCATTTCGAACAGTTCCCCGAGCGAAGCAGCGTTATCAACATCGTCGTCGGCAATCAGAATCTTCAAAGCACGAACCATGAACTCACATCCTGCGATACGTTTAAATTTGCCCTGCAAATCAAAGTGCGAAGCCAAAATGAAACCTGATACAACTCTTTTCCCGTTTAAGGTTTTAGTTAGCCATCCCTAATACGAACTTAAGGACTAAAGTTACCAATAAGTTTCTTTATGCTGATAGTTGCAGTGAGCCGGCTTCATAAATTGGCAAGCGTAAAGTAAAACTGCTGCCTTCGCCAAGCTCTGATTCAATTGAAAGTGACCCACCGTGCTGTGCAATAACCTGCTCTATAACGGGGACACCAAGTCCCGTTCCAAAACTTTTCGTTGTGAACAAAGGTTCACGTATGCGATCAATAATTTCGCGTGTCATGCCTGGCCCGTTGTCTGTAACTTTGATGGTCACGAAGGGGCCGTCGACGCCCGTTTGCAAAGTGATTAATGCATCAGGTGCATCCGGTTTTACAGCTAGGCCATCGATGCCAACCATTGCTTCCGATGCATTGGAGATCAAATTTAATATAGCACGCTGCAAGCGACTTGGGTCAAAAGAAACATGTGTTCCTCCAAGTCCGAGCAAACATTTGATATTGACGTTCGATGGTAAACGGGCCGCTTCTTCTTCAACAATTTTTGTCAGCCATTCATCAAGATTCAGCATCTTACAATCGAGTTGTTTGCCGCGCGAAAAATCAAGCAGTTGTGCAATGATATTGTCACAACGGGTCACACCATTTTTGATACGGCTGAATTGTGCATCAAGATCAACACCAGAATTTTTCAACCGCCTTTCCATCACAAAAGCCGAGGTGCGCACGGCACCCAATGGGTTTCGAAGTTCGTGAGCAATCGTGGCAGTAAGTTGACCCATTTGCTCAAGCCTGCCCTTTTTGACCAATGCATCTTGCGCTTCGCTGAGCAATTTCATGTTGTCAGCGAGTTTTATGTTCAGAGATAAAATTTCTTCATTGATCCGCTTCAATTCAACATTTTCAGACACATCTACCATGCTCACAATCGCGGCACGATTTGTTCCCGTTCCAACAATCGACCATCCTGAACTGATAACCAAAAAGCGCCTAATGTTTCCATCGTAAGATTTAAACGAACACTCAAAACGACTGCTGACACCGGGGAAGTCCGTAGTTGGCTGTCCAACCATTGCGCACATGTCATCGGAGTTCATGGCATGCACGTCAACACTCAGATAGCTCTGCATCAACGGGTTGAAAAAGGTAATTTGGCCTGACTCTTCAATCTGCATGACGCCAACAGGAACTGTCTGGGCCAAGGCAAAATATTGTTCCTCACGTTTTTTGATAGCGGTTAAATCGCTGTTTGTTCCAATGAGCAACGCTCTATTGCCATCAGCTAAAAGTTTCGCTTTGCGCGAAAGAACTTGGCGGACAATTCCGTCGGCATGGCGAACCCGCTCTTCTTTAACCAACGCAGCCATGCCGTTCATGACATCCATATCATCTTGCACAAAAGCGTTCGATAATTCTGGTGGAAATATTTCACGATCTGAAAGACCAATGAGTTCTTCAGAACTCCGCCCGGCTAGCTCACAGTGCTTTTTGTTCGAAAATATGAACCTTAACTGATCATCTTTGACATAAATGGGCGTAGGAAGTTGATCAAGTATTTGATAAAGCGTCTCGGCCGAAAGATAAGTGTTAAGTTTGGGTTCGGATTGCATTTCATTTTCCTAGAATTGCATTGCGGATAAAAAATTAGGCGGCTTGCTCTATGTCACTATGAAGAGGTAGCTTAATTGTAAAAATGGCACCTTGGCCTACTTCAGAATAGATATCTAAAACGCCACCATGTTGAATTACAATTTGATCAACAGCTGGCAGGCCCAAACCCGTACCAAAGCTCTTGGTTGTAAAGAGTGGTTCCCTGATTTTTTCGAGATTTTCAGGCGTGATACCTGGCCCATTGTCCTTCACCGAAATCAACGCAAATTCGTCTACAATTTTTGTGGTTATCGTAATGCGAGGAGAATTCACGGCATATCGACTGGGGTCTTCACCGTTACCAACCATAGCTTCAGATGCGTTTGAAACCAAATTGATGATCGCGCGCTGCAGCCTTGACGGATCAAATGGCACTTCAACATCTTTCATGCCCAGCAAGCAGTCAATGGCCACAGCTGAAGGCAGTTGAGTAGCTTCTTCAGATACAATTTTTTCCAACCATTTGTCCAAGTTCTCCGAGCGACATGAAATCTTTTTCGACCGTGAAAAATCCAAAAGTTGAGTAATGATATCATCGCAGCGCGTGACGCCGTTGTTAATGCGGGCAATCTGCGGCTCAATGCCAAGTTCCTTGCCTTTAATCTTGCGCTCAATCAAAAACGCTGACGTTCGCACAGCACCAAGTGGGTTGCGCAACTCATGCGCAATTGTGGCTGTCAATTGCCCCATCTGTTCCATGCGCCCTTTTTTCACCAGAGCATCTTGCGCATCTTTGAGCATCTCCATATTGCTGGCCAGCTCCTTATTCACCTTCACCATGTCATCGTTTATATTGTGAAGTTCTGTAGACATTTTTTCGGCGTATGCCTGCGATCGTATTGCGGTGGACCTTGCAAATTCAACTTCGTCAAGCTGTTTCAACGTTGACCGATACATTCCAAAAGCTGAGCCAAGTCCCAACAACACCGTCGCAAACGACGTCAATAGAATCCTCAAAATGCGATTGTGAATTTCGGCATTGCGTTCTTGCAACAAGTAGCCAAATCTTTGTCTGAATTTTTCTGACTCAAATCTAAAATCAGACATCCACCGCGAATCTACCAAATTGATTTTATTGATCAACTCCGTTTTGATTTGCTGCTGTCCGGCCATGCTCATGCCCATTCCAATCTCGCTCAGGTGGTTCATGTCTTTCTGGATCAACTCGGTGCGATTTAGGATGTCGGCATAGAATTCGGGACTGGAACTTTTTTGTCTTGCCGAAGCGATAGATGCCTCCAACCGCCACAGCGAAGAAGAAAGATTGCCAATCGCAAGCGTTATCTGATTTGAGTTTTGATCTGTAGAATTCGAAACAGCGACGAGTACGACGTCCTTCAGATGATCAAAATCAGCTATAACGCGCGGCAAATCCTCAGTATTTATAATTCCAACATGATAGCTTTCTGGATCGGCGTCATAAGTAATTCCAGAACTTTTGCCGGTTTCCCGAGCCAAAGCCACGGCCTGAGATAACACCGCATCGTGGTCTGGCTCTCTAAAAGCAAGCGACAACAAAAGATTGTTGTTGAGTGCTGAAAGTCCAATATCTTGGGAGATTGCGGCGCTAAATTTGTTAAGTGAAGAGTTTGGTTTATTGGTCATGTCATGAGCAGCCGCATCAACTATAACAGGGCCAATTAAGTTCAAATATTCAGCGCCAATGTTTTCTTGTACTATGGCGCTTAGATCACGCTTTAAATTGATGCCAACTGCGATTCCCAAATAAACTATTGGGATAAGCAGAACCGCCACGATCCAAGCCAGTCGATAGCCAGCAGCACGCGCGTTTATAAATTTGACCATGTTTGCTAAATCCGTATTATCGCAGACGCCTGTCCAATACTCAGAGCGACCGGACAACCATATGGGCTTTCCGTCCCCCCCGCTTTCTCCCCAGAGAATTTATCGGCACTCAATGTGCATTTATTGCAAACATATGGTAAACAACTCGCTAATGAGTATGGGTTTCAAATCAAAAGAACTGAACAATCACCAGTTTTCCGGCGGCTGTCAGTGCGGCGCACTGCGTTATGGTTTCAATGGCCCACTGGGTACAACCGATCTTTGCCATTGCCGCATGTGCCAAAAGGCCTTCGGATCATTTGGTGCCGTTTTGTTAAGAGTGAGTTTGGAACGTTTTTCGTGGACCAGAGGCAAACCCAGCACATTTAAATCCTCGCCAATCGTGGAGCGCGGCTTCTGCAAAAATTGCGGAACTCCAATGTTCATGTTTGAAGCAGGCGATGCGTTTGTCGATCTGGCTGTCGGAACAATGGATAATCCAAACGCAATCCAAACACTTCAAAGCCAGATCGGTATTGAAAGTCGCGTTCACTGGTTTTCAACTTTGCATAATCTGCCGGAAGCGACGACTGGTCAAACGCGCCAACCAGATGAACTTGCCAAGCTCCGAACTTGGCAACACCCCGATTACGACACAGAGGTCTGGCCGCCCAAGCCGACTAAGAAATAGCGGTTTTCACTGCAATAATCGCCTCATCAGCTTTGACGCCATCCGGCCCGCCGGCTTGTGCCATATCAGCCCTGCCACCGCCACCCTTGCCACCCATGGCGATAGAGCCAACTTTGACCAGATCTACGGCGTTAAAGCGCTTAGTCAAATCGTCAGTGACGGCCACGACAACAGCGCCTTTGCCGTCATCTGAAACTGCTACCAGTGCAACAATGCCAGAGCCGAGGGTCTTTTTGCCGTCGTCAGCCAGAGCCTTCAAATCTTGAGGGGCAATACCTTTCAGCACACGTCCGATGAATTTCACGCCGTTGACTTCAGTAATATCGCCGCCACCAGAAGCCGTGCTACCGCCCATGGCCAACGCCTTTCGCGCTTCGGTGAGTTCGCGCTCCATCTTGCGGCGCTCCTCAACCAGCACTTCGACACGGGCCACCAACTCATGAGGTGCCACCTTCAACACACTTGCAGCGGCTTGAACGCGTTGATCTTGTTGCACCAAATAATTGCGTGCGGCATCACCAGCCAGCGCTTCCATGCGGCGAACACCAGCAGATGACCCGCTCTCAGCCACAATTTTCACCAACCCAATATCACCGGTGCGTGCCACATGCGTGCCGCCACAAAGCTCAAGCGAATAGATCGGGCGCTCGTGGTCAGCACTGTTGCGCCCCATTGAAACCACACGCACTTCATCACCATACTTCTCACCAAAAAGCGCCATGGCCCCTTCAGCAATCGCAGCGTCGACTGACATAAGACGGGTGCTTACAGCATCATTTTGAAGGATGATCGCGTTGGCAATAGTCTCTGTTTGCAAGAGCTCTTCCGCCGACATTCCTTTGGTGTGCGAAAAGTCAAAGCGCAGCCGACCAGGCTCCACGAGTGAGCCTTTTTGCGCAACATGTGAGCCCAAAACCCGGCGCAAGGCTTCGTGTAACAAATGCGTTGCTGAGTGATGCATCCGGTTGCCGCTGCGGCGTTGATGGTCAACATGAAGTTCAACAGCATCGCCAATTTTAAAGCTGCCCTTCTCGACCTGGCCAACATGAACAAACAGGTCACCCAATCGTTTTTGTGTTTCAGTTACTTTGAAAACGTCGCCATGGGCCGTGCGGATAAAACCATGGTCGCCCGTCTGACCACCCGATTCCGCGTAAAATGGAGTTTGGTTTACGATGATTGTACCGTTCATGCCCGCTTTGAGCTCTGAAATATCCTTGCTTTCGGCGGTCAAGGCTAACACTTCGCCTTCGGCAGTCTCGGTTTCATAGCCTAAAAACTCTGTGGCCCCGACCCGCTCGCGGATTTCAAACCATACGGTTTCGGTTTTTGCCTCGCCCGAACCTTTCCAAGCCGCGCGCGCATCTGCTTTTTGTTTAGCCATCGCCACGCCAAACGCATCCGTATCGACACTAATCTCGCGAGAACGTAAGGCGTCTTGTGTCAGATCTAAGGGGAATCCAAAAGTGTCATAAAGTTTGAAAGCGGTATCGCCAGAGAATGTTGCCCCTCTCCCCAAACTCGCAGATTCCTCATCCAATAATTTAAGGCCCCGCTGTAAGGTATTACGAAATCTCGATTCTTCCAGTTTCAGAGTTTCTTCAATCATTGGCTGCGCACGCACCAATTCTGGATAGGCCGCACCCATTTCGCGAACCAGTGCAGGCACCAGTTTGAACATCAAAGGATCACGACACCCCAGCAATTCAGCATGACGCATGGCTCGGCGCATGATGCGGCGCAACACATAGCCACGGCCTTCATTTGATGGCAAAACACCGTCAGCGATGAGGAAGGCGGAAGCGCGCAAATGGTCGGCGATCACGCGGTTCGAAGCCTTATTTTTTGGGGTCGGCGCAACACCGGTATTTTCAACAATGTTGCTGATCAGCGCCCGAAACAAATCAGTTTCGTAATTATCATGTGTTCCTTGAAGCACGGCCGAAATGCGCTCTAGCCCCATCCCGGTATCAATTGATGGCTTAGGCAGGTTCGTGCGCACGTCCTTGCTCTGCTGTTCGAATTGCATAAAAACCAAATTCCAGATTTCGATAAAACGATCACCGTCTTGATTGGCCGATCCCGGAGGGCCACCTTCAATTTTGTCGCCATGATCATAGAAAATTTCCGAACATGGCCCGCAAGGCCCAGTATCGCCCATTGACCAGAAATTATCAGCAGTTGGAATGCGGATGATCCGGCTGTCTGGCAAGCCCGCAATTTTTTTCCATAATGCATGCGCTTCGTCGTCTTCATGGAACACTGTAACCGTCAGCTTATCTTTGGGAAGTCCATATTCCTTGGTGATCAAATTCCACGCCCACTCAATCGCATCTGGCTTGAAATAATCGCCAAACGAAAAATTACCGAGCATTTCAAAAAATGTGTGGTGACGGGCCGTATAACCAACATTGTCCAAGTCATTATGCTTGCCGCCTGCACGCACGCATTTCTGGGCGGTCGTGGCACGCGTGTATGGACGTTTCTCTGCTCCCGTAAAAACATTCTTGAATTGCACCATGCCAGAATTGGCGAACATCAAGGTCGGATCATTGCGCGGCACGAGCGAAGATGAGGCGACGATTTCATGTCCCTGCTTTTTGAAGTAGTCCAAAAATGTCGAACGAATTTGCGCAAGGCCCGTCATGTCGATATCCAATATATATGGGAAAATCCCGTGAATGATTGCGGCGCTGTTTAAGGTGTTGCACGCCAGCTGTCCACAATTTCTGTCATATAAGAGCAAGAGCCATATCCAAATAAAAAAAGTCCCCGGGGGCGAACCGGGGACCTGCGTTGCGAGGCCTTAAGCTGTGGGGCAAACCTCGCAGTGTTCAACCCAACTGGGGCTGAAACTTGGGGTACAAACTTACTAACTTAGTTACGAGAGCGGCACCAAAGAGGATCACTCGTCGTCATCGTCCTTAGCAGAACCATCGGTAATCTTCGCGGCAATTAGACCAGAATTGGCCCTAATCTGTGCTTCAATCTTATTGGCCATTTCAGGGTTATTCTTGAGGAAAACTTTGGCATTATCGCGGCCCTGGCCAATGCGCTCACCACTATAAGAATACCAAGAACCTGATTTTTCAACCACACCAGCAGTCACACCCAGATCGACCAACTCGCCCACCTTGGAAATGCCCTCGCCATACATGATATCAAATTCAACCATCTTGAAGGGTGCCGCAACCTTGTTTTTGACAACCTTTACTCGGGTTTGATTGCCCACTACTTCTTCGCGGTCCTTGATCGCACCTATGCGGCGGATATCCAGACGAACCGAAGCATAGAACTTCAAAGCATTACCACCCGTTGTTGTTTCAGGACTACCAAACATCACACCAATTTTCATGCGGATTTGGTTGATGAAAATCACCATGGTGTTCGATTTTGAAATCGAAGCGGTCAGCTTACGCAAAGCCTGGCTCATTAAACGCGCTTGCAGACCAGGCAAACTATCGCCCATTTCACCTTCAAGTTCGGCCTTTGGCGTCAAAGCAGCAACCGAGTCAATCACCAGAATGCCAACTGCGCCAGAACGTACTAGCGTATCGGCAATTTCCAAAGCTTGCTCGCCAGTATCTGGCTGGGAAATCAGAAGGTCGCTCACCTGTACACCCAATTTGCGCGCATAAGTCGGATCCAAAGCATGCTCAGCATCAACAAAGGCACAAATACCACCCAGCTTTTGGCACTCAGCAATGGTTTGCAGAGCAAGCGTGGTTTTGCCTGATGATTCAGGGCCATAAATTTCAATCACGCGGCCTTTTGGAAGACCACCAATGCCCAGAGCAATATCCAAACCCAAAGAGCCCGTTGAAATCGATTCAACTTCAACCACTTGGTTGGCACCCAATTTCATAATCGAGCCTTTGCCAAAAGCCCGTTCAATCTGACTTAAAGCGGCTTCCAGTGCTTTAGTTTTATCCATCGAAGAATCAACAACCTTAAGTGCGGCTTGCCCCATTGCAGTAACTCCTTCTATCTCATTTGCTTTGCCCAGATGCAAACATCAACCGGATGTTCCATCCATGTTTCTTGTATGTTCTATTTTAGTTCTGATTGCAAGAGGAATTTCTAAATTGTCAAAAGACAACTCAATTCAATCTCTTACGAAATTTCGGAGCAATCTTTATACAAATCAACAAAATCAACGCTTGGCTAAGCCATGACGTCTTTGACTTTCTCAACCAATTGCTTAAGCGAGAAGGGCTTTTGTAGAAAGGCAAAGTCAGATGCTCCTTCAAGGTTTTTCTCAAATGCATCTTCAGCATAGCCCGACATAAAGATAATCTTGGTTTTTATGCCGCGCTTACGAAGCTCCTTCAGCATCGTTGGCCCATCCATTTCAGGCATAACAACGTCTGAGAGGATCAGCTCAAAACCATCCTTGTCATCTTCCAATACTTCAAGTCCAGCTTCGCCGCTGTCAGCCTCCAAAACAGTATAACCACGCGACGTCAATGCGCGAACGGCAAAGGCCCGAACCGAATCCTCGTCTTCAACAACCAAGATGCGTCCACGCCCCGAGAAATCCTCACGTTTGGTCTCAACAACTTGCGCCTCAACAGCAATGATCGGCGCTGAAGGATCAGGAACATAACGTGGTAGGTAAATCCGGAATGTGGTGCCCTTGCCCACTTCACTATCGCAATAAATATAGCCGCCAGTCTGCTTTACAATGCCATAAACCATCGACAGGCCAAGTCCTGTACCCTTGCCAACTTCTTTCGTCGTAAAGAACGGTGCCCAAATCTTATCAAGAATATCTTTGGAAATGCCTGTGCCATTGTCTTCGACCTCGCACACAACATGATCAGTATTGGGCAAAACTTGCCCCGTTGTTTGCGATTGCTCTTTGGGTAAATTGTAAGTGCGGACCGAAAGCTTGCCACCCTTGGGCATGGCATCACGGGCGTTCACCGCCAAGTTGATAATCACCTGCTCGAACTGATGAATATCCACCAAAACCAATCCAAGGTCGCGGCCATGAGTAATGCTGAGCTCTGTCTTCTCGCCGAGCACACGGCTGAGAAGATTGCCAAGATCTGACATAGCTTCGGAAAGATCATGAACCTTCGGCTGCAAAGTCTGCTTGCGCGAAAATGCCAAAAGCTGCCGTACTAAATTTGCAGCACGATTGGCGTTTTGCTTGATGTTCATAACATCGGCAAAAGCTGCATCTGTGGGGCGCATCTTGGTCAACAGCAAATCCGCAAAACCGATAATGGGCGTCAGTACATTGTTAAAATCATGGGCAATCCCCGAAGCCAACTCGCCAACGGCCTGCATCTTCTGACTTTGCGCCAATTGCGTTTCAAGTGATTTGCTCTCGGTTTTATCCAACGCAAAAACCGAAACGCGTCCCTCCATGCCGGCAAGTTGGGTGAAAGTGAGTTGAGCTGCTCGCGCTGGATCACCAACAAACATACAGTTCACAAGGGTAGCACCTGCCCCACTTTGGAGCAGTGCTGCAGCAACCAGATCGGCGCCTTCCTGCAAAGCTCCGCGAAGTGGGCTGCCCAATTTTATTTTTGGAGAAAGACTTAAGAACTCTGCATTGGCACCAACTAACGCACCTTTTGAATCAAGCTCCGCGATGCCAATTGGCACGGCTGACATAAACTGCGCCACATCCACTGAACCCGAAGCCGCTGAACCCTGTGATGCAGATGGCTTCATCACCATGGCACGCGCCGGTAAGGGCTTGCCGTCAGCGTCAAAGTCCGCACGATTGATCACATCATAAATTTGAGCGACGCCGTGCGAATCCTTAATCGGAAATTGCAGGCGGTCGATCCGGTGACCACTTTGAACCGGCTCGACTGATGTTAAAATGCGAGCGCCGTCTTCGCCAATCAGTTTTTGCTGAGAAATCTTGCCGCCTTGCGTCTGCACCAAATCCAAACCTAACCATTCGGCCAAGGTTGCATTCACATAATCAACATTGCCATTGGGAAGTGTCGAAAAAAATCCAACAGGCGCATTATCGAGATAGGTGATAATAAACTGCAACCTTGAAAACGCCTGCTCTTGATGTACGCGGTCTTCGGTAATATCAATCAACCGCCAAAGCCCGCGCGCACGCCGCAAGTTTCCCGACAGCGGTGAAACGGCAACGCGCAACCAACGCGCCTTATCAACCATTGCACCAGGCACCGATGAACCTGCGGCAACCCGCACATCACGCGCGCCAGATTTGCCGTCGTTCAACAATTGCGCCAATTGATAAATCGGTTCTGCAAACTCCCGGTAACCCGCATAAAGCACATCATATCCAACAAGCCGCGAAACTCCGGCGCGGGATGCCAGCTTGAGATAGGGCGCATTTGCATAAATCGCCCGCCCCTTATCGTCGGTCACCACAATAGGGTCGACCATTGCATCGGTCACAGAGTCAAAAAACAACCGATCAGGGTCGCGCCCCGCAAAACGCAGCAACCCCGCCAACCAACCGAAAACCGCCATCAATCCAACAAAGATGAAAATGGCGCCTGCACCCAACATGCCGGGTTGCAACCACGGCAAATTCAAATTCTGAAACCGAATCGCAGAAAAGCCAGTAGCAACCGCCAAAATGAGCGCCAGCAAAACTGCCAAAACACCTGAACCAGACCGCGCCTCTTGGGCTATATCCAACTGATTTGTCTTTTCTTGTTCCGCCATAAACCACCCCGAATCAAGCCTGATTATAGGCGAACTCAGCTTTGGCGCTCACCAAAATGACGGAATCAGTGGTGACTTAGTTTGAATTCAAGTCAGGTTTGCAGTCAGCAAAACTTTGCGGAAATATTTTGTAAAAGGGCAAAACATATGAAGGGTAAGCAGCTTCGAGAAATAGGCAATATGATTTATTTCAATAAAATAGGATTTAAAGATTGGCAAACCACTTTAATAGGTCTATATACAGGATATGAAAGGAGATCAATTTTGGTGTTTTTGGTTATATTATTGATATTATTTGGATTTTTTGAACTTTGGAGACAGCCATTGTGGAACGCCACCATTTTGCTGAAGGACGAAGCAAAACAACCCATAAAATCATTCGGCAAGAATGCAGAAATTTTGCAGATGGGTCTGTGTGATATTGCATTAAAATCAATCAGCTTTGCCATGGCGAGAAGTGTGATGGCCAATGGATACCAAGCTGTGGCCAATGCTGCAGGTTGTCTTGCAGCTTTGGCAAAACCAATTTTTCGCGATTTGGGCAGTGGAAAAACGGTAAGAGAGACATTACAAAATCGGTATTTTGAAAATCAAGAACTCAGCAGAGACACGAAAAGCATTATGACAGACTTTGGAGATAGAATAAAATGCACTGTCACCATTAGCACTTTCACTCTCAGAGTTGCGACTGAGTTAGTATCTGCTTTACCTTCAGGCTCAATGTGGGACCGGATTGAGGGTGTTTGTCAATCCGCGGATAAATATCGTCGGTGATGTCCAGCATGTTGTTATTCAATGAAATAATGATCCAAGTATTGCGCCGATCATACAACTCGTTTTTACTTGCCCCCACCCCCGTAATCCTTGCAACGCTCACAATACCATCCTGTGTTCCGCCGCGAGCTTTTTGATGTGCTGATATGACTTCTGCGAGGTCTTCGTCGAAGGGTCCAAAAGGTCTCAGCTTGTTGAGGGAAGGTCGAAGTGATGGATCCGCCGGGAATCGCAGATTTTGCTTAAGACAAATGTAGCCAAATCGGACAAGCTCAACATCATCTAGTGCATTTCGCTGAGCCGGTCCAACATTTGAGCTGAGGTTCCATCGAAAAAGGGTCCCCTGAAATTCTACAACTGCGATGACCATCATTTTCTCTTTTTTGTATACAGCATTTCCCACGAATTTGGAGAGTTTTCGGCGTAGAGTTCACATGGCGTGATTGTTTTTCATTTGTCGTGTCAGTTTCTGAGTGAGCCGATCTTCGCCAACTTCCATATTAGGGCGCACATGGTTGGAAGTCCATAACCCTCCAGATGCCGTGCCCTGTCCTGCATCTCCGTGAAGTTTGCAAAGAGATAACGCGTTGCTTCCAAGTTACGGATGAGGCTTTTGAGGCGGAAGTCAAAGCAAGTCTGTGAAGACGGAATTACGGGAATTACGGTGACACCCCACTTAATTATCTAACTTAAAAGGGAGCACTGCCCTCTCTTGCTTGTTATGCTGCGCAAAACAAGCTGCTCTCTCCCGCGAGGGGAGAGAGTTGGCATTATGCGAACGCCTCACTTAATTAAAAAACCGAAGAACCTGCCTTAAGGCCCCCTCACCCTCCCATTCGTCTTCGCTGCGCTACGCCGAATGGGCCCTTGCCGGCTGCTGCGCAGCGCTCTCCAGCGTTCGCCCCTCTCCCCAACGGGGCGAGGGAATTTAAGGGTGACCGATTTTGGATGTCCGGTTAACGGTCAACAGCGGAATTCAAGCTGGCCCGTTCCCGTAGGATTGGCTTTCAAAACCACACTATGCAGCAGCAGCCTTTTTAAGTTAGACTAGCGTCGGATTCTGATGGGAGAACTTTAATGCCGAACGAATTACAATCCTATTTTACAATGCAAACCCTTATTGCAACGTTGATTATTTTGATCGCGGTCATAATCTTGATCTTGGTCTATAAACTGTTCAACCGGCGGGTTCGTGGCCGTAAGGGCCAACGGCTGGGCATTACTGAATTTCATGAGATTGATAAAACGCGCCGTATTGTTTTGGTGCGCCGTGACGATGTTGAACATCTGGTGATGATCGGCGGCAATCAAGACATGGTGATTGAAAGCAATATTGAAAGTGGACTGACAGGTAATAGTTCTTTTTCCACGCGTGCGCAGGCCGAAGAACCCGTTGCCATGCGACCGCCCAAGCCCGCGGTGTTTGGAAGCCGCAGGCCGATCCTCAGGTCAGTTGAAACACCAATGACCAATGACGGCAAAGGCGAAGACGACGCAGGATAAGTGCAGCGTGATTTTGAATAAAACCAATCTCACCCTTAAACGTCTTCCCAGCGAAGGCCGGGATTGGGATTGGTTTGGTAAGCCCAACCCCGGCCTTCGCCGGGGTGAAGGATTGTTGTGTTGAGTGATCTAATTTGACCAAACGAAGCTCTAATTCTATTTATTCAACTTCAAGGCAATAAAACGCGTTTCACTTGATTTGCCGCCCTTGGCCATCAGCAACAACACGGAGGCTTTGCCGTCTTTGGTAGCGGCATCGATTGCTGCTGAGACATCGGCTGATGATGTGACGGGTTTTCCGCCTGCTTCTAAAATAACGTCACCCGCCGCAACACCCTTATCGACCGCTGCGCCAGAAGTTGCCGTTTCTGTCACCAGCGCACCATTGATCTTTTCATCAATCTTGAACTTTGCCCGCAGTTCATCGTTTATGCTGCTGACCGTCATGCCCAAAACAGTAACAGTGGTCGGCGCAACTGTTGGCGCAGGCTTGGCTTCGACTTGCGCAACCAGTTTCTCACCATCTTCCAGGCGGCCAAGAGTGACTTTCACATCCATCTCTTTTGAAGCACGGACAATTTTTACATCAACCTCTTTGCCAACTTCCGTCTCGGCCACCACGCGCGGCAACTCTTTGGAATCGACAATCGCACGGCCACCGAATTGAATGATCACATCACCTGCAAGCAACCCAGCCTTTTCACTGGGGCTGCCTTTAGTAACATCAGCCACCAATGCGCCGTGTGGCTTGGTTAGTCCCATGCTCTCTGCAATATCAGGCGTTACCGTTTGAATTTTTACACCGAGCCATCCGCGGCGCGTTTCGCCAAATTTTACAAGTTGGTTGACCACATTCTTGGCTGTGTTGGACGGAATGGAAAAACCAATGCCAACGGATCCACCCGACGGCGAGAAAATAGCGGAATTAATGCCAACCACTTCGCCGCTCATGTTGAAGAGTGGCCCGCCGGAATTACCCTTATTGATCGCAGCATCCGTCTGGAAGTAATCATCATAAGGCCCGGAATTAATGTCACGGTTACGCGCCGAAATAATGCCGAGCGAAACCGAACCACCCAAACCAAATGGATTGCCAATGGCCAAGGCCCATTCGCCGATGCGGGTCTTGTCACTATCGCCGAAGCTCACTGTTGGTAAAGTTTTCTCAGGCTTAACGCGGATCACTGCGAGATCAGTTTTTGGGTCGCGCCCAACCAACTCAGCCTTCATAATCGTGCCATCTTGCATGTGCACCGAAATAGAACTGGCACCTTCAACCACATGGTTGTTGGTTACAATCAAACCTGTGGCATCAACGATGAACCCAGAACCCATAGAATTAACGACGCGATCGTCAGGCGAAGGTGCGCCATTATCGCCACCGCCTTGATCGCCGGGCTTATTATCGCCGCCCTGCCCTTCTTGTTGTTTTTTCTTCAGGAATTGGTCGAAGAAATCTTTGAAAGGTGAATCATCGGGAATCTTTGGTGTGTCAGCCGAGGCACCGTCATTCACTTTCGACTCAACCGAAATTTCCACAACGGCCGGAAGCAGTTTTTCTGCAAGATCGGCCACATTCGGCAAGCCTTGCAACGGCACCTCTGCACGGGCCTGAGCAGTGAAAGGGTTAGTGGCAATTGGCGCACCCAACATCAATGCCGAAACGGCAACAGCACCCAAAAGCTTTTTCGCGTTCAAACCAAACTTCATGTCGCCAATTCCTCTTAAAATTTCTTCAACCGCCAATAACTAAATACGCAATTGCTCAACCAAAATATTTTGCAATCGTGCCACCTTCATTTTCATGTGTGCCGGAACCAAGGCATAAGTTAGGCCTCAGGGGTCAGCGCCAATCAAATGACCGTCACAATTGATCCGCTCATGGCTTAGCAGCAGGCACCTGAGACATATCTTTCTGCCCACCGAAATAGCGGAAGAATTCTGAATTCGGGCTTAGCACCAAGTTGGTTCCACCAGAACTCAAACTTTTGTCATAAGCCTGCATGGAGCGATAGAAAGCGTAAAACTCGGGGTCCTTGGTGAATGCAGCCGCAAATGTGCTGGCCCGTTCGGCTTCACCTTCACCGCGGATCACCTCTGATTGACGCTTACCTTCAGAGACGATTTCGACAACCTTGCGGTCTGCTTCGGCCTTGATGCGGGTCTTGGTTGCTTCGCCTTTACCGCGTAAATCTTGGGCCTCTGCAAGGCGTTCTGATTTCATGCGCTCATAAGTGGCTTCAAGAACTTCTTTCATTAAATCCGTGCGGCGGATACGGACGTCCACGATCTCAATGCCTAAAGCTTGAGCCTCCCCGCGCAGTTGATCACGAATTTCCGTCATCATCACATCGCGGTCCTTTGACAGAGCCGCTTCGAAGGTGCGCTTACCGTATGTTTGGCGCAAAGCTGCATCCAGACGTGTCTTGATGCGCTGTTCTGCTAAGCTCAAATCCGCGCTTACTGTTTCACGGAATTTTTGGCTATCGGTAATCCGCGCCAAGGTAATGGTATCCACCAAGTAGCGCTGCTTATCGGAAACTTGCACCGCCATATTGTCAGAACTCCACATGAAAATGCGGTTCTCAATATCGACGACTTCATCAGCAATTGGATATTTGAAATGCAGGCCAGCATCTTTGACAATACGGCTGACTTCACCAAAATGCACAACTAAAGCGGTTTGCTTTTGATTGACGATGAAATAGGATTGCGAAATCAACCACAAAACTGCTGCCGCAATAATCAATGGAATTATTCGAATTGCGGTCATTGTTGTGTGCTCCCTTGCACTGGCGCAGTGGCAGATGGATTTTGAATGGCAGGTAGCGGCAAATACGGCACAACGCCTTGGCCGCCTTTACCCTGTTCCAAGATGATCTTGTTGGATCCCGACAAAACTTTTTCCATTGTTTCGAGGAACAAACGTTCGCGCGTTACGTCCTTAGCTTTGGCATATTCTGCATAAACTGAATCAAAGCGCTGGGCTTCGCCCTTGGCTTCCAAGATAGACTTGGCTTTATAGCCTTTGGCATCTTCGACAAGCTTTGCCGCATCGCCCTCGGCATTACGAAGTTTCTGATTGGAATAGAGCCCAGCCTCGTTGATCAGATTTTGTTGGTTCTGCTTGGCCCGCTGAACCTCTTCAAATGCATCAAGCACAGGCGGCGGCGGATCAACACCTTCCAATGCAAGGCCTGTGATCTGAACACCGGCATTGTAGCCATCAAGTGTCCTTTGCAGAATATCCTTCACTTGATCTTGGATAGATAAGCGCCCCGTCGTCAACGCTTCAGTTGCTGGTGTGCGACCAACAATTTCGCGCATCGCACTTTCGGCAACAGCACGAACCAGCCGTTCTTGTTCATCAACATTGAACAAGTATTTCTGCGGATCAGAAATTTTCCACAAAACTTTGAATTTAATATCGACCATGTTTTCATCGCCTGTCAGCATCAGGCCTTCATCACTGCCATCGCCAATTGAGGTTTGCTTTTCAGCAGCAACGGGTAACAACTCCATTTTTTCAATTGGCCAAGGCGCAAACTGCAAACCGGGATTTACGGTCCTTGTATAGGCACCCAGTCTGAGCACCATGCCGCGCTCATCAGGCTGCACTTGATAAACAGAATTATAAACAAAAAACGCCGCCACAGCTGCAATTGGCAAAAGCCAAGTGCCGCGACCCCCACCTTGCGGCAAAATCTGGTTGAAGCTGTCTTTGCCTTTCTTAAACAGATCATCCAAATTAGGCGGAATGCCTGGGCCGCCACCGCGATTACCGCCGCCCCAATTCGGGCCGCCTTTGTTGCCGGGCTTGTCGTTGCCAGGTGGTTTGCCCCATGGCCCACGATCTACTGGCGGCTTGTCGCCCGGTGGCTGGTTCTTCCCGTCATCGTCTTTATTCCAAGGCATGGTCTGTCCTCATTAAATCAAGTAATGCTACGTTGCGCATATAGGTATGGCCCAGCTGATTGTCCACGTTGACTAATTGACACGCCTGAGCAGCTTTAAAACGAAACTTGCACTGTCATTTGGCCCACGCTCATGCGGGTCGGCACTTAGCAATTCCCATTCTGCAGGATTGATCTTCGGAAACATCGTATCCCCTTCGACCTCAATATCAACTTCAGTCAAATAGATCTGATCAGCAAGTGGCCAAAACAAACGGTAAATCTCGCCCCCGCCAATTACGGCAATTTCAGCGGGATGATCAACCTTCGCTAAAGCCAGCGCTTGTTCAATATTCTGGGCCGCTTCAGCGCCTTGAAGCGGAATATCCAACTTGCGGCTGATCACGATGTTACGCCTGCCCGGCAAAGGTTTGCGCGGCAAGCTGTCCCAGGTCTTGCGGCCCATGATCACCGGCTTGCCCATGGTAATCTGCTTGAACAATTTGAGATCGGACGAAATATGCCAAGGCAACCCGCCATCTTTCCCAATCACGCCATTGCGAGACGCTGCAACCACCAGCGAAATAATGGTCATGCCGCCAAATCCGTCAATGCCTTGCCCTCAAGCATGCAATAACAATTGCCATCCTCGATCTCGGCTCCCACCATTTCATACAGCTTTCGAGCACCTTCATTCCAATGCATCATCAACCAGAAAACCTTTGGGTATCCGCGTATTACAGCCACTTTCGCAACTGCTTTCATAAGTGCTTCGCCAACACCCATGCGCCTAAAATCTGGCAAAACGGCTATATCTTCGAGATACATAATCTCTTTGCCATAATTTATTGAAAAACTTCGATGCCAAAAAGCAGAGCCTGCAAAGACACCGTCAACAAAAGCCATCTGCGCGCCTACAATCGGCGCTTCGCCAAATAGTGCCGCCTCAAAATCTGCCCCCGTTGCCTTAACGGCATCAGAGCCACCCCAATGCGTCTTAGCTATTTCTTGAGTTGGTCCAATTATCAAATGCCCTTCCCCTGGACAAATAGCGCGCACTTCAATCATCAATGCGTACCAGCGCCAAACAATCCGAGTGCGCTCAGTGCATTCCAACTTGCGTGGCAAGCAATCGTCACCCAAAGGCTGCCAAAGCGCAGCAAAATAAGGCCTAGCGTTATGCCCATCATGAACAAAACACCCACGAATAACCATGGCGCTCCTGAAGCGTGCGCCAAAGCCCACAAAGCCGCCGTGATTAAAACCGCACCAGCACGGCCTAACCGCGAACTAGCAATTCCTGAGAATAACGCCCCCCGAAATATGATCTCTTCAGTCAATGGGGCTGCTAAAACAACACTCGGCAAAGCCATTGCAAATAAAACAGGATCCTTGGCAAGTGCCGCCATGGTTTTTTCAATAACACCAGCAGAGCTTTTGTCATTGCCTAAGCCACCACCGTTAGGCGCATAGGTTTCCGGATCAATGCCAAGCGCTGTAAAAGTACCACTAAAAATACCAAGCATCACCAAACCGAAAACAGACACCACAACAATCCATCCTAACCATCCCAATTGCGGCAATCGTAATGGCAATCTGCCCATTCCTTTCGCCAAACCAAATCTCGCGAAAAAAAGTGCGATAAATAGAATCAAAATTGCCGATGGTAAAAGCCCGATAATGGATGCCTTCACAAACAATTCTTGGTCACTCGGCAGCGAAATCAAAAAACCAGAACTTGCATTGTCCGGCCCACTCATAGCGAACGCACCGTGCCAAGCGTAATAAATTATTAAACCGGTAACTGTTTGCAAAATGGTGCTGATTACAAACAAGAGAATGAAAAACAAACTTGCCCGCCAGGGCCGTTGCATTACTTCAGTGGGATAAAGCCATTCTCGCCGCGCACGTTTAAAATCAACGCCAAAGAACGTCATGCCTAAACCGCCACGGGCGCAGAGATCGCCGCATCTGGTGAGTAATTCATAATCTCAAAATCCTCAAACTGAAAATCATCCAGCGCCTTTAGATCGCGCTTTATTACGAGTTGCGGAAGCGTATGAGGTGTGCGCGAAAGCTGCAACTCTGCCTGCGCCATATGATTAAGATACAAATGCGCGTCACCCAGCGTGTGCACAAACTCGCCAACCTTAAGCCCCGTCACCTGGGCCACCATGTGGGTCAGCAAAGCATATGACGCGATGTTAAATGGCACACCTAAAAATATATCAGCTGAGCGTTGATAGAGCTGGCAAGATAATTTTCCATCCGCCACGTAAAACTGAAACAGACAGTGGCATGGCGGCAAAGCCATCTTATCGACATCAGCGGGATTCCAAGCTGTTACCAGCAAACGCCTAGAGTCAGGTGTCTTTTTAATCCGTGCGACAACATCAGCCAGTTGATCAATTACACCGCCATCACGCGCCGGCCAAGAGCGCCACTGCGCGCCATAAACCGGGCCGAGATCACCATTGGCATCGGCCCACTCATCCCAAATCGAAACCTTATTGTCTTTGAGATATTTAATATTCGTCTCGCCGCGAATAAACCAAAGCAGCTCATAGATAATTGAGCGCAGATGCAACTTCTTCGTTGTGACCAAAGGAAAACCATCGGCAAGATCAAACCGCATCTGATGACCGAAAACTGAAATGGTGCCTGTTCCCGTGCGGTCCGTCTTGCGCACGCCCTTGTCGCGCACGTGGCGCATGAGATCGAGATATTGTTTCATTGCGCGATCTTAGACGGAGAAGCCGATTCCGCAAAACAAAAGCGGCAAAACCCTATCCGGTTTTCGCCGCTTACTAAACCTTATGTGGATAAATTAAGCCAGTTTGCCCATTGTACCCGTTGATTCTGCCACGAGATAATAAACCGTAACACGGTGCTTCGTTCTATCTTCTTTCATCTTCTCGCCAGCAGCGCGAACAGCCTTGTCAGCCGTTGCAGCGTCCAAGCCAAGCTTTTTTGCACAAAAACCATCGACAACACGCTTGACTTCAGCGGGGTCTGTCATGGCCACAAATTGCGAATCTTTACCCTTCAGTGCGATACCACAATATTTAACAATTGCGTCGACCGCAGCCTGATTGACCTTTGCAGTGTATTTCTTGATATCCTCAGCGTAATCCAAAGTAATCCCCCTATGTTGGGTTAAATGCAACCTCCCCGGCTGCGACAGAAGCCTAGCACGGGATTACAAATTCGCAAGAAAAAAACCATACCCTCAACAACTTTAAAGTGCAGACTGAGAAAGCCTTTATTTCACCACGGGACACGCCTATATAGGTTCTGTCAGGCGTCGCAAGGCGGTTTGACTATGGTGATAAACGGCTAACGCAATAAACCTATTGGACCCGGGGGCAGTACCCGGCGCCTCCACCAAAGACGATTGCTGAGCAATCGGCGTCAGGCCCGAAAGCGGATTTACTTAAATTCGCGACAGGGCCAATCCAGCGATGGAAACTGGTTCGCCGATTTAAGAAAATCGGCTTTGATGGGGGCGAAACAGGATCGACAAGGGTGTAAAGGTTGGTTTTTTGCTCGTGATTGTACCGACGTTATCGGGCTATTTTCTAGTTGCAAACGATAACTTTGCTCCGGTTGCTCTCGCTGCTTAATGTAGCGCGAAAGACCAAAACTTGAAGCCCTTGGGTTTAGCGACCTAAGGCGGGGTTCGCCGGTACCTGGCAACAGAAACCGGCACTTCTCCTAAAAATCTGAATGGTTTCTAGCTGCATCTCGGTCACAGCTGTAGTATGACATTCGAATCGTGATTTTTTATGTGAGCCCCGGATGCCTGAAGACCTTATGCGCTATGACCAGCTTGCCCAAAACGCTTTAAAAGGCGTGGTGCGCGAGGCTTTGCGCCGTGTTGAAAAATCGGGTTTGCCGGGTGAACATCACTTTTACATCCAGTTCAATACAAAATATCCGGGCGTTAACATTGGCGCGCGTCTTGCTGAGCGCTATCCACGAGAGATGACCGTTGTTCTGCAGCATCAGTTCTTTAACCTACAGGTGACCGAAGAACGTTTTCAGGTAGAGCTCTCATTCGACAATATTCCTGAGCGGTTAATCGTTCCTTTTGCATCGGTAAAAGGCTTCCTCGACCCCGCCGTCCAGTTTGGTCTTCAGTTTGAAGTTGTTCACGAAGAATCCGCAACTGCGACAGCAGAACCAAAATTAAAAAAATCCACCGAACCGAAAGTCGCCACAAATACGTCTGAAAAATCTGATGAAGGCACATCAGAAGAAAAATCCGAAGAGGTGCCAAAAGTTGTATCGCTCGATGCTTTCCGCAAAAAATAGTCTTACAGCACTCTTGGTGCTCGCCGTTTTTTCAATTCCAGTTTTGGCTGGCACCGATCCCGCAAAGGAAGACTCGCCATTGGGATCGTTCATTGCAAAGAAAGTGGGGCCCGCTGAAGATATTTTTCACATCACGGCGCGCCGACTATTTGGAACCCAAAAAACCCCTGCAAATCTCAAACCTGAAGCCATAGGTACTTACGCGCGAGGGTGCATGGCTGGAGCTCAGGCTTTGCCGATTACCGGCCCAACTTGGCAAGCCATGCGGTTGTCACGTGATCGTAATTGGGCCCTGCCGCAAACAATCAGTTTAATCGAAAAGCTGGCTAACTATGCGAAAATTAATTTTGGATGGAATGGTCTGCTTGTGGGCGACATGGCACAACCGCGGGGCGGCCCAATGCTTTCGGGCCATGCCAGCCACCAAATTGGATTGGATGCAGATATCTGGTTTACGCCAATGCCAGATCGGGTGTTGACAGCTGCCGAACGAGAAACATTTGTCCCCCTTGAAATGGTAGAAAGCCATTACGCCATAAATCGCGACAATTGGTCGGTGGAGCGTGCCAAGTTGCTAAAGACGGCAGCATCATACCCAGAAGTCGCGCGCATATTTGTGCACCCGCCGATCAAAGCCGCCTTGTGCAGCTGGGCTGCAAATGACGCAGACAAGTCTTGGCTTGCCAAAATTCGACCCATGCCGAACCATACTTTTCATTTTCACGTTCGGCTCAACTGCCCAGCAGGAATGAAGAATTGCAAAAATCAATGGAAACCAAAGCCTGAAGATGGAACAGGTTGTGGCAAAGAATTGGCATATTGGATGGGCGGAAAGGCCTGGCAAAAGCCAAAACCCAATCCAAACGCCAAACCCTATGTACCCCCGCCCCCCTTGACTCTCAGTGGCCTTCCTGCTGAATGCCGCGCCGTTGTTACAGCGCCATAAAGGCCTAGGCTGTAGCCGGGTTTTGACACCCGACCGGGGGACTATTCATGTCTGCGCACGCTGAATCAACAGGCACTTTTGACCGCGCAAAATTAAAGCTGGCATTCGCCTCAATCGGCGTGGTTTTTGGTGATGTCGGAACAAGTCCCATCTATACAATGCGCGAAGCACTTCACCCTGTTGTGGCAGCTGGCGGCGATTTGCGCTTGGCAGTGCTGGGCGTCGTCTCGCTTTTGTTGTGGGCCATTTTCATTATCGTCACACTGAAATATGTGATCATGTTGATGCGCGCTGACAACCGTGGAGAAGGTGGCATTCTTTCTCTTGTTGTGTTGGTTGAAACCTTGCTCAAGAAAAAAGGTGGCATCATCCTCGGCCTTGGTATTGTCGGCGCTGCCTTCTTTTTTGGCGACGCGATGATCACACCCGCGATGACAATTTTATCCGCTATCGAAGGTCTGACAATCATTAATACAGGCTTTCAGCCATTTGTCGTTCCCATGACCGTCGCTGTCATCGTGACCCTTTTTACGGTGCAATATAAGGGCACGGCGGGCGTGGCATCCGTCTTTGCACCCGTTACGATGCTTTGGTTTATCACGCTCGCTATTATGGGCATTATTCACATCAGTGATGATCTCGAAATCTTCCAAGCGCTCAATCCAATTCACGGCATCATGATGTTGGTGCGCCAACCTGGTCTTGCTCTGCTTGTGTTTGGGGGCGTGTTCTTGGCCGTGACCGGTGGTGAAGCCCTCTACGCGGACATGGGGCATTTTGGCAAAAATCCAATACGCATAGCTTGGCTTGGCGTCGTGCTGCCAGGCCTCGTGCTCAATTATCTAGGCCAAGGTGCATTCATCATTGCGCATCCTGATGCTATCGATAATCCTTTTTTCTTGATGGCACCTACATGGGCGCTTCTGCCTTTGGTTATCTTGGCAACACTCGTAGCAATCATCGCCAGCCAAGCAGTGATCACGGGCGCTTTTTCAATTGGCCAACAGGCCATGGCGTTGGGTTTGTTCCCGCGTATGAACATTGTGCACACCAGCGAAACTGAGGAAGGCCAGATTTATGTCGGGCAAATTAATTGGATCGTTATGTTTGGCGTGTTGATTTTAGTTCTCGTTTTCCAAACATCTTCCAATCTAGCATCCGCCTACGGTATCGCTGTTAATACTTCGATGTTGGTTGATACAATTCTCGGTATTGTTTTCTTCTGGCAATCAAGAAATCTTCCCCGCGTGATTGCCATTCCGGCTTTGGTGTTCGTCTTCTGTGTTGAAGCCATGCTCTATGCGGCCAACATGCTGAAACTGCTTCATGGCGGCTACATGCCCGTGCTCATCGGTGCAACGATAATACTTCTTATGGTCACGTGGATGCGTGGCAGACGCGCCTTGGCCAACAAGATTAATAAAGAATCGCTGGAATTAGTGGGCCTTCTGGAAAGCCTTGAACGTCGTCCCCCTGCCCGTGTTGCGGGTGCAGCCGTGTTTATGCAGACTGACATTAAATTTGCACCAAGCGCCCTTATGCACAATCTGAAACACAACCGCGTATTGCACGACAAACTCGTATTCATCAGCGTCGAAACAGTCAAACAGCCAAAGTGGGAAGGCGACCGCGTTACCGTCACGCAAGGACCGCTCGGTGCGTGGATGGTCGAAGCAAAATTTGGCTACATGGAACAGCCCGATGTTCCTGCCGCACTTCGTGCTTGCGCAGATAAAGGCCTTGAAATTGATCCGCGCCAAGCGTCCTATTTCCTGGGTCGTCGCGTCATCAAAATGTCAGCAAGATCATCTATGCCATTTTGGCAGCAGCGCATCTTTATCATGTTGGCAAACCAAGCTGCCAAAGCTGTGGAATTTTTCCGAATTCCTCCAGATCGCGTGGTTGAACTTGGCATGCAAATGAGCATTTGATATTAGTCTCATTAAAAGGCCATCACAATGTCATCTCAAACTGAAAAACTTTCAGGCAGCGCCACAGCGAAAATGGCGTTTGCCTCAATTGGCGTTGTTTTTGGCGATATCGGCACAAGTCCGCTCTACACCATGCGCGAAGCTTTGCGCCCTGTCATATCAGCAGGCGGCGATACACGGTTAGCTGTGCTCGGAGTCGTTTCACTATTGATTTGGGGGCTGCTGTTGATCGTTACGCTTAAATACGTGTTCATCATCATGCGCGCCGACAATCACGGCGAAGGTGGCATTCTCAGTCAGGTCGCTTTGGTTCAAGGCCTCTTAAAAGATAAAGCCAACTTTGTGTTATTGTTGGGCATCATCGGGGCGGCTTTCTTTTTCGGTGATGCCATGATCACGCCTGCAATATCAGTATTATCAGCCGTTGAAGGTCTGAAGATTATCAATCCCGGCTTTGGTAGTTTTATATTACCTATAACACTCGCCGTTCTCATGGCTTTATTTTTCTATCAATATCGTGGCACGTCAGATGTCGCAAAAATTTTTGCTCCTGCAACTGGGCTCTGGTTTATCGTCATTGGAATTATGGGTCTCGTTCAAATCATTAAAGATCCAGCGATTTTTCAGGCCGTCAATCCTTACTATGGCGTTGCTATGCTTCTACAGCGACCAGGTTTGGCTCTCTTAGTTTTCGGCGGCGTATTCTTGGCTGTAACGGGCGGAGAAGCGCTTTATGCAGATATGGGGCATTTCGGGAAAAAACCGATACGCTTGGCATGGCTCTGCGTTGCGTTGCCAGGACTGTTGCTCAACTATTTGGGACAGGGTGCATTTGTTTTAACGACGCCAGCAGCGATGGAAAATCCGTTTTTTCTAATGGTGCCAAGCTGGGCTTTAGCCCCACTCGTAATTCTTGCAACGCTCGTCACAATAATCGCCAGCCAAGCAGTCATTACAGGTGCTTATTCAATAGCACAACAAGCCATGTCACTTAATCTCATACCACGCATGGAAATCACCCACACCTCGGAGTCCGAACAAGGCCAAATCTATATTGCGCAAATAAACTGGTTGCTTTTAGCCGGAGTATTCATGTTGGTCTTGGTCTTCAAATCTTCCGACGCGCTCGCCTCGGCCTATGGCATTGCCGTTAATGTGGCGATGTTAGTGAACAACGCTTTGGCCATTATTTATTTCTACTACTCAAAAACACTTCCACGATATTTGGTAATACCGGCATTGGGTTTCATCTTCTTGATCGAAATCGTTTTCCTCGCCGCCAATGGATTGAAACTTGCATCGGGTGGATATCTGCCACTGATCATCGGCACTTTCATAATGATCATTATGTTAACGTGGATGCGTGGTCGTAATCTTTTGATTGCAAAATATAACCGCGAGTCTGTGGAGCTCAATAATGTATTGCAAAGTCTTGAGCGTCATCCGCCATCACGTGTTGCGGGTGCCGCCGTATTCATGCAAACAGACGCCAAGTATGCACCCAGCGCACTGATGCACAACCTCAAGCACAACCGCGTTCTGCACGATAGATTGGTATTCATATCAATCGTCACCACCAACCAGCCGCGTGTTGAAGTAGATCGAGTTAGCGTTACTCAAGGTTCGTTAGGCGCATGGATGGTACGTGCAAAATTCGGCTACATGGAACAGCCGGACGTACCTGCCATACTGCGCTCTTGCGCCCCTTTTGGGTTGGAAGTTGATCCTCGCCAAGCTTCATATTTTCTCGGTCGCCGTGTCATCAAATCTTCGCCAAAATCCGCTATGCCTTTCTGGCAGCAACGAATTTTTATAATGTTGGCCAATCAAGCCTCGCGCGCTATTGAATTTTTCCGCATTCCACCCGACCGGGTGGTTGAACTTGGCATGCAAATGAGTGTCTGATGAAATCACTTCTCCCCTTTTCTCTCCCTGGTCGTTTTTGGCGCGGAAATATCCACACCCACTCTAATCTTTCTGACGGCGCTTTGCCGCCAGAGGCCGTGATCGAAGCCTACAAAAATGCGGGTTATGATTTTCTGCAACTTTCTGAGCATTTCATCGATCATTTTAATTGGCCCATCGCCGATACACGCTCATTCCGCTCCAACAATTTTACAACGCTGATTGGCGTTGAGCTCCACGCGCCTGAAACCAGCGCTGGCGAATTATGGCACATTGTTGCCGCAGGCCTTCCTCTCGATTTTCCACCTTGCGCCCCAAATGAAACAGGCGCGCAGCTTGCCCGGCGTGCCCGCCAGGCTGGCGCCTTCATCGGCATTGCCCATCCTGCTTGGTCACAGCTCACGCTTGAGGATGGCCGTGCAATTGATTCTGCTCATGCCGTGGAAATTTACAATCACGGCTGTGAAATAGAAAATGATCGCGGCGACGGGTGGTATCTGCATGATCAATTGATGAATGAGGGAAAGCGTCTTTCAGCCTACGCCACTGATGACGCGCATTTTAAAACACCAGATCATTTTGGCGGTTGGGTGAATGTGAAAGCCGAAAGCCTTGATCCAGAAATTTTGCTGCAAGCCCTCAAAGACGGCCACTATTACTCCAGCCAAGGGCCTGAATTAACCAATATCACCTTAGACGGAAAAGAGCTGAACATTAGCTGCTCTCCCGTCGACACCATAACAGTCGTCTGCGGCCATTCTCGCACTTGCGTCAAAACCGGAAAGGCAATCACTTCCGCCAGTTTCGATCTTGCAAAATTAGAAACCGGCTGGCTGCTTAAAAAGCCGAGCCCTTGGTTTCGCGTCACGGTCATTGACCATGCCGGCAAGAAAGCCTGGAGCAATCCTTATTGGTGGGATGAGTTGCGCTGAAGCGCCATTAGCACCAGCGCAAGAACGCTAAAGCCAGCGCCAATCAGAAACACAGGGGCCTCGCCCGCCCTATCCCAGACGACGCCAGCCACAACACTGGCCACTAAGGTTGCAACGCCGCTCACCAAAGCAAATACCCCATAAGCCGTACCGCGCAAGTCGACCGGCGCTGAATCAGCAACCAGCGTCGACAGGATGCCTTGCGTCAACCCCATGTGCAGCCCCCAGATCGCCACACCTACCATCACCATCATTGGTCCCGGCGCGTATGCTAAAACCACATCGGCCAAAATCAAGCAGACGAGGCCCGTAGCCAATAAGCCACCTCGCCCCAATCGGTCCGAAAGCACACCAGCAGGATAGGACGACAGCGAATAGACAAGACTCATGACAACCATCACCAACGGCACAAAGGCCAGCGTCATGCCTGAATTGGAAGCGCGCAAAACCAGAAACGCTTCCGAGAAACGCGCCAACATCACAGCCGCACCAAGGGCCGCCACGACCCAAAACGGCCGCCCCAAATTCTTGGCTGTGGCCAAATTAAACCCAGCCTTGCGCTTGTTATCGTTGATCAGTGGCGCTGGCTCTTCAACACCAAAAGCCAAAACCAAAACGGCAATCAATGCAGGAACACAAGCAACCCATAACACGCTACGCAAATCCATCGCCCACAAGCCAATCAAGATGACAGCGATCAACGGCCCGACAAACGCCCCAATTGTATCAAGTGACTGCCGCAAACCAAAAGCCGCACCCCGAAGTGCAGGCGCCGTCATATCAGCCACCATCGCATCGCGCGGCGCACCGCGAATGCCCTTGCCGATGCGGTCTGCAAACCGTGCAATAAACACGCCCGTCACCGACGTGGCCAAAGGAAACAGCGGCTTTACAATCGTCGCCATGCCATAACCCAAAAGCGCCAAACCCTTCCGGCTTTTCCACTTATCACTGAGCACGCCCGAGAAAAGCTTTGAAATTTGCGCAGTCGCCTCCGCAATGCCTTCAATGAGACCCAGCAAAGTGGCCGAAGCCCCCAATGTGCCCACCACAAAAAGCGGCAACACGCCATGGATCATCTCCGAAGAGATATCCATGAACATCGACACAAAGCCCAGCATCCAAACGCCGCGCGGAATATTCTTAAACATGCCCATCCCTGATTCACTGGCGGTCGCCGCCGCGCCGTAATAATCAGCGCTAAAGCCACAACACGCAAGTTAAACAAATGAAAAAACCCGCCGTGAGACGAACAGGCGCAAACAGATTAAGATTTAGGATTTAATCGAAGCCACACAAAAATCCTCCTTCGAAGGCATCGTTAAACCCGAACCCCTTAAGTTCGAACTATCCGCAGCCTAGTCCCGCCGCATCGATCAGGAGCATCGGCTGGTTTATAAGTTGGAGATGAGTGAGTTGATTGTGCTGGCTTGTCGATATCTTTATTGATGTTCTACAATAAATTTAGCGCGGTGGTACAACTCGTCAAATGTCACAATTTCTGGCGATAGCGTGTTGCCGCGGAATAGTTCAAATGAGCGAACTTTTTGTTCATTTAAACCACTTTCACTGAAAAACTCGTCCATACGACCAATTATTACAACTGATCTTGGCTTGAAATTGAACAACACTTCGCCTGTTGGATTTCCTTCGTTATCAATTGGGCGTAAGCTATCTTGATAAGTCTTCATGGCTTCAGCAACAGTTGCCTGAACTTGAGCAACCGCTCCGGTCAGCTCACTTGATGGGGACCATGCGCCAGAACGATAAGGACCTCGGATGTCCAACAGATCAGTTTTATGATGTTTGATTTCAACGTAACAAAGGGAACTTACGAGCGCTTGGGTCTTCATCAAGGCATCAGCGCGTTTTCCAACTCCGCCTATCGATGCGCCACTTACAGCTTGTTCCAATTTTCTGTCGTCCAAGCTGGTAAGGAAAACGAAAGAAAGACCATATCCAAAAATCCATGTGTTTTTTTCAAAATATTTCTGCCAAAGGCTTTCATTGCTTAAGTGCTTGTCGGTTTTGATTTTTTCGAAAAATTCGCCGTCAGTTAGAAAACGGTCAAAAAGCTTCAATTGTTCACGTCGATAACCAATTGCAATCAAGTCTTTTTTTAAATTTCCGCTCTGCGCAAGTTTTTCAAATAGTTCGGCATTGTCGGCTAGTAAGCGCAACGCCTGCGAGGGATCAAGGAGCAGGCCATTTAACTGTTCATCTGAAACATTTAGCTTGCCACTATCTGGAAAATTGACGCGTTTCACGTTCAACAAAAATGAAATCAACTCGTCAATTTCGTTGTGGATAAAAGAGAAATGCCATTTTTCGGAAGGGCCGGATTTCTTGTTAAACTTTTGAATCGTCAGCGTGAAGATGCCACGATCATCCTCAAAAAATTTAGCCACAATTTCATAACGACCTGATGCCGTGGTTCGCAACACTACTTCATCTTTTTCTAGCGCAAATGCATGGCCACCGTTGACATCCATTACCTTGGAGGCGATCCGGAAATGCCGTCCCGATGTTCCGTCGGATAGCCGTTTGCTATGAACAGTTTTCCCTATATGTCTGTTGAAATGAAAATCACGGTCGTCTGACAACGCTTGGCCGCCTTTCGTTGCTGAAGATTGTTTGAGGTTAGCAATTCAAGCACCAAATAACTACGGTCTCGTTTGAACTTTTCATAAAGCTCGTTTTTTGGGCTGATGCCCCTCGTATCGCCCTTTCTTCCATGCTAATTCCCACAGCAAATCCGGAACCTCTCTCATGCCCAAAACCACCCGTACCGAAACCGACACCTTTGGCCCCATCGAGGTTGACGCCTCCAGATATTGGGGGGCGCAGGCGCAGCGCTCGCTGCAAAACTTTAAAATCGGTTGGGAAAAGCAGCCTGCCTCAGTGGTTCGCGCGTTAGGCATTATCAAACGTGCTGCTGCTGAAACCAACATGGGCCTCGGGCACCTCGATAAAGCCATTGGTGCTGCGGTTATCAATGCTGCGCAGGAAGTGATCGAAGGCAAGCTGAATGATCACTTTCCCCTCGCTGTTTGGCAAACGGGCTCTGGCACGCAATCCAACATGAATGCCAATGAGGTTATTTCAAACCGCGCCATTGAAATGCTCGGTGGCGTTATGGGTTCAAAGAAACCTGTTCACCCCAATGACCATGTGAACATGAGCCAATCTTCGAACGATACTTATCCCACGGCCATGCACATTGCATGCGTCGAAGAAATTCATCACCGTCTGCTGCCAGCGCTGCAACATTTACGCAACGCGTTGAACGACAAAGCCATGCAATGGGCAAAGATTATCAAGATCGGCCGCACTCACACGCAAGATGCAACACCTGTTACCTTGGGCCAAGAATTCTCCGGCTATACGCAGCAAGTGCAAAACGGCATTGCCCGCATTGAACAATCCTTGCCAATGCTGATGCAACTCGCTCAGGGCGGCACGGCGGTTGGCACCGGCCTTAATGCGCCAATTGGCTTTGCCGAAAAAGTGGCAGAGCATATCGCCAACATCACCCGCCTGCCCTTCACCACTGCGCCAAACAAATTCGAGGCCTTGGCAGCCCACGATGCGATGGTGATGACCCATGGTGCCATCAACACGGTGGCAGCAGCACTCTTCAAAATCGCCAATGACATTCGCTTTTTGGGTTCAGGCCCGCGCTCAGGTCTTGGCGAACTGCAACTGCCAGAAAATGAGCCAGGCTCATCGATCATGCCCGGTAAAGTAAACCCAACACAATGCGAAGCCCTCACCCAAGTCTGCGTGCAGATCTTCGGCAACAATGCGGCGATCACTTTCGCAGGCAGCCAAGGTCATTTCGAACTCAACGTGTTCAACCCCGTTATGGCCTATAACTTCTTGCAGTCCGTGCAACTCATGGCCGATGCCACAACAAGTTTCACTGAGAACTGCGTGATCGGCATCGAAGCGCGCGAAGATAACATCAAAGCGGCGCTCGATCGTTCGCTGATGTTGGTGACCGCGTTGGCCCCCAAATACGGCTATGACCGCGCCGCCAAAATCGCCAAGACGGCCCACAAGAATGGCACAACCCTGCGCCAAGAAGCTTTAAAAGATGGCATCAGCGAAACCGATTTCGACCTGATTGTGCGCCCCGAAAATATGCTGGGGCCATCGTGAGTGCAGACCTCATAAATCTCCGCCGCGCACGCAAAAACAAAACCCGTGACGAAGCTGACAAACAAGCCGAGCAAAACCGCGCAAAGTTTGGACGGAGTAAGGGTGAGAAAATCACCAGCACGTCCGAAACTACCAAATTGAAGAATGAATTAGATGGCAAGAAGCGAGACAACTGAAGTGATTAGTTGGGTGAAATACTGCCCTCATAATCCGTCATCCCAGCGAAGGCTGGGATCCAGCTTACTTTCGACTAGCACTACAAATCAAAGCGGGATGCCAGCCATCGCTGGCATGACGGCGTTAGGGTGTTCGAACTTGGATTCAGAAGGAATGCTTTAGTGGCCAAAGACCTAAAGCGCTCTCTCACCATCGCCGGACATCAAACCTCTCTCTCGCTCGAGCCTGAATTCTGGGCCGCACTCAAACACTACGCAGAGCGCGACAAAAAAAGCATCGCCACACTTGTTGGTGAAATTGACGAAAGCCGAGGTGCTCGAAACTTATCCAGCGCCATTCGTGTGTGGATTTTAAAACAATTACAAACTTAATTCCCGCGCAACATGCGCAGCAGGCGCGGATATTCAAGTTTCTTGATGGCAATCGAGTCTGATATAATTTTATCCATCTCAGCTTTTTTACGATCAGCTTCGATCAAGCGCTCTGCGGCATGCACCTTCATTTCACGCAAGCGCAAACGCAGTTCTAACCGTTGTGCCTGATAAGCAGCGAACTTCGCTTCATCGGCTTGCGTCTGCGCTGCTTCTTCAACAGCAAGTTTTTCTTGTTCTTTTTTAACGCGGTCAAGCTCTGCCATATCCCTTGCGATAAACGCGTAACCGAGTTTGGCTGAAATGGCTGCAGTATCGCTGCGCCGTACCAGCGCACCCGGCGGCCCCTCATAACTCACTTTGATTTCCGGCAAATCACTGCGTGTTTTGCCAGAAAGTTGAACGAAGGTTTTCAGCACGTGACTGGTCAAATCAAAACTCTGGGTAATTTTAGCGTCAGCAGATTCAAGCGAAGCATTCAACGTGTCAGCGAGCATGTTTCCTTTATCGATGGTAATACTCTGCTTTTCCGAACCGAGCGCAAAACCGGGGCCTTTCAATAAACCATCAAAAGCTTGCTGCAATCCGTCAGCATCTTTCACCACATCGAGCTTTTTATAAAATGGATCCGGCGAAAGCGAAACCAGCGAAGCGTCTTCCAATTGATATGATCCCTTGCCCGTCAAAGCTGAAAGCATCGCTTGCGGACTGCGCCCCTGTCCTTCAAACTGACCGTCAAAGATCACCCTACCCGTTGCAACAACACTCTCGTCCTGAGACTTCAAAAATGGCGCAATCGGAATGGCCCCATGTCCAGCACCATTGAGCACAAAACTATTGTCACCTTGATGCACAGTCAAATCTAGCATGAAGGGTTCGTGATCACCTTCCTGAGAAGCAACCGATATGCTGCGGCTGCTCGGCTCAAATGTTATCCCCACGACGGATTCCTTCAGCGATATTCCCAAATTCTCCAACGCCGCGGGTCGCAACCAAACCTCACCATGCCATCCTTCTGGCACCGGAGTTGCAAAGCCATCATCAAGCGCGGGAAGCGTGTTTCGCCAAGGCATGAAGACGCTTGCCAACACCGTCGGCAAATCCAGGTTCTCAAGAGTAAAATTGGCGTTGATGCTACCATCGGAACCGAGACTTCCTTCACCAGTCACAGCTTGCCCACCCAAACGACCGATAAAACTTTTCATTTTCAGCTTTTGATCTTCAACTGAAAAATTTGCTTTAGAATCTATTGCTCCATTAAACAGTGATGTGTGTTCCAGTCCTAACGCGCGACCAAACATCATTCCATCTTTTGCTGTAAGGCTTGCAACGCCATCTAAATTTGGAATCTTTTCAGCTGGTTTGTATTTGCCATCAAATCCAAGTTCCGCGCCAAAAAATGACCCCCTGATTGCTGTCTGATATCCCGTCGCAATTTCCCCAGTTGCAACGACCGAAATTTTGCCAGGTCCAGTACTGGCAATTTGCGGGGTAAATCCGACCATACGGCTCAGATCTCCACCTTCAGCCGCGTTCAATTCCGCTGATAGTCCAATCGTCGCGTCACGACCCTTACTCATACTTTTAACGTCACCGCTTGCAGATATTTGAATAGGCCCGCTCGTGCCAGTGGTGCCAAATGTCACCGTCGGCTCGTCCTTGCCCGGTCGCACTGTAACATCAGCTTGTAAGTCGGTTATGCCCAGTACACTCGACCATTTAGGATCAAGCCCCTTCGGAAATGCACCAACCAGACGCAACAACCCCCTCGGGTTTTCGGCCTGTACTGAAAGCTTAACATCGCCCGACGGGCCATCTGGCCCCTGCAAGACCAATCCACTGCCTTTGACACGAGCGCCTTCAACTGAACCAATATCCAGTGCTTTAATTTCAAAGCCACTGAAGCTCGATGAAAAATCCAAAGCTACATCTTGCGCCTCCACACCATTCAAGCGCAATCTGGCAGCTTGAACGCTGAGCCGTTTATCGAACCCACTTTCAGATTGGGCCAAAGGCCCAGCAAAAGCACCGTTCAAAATATGAGTGCCCTTGAGTGAGAGATAATTATCTAAATCCAGCAACTTCGAATTCAAGCGCAAATCAACTGAGGGTAATTTGCCAAGCGATACAGCAAGTTCAGCTGTGCCTGCCTCACCATCCAATTCATATTTCAAATTTTGAAACCCAAAGCGTTTGCCAGACCACGTCACATCAGATTGCGCTTTCAGCCTGCCCCGCACCCCAGTCCAATATTGCGCCAATGAAGCCTTGCCCTCAGGCCACAACCAAAAAATGAAGGCACGCAAATCATTGCTTTCCATCGCCAAACTGCCGCCCAGTTCCGCAGCGTCTACGCCGGGGAAAGCTATACCATCAAATTTCATAGCCGAACGACCGGGAAGATTCGCAGTAAAATTTTGAATACGCACTGCACCCTGCTGGGCCGAAGTTTTAACTTTCACATTCTCAATCGTTTCGCCCGCAGCAGAAAGTGACGCAACATCCAGTGCTGCGGTCAAATCTAGCTTTTCAGGAAACTCGGCGATCACACGGTTGAGTAAAGCCATAACCCCGCCGGCACGCCATACCCGCAATGATTGCCCACCTGCCAAACTATCAAGATCAATGCGCGGTGATGAAAGGCTGACATTTACTTTGATCCCGCGATCCAATTGAACATCAGCATTGCCTTCAATCAGCGTCCCGTTGTCCTTGCTATCAGCAGGTACAATGTGAATTTTTTCGAGTTTTACTTCATCAAAATTTGCATTGATGTCCGCCTGCATTTGCAGCGGCTTAAAACTTGTATCGAGGCTCTGCCGTCCATCGTCCGTAACAACCGGATTAAGACGGACTTTGCCGACCAGTTGATCGCTGCTTTGTGTTCCATCAAAGACCAATGCTGGCAAAGCACCATCAGTGGGTGCAATCTTGAAACTAAATTTAAACGGCTCATCCTTCTTCCACGCTGAACTCGCAAAAGTAAGATCGACAGGAACATTACTATTCTGCGCCGTGCCCCGCATCCGCCAAGGCCCTTCAAATGCGGTTGCTGAGAGCACCGCATTTACGTGTTGAAATGTTGTATCAAATCCATGCGTAAGGTCTCTGACTGTAACCGCACCGTCATTCACTCTAATCTGTTCCAGTTTGACCTTTTCAAGTAACCGCGACTTGCCAAGTTGAAAGACCCAATTCCCATTTCCATCCGCACTGCGTGTTATAAAGAGCGTGGGCTTTTCCAATTCAATTGCCTCAACCTGAATTTCACCACTGAACAAACCAGCCAAGGCCAATTGGACATCAATGCGCTTTGCATTCATCAACGCCTGTTCAGAAAATTCCTTCGGGTTTGCAATGCTCACATCTTCGGCGACAAGGCGTGGCCACGGAAAAAGTCTTACAGAAATCGGACCATTAATCGCAACTTGGCGACCAGTCAGTGTGTGCCCCCAGGATTCCAGATTGTCACGGTAACTGTTCCAATTAATAACAAACGGAGCCAACAATGCGCCAAACACGGCCAGCACCAGCACAATACCAAAATAGAAAATCGGTGACTTCCAAATACTCATAAGCAGCAGAATAGACGTTAGAATGGGAGTCGCAAGCCAGAGATTTTACGGGGCCGCATTCTTTCCCGGATTCATGATATTTAAGGGATCAAGCGCCGCTTTAATGGACCGCATCACATCCAATCCATTTCCATGTTCAAGCGCCAAATATTCACGCTTGCCACTGCCAATGCCATGTTCGCCTGTGCATGTACCGCCCATTGCCAATGCCCGCTTGATCAAACGCTCATAAACCGCCTTAACGCGTTTTACTTCCGCAGCATCCGACCGATCACAAAACAACACCACATGAAAATTGCCGTCACCAACATGACCAATAATCGGGCCATAGATATTATTCTGTTCCAAGTCCTTTTGTGTCTCAACAACACATTCTGCAAGCCGCGAAATTGGCACGCAAACATCAGTCGCAATCGACTCTTCTTTACCCGGTTTGATCGCCTTGGTGGCCCAGAATGCATCATGCCGTGCTTGCCATAGTTTGGCGCGGTCTTCTTCTTGCGTGGCCCACTCAATCGGCCCTGCGCCAAATTCACTCGCAATATCGGCAAACATGTTTGCCTGCTCATGCGTAGCCGCATCTGTGCCATGAAATTCAACAAACAAAGTGGGTTGAACCACCATCGTCAATTTAGAATATGCGTTAATTGCTATAATATGTTCAGCATCCACCAATTCGATCCGCGCAATTGGAATTCCCATCTGAATGACTTGAATGGCCGTGTTGCAACACGCCTCAACAGTTGGAAAGGCACAAACCCCGGCCCTAATCGACTCAGGAATGCCGTAAAGCTTGATCCCCACTTCGGTGATAACCCCCAACGTGCCTTCCGACCCTACCATCAGCCGCGTCAGATCATAACCCGCCGATGATTTGCGCGCCCGTGTCCCCATCCGCACAATCTCGCCATTTGCCAAAACTGCGGTAACACCCATCACATTCTCGCGCATCGTGCCATAACGCACCGCATTTGTGCCCGAAGCCCGTGTGGCCGTCATGCCACCAAGGCTGGCATCGGCGCCGGGATCAATCGGGAAAAACAGCCCCTTATCGCGCAAATAAGTATTCAATTGCTTGCGTGTCACGCCGGCCTGAACACGACAATCCAAATCCTCAGAATTCACTTCTAAAATCTGATTCATCCCGCTGACATCTATACATATTCCACCATGTGGCGCTGTAAAATGCCCTTCCAACGATGTCCCGGTTCCAAACGGAATAATCGGCGCTTTATGCCTTGCACAAATCTGCACGATGGTCTGAACCTCCTCCGTACTTAGGGCATATGCAACAGCATCAGGCGGCTGCCCCGGATTCCAGGTCTGATCCTTGCCATGATGTTCGCGAACGATTTGTGCTGTGGACAAACGCTCCCCTAGAATCTGGCGAATTTCCAATATGGCTTGATTTACGTTATTCATGATCCAAACACTAACACAGGCCAAGGAAACGTAAATGCCCAAACCCTTTATCGGCGAACTTCAAACAGTCGAAAACCAATGGACTGATTACAACGGTCACCTCAACATGGCCTATTATGCCGTGATGTTTGATAAAGCCGCCGAACACTTATTTTGGGGCTTCGGACTGGGCCCTGATTATGTAAAGCAAACCAATTGCTCGTTCTTCACGCTCGAAACACATACGACTTACGCCCAAGAAATTCACGCAGGCGATGTGGTGCGCATCGAAAACCAAATTATCGATGCTGACCAAAAGCGCGTGCATTACGTTCAACAAATGTATCATCACGAAAAAAAATTTCTCTCTTGCGTGCTGGAAGTTATCATCGCCCATGTCGACATGAACCTTAAAAAAACCGCCGCCTTTCCGCCGGAAATTCAAAAAAAAATTAATGCAATGTTGGACGCCCACAAGGCACTAACCCTTCCCCCACAAGTCGGACACAGAATAGGGATTCCACGTCGCCCTGCCCCATAACCGTCACACTCCCGTAAAACTTCCGGCTTAGTTATCTGCCATCAATGGTTCCAATAAGGAATCAAAGGGAGGTCTAAAATGGTCAACACTGGTTATGCGCATTTTGCCGAAGCCCTGGTTTTTGCCCATGGTAAGCAAGCCCTCGGTGAAGCTGCCCGCCACGCGCTTCTCTGCGAACGCTCCGGCGACACCGAAACCGCCGAAACATGGCGCAAAATTCAGAACGAAGTGAAACAACAATTCGCAAACCCAAGTTACGAACAATTGCGTCATTGCGCCTGATATTTGCCTCGTAAACCTCTATATAGGGATCATGAGAATCGTGATCCCTAATGTCCAATAATCCAATCGACCTAAGCGACTTTGACGACGAGCCAGCGCCTGCCCCTAAACCCGGCAGCATTTCTGCGCGGGCCATGGGCGTTGGTGGCGAACCTGTTTATCTCAAAGGTCTAAACCCCGAACAGCGCGAAGCTGTGCTGCGCATTGATGGGCCATTGCTGGTTCTCGCAGGTGCAGGTACTGGCAAAACCCGCGTACTCACAACTAGGCTTGCCCACATTCTCACCACGCAAAAAGCCTGGCCCAACCAAATCCTCGCCGTCACCTTCACCAACAAAGCCGCGCGCGAAATGAAAGAACGCATCGGTCATCTGATCGGTGGCATGGTTGAGGGCATGACCTGGCTGGGTACCTTCCACGCCATCGGCGTCAAAATCCTGCGCAATCACGCCGAGCTTGCAGGCCTGAGGTCAGGCTTTTCCATTCTTGATGATGATGATCAAGTACGCTTGCTCAAGCAACTCATTCAGGCCGAAGGCATTGATGAAAAGCGCTGGCCCGCAAGAGCCCTCGCGAATGCCATCGACAGCTGGAAAAACCGGGGGTTAACCCCTGATAAAGTTCCGCAAGGCGAGGCCTATTCATTTGCCAATGGTCTAGGCGGAAAACTTTATGCCGACTATCAAGCCCGCCTCAAAACCGTCAACGCTGCCGACTTTGGCGATCTGCTTCTCGAAGTGCTGCGCATCTTCCAAAACCACCCAGATGTTTTGAAGTCTTACCAAACTAAGTTCAAATATATGCTGGTCGATGAGTATCAAGATACCAACGTGGCGCAATATCTTTGGCTGCGCCTCCTCGCACAGGGCCACAGAAACATTTGCTGCGTTGGCGATGATGATCAATCGATCTATGGCTGGCGCGGCGCTGAAGTCGATAATATTCTGCGCTTTGAAAAAGATTTCCCCGGCGCAGGCGTAATTAGGTTGGAGCGCAACTATCGCTCCACACCCGATATTCTGGGCGCAGCATCAGGCCTCATCGCCAAAAATGAATCACGCCTCGGTAAAACGCTGCACACGGATAAAACTGAATCGACACCCGTCACTGTGCGCGGCCATTGGGACAGTGTGGAAGAAGCCCGCACCATCGGTGATGATATTGAAAGTCTCCATAGGCAGAAACATCACCTGAATGAAATGGCGATCCTTGTTCGCACCTCCGCACAAATGCGCAGCTTTGAAGATCGCTTCATCATGGCCGGCATTCCCTACCGTGTGATCGGCGGCCCGCGCTTTTATGAACGCGCCGAAATCCGCGATGCCATGGCCTATCTCAAAATCGTAGCCTCCCCCGATAACGATCTCGCTTTAGAGCGGATCATCAACACACCAAAACGCGGCATTGGCGATGCATCGGTCAAGAAAATGTATCTAACGGCGAGAGCCCGTCGGTCGTCACTCTATGTCGCTGCTAATGATATGTTGATGACAGATGAACTGCCCAACAAAGCACGCACAGCCCTGCGATTGCTGCTCGAAAATTTCAGCCGCTGGCGCAAACAAGTGGAAGTAATTCCGCATCATGAACTGGCCGAAATCGTGCTTGATGAATCTGGCTACACCGAAATGTGGCAGCTCGATAAAAGCCCCGAAGCCGAAGGCCGCCTCGATAACTTAAAAGAACTCGTGCGCTCGATGAGTGAATTTGAAAACCTGAACGGCTTCTTGGAACACGTGGCCCTGGTCATGGACCGCGACCAAGGCAATGATGAAGACCGCGTGAACATCATGACACTGCATTCTGCCAAGGGACTGGAGTTTCAAACGGTGTTCCTGCCCGGCTGGGAGGAAGGCTTGTTCCCCTCCAAACGCTCGCTTGACGAGAAGGGCCGCAGCGGCTTGGAGGAAGAGCGGCGATTGGCCTATGTGGGAATCACGCGAGCCAAACAACGCGCCACCATAACCTTCGCCCAAAACCGCCAAACCCACGGCCTCTGGCAAACCGGATTGCCGAGCCGGTTCATTGACGAGCTGCCTGAAAAACACGTCGAAGTCGCTGCCATGAGCAACTCTTACGGCGGGCATGATTTGGGCACCTTCGGCACCAGCCGCTTTGACCAAGCCTCCACCTTTGGCCAAGGCAATTACTCGACCCCCGGCTGGAAACGTGCAGCAGCCCGCAAAGATTCCGGCGAAGCCACCCGCCACACAACCCGCTTCATCGAAGGCGAACTCACCGCCAGCAGCGCCAAACCATCAGATTACATGGAGGGTGACCGCGTGTTCCATCAAAAGTTCGGCTATGGCGCGATCATAAGTGTCGAAGGCAATAAGCTGACAGTGGATTTCGAAAAGGCTGGCGAGAAACGGGTAATTGATAGCTTTGTGGAGCGGGGGTAATAAGACAACTCACAAAACAATAGGCAAACCCGTCAAGCAGCCCCTAAATCTGCCGTTCAATCGCCGCCTTATCAATCACCGACCACACAGCCCAAATTTTCCCTTCTCGAAATTCATAAAAAACATTTTCGGTAAACGAAACATGTTTGCCGTTGACGGGTAGTCCCAGAAAAATTCCTTGGGGTGCACAATCAAACAGCAGGCGCGACGCGATATGAGGCGGGTCACAGATCAACAATTGAACATTAAAATGAAGATCCGGAATGTCGTTAAAATCTTTTTCCAGCATCGCAATATAACCAGAAAGTCCAATGCGCTTGCCATTATGTTGCGCGTTATCATGAACAAAATTGCCAAGCCGCAGCCAATCCTGCGAATTCAGGCATGCGATGTAGTTGCGGTAAATATCGGCAAGGTTGTTCACCCCAACTCGCCCGCAATCCGTTCCCACTCTGCAGCAATCGTTGGCGCGCGAGTGCCGCCAACGCGTTGATACCAATACCGCGCATTGGCCTCATCCCCCTCGATCCAATGGGAAAGTGCGTGAACAATATCGTAGTGAGGATTGCCCTCATCTTGCTGGCAAATGGTATGGGCTTTTTCCCATTCCGGGCCGAGCACCAAGCCACCCTTTTTGAGCCACCACAGCGCTTGCAGCGGCGGGGACAAATCGGTGGGAGGCGTTGGGTTTGAAAATGAAACAGGATCAAGTTTTGTCATTGATCCTGTATAGCATAATAATGAAAGCTGTGAATGCAGCTAAACATTAAGCCGTTGCAGATACAAACTTTAGCGCCACGCCATTCATGCAATAGCGCAGACCCGTCGGTTTTGGCCCATCATCAAACACATGACCGAAATGTCCACCACAGCGGCGGCAATGCACTTCGGTGCGCGTTGCAAACAGAGTGTTATCATCCTGCTTGTTAACGGCGTTCGGCATCACATCGAAAAAGCTTGGCCAGCCAGTGCCACTATCAAATTTGGTTTCCGAAGCAAAGGCGGGTAAATCACAACCAGCGCAAGCAAAAATGCCCTTGCGGTGCTCATCCAACAACTTGGACGTAAATGGCCGCTCTGTTGATTCTTGGCGCAAAACGGCAAAAGCTTCAGGTGACAATAGCTTCTTCCACTCTTGTTCCGATTTGGTAATTTCAAATGTTTCGGCTTCAGCCATGCGGGCACCAAAACCCAATGCAGCAAGCGAAATTCCTGCAAAACTTAAAGAACGACGATTCATAATTAATCTCCTCTGTTACCCATTATATACGCCTTGATGGGCATTTGGACTACTCACAAGCTGGCTTCAGCCAATCAAACAAATGTGAGGAAATCAAGTCACCACGTGACCAGAAAGATTTTTTCCCGCATTGGCGGGCAACCTTACGAAGAACAATGTCGAGATCAGCCCCACCGCCGCAACCACAACAAATGCCACAGCAAAATCAACCCGTCCCAAAACCACAACCCCGCGCATGAACTGTGAAGCCTCTAAAACCAGTGCCGCCACAGCAACACCAAGCGCCAGCGATAACTGTTGCGCCACAGTATAAAGCCCATTGGCGCGGCCCACTTCCTCAGACGTGACATCGGCATAGGCAATCGAATTCAAACTTGTGAATTGTAACGATCGCAATAGCCCTGCAAACAACAAGACCAGAACCATTACGAGAAATGGTGTCGTTGGCAAAAACAATCCATTGATAGCCATCATAACGCTAGAGCTTACGCCATTGAATACCAGTAGCTGCCGGTAACCCCATCGTTTCAAAGACCGCGCCGCCAAAAATTTCATCATCACGGCACCCAAGGCCGAAGCGCAAGTAATGCTGCCTGATTGGAAAGGCGTGAAGCCAAAACCCAGTTGCAACATCAGCGGCAACAAAAATGGCACAGCACCAGCCGACACCCGGTAGAACATGCCACCCATAATACTCACGCGCAACGTCTGCACGCGGAGCATTGAAATATCAAGAATCGGATTTGCGGTGCTTTGCGCGTGGCGGACATAAACCCAGATCAAAAGCGCGCCTGCCGCAATCATCCCAAAAATAATCTGAGGCGCAAATATCCCCTGCCCAAGTTCAGTCATACCAAAAACCGTGAGTGACAAACCCAGTCCCGAAAGCACAAAACCTTTGACGTCTAATGGGGCAACACTCTCATCCTTCATATTCGGCATTAGCCAAGTGGCCAGCACCAGACCCAAAATTCCAAACGGCAAATTCATCCAGAATATCCAACGCCAGTGAAAATATGTGGTGATGAAGCCACCAATGGGCGGCCCCAAAAGTGGCCCGATCAACGCCGGCACCGTCAGCCATGCCATGGCATTTACGTATTCAGATTTGGGAACAGTGCGCAGCATAACAATGCGCCCCACAGGCACCATCAAAGCTCCGCCAAATCCCTGCACGGCCCGCGCCACGACTAGATATTCGAGCGAACCCGCAAAGCCGCATGAAATCGAAGCGAGCGTAAAAACCAAAACAGCGAACCGAAACACGGTTCGCGCGCCAAACCTGTCGGCCAGCCAGGACGAAATTGGCAAAAACACTGTCAGACTCAAGAGATAGGTCGTGAAAGCCAATTTCAACGCCACAGGATTTGTTCCCAAATCAGCAGCAATAGCTGGAAGCGAGGTGGCGATCACCGTCGAGTCCATATTTTCCATAAATAAAGCAGAAGCAAAGACGAGCGGTAGAATACGGTTAGGGTTCATTTCCCCACATCCTTAGCATGTGGCAGAAAAGTCGCATCTCAATTTTTCGTAAATGTCATGCTTCCCACACAACCCAGATGCAAATATACGGGAGGGCTGTGCTAATTGTTTAGCCCCAGCACCGAATCTAATGTGTCGGTCCCCGCAACTCAAAAAGTCTTTGTCATGATCAACTGGTTTTTCAGCTGGCTCGAACGCCGCGTCGATAGTTTTCCTTTGGACGATCCGCAAATGCCGGAGCCTTCGACATGGGGATTCATCCGCCATTATTCGCGGCCGTTTTTGCCGCTGTTGATTGTTGGATTCTTATTGTCAGTTATCATCGCGGTGATCGAGGTACGTGTTTTCGCCTATCTCGGAACATTGGTCGACACACTCGGAACTGCTAACCGCGAAACATTCTGGCAAGACAATAAATGGCAACTTTTGATTTATGGCGGCGTCGCGTTGCTAGTCATGCCGTTCCTCACCTTCACAGCCGACTCAATTGAAAACCAAGGACTGCGTGGAAATTACGCCATGCGCATCCGCTGGATGGCGCATCGTTATATGCTGCGCCAGTCGATGGAATTTTTCCATAATGAGTTTGCTGGTCGCGTTGCCACAAAGGTGATGCAAGCCGCATTAGGCGTGCGTGATGTTGTAATGAAGCTCACGCAAGTGATTGCTTGGGTCGTGGTCTTCTTTCTGACAGCGCTGGCTTCCTTCGCTGGCAATGATTTGCGTTTGACCATTCCCCTCTTGGTATGGTTGGTACTTTATCTGATCACGCTTTCATATTTCGTCCCCCGCCTTGGCAAAATGGCGGAAGTGCAGGCCGACGCCCGTTCAGTTGTGACAGGTCGCATTGTTGACACTTACACCAACATGCAAACCGTAAAACTATTCGCTCACACCTCGCGTGAAGATGGCTATGCCAAGCAAAGCATGCAGTGGATGTTGCAAACCGTTCATAATTCCATGCGCACCTCAACAGGCATGAACATATCGCTGAATGCCATCAACGGTCTGCTTCTCACTTCCACTGCCGCCATGGCCACATGGCTCTGGTATCAAAACGCTATCACTGTCGGTGCCATCGCCTTCTCGGTCGGCCTTGTATACCGCATGCTCGGCATGGCGCATTGGATGATTTGGGAAACCGCGGGCCTGTTTGAAGACTTCGGCGTAGTGAAAGATGGCGTGGAAGTTATCTCGCGCCAACATGCTGTGAGGGATGCGCCAAACGCCAAGCCTCTGATGGTCACCAAAGGCGAAGTAAGCTTCGATCACCTGCGCTTTAATTATGGTCAATCCATCACAAAACGTGGCCATGATGTAATTGATAACTTCAACCTCACCATCAAGCGCGGCGAAAAAGTGGGCCTCGTCGGAAGATCAGGCGCTGGCAAATCCACACTCGCAAATCTGCTGCTGCGTTTTTATGATGTGGGATCAGGATCAATTACCATCGACGGACAAAACATTGCCGACGTCCAGCAGGAAACTTTGCGCGCTGCAATTGGCGTGGTGACACAAGATACCTCCCTGCTCCATCGTTCGGTGCGCGACAACATCGCATACGGCAAACCTGATGCAACAATTGAGCAAGTCATGGCAGCGGCTGGAAAAGCCCATGCCGATGAATTCATCGATAACCTCGTTGATCCCAATGGCCGCAAAGGCTTGGAAGCCCATGTGGGCGAACGCGGTGTGAAACTTTCAGGCGGTCAACGCCAGCGCATCGCCATTGCCCGTGTACTTCTGAAAAATGCACCAATCTTGATTTTGGACGAAGCCACATCAGCACTGGACTCAGAAGTCGAAGCGGCCATCCAAGAAAATCTCTACACCTTGATGGAGGGGAAAACCGTCATCGCTGTCGCCCACCGCCTCTCCACAATCGCGGCGATGGACAGACTTGTGGTTATGGATAAAGGCAAAATCGTCGAAGAAGGCAGCCATCAGGAACTTTTGAAGAAAAAGAACGGCCTCTATGCCAGCCTATGGAAGCGCCAGTCAGGCGGGTTTTTGGTAGAAGAAGAAGCAGTGGAAGCGGCAGAATAAGTCGACCAAAATTCCGCCACAACTTGGCATCAAATCGCTGTGCTCGAGGGGATCACATATGAAATCTGGCTTAATTGTTGCAACAGCGCTCACGCTTTTGCTTACCGCCTGCACCACCAATCCATACACCGGCGAATTGCAACCTTCTAAAACCGCGCTGGGCGCAGGCACCGGAGCAATTTTAGGCGGCATCGTTGGCGCCGTGGCAGCGGGTGATCGCAGGGCAGCCTTGATCGGCGCAGGCATTGGCGCACTCGCTGGTGGCGGCATCGGCGCTTATATGGATAACCAAGAATCCCAATTGCGCGATGATCTCGAAGGCACAGGCGTTTCAGTAAGTCGCGAAGGTGACAGCATCGTGCTCAACATGCCGTCAAACATCACCTTCGATTCTGATAGATCAGAATTGAAACCCCAGTTTTATCCGACGCTGAATTCAGTTGCGGCCGTTTTCAAAAAATATAATCAAACGATCATCGATGTTGTCGGCCACACCGATGCGTCGGGCACGCCAGACTACAATTACGACCTGTCCCGCCGAAGAGCCGCCGCAGTTGCCCAATATCTTTCGTCACAACAGCTCGACCCCAATCGCTTCTCAGTCGAAGGCCACGGCGAGAAAGACCCTGTTGCCTCTAACGCCACAAAATCTGGCAAAGCCCAAAACCGCCGTGTTGAGATTACAATTTTGCCGCTGACATAGGCATCTGCTTGGGCTAACAGGCCCAAATGTCCATCGCCCGCGTCACCCTAACCATCGGTAATCTGAGCCACGATCAGTCCCATGCTTTGGCCGAACAAATCGAAAATGATTTCCGGCTTGATCCATTGGCCGTCAGCATAAATGAAACTGACGAGGCCAATGCACTGTGGGAAACTGTTGCTTGGTTTGAATCAACAGAACTGGCCATTGAAGCCCGCGCGCATTTACAAAATCCACAAGCTGTCGTCGCCGATGTGCCGGATTTGGATTGGGTAAAGCGTTCGCTCGAAGGTTTAGCCCCGGTCGCTGCGGGGCGCTTCTTTCTTCACGGTTCGCATGATCGCCACGTACGCCGCGCTGGTGGCATTTCTTTAGAAATCGATGCAGGAACGGCGTTCGGAACGGGCCACCACGGAACAACAGCAGGCTGTCTTGAAGCGCTTGATGATATTTTGAAAAGCAGCCGCCCGTGCCGGATTTTGGATTTGGGTTGCGGCACTGGTGTTCTGGCGATTGCAGCAGCGCGAGCCCACAAGAACAAAGCTCTGGCCACAGACATTGATCCCGAAGCCGTGCGCGTCACAATGAACAACGCCGCTCTCAATGGTGTCAAACCCCTACTCCGCGGCCAAACTGCGGCAGGCCTGCATCACGCCAGCATCCAACAATCAGCGCCCTATGATTTGATTTTTGCAAACATCTTAGCGCGGCCCCTCGCCAGTTTAGCACCAGGCCTTTGTTCAATTTTGGCCCCTGGCGGCAGCCTGATCTTGTCGGGCCTCACTATTGATCAAAAACGCTGGATTACGGCTTGCTATAGAAATCGTGGATTGATCCAAGGCAAAATCATCCGCAAAGAAAACTGGCTGGCCGTCGTTATGAAAAAGCCAAACAAAAAACGCCCCAAGCTTTTCAGCTTAGAGCGCAATATCACAAATCTTTTCGGCCCCGGCTGGGAGCTAGACTAAGGTCAATTAGCCCCAAACACGTGCCGAAATATCACCACGTGTCACGCCAATATCAGCCAAAAGCCGATCGTCGAGCTGATGCAACTGGCGTTCAGCGCGGCTACGCGACAAAAAGCCCTTAACCTTGCCCATAAGGCCATTATGTGTGCCTGAAACATGCGATGTTTCGCGGTCTGTCAAAATCATAGTCATTCCCATTCTCCTTCTCAAAAGCCTTGCCTTCGAGTTTAATTCTTGTGCGTTGCACAAATTTGTTAGATTTCATCCTATTATTGCCTGAAAATCAATTTACGACATGCATAATATACATACGTCGTTTTTTAATCTTTAGACCAGTGGTCAAAATCAATAATGCAGCTAATGCCAATGAATTGTGTCAATTTTTTAACAGAGCTCGAATTCATTTAAAAAATTCTATGCCGATTTCTTCTCGTTCATTGGCAAAAACATGTAAATTCTTCGTTAATGAACGATTTGTTATGCAAAAATATAATAGCTGTCGTGTTGCAATGCAATATCCCACGCATTTTCCGACAAATTTGTCTTAAAGCCATGCAAATGCTATCCAAAACCGAACATAAATTTTTGGAACACAAGCCACCATGAAAGCCAATGCCTCCAACACCACAGCTCGTCTCGCCCTTCTCAGGGTCATGTTGAAAAAGCACAAGCTCTCTGGATACATCGTGCCCCGCCAAGACGAATTTCAAGGGGAATATGTGGCAAACTATGCCGAGCGCCTGAATTGGCTGACGGGCTTTGCTGGTTCCTGGGGTATGGCAATCATCACGCTGAAAAAAGCAGCAATCTTTGTTGATGGCCGCTATACCGTCCAAGTGCGCGAGCAAGTCGACACCAAACTGATAGCGCCTCAACATTTAGTTGACGAGCCACCAACAAGTTGGATCGCCGAGAATTTAAAAAAGGGGGATCGCTTGGGCTTTGACCCATGGCTGATCACCACCGGCGAAGCCAAACGCTTTGCCGCCGCTTGCGAAAAACGAGGGGCCAAGTTGGTTCCGGTTTCCAAAAACCTTATCGATGAGATCTGGCAAGACCAACCTGCCCGTCCCTCCAATCCCCTTTCAGTCCAGCCACTTCAATTTGCCGGCCGCAACGTGAAGGACAAATTGGCTGATATGTCATTGACTTTGACCAAGGCTGGGGCAGACGCCGCGGTGTTGGCCGAACCTTCATCCGTGTCTTGGGTTCTGAATATCCGTGGTGGCGATGTGCCCTTCACACCTGTGGTGCTAGCCTATGCGATCATCCATAAAAAAGGCAAAGCTGAACTCTTCATCGACAAGAACAAGCTGCCCGAAGATGTGCAAGCACATTTAAAATCAACAACCACAGTCCGCAAACCCGATGAATTTGATGTGGCGCTCAAATCGCTAGCCCGCAAAAAGTCAAAGGTCTTGATTGATGCTGGCTCAGCGCCTGAACGCGTGCGCACCGCATTGAAAGGTGCTGAAATCAAAGAGGCCATGGACCCTTGCACCATGCCGAAGGCTTGCAAAAATCCAAGCGAGCTCAATGGCGCTCGCGCAGCGCAACTGCGTGACGGCGTAGCTTTATCGCGTTACTTGCATTGGCTTTCAGTGGAAGCTCAAAAAGGCCACCTTACCGAAGCAACAGCTGCCGAGCGCTTAACAGCACTCCGCAAAGACACCGGCGTTCTGCTCGATCTTTCCTTCAGTACAATTTCAGCGTCAGGCCCCAACGCGGCCATCCCGCATTACCACGTCGATCCCAATAACTGTCGCGCCATAAACAATAATGAAATCTATTTGATCGACTCTGGCGGCCAATATCAAGACGGCACAACCGATGTGACGCGCACTGTGATTATTGGTCAGCCTACAGACGAAATGAAAGATCGTTTCACCCGCGTGCTTAAAGGCATGATCGCGATTTCGACAATCTGCTTTCCTAAAGGCACAACGGGCGGCCATATCGACGTGCTGGCGCGTGCAGCGCTATGGAAGGCGGGTTTGGATTTTGATCATGGCACTGGCCATGGCGTGGGTTCCTATCTCTCTGTCCATGAAGGCCCTGCCCGCATCAGCAAGGCGGGTAATGTGGCTTTGCAACCCGGCATGATTTTGTCGAATGAACCGGGCTATTATAAAGCTGGCCATTTTGGCATCCGCATTGAAAACCTTCTGATCGTCAAAGAGCCATCTGACATCAAAGGCGGCGAAAGACCGATGTTGAGTTTTGAAACCCTAACCTTCGCCCCTATTGATCGCAATTTGATCGACACAAAATTACTGACCCGTGAAGAGTTGCAATGGCTTGATACATATCACGCCAAGGTCTTTAAAGACATCGGAAGCCAGATGGATGGAGCATCAGCAGAATGGATGAAGCAGGCATGTGCGCCGCTAAATTAAATGTCGAAATAGAACGACACTGAAAATACCAGAGAGAATGACGACCAACAGCGGCAATCGAAAAAACGCCACCGCGCCAGTCACAGCAGCCGCTATTGTTTCAGCCTTTCCGGTCATGAACACCGTTGGCGTAATGACTGCCATTAATACAGCAGGCGGCACAGCATCGAGTGCAGCTTTCAACCTGCCCTGCACGACCACACCGCGCATCAACAGAAGGCCGGAAAGCCGCGTAGAATAAGTGGCGATCCCCATTCCAATGATGGCCAGAAAAGTTGTGAAGTGAACAGTAAAAAGATTGCTCACGCTTCCGCCTCACTATGCAGAAGGGCAGCAACGGCAACGCCAGCAAGCCCACCCAAAATAATATACCAAGCACCGGAAAAATATGTTTTTGCCAGAACGGCAACAACCGCACTGGCAATGATCACTGCTCCAGTGCGCGGGCCTTTCCAAAAGCCTGCCAAGATCGCAATGAACATGGCGGCAAAAGCGAAGTCTAATCCGATCAAAGCGGGGTCTGGCAATTGTTTGCCAATAAATGCACCGATCGCCGAAGATAAAAACCATGTGGGCCAGAGCGGAAAAGCCACTCCCAAATAATATCCAAGCGTAAGCGGCTGAGTGAGTGCTTTGCGTTCGAGCAAAGCCCAAGCTTCATCAGTGAGGATATACATCAGCGCTGGATGCCAGCGATGCGGAATGCCGCCCATATGCCGCGAAATCGATGCCGCATAAAGCACATGACGAACGTTGATGATGAAAATTGTGAAGATGAGAAGCAGAATTGATTGGGCAGCGCCCCACATTTCGATTGCCACAAATTGTGATGCACCTGCGTATAAAAATGCACTCATCAACATTGCCTCGAGTGGTGAAAAACCTTTGGCAGCCGCCAACGTGCCCCATAATGCTGCAATAGGCACATAGGCCAAGAACATTGGCCATGCATCGGCGATGCCGGATTTGAAATCTTTCGAGAATGGATTCATTAAGCCCCAACCAACACGAACCACGCATTCTCATCGATAACTTCAACGCCATATTTCTCAGCGTCTTTAAGTTTCGATCCAGCCCCCGGCCCCGCCACAAGCAAATCAGTTTTCTTCGAAACCGACCCTGCAACCTTCGCACCCAAACGTTCAGCCATCGCTTTGGCTTCTTCGCGCGTCATGCGTTCTAGTGCTCCGGTGAACACCACGGTCTTTCCTGAAACAGGTGATGATGAGGCCACAGCAGCCAAGGCTTGCGGCTCCACTTCCCTGAGCAGCGCATCAAAAATATCCACATTATGCGGTTCATCGAAAAACTGGATTACAGCTTCAGCCACCACATCGCCAATACCATCAATTGCATTCAATTCACCACGCGTATCATTGATTTCACTTGCCGCCGCAATTTTCATTTGCTCGCGCAAATGTTCAGCGGAACCATAAGTTCGCGCCAACACCCGCGCCGTGGTTTCACCCACATGGCGAATGCCCAGTGCGAAAATAAAACGGTCGAGCGCAATTTTCCGCCGTGCTTCAATCGCTGCGAAAAGATTAGCAACCGAAGACTCGCCCCAGCCCTCACGATCTCTAAGTTTTTTAAGCGAACGCGCATCGCGTTTCTCTAAAGTAAAAATGTCCTGGGGCGCAGCAATCAAACCGTCAGCATAAAATTCTTCAACAATCTTGTCGCCCAAGCCCTCGATATCAAACGCATTGCGCGAGGAAAAATGTTTCAGCCGTTCCACGCGTTGCGCCGGGCATATGAGGCCACCTGTACAGCGCCGAATTGCATCTGCTTTTCCAGAAGTCTTTTCTTCGCGCGTCGCATGGCTTCCGCAGAACGGGCAGACCTTGGGAAACTCATAAGGCACTGTGTTGGCACCACGCGTGGCCACTCCTACAATTTGTGGGATCACATCGCCAGCGCGTTGTATAATCACCGTATCGCCGATACGCACATCCTTGCGGGTGATTTCGTCTTCGTTGTGCAGCGTGGCATTTGAAACAACCACACCGCCAACCGTTACAGGCTTCAACCGCGCCACGGGTGTGAGCGCCCCCGTGCGGCCCACTTGAATGTCGATGGCTTCGAGAATCGTCGTCGCCTGTTCTGCCGAAAACTTATGGGCAATGGCCCAGCGCGGGCTGCGCGACACAAAGCCGAGGCGCTGTTGCAGGGCAAGATCATTGACCTTATAAACCACACCGTCAATATCATAGCCCAACGTGGCCCGCTGCGCCTCGATCTTGCGGTAATGTGCCAATAATTCATCCGCCGAATGGCACAGCACCATCAACGGGTTAACGGGCAGGCCCCAAGCCTTGAAAGCTTGAACCACACCAAACTGGGTGTCGCTCGGAAGCTCTGGCGCATCACCCCACGCATAGGCAAAAAACTTAAGTGGACGCGACGCCGTAATTGCCGAATCCAATTGGCGAAGCGAACCAGCCGCAGCATTGCGCGGATTGGCAAAAACCTTCTCGCCATCTTGAATCTGTTTCTCATTCAATGCCGCGAAGTCATTGTTCGACATATAAATTTCGCCCCGCACTTCAATCACATCAGGCGCTTGGCTGGGCAGCGTTTGCGGAATGTTTTTAACAGTCATCACATTCGCCGTAACATTCTCCCCCTCTGCCCCATCCCCACGCGTAGCAGCCTGCACCAGCTTGCGATTTTCATAACGCAACGACATCGAAAGCCCATCGATTTTAGGTTCTGCAGTAACGGCCACAGGAGCATCGGCACTCAGATTGAGAAACCGCCGAACTCGTCCTAAAAATTCATGCACATCTTCATCAGCGAAGGCGTTCGAGAGTGACAGCATTGGAACCACATGCTGAACCTTGGTGAATTTAGATGATGGTGCAGCACCAACTTTGTTCGAAATAGAACTCTGCGCCAGTTCTGGAAACTCAGCTTCAAGTGCCAGAATTCTCTTCCGCAAGTCATCGTAAGCCCCGTCGCTGATCGTCGGCGCATCAGCTTGATGATACGCAATATCATGCGCTGCAATTTCAGCAGCCAGAGCTGCGTGTTCAGTTGTCGCCTCTTTGCGGTTCAATGCGCACCCGCCAATAATTCATCAGCCTGCGCCCGCGCCGAATCCGTGACCGTCGCACCAGATAACATCCGCGCCAATTCTTCACGACGCGTTTGATCAGCCAGCGGCGCAACTTGGGTGAACATGCGTTTGGCCTTCTTATCTTCCGCTTTTGAAATCAGCATATGTTGCGAAGCCCGCGCCGCCACTTGTGGCGAATGCGTCACGGCCAGAACCTGCAACCCGGAAGCCAAGCGCCGCAGACGATTACCAATCGCATCTGCCACAGCACCGCCGACACCAGTATCAATTTCATCGAAGATTAACACAGGAGCCGAGCCCTTGGCCGCCAAAATAACTTTCAGCGCCAACATAAACCGCGCCAGTTCACCACCCGATGCAACCTTCATCAAAGGCTGCAATGGCGTTCCGGGATTAGCCGCCACCACAAACTCCACACGGTCAATGCCTGTTGATGAAGGCTTTGCCGCATCAGCCTGCACATCAGTTTCAAATCGGGCTTTCTCAAGCTTCAACGCTGGAAGTTCAGCAGCCACTGCTTTATCCAACAACTTTGCAGTTTTCCGGCGCAGTGCACTCAAAGCATCCGCCGCCTTTTCATAAGCGCCCTTCGCTTCAGCGTGGGTCTTCTCCAGGACCAACAGCTTAGCCCCACCATCGGTCAAAGACTGCAAATCGCTTTCAAATTTCTCGCGCACACCAGCCAATTGGTCCACCGTGCATTTAAATTTCCGCGCCGCCGCCCGAAGTGCAAACAACCGCTCTTCTGATTTTTCCAAATCGCACGGATCAAAAGCAAAAGTTTTCCGCGCTTCAAACATCGCGCGTTGCGCTTCATTAAATTCGAGGATCACGCGGTCAAGTGCCGAAGTCACTGCATCCAAGCGACCGCCCGCCCCTTCCTTCCGCCGCTCTAATTTGCGCAGCGCCGCATGAAGCCGCGCTTCGCCATTGCTATCACCAGCCAGTGCATTTTCGGCATCATCTAAAGCCGAAATATATTGCTCAGACTGCATCATCAGTTGACGCCGATCCGCCAAATGTTTTTCTTCCTCAGGCTCAGGGTTAAGTTCGCTGAGCTCATGTGCTGCATGTTCCAAATATTCGCGCTCTGCCTCCGCCCGCGCCATCAACGCCTTATGTTCAATGAGCGCATCGCGTGCCGTTGTCAGTTCAAGCCATAAAGTATTCAACTTCACAACATGTGGCTCAAGCCCACCAAATGCATCAAGCAAACGCCGATGCTCGGCCACATCGACCAAGGCCCGATCAGCATGTTGGCCGTGCAGCTCCACCAGCATCCCAGACACCTGTCGCAACAAATTCAAACTCACGGGTTGATCATTAATCGTGGCCCGGCTTGGCCCATCAGAATTTTGAATGCGGCGAATAACAATCTCGCCATCTGCATCAACACCATGCTCAGCCAATAATTTGAATGCGGTGTGGCTATCGGGCAAACTGAAGGAAGCTGAAACGCTGCCCTTGGCCTGTCCAGTTCGCACCAAGGAAGAATCGCCCCGCGCACCCAAGGCCAGCCCCAAACTATCAAGCAAGATCGATTTTCCAGCACCCGTTTCGCCCGTCAGCACGGTCAAACCCTGATCGAGAACCAGATCAAGTTTTTCAATCAAAACAATATCGCGAATAGAAAGAGCAGTCAGCATAGCCGCCTTATAGCAGAACATTGCAGCAACATGCGAGAGGCAAACCCCAGTTCAACTATAAAAAGTTGAACGCCCTGCTGATCCAGCTGGTCTTGTTTTCAACTGGTGCACGCCCGTCGGAGGACACCAAAGTATAGGCATCCTTATACCACTGACTGCGCGGAAAATTGTGACCCAAAACAGCGGCTGCAGTCTGGGCTTCAGCCACAATACCCAAAGCCATATAGCCTTCCGCAAGGCGGTAAAGTGCTTCCGGTGTTTGCGATGAGGTTTGATAATCCGTTACAACTTTTTTAAACCGGTTGATGCCAGCAAGATAGGATTTACGGTTCATGTAATAACGACCGACTTCCATTTCCTTGCCCGCCAAATGGTCACGTGCCAGCAATGCCTTCTGCTTGGCATCACCCGCATATTTAGAATCCGGAAACCGCCTTGAAACTTCATCAAGTGAATCAAGAGCTATTTGAGTTTGCGATTGATCACGCGTGATATCTTGGATCTGCTCATACTGAGAAATCGCCACGATATAATAAGCATAAGGAACATCCTGATGGCCTGGATGCAGGCTAATGAAACGTTGGCATGAATTAATCGCATCAGCATATTCATTATTCTGATAATGCGCAAAACCCTGCATCAGCAGGGCTTTTGTCGCCCATTTCGAATAAGGATGCAGGCGTTCAACTTCAGCAAATTTTTTAACAGCTGTACGATATTGTCCGCCGTTCAAATTAGTCAAACCATCATTATAAAGTCCAGCCACAGCTTGATCATCAGACTTGCCAAGATCAGGCGAAAGCGCAGAACCCGCTGGTTTTGTATCACCTCCGAGCAAATTTCCAAGGCCGCCACTGCAGCCAGCTAAACTTAGCGCAAGGCCAACACAAGCCACACTCAGGCTCAGAGGCTTTAAATTAAGCGACATCAAAGAAAAACGGCTTGGCAAAATCACGGTTCCAAATCAAAAAACTGCGGCCCTTCTAGCCCCACTCCATCCACGATGGAAGTGGGCTTTAGAAGCACGAAACCCGGCGGAAATATGTCCACCGGGTTTCGCTTTTTCTGCACGGGTAAACTTTAGTTGGCTTGTCGGCGCAAGAACGCCGGAATAGCCAATTGATCATCGTCATAAGTCTGTTCTGCCACCGGTTGTGGCTCAGGTGCCGCAGTACGTGGTTGCATTTTTGGTTCAGCACGTCTTGCAGGCGCTTGTTCGCGTGGGGCAGCAGGTTCTTCGCGGCGGCCCAAACCAACATCAGCCAGACGTTCAAAAAGACCCTTCCTTTTGCGTTGAGCATGTTCAGCAATATTTTCGATGCGGTTTTGTTGAGCAGCCACCTGCTTTTGAGCAATCATTGGGAACTGTTCAATTGCAGGAATGCGTTGTTGAACAGCCGGGCGGTGAGCCGGCATTTCAACCTGAGCTGGTTCCTCGTAATGTTCGTCGGCCTGCTCTTCAAAATATTCTTGAACAGGAACAACAGGAGCACGTGCCACCATCGGCGCAGGCTTCACCACAATTTTTGTAGGTTGTGGAATTGGCTTGTAACCATGCACATTTCCAGAAGCAACTGGGGCTTCTTCTTCGTGCATATGTGTATCACCAGAATGAGCTTCCTTGGAAAGGCCAGTGGCCACGACTGAAACGCGCATGGTGCCCTCAAGGGCGTCATCAAAAGTGGCGCCCAGAATGATGTTGGCTTCAGGATCAACTTCTTCGCGAATACGCGTTGCGGCTTCATCAACTTCATACAGAGTGAGATCAGGCCCACCGCAAATTGAGATCAAAAGCCCGCGCGCACCGCGCATCGAAACATCATCCAGCAATGGATTGGAAATCGCAGCTTCAGCCGCTTCAATAGCGCGCTTCTCGCCGGAAGCTTCACCGGTGCCCATCATCGCCTTGCCCATCTCGCTCATAATGGCGCGAACGTCGGCAAAGTCGAGATTGATCAAACCTTCCTTGGTCATGAGTTCAGTGATTGATGCGACACCCGAATAAAGCACTTGGTCGGCCATCGCGAAGGCCGCAGCGAAGGTGGTCTTCTCATTTGCAACACGGAACAAATTTTGGTTTGGAATAACAATCAGCGTATCGACATAACGCGCCAATTCTTCAATGCCACGTTCGGCAGTTGCCTGACGGCGTGCACCCTCAAAATGGAACGGTTTGGTCACAACACCAACTGTCAGAATGCCCTGCTCTTTTGCAGCACGTGCGATGACGGGCGCTGCACCAGTCCCCGTGCCGCCGCCCATACCAGCGGTAATAAATGCCATATGCGAACCAGCAAGATGATCTACAATTTCCTGAAGCGCTTCTTCAGCCGCGGCAGCACCAATTTGCGGCTGCGAACCAGCACCCAGACCCATCGTCAAGGCCGTGCCCATTTGAATGCGGCGTTGCGCTGCATTTTGCAAAAGCGCCTGTGCATCGGTATTTGCGACCACAAATTCGACCCCATCGAGCCTGCTTTCGATCATGTTATTAACAGCGTTTCCGCCAGCACCGCCGACGCCAAAAACTGTAATGCGGGGTTTAAGTTCTGAGAGATTGGGGACTGTAAGCTTGATTGTCATGATCATTCCGAGATGCGGGTTATCCAGACCAGACTTTCTTACTGAAAAGATAAGAATTAGTTAACAAGCGCTAACCAAACCCATTTCAATTAGAATTAAAGTGATTCATTTTGAATCAAACGGGGGGATTTTGTTAAGAGGTTCGAGCTTCGATCTTTAGTAGTCAAAAATATCAGATCAAAAAGTGAACAAATCAGATCAGAACCAAACTCGGTTAAATAGACAGCCCAAACTCTAAAACGCATCCGCCAGCCATTGCCCAACTCGTCTGGCATAGCCCATCTGGCCGCGTTCGAAATGCGCCAACGCCTCTTGCGGAATAGCAAAATGTCGATCAGGGCGGGCCGCATAAGCCAGTGCACCTGCTGCAGCTGCAAAGCCCGCATTGCTGGCACGGTCTGGCAAATTCGAAAATCCAACAGGTTGGCCCAAGCGCACCGGCACGCCAAACACAGCAGTTGCAAGCTCACGAAGCCCCGTCAATTGGCTGGCACCGCCCGTCAGAACAATCCGTGAAGTCGTGGCACGTACAGCATTGGGAACCGAATGAACGCGGTCACGGATCATTTCAAGTGTTTCCTCAATACGAGGACGTAAAATATTGGAAAGATACGATTTTGGAACTTTTTGGACAGTATCAACGCCGCGTTCGCCCAGCAATGGCACAGCCAACATTTCCTGCGCTGCATGGCCCTCGGCCAACACATTGCCCCACATTGTTTTCATGCGTTCAGCATGAGCAATTGTTGTCGATAACCCTTGTGCAACATCATTGGTCACATGACCTCCGCCGACCTGCAGTGTATCAGCGGCCAACAATTGACCATTCTTAAAATGACCAATCGAAGTGATTGATCCACCCATCTCAACTACGGTTGTTCCCAACTGCAACTCATCAGGCATCAAACAAGCTTTCGCCGCCGCATAAGGTGCAATAACATAGCCTGCCACCCGCAAATGCGAGCGCTCAACAGCCAACGCCACATTGCGCAAATAAGAAGGCTCAACACTCGTCACCGCAATATCGGCTTGCAAGTTATTGCCATGCATACCCAGTGGTGAGGTCACTTCACTCGTGCCATCCAAAATGAAGTTCACCGGTTGAACATGCAAAATGGATCTTTTGCCAACATTCACCTGTGTCAGTGCCGCAGTAACGGCATGATCGACATCACGCGGCGACACGACTCCGGTTTGCGTCTGCGTCCGATTTGAAAAACATGAAGATTGAATGCGCCCGCCAGAAACACTCACATAAACTTCCGAAATAGCAACTTCAGCCATGCGCTCGGCGGCATCTACAGCCAAACGAATAGCACATTCGGCTTCATCAATATTTACAATTGCACCAGCCTTAACACCGCGCGAAAGCGTTTGGCCAAAACCAATTACACGCAAACCTTGGCGGGGATCGAAGGTGGATTTTTGATCAGCAGCAGGCCCGCGCGCAATCAAACAGCTGATCTTGGTAGAACCAATATCAAGAGCCGCAAAAACGATTGTTCTTGAATTATTCAAATGGCGAACACCGCCCCGGCCCTGCACGTTAGTCATCACTTTTACCCACACACACCTTAAAAGCTTATTGTTTCTGCGCTAATTTTTCCCCAACCGGCGCAGGCACTTTTGTATTCGTTATCTCAATCACCGAAACCGTCATCTGCCCCGGTGCCCGCATATCAATCAAACTCACCGCCTTCGACAAAAGACCAGCTTCAGCATCAAGTTTATTCAACTGCCCTAAAGCCTCATCAACGTTTTCAGCTGGCAATGCGACTTTTACCCCATTGCCCAAATAAAGCGTCCAGCGCCGCTTTCCCACCATGGCCACAGCACTGACTTTTCTAAATAACAGAGGATAGACTTCCAGATGGTTAACAATTTCTGCCGCACCCAAGTTTGCTTCATTGCCCGTCACCAAAGGTAACTGAGATTGCCCCATAAGCTCTAAGCCACCCATGGCGACACCAGCCTTATCAATCAAACTATAAGCTCCGCCATGCTGCCAGATAGCAAATGGAACGCGCTCGGCCACATTGATATCGAGGCGGTTTGGATATTGCCGCTGCACTGTTGCCGCCGCAACCCAGTCCATGGCTTCAAGCGTGCGCCGTGCTTCGGCCGCATCAAAGCCAACAAGGCTGGCACCGGGCCTCACACCTAGGGCATGAAACAATAATTCAGGATCATGATGTGTTAAACCACTAACCCGAATATCTTCTGCCGCCATGCCCACCATGCTGGCAAATTTACCAGACATATTGCGAAGTGGGCTGCCTTCGTAATCGAGGATGCCACCACGCAAAGTTCCGTGTGCAATGGCGGCTACCAAAAACAAAATTGAAAACATGCGCGCAAACAAATGCGCACGCGGTGATGAGAACTTGACAATCAATGCTCTCATCTGTTCACCGATGCATCATTGACCATCCATGTCACCAGGTCTTGGAAAGAATGGCCTGCATGTTTTGCCATCTCCGGAACCAACGAAGTTGGGGTCATTCCAGGTTGCGTATTCAACTCCAGCAAAATAAGTTCGCCCTTATCGCCCGGCGTATCATCATATCGGAAGTCGCAACGCGTAACGCCGCGACAACCTAATGCCTGATGGGCCAACAACGAATATTTCTGACACTTCCTGTAAACTTCATTCGGAATTTCAGCAGGCAAAATATGTTGCGATCCTCCGGGCACATATTTGGCCTGATAATCATAAAAACCAGCGGCGGGCACAATATCAATCACACCTAAAGCCACATCGCCCATCACCGCACAGGTCAGCTCCTTGCCCGGAATAAATCGCTCAACCATCACCTGATCACCAAAAATATGGCGCTCTTCCAACAAAGCAACCACCGGGCCATTTGACGTGCGGTCAACAATATGCACACCAACACTTGAACCATCAGCGACAGGCTTAATCACATAGGGCACAGGCATTGGATGGCGCGATGCTGCATCTTCAAGATCAACCAGTTTACTTTCTGCAACAGGAATACCTGCATCTTTGAAAATCAGTTTTGATTTTTCCTTATGCATCGCCAACGCGGAAGCCAGCACACCCGAATGCGTGTATGGAATTTTTAAAGTTTCCAAAAGCGCTGAAGCACATCCATCTTCGCCCCAGTGGCCATGCAGTGCATTAAAAGCTATATCGGGTTTCATATCCATGAGCACCGATGCAATTGTGTCTTGCTTCACATCAACCAAAATTGCATTGAAGCCAGCCGCAAGCAGTGCCTCATAACAGCCCTCGCCCGTTGAAATAGAAACTTTGCGTTCAGCCGACCAACCGCCCATGAGAACGGCAACTGTTGTTTGATCAGGTCTTAATTTTTCGAGGCTCATGTTGTCCCATCAAGCGCAATACCAATCCGCTTGATCTCCCATTCCAAAGTAACCCCCGAATTTGCCTTGACTCGTGCACGCACGGTTTCACCCAGCTCTTCAATTTGCGATGCGGTGGCACCACCCTCATTAATCAAAAAATTGCAATGAAGTTCCGAAACTTTTGCAGCCCCAACGTTAAAGCCGCGCATGCCCGCCGCATCGATCAATACCCATGATTTATGCCCCGGTGGATTCTTGAAAGTCGATCCGCCCGTGCGGCTCTTAATCGGCTGTGTGGCTTCACGGCTCTCAGTAATTTTATCCATCGCTGCCAGAATATCTGACTGAACCCCGGGCTTGCCTTGCAAAAGTGCTGACGTGAAGATCAAATCTTCTGCCGCGCCACAATGCCGGTAAGTATATTTCATGTCGGCATTGCTCAACACGTGTAAATTTCCTCTTACGTCAAAACCCCGCGCCTCCACCAGCACGTCCTTGGTCTCACCACCATAGGCCCCACCATTCATCCGAAGCGCGCCGCCTATGCTGCCGGGAATACCTCTCAGAAAGGTTAATGAATCGATACTATGTTCCGCCGCAAACCGCGCCACGCGTACATCGAGAGCAGCAGTGCCCGTCCGAATGCGGTTCTCGCCTTCTAAAACCATATCCATAAATGGGCGGCCCAAGCGGACGATAACACCCGGAACCCCGCCATCGCGAACCAGCAAGTTGGAACCCACACCAATTGCATAAACCGGAACATCAACTGGCTTTTCTTTTAGAAACGCGCTCAAATCTTCCTCATCAGCAGGCGCAAACAAAACTTCTGCTGCACCGCCTGCTCTAAACCATGTCAAATCCGCCAATGGCGCATTCGCTTCCAACCGCCCACGCACAGCAGGCAGTTTTTTCAACAGGGCCTCACCATCTATCTTCATCATCAAGCTTTCGAAAGCTCAGCCAATTGATCGGGAAGCGCATAAGCCCACTGACTAATCGTGCCTGCCCCCAAACAAACAATGATGTCACCCGGTGAAATCATGCCCTTAATCATCGGTGCCAATTGTTCGGGTGCATCAATTTTGAAAACCGCACGGTGCCCACGGTCATGCAACCCTTGCGCCAAACTATTGTGCGAGATGCCGTCAATCGGCGCTTCACCGGCCGAATAAACCGGCGCTAAAATAACCGTATCTGCATCATTAAAACACGTGCAGAAGTCATTGAAAAGACTCTGCAACCGGGTGTAACGATGTGGTTGCATCACAGTGATAACTTTTTGCTTGGTCACCTTGCGCGCCGCTGAAAGCACCGCCGCAATCTCAACCGGATGATGGCCATAATCATCAAACACCGTCACACCATTAAACTCGCCCGTGCGCGTAAACCGACGTTTTACGCCCTCAAAGCTGGCGAGGCCCTTGCGAATTTGGTCATCACTCATGCCAAGCTCACGCGACACTGCAAGTGCCGCCGTCGAGTTCAGCGCATTATGATCGCCGGGCATAGCCAAAGCCAAATTCTCAATATCATGCGTGGCACTCGTCAACCGATTGGTAATGCGCACTGCAAAGCGCGTAGCACCATCGCTATAAGTCACATCAAGCAATCTGAAGTCCGCCTGCGGGCTCCGACCATAAGTAATCACCCGGCGATCTTGAATCTTGCCAATCAATTCCTGCACTACAGGATGATCAATGCACATGACTGCAAAACCATAAAACGGAATGTTCTCGACAAATGACAAGAACGCTTCCTTGGCTTTCTCGAACGTGCCGTAATGATCAAGATGCTCTGGGTCGATGTTGGTGACAATCACCACATCAGCAGGTAACTTCACAAACGTACCATCAGACTCGTCAGACTCAACCACCATCCAATCGCCCTTGCCCAAGCGCGCATTGGTGCCATAAGCATTGATGATACCACCATTAATCACCGTCGGATCAAAATTTCCAGCATCCAGCAAAGCTGCAACAATTGAAGTCGTCGTCGTCTTGCCGTGTGTCCCACCGACGGCGATGCAAGATTTAAAGCGCATGAGCTCTGCCAACATTTCAGCGCGGCGCACCACAGGCAAATAACGTTTTCGCGCCTCCATGAGCTCTGGATTATCGTCCTTAACAGCAGAGGATATCACGACGACCTGCGCATTACCGAGGTTGTCCGCCCTATGGCCAATCGAAACTTCAATGCCATGTTTGCGCAACCGCGCGACGTTATAATTATCAGCAATATCAGAACCTTGAACCTTATAACTGAGAGTTGACATTACTTCCGCAATACCGCTCATCCCAATGCCACCAATGCCGATAAAATGAATGGGGCCAACGTCGCGGGGCAATTTCATAGATTTAGTCTCTCCAACTAAGCAGCGTTTTTTCGCGCAATAATGTTTTCAACCACATCGGCCAATCTTTCAGCCGCATCGGGTTTTCCGTGGCTTAAAGCCGATTCGGCTGCTTTCTTAAGGCCTGTGTGATCACCAATCAACCGCGCCAATAATTCAGCAAATGCTTTGGGTTCCAACTCTTTCTGCGGGCAAACCCAGCCTGCTCCCACGCCAGCAAAACTTTGCGCATTGCGCAGCTGATCATTATCAATGGCATGCGGCAAAGGCACCATAATGGCAGGCCGCCCGATAACGCCAAGCTCAGCAATCGTCGAAGCGCCAGAGCGAGAAATCACCAAGTGTGATTCTGCAATCCGCTTTGGCATATCACTGAAAAAAGCTTGCAGCTCAGCCACAACACCAAACTCCGTATATGCCCGCTTAACCCGAGCTAAATCTTCGTCACGGCACTGCTGAGTGAGCAAAATCTTTTTGCGCAAAGCCTCTGGCATCTGCGCAAAAACTTGCGGCATGAAATCAGAAAAAAACTTGGCCCCTTGGCTTCCACCAAACACAACGAGATTAAATCGACCTCCACCAGGGTAAGGTGCGGCCTTCTCGTTCAACGCCACAGCACGAACCGGATTACCCGTCAGCACCAGTTTCGATTTTGCCGCTTCTGGCAATCCAATCATCGACGGAAACGATGCCGCTACCACATTCACTTTACCAGAAAGCACTTTATTCGCACGGCCAAGCACCGCGTTCTGCTCATGCACCGCACAAGGAATACCCAAGGCAGCAGCCGCATAGATTGGTGGAAAAGATGGATATCCGCCAAACCCCACAACAGCCACCGGCTTCTCAATTTTCAAAATCGCCTTGGCCGCGCGGTATCCTTGAAAAAGTTTCAACAACCCCAACGGCCGTTTGAGTGATGGGCTGGCCGAATGCACCACATGCGTTTTTTCTGCTGGAAAAGATTTGCCATAATCGCGCACCCGTTCATCCGTCATCAAATGCACGCGGTAACCTCTGCGGACCAAAGTTTCAGCAAGCGCCTGCGCCGGAAACAAATGCCCGCCCGTGCCACCCGCCGCTAAGACAACAAGCTTATCACTCATGCAACCGCCATCTCGGAACTATATTTTCGAACATCCCTGACAGTACGCCCGCGCGCCAAGGCGAGAATAAATCCCATTGCCAAAGCCGTTCCAAGCAATGATGAACCGCCATAAGAAATGAAAGGCAGTGTCATACCTTTGGCCGGAAGCAACCCAACATTGACCCCCATATTAATGCAAGTTTGCAAACCGAACATGGTGATCAGCCCGGTCATAGATAAAGCCGCAAAGGGATCATCTTCAATTTTTGCCCGCTTCAACACACGCACAACAATGAAGAAAAATAACAGCATCAATGCAACGCAGGCCAAGAAACCGAACTCTTCGCCAACAACAGCAAATGTGAAATCTGTGTGTGCATCTGGCAGAACCAATTTAGCCACACCACCTCCAGGCCCAGCACCCATCAGGCCGCCATTGTTAAAGGCCGCCGTTGCGGTATCGGTTTGAAACGTGTCACCAATGTCAGGGCTTAAAAAGCGGTCGATGCGTGATGCCACATGCGAAGCAAATTTATAAGCCATTCCTCCGGCCAAAATACCAAGCGCGGCAAGACCAAAAACGTAACGCCACGAGATGCCCCAAACCAAAAGCATGAAACCAAATGTTAAAATCACCAACACGGTCTGCCCGAAGTCAGGCTGCAACACGAGCAAACCTAAAAAAACTATCGCCGCCGCAAACGTAATCAAATGCCCTGGCATGTCAGGCCGCCTGATGTGATCTGCCAAAAACCAAGCTGCAAAAACCACAAAAGCGGGCTTGGCAAATTCTGATGGTTGCATACCGAATATCCACCGATGCGCACCCTTAATTTCCGGCCCGATTTTCAGGGCCAATGCCATCAAAACCAGAGATCCAAAAAACGTCGCAAACGCCAAACGCCGAACCCACACTGCATCAAAAAATGAAACTGCCACCAAGCCGATCACACCAAAGAATAACCAGAACAATTGGCTGCGGAAAAAATGAAACGCATCAAGACCGATACGCTCAGCTACAGGCGGGCTGGCCGCCATGCTGATCAAAACACCGATGGCCATTAGCAACAAAATTGATGAGAGCAGAGCAAGATCAATGGTAAACCACCACCGCGCCAGCAAACCACGATCACTACGAGAAATCAGCATTAAGTCGTCCCTCCAATAGCCATAATGGCGCCTGGCAATTTCGAAACCAGATCAACAAAAGCGTCACCGCGAATTTCAAAGTTCTTATATTGATCGAATGATGCACAAGCAGGCGAAAGCAAAACTACCGCATTGCCTCGCCCATCCATCGCCGCGTCTGTCGCCGCAGCAGCAACAGCACGTTCTAATGTTTCAGCCCGTACCACATTCACTTTGCCGTGCAATGCCTTGGCGAAATCTTCCGCAGCCGCACCAATCAAATAGGCTTTGCTAATCTTCGGGAAGTAAGAGGCCAGCGCTTCAATGCCGCCAGCCTTGGCAATGCCACCCGCAATCCAATAAATATTATCAAACGAAGCCAGCGCCTTTTCGGCAGCATCCGCATTGGTGGCCTTTGAATCATTAATAAATGGCACACCCGAAACAGTGCCAACTTGTTGCATCCGGTGCGCAAGTCCACCAAAGCTTTTCATCGCCTCTTCGATTGCCGGAACAGAAACGCCCATCGCCCGCGCCGCGCCGTATGCCACGCAAGCGTTCTGCCAATTATGTTTACCCTTCAAAGCAGGCATCGAGCGTAGATCAACTTCACCAACAATCTTGCCCCTGCGCCGATCATATAAAATTCCGCTCGGAGCGCTCACACCATCTTCCAACACGTGCAAAACTGAAACGCGGCGCACATCGGCGCCAGATGAAATCCGGTCAGCAATTGCAAAACACCAAGGGTCATCTATGCCCACTAATGCCGTATCCCCAGCACGCATTTTCGCAAACATCCGGCCTTTGATGAAAGCATAATGATGCATATCGCCATGCCTGTCCAAATGATCAGCAGTCAGATTAGTGAGAATGCCAACATCGGGATGCAAACTCGGCATCAAATCAATTTGAAAAGATGAGAGCTCCAAAACATAAATCCGGTCTTTCCCGGGTGGTCGCAGATTAAAAACCGCAAGGCCAATATTGCCGCCCACATCCACATCAAGCCCAGCTGATTTTAACACATGCCCAATCAGCGCCGTGGTCGTCGATTTGCCATTCGTGCCGGTGATCGCCACAAGCTTGGCCCCACTGCTTTGCACTTCGCGCGCAAAGACTTCTGTGTCACCAATAATTTCGATACCAGCGTGCTTGGCCTTCACCACAGTCCAATGCGGCTCAGGGTGTGTGAGCGGAACACCGGGGCTCAAAACCAAAGCACTTAGATTTTTAAAATCGACAGTGTGCAAATTCGTAATCGAAAGTCCTTCAGCCCGCGCTTTCTCAACAGCTGGCTCGGAATCATCCCAAGCAAAAACATTTGCTCCGCCCGCAACCAAAGCCTTGGCACAAGAAATGCCAGAGCGGGCCAGTCCAAACACGCCCACTGATTTGCCTTTGAATTGAAGTGCCGGAAACATTATTGAAATCTACCTCAGCTTCAGTGTGGAAAGACCAATCAACGCCAACACAAACGAAATAATCCAAAAACGGATAACTATCGTCGGCTCTTTCCAACCCTTCTGCTCAAAATGATGATGCAGCGGCGCCATGGCAAACACCCGCTTGCCTGTCATTTTAAACGAAGCGACCTGCACAATCACCGAAACAGTTTCAAGAACAAACAACCCGCCAATGATCATCAAAACAATTTCGTGTTTGGTGGCAACAGCAATGGCACCGAGGCAACCACCAAGCGAAAGCGAACCCGTGTCGCCCATAAAAATCATTGCGGGTGGTGCATTGAACCAAAGAAATCCAAGCCCTGCCCCAACCAATGCGCCACAGATAATCGCCAGCTCGCCCGTGCCCTTCACAAAATGAAGTTGCAGATATTCCGCAAACACAAAGTTACCCACCAAGTAAGCAATGAGGCCATAGCTACCAGCCGCAATCATCACAGGCACAATTGCCAAGCCATCAAGACCATCGGTGATATTCACAGCATTGCCCGCGCCCACAATCACCAAAGCACCAACGCCCAAAAAGAACGGCCCAAAATAAATCAAAATATCTTTGGCAAACGGTAATGCCAAAGAACTTGAAAGCGGTTCTTTTCCAAGCCACATAAAACACAGCACAGCAGCACCTGCGATAATGAATTCGGCAAGCAACCGCGCCTTGCCAGAAAACCCCCGCGTTGTTGCTCGTGTCACTTTCAAATAGTCGTCATAAAAGCCAATCGCCCCAAAGCCCAAAGTCACAAACAAAACTGCCCACACATAAAAATTGCTGAGGTCAGCCCAGAGAAGTGTTGATACAAAAACACCTGATAAAATCATCAGCCCCCCCATAGTGGGCGTGCCTTGCTTTTCAACAATGTGGCGCTGCGGCCCATCGCTGCGGATCGGTTGGCCCTTGCCTTGTTTGATCTTGAGTAACGCAATTATTTTTGGCCCCAGCACAAAAATGAAAAGCAGTGCTGTCAAAATCGCCATGCCCGTGCGCGTCGTCAAATAACGAAAAGCATTAAAAGCCGAAACTTCAGTGGTGAGTTTTAACAACAGATAATACAGCATTGATCAAATATCCTTTTTCACAGCTGTGAATTGTTTACGCAAAGCTTCAACAACAAGCCCCATTTTACTGCCAAGCGAACCCTTGATCATCACCGCGTCACCAGCCCGCAATTGCGGTAACAATTGCGCTGTCAGCTCCGCTGAACTGGCGGCATACGCGCCGTGCTTTACCATGGGAACGGCATCCCAAAGATTGCGCATCAAAGGCCCAGCGGCGTATAAGACATCGACACCATGTGCGTCTACTTGTTTGGCAAGATCAGCATGAAGCTGCGCGCCAAATTGCCCAAGCTCCAACATATCACCCAGCACGGCAATGCGACGACCATTCTTGCCCAATTTCGCCTGCGCCAATAGTGCAAGTGCCGCACCCATCGATGTCGGGTTGGCATTATAGCTTTCATCAATCAATAATAATTCACCATCAGCCGCTAACAATTGCTCCTGTACGCCGCGCCCCTTTGCAGGTGCCGCGTCAGCCAAGGCCAGCATCGCCCGGGCCAAATCAGCACCCGATGCTTTAACCGCAGCCAACACCGCCAAACTATTTATGGCCATGTGCTCGCCTGGCATGCCCAATTTGTAAGTCACCCTCTCACCCATCACATCAGCGGTGATGCAACAACAAGTGGGATGCAAGGCCACGCGCTCCAAACGCACAGAAGCTTCGGCATGTTTTCCAAATCCAATGACGGCTTTTGCACCGCCCGCTTTTGCTGCCGCACTTAGCAAATCAAAATACTCAGAGTCACGATTGATAATGGCCGTGCCACCCATTTCTAATCCGGAAAAAATCTCAGCCTTCGCTTGGGCAATCTCATCCAGCGAATTGAAATTTCCCAAATGGCTCGCAGCCACAATGGTGACAATCGCAATATGCGGCCGAACCATCTTTACCAGCGGCGTAATCTCGCCAGCATGGTTCATGCCAATTTCAAACACACCATAAGCCGCATTGCGCGGCATCCGTGAAAGCGTAAGCGGAACGCCCCAGTGATTGTTGAATGATGATGCTGAAGCATGCGTCAATCCTGAAGCAGAAAGTGCGGTGCGCAACATTTCCTTCGTAGAAGTTTTGCCAACACTCCCCGTGACGGCAATAATTTGCGCTCCGCTGCATTCCCGTGCGGCACGTCCCATATTCTCAAGGCCGCGTAACGGATCATCTGCCACCAGCAAAACGGCGCCTGCTTCGCGCATCGCGTCGGTCATGCGCGAAACCATCGCAACGCCTGCTCCAGCGTTAAGCGCCTTCTCCACAAAATCATGGCCATCCATGGCATCGCCTTTGATCGCCACAAAAATATCGCCAGCAGAAACACTACGCGAGTCAATCGAAACACCATTCATTGCACCATGGACATCGCCATGCAGCGTGCCGCCCGTAGCCGCCAATAATTCCTGCGTCGTCCAAAGCGGCCGTTCAACCATGATAAATTTTTCCCGCTATAGCTGCCGCAACTGCATCATGATCTTTAAATGGAAAAACAGTCGTCCCAATAATCTGCCCCTCCTCATGCCCTTTGCCCGCAACAAGCAAAATATCGCCTGACTCCAAGGCTGAAACAGCCGTTGCAATCGCTTTGGCACGATTGCCAATTTCAATTGCGTATGGAGCGCCAACCAAAGCTTCCCGCCGAATTTCTGCGGGGTCTTCAGTCCGTGGATTATCGTCCGTCAAATAAGCGACATCAGCATGCTTGGCCACAGCGGCAGCCATCAAAGGCCGCTTGCCCTTATCGCGGTCACCACCACACCCAAACACCACATGAAGTTTGCCCTTAGCATAAGGGCGTAAAGCCGAAATCGCATTCTCCAATGCATCTGGCGTGTGCGCATAATCCACAAACACACTGGCACCAATGCCGGTCACCCCGACCAATTCTAACCGCCCGCTGGCACCCTTCAAAGATTCGAGCGCGTGCAAAGCCAACCCAATTTCACCACCCGATGCAATCACTAAGCCTGCCGCAACCAACGCATTTGAAACTTGAAAATCGCCCACCAATGGCAAGCTCACGCGGTGCTGACCAGACTTACTTTCAATAACCAGCTCCTGGCCCAAACCATTCGCCGTCGATTGCACCAATTTCAAATCATCGCCATTGCGGCCAACTGTAAACGGCACCAACCCAGCCTTCAAAGCATGCTGTAAAACATCAGGCCCTTGCGGCGAATCCATGTTGATCACCGCTGCCGAACCGCGCGGTAACAGTTCATCAAACAACCGCATCTTCGCTTCAAAATAAGATTCGAAACTATGGTGATAATCCAAATGATCTTGCGTGAGATTGGTGAAAGCCCCCGCCGTCAACCGCAGACCATCTAATCTATATTGCGCCAAGCCGTGGCTCGAAGCTTCAATCGCCAAATGCTGCACCTGGTCATCGCGCAGTTTTGCCACAAGCTGAGCAAGTTGAACTGGGTCTGGCGTTGTATGCGCCAGATATTCCGAACCATCTGGCCCTACAACACCGATCGTCCCAAGGCTCGCCGCGCGAAAACCCATCGCCTTCCAAATCTGCCGTACAAAAACTGAAACCGAAGTTTTGCCATTTGTGCCTGTCACAGCCACAATTGTATCGGGCTGCCGATCATAAAACCGCGCCGCCATCAAAGCCAAAAGCCTGCGCGGATTATCCGTTTCGATAATCAGTCCCGCACCCTTATAGCTGCCGCGCTGACAAATCGCCGCCACAGCACCACTCGCAAATGCCTCTGCAATATAAGCACTGCCGTCCACCTTGGTTCCCGGCAATGCCGCAAAAACAAATCCGGGCCTCACCTCGCGGCTGTCTGACGTAAGGCCATGTATCACAACATCACCACTGCTCTGCGATGGCGCATCATGTTGCAAAAGTCGGCTGAGTAAAACAGTCATTCAGGTCAACCGTGTTTCTTTTCAGCGCCGACAGCCTTGGCTTGCTTAGCCAGCTTCACCAAATCTTCCGGCGTAAACTGCGGCGTGATGCCAAGCATCGGCGCCACGCGTTCAATGATAGCAGCAGCCGTCGGCACAGCATTCCAACCCGCCGTCTGAAAACCATAAGTGCCGGGAATAGCTTGCGGCTCATCGAGCATCACAAAAATCGCATATCTCGGCTTTTCCATCGGGAACGCACCAATGAAAGTGGCCAGCACTTTTGTTTTTGAATAGCGCCCACCAATCACTTTTTCCGCCGTGCCAGTCTTGCCGCCCACGCGGTAGCCAATTACATCAGCCTTGGAAGCTGTCCCCTCAGTCACATTCAAACGAAAAAGATAACGCATCTTCTCAGACGTCTCAGGCTTCACAATCCGGTGCGCCAAAGCTAACGCATCTTCCTTCGTGCGCTTTAAAAAAGTCGGCGGGATGGACATGCCACCATTAATCAAATCAGAAATCACCGACAATCCTTGCAAAGGTTGTACGGCAAAACCATGGCCAAATGCGGCCGTTGCCGAGGATAATTTACTCCAACGGCGCGGCAGCAAGGGCTTGGCACTTTCTGGCACTTCAGTCACCAAACGGTCCATAAACCCAACGCGCGTCAAAAATTCATGATGCCCCTCAAGCCCCACCTGCAAAGCCATTTTCGCCGTGCCGATGTTTGAGGAATTGGTGAACACTTCAGGCACAGTCAAAACTTTGCGCTGTGCATGAAAATCGCTGATGCGCGCATTGCCAATCACCAAAGGATGTGTGGCATCATACCTCGAATTCATATTCATCACGCCATAGTCAAACGCCATCGCAAAGGTCACAGCCTTGATCACCGAACCCAATTCATAAACCCCACTGGTCAACTTATTCTGTTGATCAGATGTCAAATGCTTATCCTCAGCATTCGGATTGTAATCAGGCAGTGATGCCAGCGCCACAATCTCGCCGGTCTCTGTATCCAGAATAATCCCGCCACCAGCCTTTGCTTTAAACTTGATAACCGCTTTTGCAACCTCATCAGTCACCGCATGTTGCACGCGCATATCCATCGCAAGCTGAGCTGGATACGTCGTGTGGCTTTCAGGCTCGCTGAGCGACGCAGTGTAAAGTGCACCTTGATCATCCAGATATTTTTCAATGCCGGCAATGCCTTTTGTATCAACATCAACATAGCCAACCGTATGCGCCGCAAGCCGTCCCATTGGATAAACCCGTTTGCGCTCATTCACATAAGCAACTCCAGGAATACCCAAATTATAAATCGCATCGCGTTCTTCCGTATTGGTCTGACGTTTGAGCCAAACAAAAGCTTTGCCGGGCTTCAGCAATTTTTCTTTCAAGGTTTTTGCATTGAGCTCAGGCAGAGTTGCCGTCAGCAATTCCACAGCTTCATCCACATCAGTGATCTTGCGCGGATCTACAAACAGCGAAGACACTTCAATATCAGTCGCCATAACCTGTCCATTGCGGTCCACAATATCGGGCCTTGGCATAGATTTCTCGCGCAAAACAACATCGTTGGCAGCATCAACCTTGTGCATCAGCGTCAACTTGCCAAGCTGAACCGCAATCATCAAAAAGAACGCACAAAAAATCATACTCACGAGGCGAATACGATTTTGCCCTGCCAGCTTTTGCGAACTCAATTGCGCTTTATCAACCATCATTGCATCTTCTCGAGGATAGCCCCAATGGGGTCAGCCGTTTTATCGTCCAGCTTAATCACTGGTGTGTCTGGAATTTTGGCCGCCACTTCAGCAACTGAAATAATCTGTGTGGCTTTCACGGGCTGCAACTTCAGTTGTTCTTCTGCCATTTTTTGCAAACGGTCAGGCCGCGTTAAGCTCGCCCATTCCGCGTCAAGTAACTTAATCGTCTCGCGTTCGTCATTGATGCCCGTTTTCAATTTTACAATTTGCCGCTCAAGCCCGCGCGTTGAATGCTCCAGCGAATACATATAAAATCCCGCCACCAAAACCGTCAAAACCAAAAACGCGTTGATCATTTTGATCATCAGTGCTTCCCCCCACGCAGTTGCGGAACCGCCATGCCTGCCATATCGAAGGCAAACGCCGCAGCAGATGTGCGAACCGCCGCGCGTAATTTTGCTGAACGCGAACGCGGATTATCCAGCTTCTCCACTTCGCTGGCTTCCACATGGCCTTTGTAAACCAATTCAAAACTAGGCGCTGGCCCCGAATGTGCTTCCGGCATATAGCGCGAACCCGTTGGCAATTTTCCAGCCCGCGCCGCAAAAAACCGCTTCACAATGCGGTCTTCAAGCGAATGAAAAGTCACAACGACCAAACGCCCACCCTCATCTAAAATTTCTTCCGCCGCACATAACGCCATCGCCAATTCATCAAGCTCGGCATTCACATGAATGCGCAGCGCCTGAAATGTGCGCGTCGCCGGATGCGTTCTATCTTTCGCGCGTTGCGGCCCAGTGGCGCGTTCCACAGCCTTCACCAAATCCATCGTAGTCATCAGTGGCGCTTCTGCCCGCGCCGAAACAATCGCCTTGGCAATTGAACGTGAGCGCGGCTCCTCGCCAAACACAAATATAATTTGCGCCAGCTCTTCTGCATCCAAACTATTTACATAATCAGCAGCAGATTTGCCCTCCTGCCCCATGCGCATATCCAGCGGCCCTTCGCGCATAAATGAAAACCCGCGAGCAGCTTCATCAATCTGCATTGATGAAACCCCGATATCCAAAACCACCCCCTGCACTTTGCTCAATCCCAGATCAGAAATTATATTCTGCATCTCGCCAAAAGTGCCACGCACCAATTGCAATCGGCCTTCCCATTGCGCCACCAGAGATGCACCATCCGCAACCGCATTGGGATCACGATCAATCGCAACTACTTTTGTACCGGCAAAGCTCAAAATCCCGCGCGTATAACCACCTGCCCCAAACGTGCCATCCACATAAACGCCGCCAGCCTGAGGAGCCAAAGCGGCAAGCACTTCGGGCAACATCACAGGGTAATGGCGTTGGGTGGTATCGGAGGTTGAAATCATGGGGCCGAGCAAACACAATGAATAAGAGGTTAATAAAGTTCGACAATGCCCCTGCAATTCCTAACAAATCGTTTCAAATGCGATTCATTTCAACACTTTCACATCAAAGCGAAAAAAAACACCAGTCGGCCTATAAGCCGGGTTTTGTCCCCATGAAGTTGCCTTCACAGTGTATGGCCATTCATCTGGAGCATTTGTTACCAAATGCTTCGCGCAACCAACCCGGGCAGCGAGCCGGAAAAAGCTTTGAAACTTGCGTTTCGTGCCGCCCCTATTAGGTCTTGCTCCGGGTGGGGTTTACCGTGCCAGCCCTGTTGCCAAGCCTGCGGTGGGCTCTTACCCCACCTTTTCACCCTGACCACAGTAAACTGTGGCGGTTTGTTTTCTGTGGCACTTTCCCTAAAGTCACCTTCGCCGGTCGTTAACCGGCACCCTATTTCCGTGGAGCCCGGACTTTCCTCCCTCGCACCCTTGCGGGCCTAGCGAGAGCGGCCATCCAGCCGACTGGTCTGGCGGGCTTAGGCTTGCAATCAGCCCTGGTCAATAAAAACCACTTGTATTGGTGAAATCGGGCCCCACGTACTGCGCTGGTTTAAGGGGCAGTAAAATGGTGCACGCTGACACATTAAAGAAATTGAATCGCTTGCGCGTTATCGCAAAGTTCATGGATTCAGGCTGGGGCATTCCCTTCACCAAAGTCCGTTTTGGCGCAGATGCCGTCGCAGGCCTCGTCCCCGGCTTTGGCGATGCTGGAGCAGCACTGGTCTCACTCTACATCGTTTTAGAGGCCCGCAAACTCGGCGCGCCTAACCACTTACTCGTGAAAATGTTAGCAAACGTTGCCATCGACACAGGTCTCGGAACCATTCCCGTTGTCGGTGATATATTTGACGTATTATTCAAGTCAAACATAAAGAATATCGATTTACTACATGATTTCATTCATAAAAATAAGTAGCGTAAACTTTATTTGTTTTAAGTTACGTGTCGCAAATTGCTGGTGTAAGGTCGAGTCAAATTGTTAGTTGGAATTTTATCTCTTGCGCCTCATTTTTGTAATTTTTGCCCTGCTCGCAACAGCCTCAACAAGTCTTGCGCAAGAACGGGAATGGACACTGAACGCTTCAGATAAAGAAGCCTTCCTGGTTTTTGGTGTGCCCGATACCGACGATGTTGGACTAAGTTTTTGGTGTGAAATTGGCACCAACAAATTCTCGGTCTTCGTCAACAACATTGCCGGCCGGTTAAAAGAAGGCCAGTCGACAAACATGTCCATCGAGATCGATAACCGGAAATTTTCTGTCAAAGCCAAAGCCGCAGTCGACAAATTGGGCCTGTCAAAAAGCCTGGAAGGTCAAATTCCAAGCAACAGCCCCATCCTGAAAGCCGCCGAAAACGGCTCAAACCTAAAAACCACAATCCTCAATCACACCAACACCTATCCCCTCATAGACGCAGACTTCACAGGCCTTTTGCGCTCATGTGCGGGTGATGCGGTGAATTAATTCAGTTTATTCAGCACACCCTTCCCCCGACGGGGGAAGGTGGCGCACTTGCGCCGGTTGGGGCCTCTTGGCCACAGGTTCGAAACTGCCCACCAAACTCCATGACCACCCCATAAGCTCCGTCATTCCTGCGAAGGCAGGAATCCAGCTTTTTTAAAGCCGTCCCGACCTCAAAGCTGGACCCTTGCCTTCGCAAGGGTGACGGTGCTGGGGGTGAAGACTGTCTTTTAAAATTGAAGCCCCTTTGAGATTAAATATATTTCCTCTAAATGTGCTTTTATACTTGACAAACATTTATATTCTGTACTATCTATGTTCCGTCCTCCCTCGAAGGGGCCAACGTTCGCGACGGTGGCTTTGGCCGGGAAAGATGTGGCGCTTGCGGGTTTGGACGATCGTGGTTCAAGCTCTCGGGAGCTGTTGATTGAAAAAGGCAGGGCACTACGACCTTGTCAGCCCTAGTGGGCAAGAGACTTGCTTGACTTTCAGCTGCGGTGTCACAGCCGCCCAGTTCCAGAGACTCTCGTTCACCAACAGCAAAAATCGC
>JANYLQ010000064.1 GCA_025363755.1 Hyphomicrobiales bacterium | reverse complement strand
GGTAAATATACGATGGGTGACTTTGTAAAATACGCGCTGAAGCTTTGAATTCTAAATAGGAAAACTGTTGTTTGGATGGGTCGCATAATATTTGTTTTGCGACTCATCGCTAAGGTGTGGCTTTGTTGAGCCATATATTTTGAATGTTTTTATTGTTGGAACCTTTCTGGCGTGCACTTCATTCGAGGTAGATAGTCGGAAGGGATTTTTCGTTTCTGACCAACGAGATTATCAATCCACCCAACGTATTTTGCCTGTCTTCAGGCAGAGACTTGGCCTGTTGGATCGCCAGCTCAAGTATTTTTGTCATATGGCTGTAGTTTATCATTTTGGCGTTATCTTCCATACCCAGTGGCAACCTTTTCACCGTAAAATCAATTTGGCCTTGGTCGCATGTTTGAACACCACAGAACACCTATTCTCATACGAATAGTGCGACTAGATAGCGACTAAGACGTTTTTGATGGACATTAATTTCTCTCTAAGTCTTTGATTTTGTTGGTGAGCCCAGCGGGATTCGAACCCACGACCCTCTGATTAAAAGTCAGATGCTCTACCGCTGAGCTATGGGCCCACACGTCATCAGACTTTAATATGAGTCCGTGAAAGCGGGCGGAACATAGTTGCGGGTGGCGTCATGGTCAAGGCCTTGGTTCTGCTTTGTTTGTCGCATTGAGAAGCGATTAACCAAACGACAAAAAACGCCATAATTAACGGGCTAATCACGAGTATCTGATAGTGAATCATGTGGATATTTTAATTTTGGGGTGCGAATGGCTGATTTAGCTTTGGTGGTTTTGGCGGCGGGCATGGGCACGCGCATGAAATCCAGCTTGCCGAAAGTGCTGCACAAGATCGCGGGGCGTTCTATGCTGGCGCATGTGTTGCATGCGGGAAAGGCATTAGGTGCCAGCCAAGCTGTGATCGTTCACGGGCCAGAAATGCCCGCTGTTCAAAAAGAGGCCAGCCCGATTATTGCGGGTTGCCAATTTGCTGAACAGAAAGATCGTTTGGGCACAGGCCATGCTGTTTTGATGGCAAAATCCGCTTTGGCGGAATTCAAAGGCACGGTGATCGTGCTTTATGGCGATGTGCCACTGATCAAAACGGCAACGCTGAAAGATTTACTTTCGAAGCTGAACGCCAAAACCAAAATGGCAGTGCTTGGTTTTGAAACTGACAAACCACATGGGTATGGTCGCTTTATTGGAACCAAGAACTACATCACCGATATTCGCGAAGAACTTGATGCTTCGCCTAAAGAAAAGAAAATTACGCGGTGCAATTCCGGAATCATCGCGATTGATAATGATTTGCTGTGGAAAATTGTTCCGAAACTTTCAAACAAAAATGCCAAGGGCGAATACTACCTCACAGATTTGGTAAAGCTCGCAGTGAAAGCCAAAACCAGTGTCGCCATTGCCATGTGCGATCAAGTGCAGGTTGCAGGTGTGAATGATCGCACCCAGCTTTCAATTTTGGAAACTGCGTTTCAAACCGAGGCCCGCAAGGCCGCTATGCTCGATGGTGCAACACTTATTGATCCGTCCACGGTCTATTTTTCTGCCGATACCAAAATCGGCAAGGATGTTTTGATCGAACCTAATGTTGTATTCGGGCCTAAAGTCACCATTGGTGATGGCGTTGAGATTTTGGCCTTCTCGCATATTGAAGGTGCAGTCGTAGGCGAGGGCGCTCGAATCGGGCCTTATGCGCGGTTGCGACCTGGTGCCGAGATTGGTGCAAATGCGCATATCGGTAATTTCGTTGAAATCAAGAAAGCCAAAATCGGCGTTGGTGCAAAGGCCAACCATCTCAGCTATATCGGCGATGCAATTGTGGGGGCGGGCAGCAACATTGGGGCTGGCACCATCACTTGCAATTACGATGGCTATGAAAAACATCTGACAGAAATCGGTGAGAAAGTATTTGTGGGATCGAACACATCACTCATCGCGCCAGTTCGCATCGGGGCAGGTGTCAACATCGCGGCGGGCAGTGTGATCACCGCAGATGTGCCGGAGGATGCCTTGGCGATGTCGCGCGCACCCCTAGATATTAAAGAGGGTTGGGCCAAGCGTTACCGCGCCGTGAAGGCAGCACGCAAGGCAGAGAATTCAAAGGCAAAGGACAAATAAGCATGTGTGGCATTGTTGGCATTTTAGGAACCAAACCTGTTGCTCTTGATATTGTTGAAGCGCTGCGCCGTTTGGAATATCGCGGTTATGACTCGGCTGGTGTGGCCACCATCGAAGCTGGCTCAATCGAGCGCCGCCGTGCACCTGGCAAGTTACGCAATTTGGAAGATCGTTTGCGTGAGCAACCCTTGAGCGGCAATAGCGGCATCGGCCACACACGTTGGGCAACCCACGGTGTTCCAAATGAAACGAACGCACATCCGCATATCTCCGGCGATGTAGTGATTGTTCATAATGGCATTATCGAAAATTTTTATGAACTAAAGATTGAGCTCGAGTCCAAGGGTGTAAAATTTGCAACGCAGACTGATACTGAAGTTGTGGCCCATCTTTTGGCCGAGCAACGCAGTAAGGGCATTAAACCCGTTGAGGCGGTTAAGAATGTGCTCGGTCGTTTGCGTGGTGCTTTTGCTTTGGCGATTATGTTCAAATCTGAAAATGACTTGATGATCGGCGCGCGCAACGGGCCGCCACTGGCCATCGGCCATGGTGATGGACAGATGTATCTGGGTTCTGATGCCATTGCGCTTTCGCCTTTCACCAACAAGATTACCTATATTGAAGATGGCGATTGGGCTGTTCTTACGCGTAACTCCTATGAGATTTTTGACGCGAACAATAATCCGGTGAAACGTCCGATGAGTTTCAGTCAGGCTTCATCGATGATGGTGGATAAAGGCAATCATCGCCACTTCATGGCCAAGGAAATTGAAGAGCAGCCCGAAGTGGTCGGCCATACGCTTGCTGAGTATGTGGATTTCTCGACCAAAACAATTCGCGTTCCAGAAAATCTTCCATTTGATTTTGCCAAGCTTGACCGGATTACGATCACGGCTTGTGGCACGGCTTACTATGCAGGCTTGGCCGCAAAGTATTGGTTTGAAAAAGTTGCGCGCTTGCCTTGTGAAGTCGATGTGGCTTCAGAGTTTCGTTACCGTGAAGCGCCATTGTCTAAAAATGGTTTGGCCATTGTGATCTCTCAATCAGGGGAGACTGCGGATACATTGGCGTCACTTCGTTATTCGAAATCGCAAGGCCAACATATTCTGGCTGTGGTGAACGTTCCGGAAAGTACAATTTCACGCGAAGCTGAATTGGTGTTCCGCACCTATGCTGGCCCCGAAATTGGCGTGGCCTCGACCAAGGCCTTCACCTGCCAATTGGCAGCACTGGCTTGCATTGCATTGCTGGCTGGTAAATTGCGCGGCACGTTAACACCCACTCAGGAAATGGAATATGTGGGTGCACTTATTGAAGCACCGCGCCACATGGCTGAGATTTTAAAAGAAGAAAAAAATATCCAAGCCGTTGCACATGAAATTTCTAAGGCACGAGATGTGTTGTTCTTGGGCCGGGGCATCAATTATCCATTGGCACTTGAGGGTGCATTAAAGCTGAAAGAAATCTCATATATTCACGCCGAAGGTTATGCAGCGGGCGAACTAAAGCACGGCCCGATAGCGTTAGTCGACGAGAACGTTCCAGTGATCGTGATTGCCCCGCACGACGAGCTTTATGAAAAGACGATTTCAAACATGGAAGAGGTTGCAGCTCGTGGTGGCAAGATTGTTTTGATCACAGATGATCACAGCCACAAAGACAACGCGCATAAAACCTTCAAACACATTCGTGTTCCAGTTGCTCACGCTTTCATCAGCCCATTGATTTATGCAATTCCAGTGCAGCTTCTGGCTTATCATGCGGCCGTGTTTATTGGCACTGATGTGGATCAACCACGGAACTTAGCAAAGAGCGTAACTGTTGAGTGATAAACGCGATTAGATTCAATGCGCCCTGTGTCCGCGCAACTTATATTGCTTCTTCTTTGCATCAAACCCAGCAAAATAATCGCGCACTTGGGGATGCCTTACTGGCTCTGCTGTTTCGTCGACTAACAAATTTTGCTCCGAAACATACGCTACATATTCGGTATCTTCATTTTCAGCGAGGAGATGATAAAAAGGCTGGTCCTTGCGCGGGCGGGCCTCAGCGGGAATTGAATTCCACCATTCTTCGGTATTGTTGAATTCGGGATCAACGTCAAAAATTACGCCGCGAAAAGCGAAAAGTCGGTGGCGGACAATTTGGCCGATCTGGAATTTGGCTTCATTGAATTCAGGCATATCTACTAATTGCCAATTTTAAGCAGGTTTAGCAAGAGTGCTTAGCCTCGCATCGCAAAAGGCAAATTGCTTGAAGGAGCTAACCCCTGTGCCATCGCTAAACTGCGCAGTGGTGGAATTTTGGCTACGGCGGCGAGGCCGGCAGCGCGGAGCAACCCGAAAGCAGCAAATTCTGATAGCAGTGACGTATTTACCATGCTGATCATTTGCTGACGTGGGATTACATCAACACGGCGCAACTTGTCATACTCCTTCATAACAGATACAGCGCCCGCATCTTTTGCGCCTATGATCAAATCAGCGGCCTGGGCCGCATCACGGAACGACATGTTTAGTCCTTGAGCACCCAGTGGAGGTTGGGTGTGTGCCGCTTCACCCAAAAGAATAACGCGGTCTTTGGCAAAAACCGCCGCGCGTTCGCCTCGCATTGGGAATACCTTGCGCGTGCCAATGTCAGAAATGCGGCCAAGATTGCCTTTGGTTTCGATTTGAATTTCTACGGCCAGTTCAGCGTCCGACAATTCAAAAAGTTTTTGAGCCTTACCGGGCTTTTCCATCCACACGAGGCTGGAGCGATTACCGGGCAGAGGCACCGTGGTGAAAGCGCCTGCACCTTTATGATATTCGGTACTCATGAAACCATGCGGGCCAGTGTGGGAGAAGGTGGTGACCAATGCGGATTGATCAAAGCGCCAGCTTTCCATTTTTATGTCGCGCGATTTGCGAATGGGTGATTCAACACCATCCGCCGCGATGATAACTTCAGCGCTGAGTGTTTGGCCCTTTGCTGTGCGCAAAACCGTAGAGTGTTCTTGAAGTTCGGAACTTTCGCTTTTGTCGTCAATGATAACAACACCCAAAGCTTCGGCACGTTTGAGCATCGAAGGTGTGAGATGTGCGAGTGGCACATTCCAGCCAAATGCGTCAAGCTTGGCTTCTGCTGCACTGAATGTGACGTCAGGTGCAGTTACATAATTGCCTGTGTCATCGACGATTTGCAGTCGTTTTAATGGCGCTGAAACTGCTTCAATATCAGGCGTCCACAAGCCTGCATATTTCAGGAACTGCATGGACGGCTGCATCAGCGCCACGGTGCGTGGATCAGTCAATTGCGATGCAGGGGCTACGACAGCCGTTTTTATGCCATCCATCGCAACCAAAATGGCGGCGGCTAGACCTGCTGGGCCAGAACCTGAAATGATAACTTTAAAATCCGACATGGCATTTTATAGCACTCAAGCTTTGCGAGCGGTATTGATCATGCTGTCGCGCTTAATGAACCCGTCGTTGAACTGCATGAGATTGGCGCGGTCTTTGCGCCAATTTAGCGCATCATGGCGGAAATCCAGATAACCTAAGGCAACGGCGGTCGCTATTGCCCCTAGGGTGACATTCTGCAAGTCTTCTCGCCAGTTGTTTTCGAGGTCATCAAGGCATGCATTAATGCGTTCCTTGACGCGTTCGGCATATTCGGGCCAGCGGGCGTTTTCGGGGCGGGCGGCTTGTTCGTAGCGCAAGCTCACCAATGAGTCAGCCAAGCCTTGTGCCAATGCCAGCATTGTTAAAATTCGGAAGCGCTTCACTCCCTCATGGGGCAGTAGCGTGGCGCTGCCGCCAATATGGGTAAAATACTCCATGATCACGCGGCTGTCATAAAGTGCGTGGCCATGGTCGGTTTCGAGAATTGGAATTTTGCCGATTGGCGAAAGCTTTTCGAGCGCAGCGTTCACTTCATGCGGCTTCACGGCAGTGTTAATCAACTGCACACGGCTGGTAAGCCCAGATTCTATCGCCGTCACCATGGACATGCGCACGAAGGGGGAAATGAGGTCGCCGTAAAGTTTCATGGTCTATTCCTTTGGTGGAGCTAACTCGCCGGGATTAAACGACGTTGATGGGTCGTGGTCAAAGAAAAAAGCAGGGCGCAATGTCATCTCATGCCAGAAAGTTGGTAAGATCGGGAAGTCCTCCGGCCGCGGTGCATGGCGGAAACCCATGGTGTACCAGACAACTAAGTCTTCATTGGTGACTGACTCTTTCTTTGCAACAAAAGCGGGCAGGCCCTCATCTTTAGTCGATAGGTTCGGATAGAGGCCTGCTGCCCAATATTGATCATCACGGCGTTTGGTTACCCAAAGGGTTTGGGATGTAAAACCAGCCCGGATTTGTGGTGGGTCTGCGGGATCGAGAATTGACGTTGGTTGATGATGGGTATCGATCCAATAGCTTGGATTAAATTTGAGCCCGGTTTTTTCGTTGGGATTTACAACGCGCCACGTTTCGCCGCCCGTCGCCATATGATCTGGGACGATGGGGCCTTCCGAAGTGTAACGGCCCGTTTTCAAAGTCCACAGGGACTTTAGAGTTTTGGAATCTTTTGCGGGTTCAGCAAAGAATGCATCACGCACCAAAGAGTTTTGCGGGCCGTCCACATCTAGGTCGAGTCTGAAATTAAAATAATGGTCATGGTTGATTGCAACATTATAGGGCGCAATCAGCGTGCCGTAGGTTGTGTCAGCCAAGGCTGTCGGGCTTTCCATATTGGCTGCTGCAGATGATTGAACCGCGTCGAAACCTGTGGCACCCACGCGCAGTGTGATGTTGCCTTGAGGTGAAAACACGTAGTCGACGACATAATCATAATTGCCGACGGTTGGGATGTGGCGCACTACCATTTCAACTTGGGGCACGCCAGCGACTGATTTTGTGCTGGCCACATAATGCCGCCAAGCCGGGTCACCATTGGCGCGTTCAAAAACACAGAGTGCTGCTGGCCTTGTGTAGGTGCCGCCCACATCATTTGGGAATGTGAGATCTACGAAGATTGCGTTGGGTGGGCAATCAACTCCGGGCTTTAGTGACGCAATGAGATAACCCATGCCAAACTCGCCAGCGTCCATGAAAGTGCGATAACTCCATGTTGGATCGGGACTCATATAGGGCACGAAGAGTTCAGACACATTCATTTGGTAAGCGATGTCACGCAGTTTTTTGCCGTCATCAAATTTGACCAAAGATAAAATGAGGCCAGCGCGTTTGTCTGCTCTGGCATGCATCTGCCAACGGTTCCATTTGATTTCCAGGTTGCCACTGAGTTCAATGTTAGGGCCAGCAGGGGCGATCATAGCAATCGGGTTGGTGACTTTGTCGAGCTCGGGCAGATCAGTGCCATAGCCCTTTGGCGCTGACGGCAATTCAACCGTTTCGCGATCAAGCACTTCCAATACTTCACCCGTGTTTGAATCAACAATTCCCATTAAACCTTCAATTGGGCGGGCGAGCAGGGGGTGAAGGCGATTTTCACCTGAAAAGCACGGAATTTTTAAAATACGGCGGCCCTCAAAACCATCACCTGGAAATGTGCCTGCAGAATTGGGCGTGCAAAAAACTTGCTTCATATCTTTCAAGCCGCGCTTGGCGATTGCGGCTTTGAAGCGCGGGTCGGCCATAAATTTATCGCGGCCCGCCACCCATTCATAATCCATGATCATGGGTTCTTGGCCAGGCTTCTCGGTGAAAGAGGTAATTTTTTTCGCCGTGAGATCTACTATTGCTTCAAAAGTTTTGCCTTGCCTGCGCAAGATGACAAAGGCTGCGCGCGTGAACGGTTGGCCCTGTTGCCATTTCCGAATGTCGTCCTTTGGTGCCTCGCGCAACGTGACAGCGGGATAGGTTGTATCCTTATCAGCATCGCCTGCATCCCTTAAAAGTTTCACCGTTGCTTCAATCTCACCGGGTGTGAGGGCATCCATGGGGTGGAACGGGCCATCTGCAGGTGCTGCTTGTGCGCAGGCAGTTGCAATGACGAACAGTAGTGAAGCGATGATATTTTTCATACATCGTGGATTAAGTGATTCTTATTTGTTTGACGAATTTTGAAATTTTTTAGGCGGTTGAAGAAGGCGCTTGGGAAGTGGAAGATTGCACAGGTGAATAAGCAACTCAAAGATGGGCGATGCTAACTTTAGAATTTTTATAAAGCGGATTGAGCGAAATATTGGAGTAATTTCTCAACACATTAATTTAAATGGTTATTTTGATGTCGCGACAGTGTGACCTTATTGCCCAAAATCAATGGTTGACGCTCCTATTCCAGCCATAATTTTCCTGCTAAACTTACCGCTATGGACTCAGGAGGCTTGGGTCTAAAATAGATGCGGTTTCGAAAACACGTAAAAACATGGAGAATCAAAATGAAATCCCTAATCAATATTTCTTTGGCAGCTGCTTTGGTTGCAGGTAGCGTTGTAACTGCGGCAGCACCTGCCATGGCCAAGACAAAGCACCACCAAGCTGAAATGGCTTGCATGAGCGAAGGCGATGTTGGCGCGATTATTGTGCTTGGCGCAGTACTCGGCGCTGTAACTGGTGGCGTGGGAAGCGCCCTTGTTTATGGCAGCGCTTATGCTGTTGGCGGCGCCGCAATCGGCGGCGGTGCTGGTCTTTTGTTGGGTGCTGTGCACCACGGCCATAGTCATTGCGCTTGAGTTAAAACGGCGATTTTAGTTTTTTAGTTGCAACATAATGTTAATCCAGCCCTGCAGTTTTTGTTGGGCTGGATTTTTTGTAACGGATTATCGAAACCTAAAAGTAGTTACGAAAAAGTTACTTGGTATCCCGCCACCCGTTCGTAATCGGATATCTGCGATCGCGCCCAAAATTCTTCCGCGTGATTTTAACGCCAGGCGCTGCTTGTCTGCGCTTATACTCCGCGACATAAAGCATGTGCTGAATGCGCTTGACCAATGCGACGTCATGCCCGCGCGCTGAAATTTCGGCCACAGTCTGCTCGCGCTCCACCAAACCTTCGAGGATATCATCAAGTGCTTCATAAGGCGGAAGTGAGTCTTGGTCTTTTTGGTTTTCGCGTAGTTCGGCGGTGGGGGCTTTGGTGATGATACGTTCAGGGATCACATGACCTTGTGTGTTGCGCCACGCGGCCAAGCGATAGACTTCCATTTTGTAGACATCTTTAATCGGGTTGAAACCGCCATTCATGTCGCCATAAAGTGTGGCATAGCCTACACTCATTTCGCTCTTGTTGCCGGTGGTCAGAACCATGCTGCCAAATTTATTTGAGATCGCCATCAGGATCACGCCGCGCGAACGGCTCTGCATGTTTTCTTCCGTCACGCCCGGAGGCGTTCCCTTAAACATGGGGCCGAGGGCGGAGAGGAAACCTTCCACTGGTTCTTTGATTGGCACTACATCATAGCGCACACCCAAAAGTTTGGCGCATAATTCAGCATCCACCAAACTATCTTGGCTGGTATATGCATAGGGCAACATCACGCAATGAACCCGGGCCGAACCCAAAGCATCAACAGCCATGGCCGCAACCACGGCACTATCAATGCCGCCGCTCATTCCCAGCACCACGCCGGGAAATCTATTTTTATCGACGTAATCCCGTAGGCCCAGCACGCAGGCCTTCCATGTTTCTTCTTCATTCTCGGGCAATTTAGCCGCAGTGTTCGGCAGCATATGCCAACCGTTATCGCCGCGCACCCATTGTGTAATAGCCACAGCCTCTTCAAACATTGGCATTTGCAAGGCCAGTGTGCGGTCAGCGTTCAGCACAAATGATGCGCCATCAAAGACCAACTCATCTTGGCCGCCCACTTGATTGAGATAAGCCAACGGAAGTTTGGTTTCGCTAACGCGTGCGACCACAAGGTTCAGGCGCACATCATCCTTGTTGCGCTCGAATGGTGAGCCGTTGGGCGAGAGCAGAATTTCAGCACCCGTTTCAGCCAGTGTCTCGCAGGTTTCCTCTGTCCAAATATCTTCACAGATCGGAACGCCGATGCGCACACCTTTAAAATTGATGGGGCCTGGCGCAGGGCCGGGCTGGAACACGCGCTTCTCATCAAACACACCATAGTTGGGGAGATCATATTTGAAACGCAGAGTTTCAATTTTACCGCCGTTAAGCAGGGCTACTGCGTTGTGCAACTTATCGCCCTCGCGCCATGGCAGGCCGATGAGTATCGCGGGGCCATTTGAAAAATCGCGTGATAATTCTTCTGCCGCGGTTTTACATGCCGTCACGAATGAGGCTCTTAGCACCAAATCCTCAGGTGGATAACCAGAGAGGAACAGCTCTGGGAACAGCACCAGATCAACGGCGGGTAGAGAGGCAATAGCTGCTTTTGCCTTAGCTAGATTCGAACCTATTGCACCAACTGTGGGATTAAGCTGCGCTAAAGCGATTGTGAGTTTATCCGTCATGATGGCGCTTCATAGCCTGTGTTAACGCAATGTGGAAGACAAGTGAATGCGGTGAAAAAAACGACGACACTTGGCGATAATGTCGGCGGTTGATGATCAAAACGCGCGTTAGATATCTTGCTGCTCCGACTAGTGTGTCTTTGTTTGTGGTCCTTTTGAAGAATTCCGCCGTGGTCAGCAGCTCAAGGCCGGTTAACTCAAAAAGTGCGACTTTAGTTTAAGTTAGAGGATAAGAATGACGGTGCGAGAATCTATATTGGGCTAATCTGTCGCGGCCAATCATTCGCGATATTATGCGATGAACAGAGAAATGAAAAAAGAAATTCTCACCTCTGAAAAAATTCATGAAATTATTGGTCTGGCATGGGCTGATGAAGTTTCATTTGATGCAATCAAACAGGTTGTGGGATTTACAGAGAAGCAGGTGGTTGCTGTTATGCGTGCTAATCTTAAACCGGGAAGTTTTAGAGTTTGGCGTGCGCGTGTTTCGGGTCGGAAAGCTAAGCACCAAATGCGGCTGGCGCCGAAAAGACCAACTGCATCGCAGTCGCTGTTTTCCAGCAACGAAGAGTAGGCGTGCAGTTATGTGATATATTTGAATCTGTCACCCAAAATTAAATGGGGATGACGGTATCTTTGCACTTACGACGCGTTATTTGTTCAAATCTGATGTATGTCAAAATCATAATTTTGATCCTTCGGTTTGACTGAGAATAGAAAAACGAGGGTTTCATTCTAACAACGCATTGAAAGTTAAGACTGCCAAAATCCTAACTTGCAATTGAGCTCCTAACACGGCAAATTCGGCTCCATATCAAAATTTGAGTGAGGCAAGTCGTATGGACCTGAATAATCAACGCCAAAGTGACAACGTCGATGATCAACGCGATAGTGGTGGCGGCTTTGGCCCGCGTGGCGGTGGCATGGGCGGTCTTGGCGGCGGTGGTCGGATGGGCGGTGGTGGCGGTCTTGCGATGTTGCTGCCTTTGCTGTTCCGCACCATTGGCATGAAGGGCATTATTCTGTTGGTTGTCGCGTATTTTGCGCTGAAATTTTTTCTTGGTGTTGATCTTATCAACATGGTCAATGGCGGCGGTGGTGGTGTTACGATGCCTGGCAACACCACTCAAATTCAATTACCGAATGACACCAATCTGGGGCAATCGGCAAATAACAGTAGTTTGGATGGTGGCTCAGGTGCTGCCACACAAGACGTTACCACCACCGATTCCGGAAAGGTATTTGTAGCAAAGGTGTTGGGTTCAACAGAAGATGTTTGGACGAAAATTTTCAGTGATATGGGCCAGCAATATGAAAAGCCTCGGCTGGTTTTGTTTACTGGCTACACGCAATCTGGCTGTGGCACAGCGCAATCTGCTATGGGGCCATTTTATTGCCCGGCTGACCACAAAGTTTATATCGATCTCGCATTTTACCAGGATATGAAGACTAAATTGGGCGCACCCGGTGATTTCGCGCAAGCCTACGTCGTTGCCCACGAGGTTGGCCATCATGTACAAAATTTGTTGGGTATTGCTGACCAAGTGCAACAGGCGCGCAGCCAAGGATCAGAAGCTGAAAGCAATGCGCTTTCCGTCAAGATGGAACTGCAAGCCGATTGTTTTGCTGGCATCTGGTCGACTGAGGCTGATGCGCAAAAACATATTTTGCAGGCAGGCGATATTGACGAAGCTTTGAACGCCGCAAGCCAGATTGGTGATGATCATTTGCAAAAGCAGTCGCGCGGCTATGCGCAGCCTGACACGTTCACACACGGAACATCGGCCCAGCGCGTCAGGTGGTTTAAGACGGGTATGACCGCTAAAGGCCTGAAGGATTGTGATACATTTAGCGCCAATCCGCTGTGATTTGATGGGTTAGGGCTAATTCAATCGAGTTTGCCAACCATTCTTTAACGGTGCCGTTCAAAACCAAGCCCGAGATGGGCGGTCTTTACTCATTCCTAAATTCCCTTCAGCAAAGAGTAGTGATCTGGGGATGGATGGACTGCATGAATAGAAGTTTTGCTGACAGCGAAGTATTCCAACGTCTGCTCAAAAGTGTTGATGCACTGGTGTTCTTTGCTGGTGGTCTTTTTATCACACTTTTGGTTGTTGGTCGTTTTGACGCGGCCACACCTGGCGCCGCTGGATTTTTTATTGCGTTGTTGGGCTTTGCTTGTCTTTTTCTTTTGCGCAGCCTTGGGCTGTATCAAATTCAAAGCTTGGCCAGAGGTTTTTTGTCAGTCATCAAGTCGTGGATCACAACGGCGATTGTTGGAATTTTAGTTTTCCAAATTTCGTATTTGATCAGACTCGATCTTGGCGCCGATTGGTTTAAATTATGGCTCTGCCTCACAGCTCTGCATTTTATTTTCAGCCGTGGCATTGCGCAAATTTGGATTAGGCCGATTGTTCGTCATGGACACTCGCGGCAACGCATCGCCGTTGTGGGCGGTGGCAAGGCAGCAGAAGATGCGATCACCACACTCGAAAACTCCAAAGAGCTTGATATCGAAATTATTGGCTTGTTTGACGACCGGTTCGACAATCGTAGTCCTGAATCAGTTCGCAAACACAAGAAAATTGGCAAGATTGCTGAGCTTGCGGAATATGCGCGGAATAGTCGTGTTGATTTGATCATCGTTGCGATTCCGCTTTCGGCAGAACAGCGCCTATTGCAAATTCTTAAACGGCTATGGGAATTGCCTGTTGATATTCGGGTGAGTGGTCAGGCCGCTATTCTCAAGCTTTCGCCGCATGCTTATACCTACATTGGCGATCTTCCTTTACTTTCACTGTTCGAGCGCCCTCTCAATGGCTGGGACCAATTTATCAAAGACACGCTCGACCGTGCGATTGCCTTGATTGTTATTGTTTTGCTGTCGCCTGTCATGCTTGTTGTCGCTTTGGCTGTGCGCTTTGAAAGCAAAGGCCCGATTATTTTCCGCCAAAAACGGTTTGGTTTTAACAATGAGCTGGTTCAGGTTTTTAAATTCCGCTCCATGTACACTGATATGAGTGATGCCTCAGCTTCAAAACTGGTCACAAAGGGTGATCCGCGTGTGACGAAAGTGGGGCGCATCATTCGTAAGACTTCATTGGATGAGTTGCCGCAACTGTTTAATGTTCTTCAAGGTCAACTTTCGCTCGTCGGCCCGCGTCCTCATGCGACTCAAGCAAAAGCTGCGGGCACACTTTATGATGAAGTGATTGATGGCTATTTCGCGCGCCATAAAGTGAAGCCTGGTATTACGGGTTGGGCCCAAATCAATGGTTGGCGCGGTGAAACTGACACGCATGAGAAGCTTGAGCAACGTGTGAAACATGATCTCGATTATATTGATCGCTGGTCTTTGGGGCTTGATCTCTATATTTTAGCCAAGACACCAATGGCACTTTTGAAAAGTGAAAACGCCTACTGATTGCATTGAACGATAGCCTAGTTCTGAAGTTGTATTTGAGCGATTGTACTTTGCTCAATTGCTGGTAAGCTTTGCGCGCTGCCGTGGGGTAGTTCGAATCAATTACGAATATTGGGAGGCACTCATTATGGAATCACTTTTACCTATCATTTTGCAACTCGTTGCTGGTGCTGTTGGCGGTAACGTCGGTGGAGCTACTATGAAAGACTCGAGCCTTGGTGGCTTGGGCAACACAATCGCTGGCGCAGTCGGCGGTGTCGGCGCTGGCTCAATTTTGGGTTCGTTGATCCCTGCAATTGCTAACGTTGCAGGTGGTGGCCTCAACATTGGCAACATCGCTGCATCGGGCGTTGGTGGCATTGTTATTCAGATCATCGCTGGTTTGATCAAGGCCCAAATGAACAAAACAGCTTAATTCGTCTGCTTTGAGAATTCGAAAGGGCATCCGCGAGGTTGCCCTTTTTTTATTCATCACTCCTTGGATTGTCGCGATCAGATGCAAAGACTCTGGCAATTTCGGCGCGTGATTCTCGCGCCAAATCTTGCAGTGCTTTTTGATCGTCGCGAACGGCCACTGATTTGCGCAAGAACTTTTCATCATGGTCAGAAAAACGTTTTACAACTGAGCTCGCATCTTTTTCTGTTTGTCCCAAAACGATAAGCGCGTCTTTGGCCAAGTTCATCGATGAACCAAAAACTTCGCGGTAAACATATTTGACGCCAATTTTCAAAAGCTCACCAGCATGTGAGCGGTCATAGGCGCGGACCAAAAGCTGCAATTTGGGGAAGTTAAGCTGTGCCACTTTGACGAGCTCAGTTATTTTTTCACGGTCGTCAATCGCAATCACCATGATTTTTGCTTCTTTGGCCCCAGCCGATTCTAAAAGATCAGTCCGAAGTGCGTCACCATAGAAGACCTTGAACCCAAATTTACGCAATGCATCGACTTGGCTTGAATCATGGTCGAGCAGAGTTGTCTTCAAACCCTGCGCGGCAAGCACGCGACCAATGGTCATGCCAAAGCGCCCGTGACCTGCGATGATTGCATCGACACCATCGTGGGTTATGACATCGGCTTCTCGGTCTTCCTCTCTCTGACCCAACCAAGGTTGGAGAAATTTATCGTCGATCATCATAAGCAGGGCTGCAGTGGCCATTGAGAGTGCAATAACGGCTGTTAAGAGGCCAGCGATGTTTGCAGACAATAAATTTAACCCGAGCGCAATTCCAATAAGCACAAATCCAAATTCGCTGCCTTGCGCGAGTGATATTGAGAATCTCGAGGCATCCGCATTTGGCATGCCGATTATGCGCGCGAGGAAAATATGCGTCAGCAACTTTAGTATTAAAAATGTAAGAAGTCCAAGAACCATCAATAGGGGTGCTGCCAGGATCAGTTTGAAATCTACACCTGCGCCCACTGCTATAAAAAATATGGCAAGCAACAAACCTTTGAAAGGCTGCAAATCCATCTCAAGCTCGTGGCGATATTCGCTGTCTGCCAGCACGACGCCGGCCAAAAACGTGCCAAGGGCCGCCGACAAGCCGACCATTTCCATGACAAGTGTGATCGCAACGACAAGCAACAATGCTGTTGCTACAAAAATTTCCCTTGCACCCGTATCGGCAACAATTCGGAAAAGAGGACGCGTCAGATATCGTCCACCCAATGCGACGGAGCCTACTGCAACTATAATGCTTATGGCTTTCAGCCAGGCGGGTAATTGAGCGATCATTGAAGATGATGCGCTGGCTTCTATTGGTGCTGCGACTGCCAGAAGCGGAAATATTGCCAGAATTGGGATAACGGAAATATCTTGGAATAATAGGACGGAAAATATTGATTGGCCAACTGGCGTTTTAAGAACGCCACGCTCTTCGAGGCTTTGTAAAATGATTGCCGTTGATGACATGGAAAGTATGATTCCGATTACCAGTCCCTCCCGCCAATCGCGGGCTACGAACATTGCGGCAAGTCCCAAGAGTGCGGAAACGCCGAGAACCTGCAATGCGCCAAGGCCAAAGATTTGTTTGCGCAGTGCCCAAAGTTTTGTCGGTTCCAACTCCAATCCAATAAGAAACAACATCACGATCACGCCGAATTCGGCGAATTGCTTTACTGTTTCTCCATTGTCACCGACAAGGTTGAAAGCCGACGGGCCAATCAGCGCACCAGCAATTAAAAACCCCAATACCGAACTCAAATTGAGCCTTCTGGCAATAAGTGCAGATATTACTGCAGCGGTTAGATAAACCAGCCCGCTGATGAGAAATTGTTCGAGTGTCATATGTGATTTGCCTCTGAAACAAACATTCTTAAACCATTGCACCTTTTCAAATAAACGGCAATTATGACATGTCGAGTGATGGATCGGGGGGACTGGTTATTTATGCATGAAATTCTTGAAAAGCTGGATGCACGCCGGGCCGAGGCTTATCTCGGTGGCGGCCAAACGCGTATTGATGCTCAGCATTCGAAGGGAAAATTGACGGCGCGCGAACGGATTGAAGTGTTGCTCGATGAAGGATCGTTCGAGGAGTATGATGTTTTTGTTGTCCACCGCTCCACTGAGTTTGGCATGGAGAAACAAAAGATTGCTGGCGATGGCGTTGTGACTGGCTGGGGCACAATTAACGGCCGGATCACCTATGTTTTTGCGCAGGATTTTACAGTGCTGGGTGGCTCGCTGTCTGAGACCCATGCGCGCAAGATTTGCAAGATTATGGATCTAGCTGTGAAATCTGGAGCACCTGTGATCGGGCTGAATGATTCCGGTGGTGCACGCATTCAAGAAGGTGTGGATTCACTTGCCGGTTATGCCGAAGTCTTCCGCCGCAATGCGGAGGTTTCAGGAGTTATCCCGCAAATTTCAGTCATCATGGGGCCTTGTGCAGGCGGCGCTGTTTATTCTCCGGCGATGACTGATTTTATTTTTATGGTGCGTGACACGTCTTACATGTTTGTCACCGGCCCTGATGTGGTGAAGACTGTCACCAATGAAGTGGTGACGGCTGAAGAATTGGGTGGGGCAACGACGCATACGCAAAAATCTTCTGTGGCCGATGGCGCCTATGACAATGACATTGAGACACTAGAGCAGGTGCGAAGACTGTTTGATTTTTTGCCCTTGAACAATTCCGAGAAATTACCAACGCGTCCATTCTACGACGAACCTGACCGATTGGAAATGAAGCTCGATACACTGATCCCCGATAGTGCAGCCAAGCCTTATGATATGAAGGAGTTGGTTTTGGCCTTGGCCGATGAAGGCGATTTTTTCGAAATTCAAGAGGCTTTTGCGCGTAACATCATAACGGGGTTTATTCGTATTGAAGGGCAAAGCATTGGCGTTGTGGCCAATCAACCTCAGGTTTTGGCTGGAGTACTAGATATTGACTCGTCACGCAAAGCTGCGCGGTTTGTACGCTTTTGCGATGCGTTTAATATTCCGATTTTAACGCTTGTTGATGTACCTGGGTTTTTACCTGGTACTGCACAGGAATATGGCGGCGTGATCAAACAAGGTGCCAAACTTTTGTTTGCTTTTGCCCAGGCCACCGTGCCCATGGTTACGTTGATCACGCGCAAAGCTTATGGTGGGGCTTATGATGTGATGGCGTCCAAGCATATTGGTGCAGACGTGAACTATGCTTGGCCAACAGCAGAAATTGCAGTGATGGGAGCCAAGGGGGCGACGGAAATTATTTATCGTTCAGAGCTCGGTGATAAAGATAAAATTGCGGCGCGGACAAAGGATTATGAAGATCGTTTTGCGAACCCGTTTGTGGCGGCAGAGCGTGGCTTTATCGATGATGTAATTATGCCTAATACCTCGCGCAAACGCATCGCGCGGGCTTTTGCCTCATTGCGAAACAAGAAAATGCAAACGCTTCCGAAGAAGCACGATACGATGCCGCTATGAGAATGTTTAAAAAAATCCTCATTGCCAACCGTGGAGAGATCGCCTGCCGGATCATCAAGACGGCACAGCTGATGGGCATCAAGACTGTTGCTGTTTATTCAGATGCTGATCGTGACGCACTGCATGTGAAGTTGGCAGATGAGGCGGTTTATATTGGGCCTGCGCCCTCGAGCCAATCTTATTTGGTTATCGAAAATATTTTGAAGGCTGTTCAGCAAACGGGCGCAGAGGCTGTGCATCCGGGTTATGGATTTTTATCTGAGAATGCGAAATTTGCTGAGGCATTAGAAAAAGCCAAAGTGGTTTTTATTGGCCCTTCGGTAAAGGCCATAGAGGCGATGGGCGACAAGATTACATCTAAAAAGCTCGCAGCGGCAGCGGGTGTCAACATCGTGCCGGGTTTTATGGGTTTGATTGATGACGAGGCACATGCAGCGAAAATTGCCGCTGGGATTGGTTATCCCGTTATGATCAAGGCCTCAGCGGGCGGCGGCGGTAAGGGGATGCGCATTGCTTGGAATGAGGCCGAAGCAATGGAAGGTTTTACGCTTTCAAAGAGCGAAGCGAAATCTTCATTTGGAGATGACCGGATTTTCATTGAGAAGTTTGTAACCCAGCCGCGCCATATCGAAATTCAGGTGCTGGGCGATGCACTCGGCAACATTGTGTATCTCGGCGAGCGCGAATGCTCCATCCAACGCCGCAATCAAAAAGTGATTGAGGAAGCGCCATCGCCATTCTTGGACGCGGCAACACGCAAGGCGATGGGAGAGCAGGCTGTCGCTTTGGCCAAAGCCGTGGGTTATACATCGGCTGGCACAGTTGAATTTATCGTTGATGGCGGGCGCAATTTTTATTTCCTTGAGATGAACACGCGCCTACAAGTCGAGCATCCCGTAACTGAATTGATTACAGGCATCGACATTGTTGAAAAAATGATCCGTGTTGCCGCTGGTGAAAAACTAGGATTGAAACAGAGCGACATCAAGTTCGACGGCTGGGCCATTGAATCGCGGCTTTATGCCGAAGATCCATATCGTAATTTTCTACCCTCCATTGGCCGTCTGACGCGATATCGGCCACCAGGCAACGGCGACAATGGGGATGGCACATTGGTTCGCAATGATACAGGCGTTTATGAAGGTGGAGAAATTTCAATTCATTACGACCCGATGATTGCCAAACTTTGCACTTGGGGCGAGACACGCGAAAAAGCAATTGACGGAATGAGTGTTGCGCTCGACGCGTTTGAAGTGGAAGGCACTGCACATAATTTGCCGTTTCTTTCTGCCGTGATGAAAAATCAGCGTTTTCGATCTGGCAACATCACAACGGCCTTTATTGCAGAGGAATTCAAAGACGGCTTTCACGGCGTAGAGTTGAATGATGAGGAATATCGGCGACTTGCGGCGATTGCCGTATCCGTGCATTTCGAAACTGAGACAAGGGCAGCAAAACATTCTGGTGTGCTTGATAATCACAAACGTCGGATTGGGTTTGAGTGGGTGGTGGTGTTTCCCTATCGAAGTTTAGAGGCGGTCATATTGCCTGTGGATGGTGGTTCGCAGGTGCGCGTTGCCGACGGCCCTATAAACCATATCGAACATAATTGGACGCCGGGCCAGACATTGGGTGAATTTGCATTTGCTGATGGGTTAACGCGCTGCAAAATTGATCTGACGTCTAAAGGCTACCGCCTGCGGTTTGGTGGTGCGGATTTGTTAGTTAAGGTCTATGCGCCACGCATTGCCGAACTCGCCAAGCTCATGCCGATCAAAAAGCCCAAAGATACATCCAAACTATTGTTGTGTCCGATGCCTGGACTTTTGCGCTCGCTGAATGTCGGCGTCGGCGATGTGGTGGAAGCGGGGCAATCATTGGCGATGGTCGAAGCGATGAAGATGGAAAATATTTTGAGGGCAGAGCGAAAAGCCAAAGTGAAAAATATTGCAGCGCAAGTGGGTGCGATTTTAAGTGTTGATGAATTGATTATGGAATTCGAATGAGCAAGAAGACGCTTTCAGATTGGGAGAGTTTGGCCACAAAGGAAGTGAAGGCTGATCCTTCGACGCTTGTGCGCAAAACTTCTGAAGGTATTGATATCAAACCGCTCTATACGAGTGCAGATGTGGCGGGCATTGAGGAAACCCTGCCGGGCTTTGCGCCCTTCACACGCGGGCCTCGCGCCACAATGTATGCTGGGCGTGAATGGACGATCCGCCAATATGCAGGTTTTTCGACTGCTGAAGAGTCCAATGCGTTTTACCGCAAGGCTTTGGCTGCGGGGCAGAAGGGGCTTTCAGTTGCTTTCGATCTTGCAACGCACCGAGGATATGATTCAGATCATCCGCGTGTGGTTGGAGATGTGGGTAAGGCTGGCGTTGCGATTGACTCGGTTGAAGATATGAAAATTCTATTTGATGGCATTCCACTTTCGGAAATGTCCGTGTCGATGACGATGAATGGCGCGGTCATTCCTATCCTCGCGTCCTTCATAGTGGCAGGAGAGGAGCAGGGTGTTAAACGCTCGGAACTGTCAGGCACTATACAAAATGATATTCTGAAAGAATTCATGGTTCGTAACACTTACATTTATCCACCTGAGCCATCAATGAGGTTGGTGGCGGATATTATTGAATATACGGCATGTGAGATGCCGAAGTTTAATTCGATTTCTATCAGCGGCTATCACATGCAAGAGGCAGGGGCGACACTTGTGCAAGAGCTGGCCTTCACGCTAGCTGATGGCCGCGAATATGTGCGCGCTGCCATTGCTAAAGGTTTGGATGTGGATGCCTTTGCGGGCAGGCTTTCATTCTTTTTTGCGATTGGCATGAATTTTTTTATGGAGGCTGCAAAGCTGCGCGCCGCTCGCCAACTTTGGTCGCGGATTATGGCGGAGTTCAATCCGCAGAAAGCAGACTCGCTGATGCTGCGCACCCATTGCCAGACTTCGGGCGTTTCATTGCAAGAGCAAGACCCATACAATAATATTGTTCGCACGGCTTTTGAGGCGATGTCCGCCGTGCTGGGAGGAACACAGAGTTTGCATACCAATTCATTTGATGAAGCGATTGCTTTGCCTTCAGCTTTTTCGTCGCGCATTGCCCGCAACACCCAGCTCATCTTGCAACATGAGACGGGCATTACTGATGTTGTCGATCCGCTTGCTGGTTCATACTATGTTGAACGTCTCACCAAAGAACTCGCAGATAAAGCTTGGGCGCTGATAGAGCAAGTCGAAGCCATGGGTGGCATGACCAAGGCTGTGGCATCTGGTTGGCCCAAAGCCCAAATTGAAGAGGCTGCAACCCGCAAGCAGGCCGCCATAGACAAGGGTGAAGACGTGATTGTCGGCGTTAATAAATATCGCCTTGAAGAAGAGGCGAGGATTGAGACACGTGAGGTTGATAACCGTGCTGTGCGGGATGGGCAAATCAAGCGACTTAAGAGGATCAAGCGCAGCCGCGATGCAGAAGATGTTGAACATAAATTGTCGGAAATGGAGGCGGCTGCGAAATCGGGCGGAGGCAATATTTTGGAACTTGCCGTTGAAGCTGCGCGGGCGCGTGCAACTGTCGGTGAAATGTCTGATGCTTTGCGCCGGGCTTTTGGTAATCACGTGGCAACGCCTGAAGTCGTTAAGAATGTTCATGGCGATCTTTATAAGGATGACACTGAGTATAATCTTGTGGCAGCGCGTCTTAAAGCGGTAACCGCGAAAATGAAGCACGCCCCGTGCATGTTGATCGCCAAGCTTGGGCAAGACGGTCATGATCGCGGTGCAAAAATTATTGCATCGGCTTTTGGCGATTTGGGATTTGAAGTTGTGGCAGGGCCTTTGTTTCAGACACCGCAAGAAGCGGCAGATTTGGCTATCGCGGAAAAAGTTCAAATCATTGGCGTATCGTCACTGGCGGCGGGGCATAAGACGTTGTTGCCTGAACTTAACGTGGCTTTGAAAGCCAAGGGGAGGGGCGATATTATTGTGGTATGCGGGGGCGTGGTGCCGCGTGGGGATTATGAATTCTTGTTGCAGTCTGGCGTTTCCGCAATCTTCGGCCCTGGCACTAACGTGCTTGATGCGATGCGCAGTGTGTTGGATTTGCTAGAGGGTGTTCGGCGGAATTAATTTGGTTTCCAAGTCACCGCAGCTTGATCCTTTTTCAAAACATAAAACTTATCAGCCTTCAGTTTCTGCCATTCGCCCACCTTACCGTCTGGCCAAACCACGCGCAGCTCAGCTTCAGCATTCGCACCTAGTCCAAAATGTCGCCAGCCGATTGATCCGCTGGCATGGCCTCCACCAACTGTCATTTCACGGCGCAATATTTTATCGCCCTGTTTGATCTCGATCCAGGCGCCGATTGCATCAATATTGGGTGCAGATTGTTCAAGTTTCACTTCAAGCCAATGACCTAAGTCTTTGGATATATTGCGCCAAACTTTTGCATTCTCGCGTCGGTTGACGACGACCAAATCAAGTTTGCCATCGAGATTGAAATCAACCACTGCCGCGCCGCGCCCTGTGGCAAAACTGGCGATGCCGGCTTTGTCACCAACTTCGGTGAACTTTCCGTCTGCACCTTGTAGCAATAGATTATTGGGATCTTTCTGCGCAAAATCTGGCATCCTGTCCACATTGCCTTTAGCGATAAAGAGATCAACCAGACCATCATTGTTCACGTCTTCAAATTGTGTGTGCCAACCCGTGCTGGGGCGCTCATCGGTGCCTGTGTAGGGCCGATGTGCAGTTATACCTTTGAGAAACGCACCCTCCGTGAAATCTGGTTTGGGAGGAACTCCGGCTTCAATTTTCGTTAGGCTTTGTAGGCGACTGTCGGCCATGCTGGACAGGAAATATTCGGGATAACCATCAAAATTTAAATCATAACTCGCAATTCCCATACCCCAGATGCGCACGAATTTCCAACCGTCTTTGTCGGTGTAAAGTGAAGGTTCTTTTCCCGTTTCAACGTGCCAAAGTTGTTCTTGGCCGCCTTGATAATATTCACGGTCATTGGAAACACGAAGAGACGGCGTGCCGGATTTATTCCAGTCCGTGAACATCATGGAAAGTGAGCAAAAGCTGGGTTTCAACGCAATGGGAGCGCCGAATTTCTTGGCTGTTCCATCAGGCCGGTGCAACCAATTGTCTGTGCATGAGCCCCAAGGCAGGGCTTCTTGTTTGCGGTCAATATAGTTTCCAACGGCCAATGTTGGCCAATCGGCACCATGTTCGAATGTGGCAGCAAAGCCAACTGACCACGCATCACCACCGACAAAATTCCACGCTTCATTGGCGCGTTCAAATTTGCAATTGCCTTTGCCGCGCATCACAATGTTTTCACCAACGCGAAGCAAAATAACATCCAATATCCCATCGCTATCGATATCGAGGGGGTAGGCGCCCGTTACATGATCAAATTCGAGTCCGCTTTTTTGCTGCGCAAAATACAATGCGCCACCTTGCTTTGAGGTGTTGCGAAAGAAATGCGCTGGTTTTTCACCACCCGCGAGCAACATGTCGGGAAAACCATCACCACTGCAATCAAACGTGGCAACTCCACCACCAACCATATATTGCCATTCGCCAGCATAGACGCTGCGCACGCCAGACGATTTGGTTTCTTCAGAGAATTTGGGAATAGTTAGGTTGTTTTGCTCTGCGTATGTTGGCTGCGACCCCAACAGAAAAACCGCCGCAGAAATTTTCAGAAAAGTTTTCATTTTACTTACTCGTGTGAAGATCAACGGCGAATTTGCCAATGCATCGGCCTTGTTCTAACCCGCGTTCTATTGCGGCGCGAAAATGGATGCCACCATATAGACGTGATTCCGCAGCCTCTTTTGCTGCAGCGTCGAAGCTTGAAAATTTTCGTGGTGCCAGACCATCGGCTTTCGGTGTGGTGTCTTCGAAGGCGTAGTTTTCACCAAACATTGAACTCAATACAAAGGCAGCTGCGCCAGAATTTGTGCTGTGGCCAGATGGGTATTCGGGGAAAGGCGGCGTGATAAGCAATGCATTCCATTTAGGGTCAATCATTTTGCGAATGTAGGTAAAGGGCCGCACCAAGTCGTATTGATATTTAACGCTCCAACAACCGATGAAAGCATCGGCTTCAGCAACGCCAACGCGCGCCAGAGTTTCAACAATTTTTTCAGTTGTAAGATGATCATGTTCGGCAATCTGCCAGATGATCGAAATCCAGTGCCCCGGTGGCGTATACGAAAGCATCGGATCATCAGACCAGAAACGCGCGATGGCTTTTTGTTCGGGCGTGAGGTTTTTCGACGTTGTGTAGACTTCCAATGCCTGTTTGTAGAATTCGGAGTTTTTATCTTCACTATATTCAGGCGGCGGGGGCAGGGCGCAAGTTGTTCCAGCTGTAATTGCAAAGGTGCGGTTCTTACCCCAATTGGGGAGAAGCGGTGTTTGCTGCAAGCGGATTGTGCTGGTCGGCACCCAATGAGCGGGGCCTGCGGTCAGTGTGTATCTATCGGGAAATCCCAAATTTGTTATTTGAGCGCCGCCATCGCTCAGTGACCATTTGTAAATTGCGGCTGCGGTTGCTTGCCCAAAGTCCTTACTACGATTGATGACTTCGACTGAAGCCTTCGCTTCTAACTGTAAATCAATCTGTTTTTGCATCGCCAGCATGGCGCGTTGGCCCGTTGGACCAGTGTTGCCAAAATAATGATGCGCTGCAAAAATCATAGCGGCGTTTAGAACAACTGCATCGTCATATTGCTGACCTGCCTGTCGTTTTGGTAAATTGTTCAAACCATGCAATTGGCCAGAAAGTGTCTGCATTTTGCCTGAACCGGAAGCGATTGCCTCGTAAACGGTAATGCCCAAGTAAGCGAAAGATCGGCTTGCGACTGGTGGTGAATAAGTGGCTGTATGGCGCACCAGTTGTAAAATAAGCTTGTACCAATTTTGCATTACGGCGATGGACTTTGTGTCATCCGCGAATGAACCACTGCTGCAGATGAAAATAATAGAAATAAAAATACCAATAAAACGTTTCACGCTAATAATTCCTTTTTTGCTTCAACTGGTAATGCTGGGCCGATCGCGTAGACTTCCGAGTCAAGTCGTCTCATTCCGGCATCAATTGTGCCGCCAATGATCATGTCTTTGCCCACGGGAAGTGTCTCAATTTTGAGGTTATTGCGCAGTTCTGCAACCACCCCTTCATCAATAGCAGCGCGCAGGGATGGCTCAATCAAATCGAGCGCGCGCGTTCCGGCGCCTGCAAGTACAATGCGGTCTGGATTTAACAGCGCAATCATTCGCGCTAAACCAAAGCCAATGGCGCGGCCCGCTTTTTGGAATGCAGCGATGGCATCTTTGTCACCACCACGTGCTGCTGCTTCCAATTCGGCCATTACTTGTGAGTCCACAGCATGGGGTGGTGGTGGCGTGTTATCAGGTAGATTTTTGGCGCTGCGCAAAATGCCATAATCAGAAGCGTAGGCTTCCAAACATCCCGCTCTCCCGCAACGACAAAGTGCACCACTGGGCACATGGTTCATGTGACCAAACTCAGCTCCAGCACCAGTGGCCCCATGGTAGACGGCGCCGTCAATCACCAGCCCCATGCCGATGCCATAACCTAGAAACACGGCGGCAGTGGTTCCGGAAAAATCCAATTTGCGACGCGCGATCAAACCTTCAGCAATCATATTTGCATCATTGGCTAGTGTGCAGGGTATGTTGAAAGCCTCCTCAAGCGGCCCTACCACAGGAACGCCGCGTTCTTTGAACGCGGGGCTCCATGCGATTAGTCCCGAACGCGTGTCGGCTACACCTTGTGCCGCAACATTGATTTGTGCGATTTGGTTCAAATCAACTCGGGTAGACACAATAAAGCGTTGTGTTTCAGAGACCAATCTGCGACTAAAAATTTCGGGTAGCATTTCATATGTTGCGATTGGTACTTCAACACGCTCGCGAATTATTCCTGCAAAGTCGGCCAAGGCAAATTCCAACATCCCGATTGAAATTTTTACTGCGACTGTAAAGGCCGCATCAGGATTTAGTCCCAGCAATACTGTGGGTCGACCGCGCTTGGCCCCATCGCTGAGGGATGCAATATCATCCAGCTCAATTACAGCGCCGTCCTGGATCAGCTGCATGGTAATCGAAGTAATCGTAGCTGGCGATAACCCTGTCTTCCGACCCAGCTCTACACGTGGTGCTGGCCCGTCAAAGCGCAGCGCTTCCAAAACCACGCGCCGGTTTTGTCGCCTCACCAAATCACTATCCGCCTTACCGCGCATCAAATCCTTCGCACTTGCAATATATCATTTTGCATTGCACAACAAAATCTTACAGCTTTTAAGTTGACTTATAAGCCACCTCTATGCAAGATTATTTTGGACGCCAAAATTAATTTTGCACAACACTAAAGAAAACAGAAACGTAAAGCAGGGAAATTTGTTGAGCGGAGCAGGGCGGGCGTCGCCTATGTTTTTTGAAGGTGTTCGGAGGAGAATGGGAATGAAGAAAACAATTATCGCCATGATGGCTGCTGGTTTGGCACTTGGTGCTGCATCTATGCCAGTTATGGCCGCAGGTAAAACAATCGCTGTTTCGTGGAAGACTTTCCAAGAAGAACGTTGGAAGACAGACGCAGCAGCAATCAAAGCAGTCGTAGAAGCTGCTGGCGACAAATATATTGATTCAGATGCTCAGGGTTCTGCCCAAAAGCAAGCTGCTGACATTGAAGGCCTGATCGCTCAAAAGCCAGACGTAATCATGGTTGTTGCATTTGACTCGGACGCAATCTTGCCCTCGATCAAGGCAATCAGCGATGCTGGCATTAAGTCAATCGCCTATGACGTACAATTCGAAGATCCAAACGCTCTCTACATCACCTTCGATAACGTCGGTGTAGGCCGCATCATTGCTCAAGAAGTTTCTAAGCTGAAGCCAGAAGGCAACTATGCGTTCATTAAGGGTGACAAGGGCGATCCAAACGCGACCTTCTTGTTTCAAGGCATGATGGAAGTGCTCAAAGCTGGCATCGACGGCGGCAAGATCAAGAATGTTTGCGAAACATTCACAGATGGTTGGAAGCCAGACAATGCTCAGAAGAACATGGAGCAATGCTTGACTTCGACAAGCAACAAAGTTGACGCTGTATTGTCTGAAAATGACGGCATGGCTTCAGGCGTTGTAGCCGCGCTTACCGCTCAAGGCATGGCTGGCATTCCAGTCGGCGGCCAAGATGGCGATTTAGCTGCGATCAACCGTGTTGCAATGGGAACTCAAACTGTTTCAGTTTGGAAGAACTCTGTAGACCTCGGCAAAACCGCTGCAGCAGCAGCGATTGCTTTGGCTGACGGCACTGCAATGGACAAGATTGCTGGCGTGGCAAAGTTCAACGGCGGCAAGAACAAGGTTGAAATGAACTCAATCCTCTTGGCACCAACACCAATCACCATCGCCAATATTGGCGTTGCGATTGATGCAGGCCACATCACTAAAGATCAAGCCTGTGCAGGCGTTAAGGCCGGCACAGTTGAAGCTTGCAAATAATATTTTGCAGGTTTGATTGAACGCGCTGCGCCATCTCAACTAAGAGGTGGCGCAGTTTTTTTGCGATGATATATTGAGTTAAATTAAGCCGCGAAGATCGGCCGTATAGGGGAGGCAGAATTGACCAATACCACAAGCACCAGCCAAGGCCCGGCTCTCGAACAAGAGGGACCGATCAAAAAGTTTTTCCGCGCCACTGAAATCGACACGCGCATCCTCGGGATGGTCGTTGCTTTGATCTTGGTCTGGTGCATATTCGATATTTGGAGTGGTATCATCCGCCCCAATGAAGGTTTGTTTGGTGGCTCATTTCTGACCCCGCGTAATCTTTGGACGTTGCTTGTGCAAACATCATCCATTGCTGTCATGTCGACGGGCATGGTGCTGTTGATCGTTCTGCGCCAAATTGATTTGTCAGTTGGATCGATGTTGAGTCTTGTGGCGGTGGCTACTGGTGTTTTGCAAGTTTATCAGCTGGGCCCAAGTTTGGGTGTAGGTCATCCGGCAATCTGGGTGCTCGGTGTCGTCATGTGCCTCGCGATAGGCACTATTATTGGTGCCTTTAATGGCTTTCTGACCGCGTATGCAAAAATCCCGGCTTTTATCGTTACACTCGGCGGCCTCATCGCTTACAGCGGTGTTGCCTTCCTATTGGCCAAGGGAGAAACCGTTGCGCCAATGGATCAAAACTTTAGTGTGTTTGGCGGTGGCGTCGAACGAAGCTGGCTTGGCCCGTTTTGGAGTTGGATTGTTGCATTCATTGCCTGTGCCGCAATAATTTACGCGATTGTGAATGGCCGCAGGCAACGTCAACGGTTTGGTTTTCCGCTGCGACCCGTTTGGGCGGAGGTGTTTCTGGCGAGTGTAGGCAGCATCGTGATGTTGGGAACCACATTAGTGATGAACTCATATGCTTGGCCACCAAAGCTGATCGAAAACTTTGCCAAAGCCAACAGCATCGTAATTCCAGCTGGAATCGAAAATAAAGATGGAAAGGCGATTTGTATGGCGGCCGAAAATGTTGTTCGCTGCACAGAAGGCTTCATCCTTTATACTGGTTATTCGTTACCCGCTTTGATCGCCATTGGCGTTTGCTTGGTGATGACCTTTGTTGCTACTCGCACAAGTTTTGGTCGTTATGTTTATGCGACGGGAGGAAATCCTGAAGCGGCAGAACTGGCGGGCATCAACACAAAGTGGCTCACGGTCAAAGTGTTTGCGCTAATGGGTTTCTTAGTCGGCGTTTCGTCCATCATTTCGTCGGCCCGTTTGAATGCGGCAACCAATGCGCTGGGCCAAACCAACGAGCTTTATGTGATCGCCGCAACCGTTATTGGCGGCACATCGCTAGCGGGTGGTGTTGGCACAATTTACGGCGCGATGATAGGCGCATTGATGATGCAATCTATTATTTCGGGCATGTCGCTGCTCAATCTTGCAGCTGCCTATCAAAACATGGTTGTGGGTGGTGTTCTTGTATTGGCTGTCTATCTCGATCAACTCTATCGTCGTAACGTGAAATAAGGGGAGGCAAAGATGGCAAAAACTCCAGCTAAGAAAACCACAGCTGCCAAGAAGATTTCTAAACCGGTGGCTCCTGAAACGCACGAAACGCCCGTGGCTGTTACGGGAAGCCAAACATTCAAGCAAACGCGCGCGCAACCCGAGGGCATTCCCTTAATTGAGATGAAAGAAATCTCGATTGCGTTTGGCGGCATCAAAGCGGTTGATCATGCCAGCATCAATCTTTTTCCTGGCGAAGTCGTCGGTCTTCTGGGCCACAATGGCGCGGGCAAATCAACGCTCATCAAAGTTCTGTCAGGTGCGTATAAACGCGACGCTGGATCGATCCATGTCGAGGGAAAAGAAGTCACTATAAACAACCCACGCGATGCTAAAGGCCATGGCATTGAAACAATTTATCAAACGCTTGCTTTGGCTGACAATGTTGACGCAGCAGCCAATCTTTATTTGGGCCGCGAACTCAAAACCAAAATGGGTACATTGGATGACGTGGCAATGGAAGCCGAGTGCCGCAAAGTAATGCACCGTCTCAATCCAAATTTCCGTCGCTTCAAAGAACCGGTAATGAAGCTTTCGGGTGGTCAACGCCAATCGGTGGCAATCGCCCGTGCCATTCATTTCAATGCGCGTATCTTGATTATGGATGAACCGACAGCCGCATTAGGACCGCAAGAAACTGCCCAAGTGGGCGAACTCATTAAGCAGCTGAAAGCAGAAGGCATTGGCATTTTTCTGATCAGCCATGATTTGCATGACGTGTTTGATTTGGCGGATCGTTTGGTGGTGATGAAAAACGGAAAGGTCGTTGGCACGGCCAGCACAAAAGATGTTGACCATGACGAAGTCTTGGGCATGATCATTGCGGGCAAGTGCCCACCGGGTGCTATACCCGGACCGGGTGCGATGCGAAACTAAATTTTCAAGGAGCGGCTCATGAAGACTATAAAAGGCCCCGGCGTTTTTCTCGCCCAATTCGCAACAAATGACGCACCGTTCAATTCGATTGAAGGCCTCGGAAAATGGGCAGCTGACAAAGGGTTCAAGGGCGTGCAAATCCCGACGTGGGATGGCCGCTGCATTGACTTGAAAAGAGCCGCGACAAGCCAAACTTATGTTGATGAGTATAAGGGCAAATTAGCCGACCATGGCTTGGTGGTCACTGAGCTTTCAACACATTTGCAAGGTCAGTTGATTGCGGTGAACCCCGCTTACAACCGCCTTTCAGATGCATTTGCGCCACCTGCAGTGCAAGGAAATTTGGTAGCTCGCCAAGAATGGGCAGTCGATCAACTCATGATGGGAGCCAAAGCTTCGGAACGTTTTGGCCTCGATCGTTCAGTGACTTTTTCTGGTTCTTTGCTCTGGCCGTATATCTACCCTTTCCCACAATGGCCGGAAGGATTGATTGACGAAGGCTTTAGCGAATTGGCTAAGCGCTGGCTGCCAATATTGAACGCATATGACAGCGCGGGCGTTGACCTCTGCTACGAAATCCATCCTTCGGAAGATTTGCATGATGGCTTGACCTTTGAAATGTTCTTGGACAAACTCAAAGGCCATAAACGCTGCAACATTATGTATGACCCCAGCCATTTCGTTTTACAGCAACTTGATTACCTCGCCTACATTGACCACTATCACGACCGGATCAAGATGTTCCATGTCAAGGATGCAGAGTTTTTGATGAACGGCAAGACAGGCGTATATGGCGGCTTCCAGCCTTGGCTGAAGCGGGCTGGGCGATTCCGGTCCGTTGGCGACGGTCAAGTTGATTTTGCATCAATCTTTGCAAAACTCACCGGTTATGATTTCGATGGTTGGGCGGTTCTCGAATGGGAATGCTGTATCAAGAACTCTGAAGATGGTGCGAGAGAAGGGGCGGAGTTTATTGCCGCTCACATTATTAAAGTTTCGGAACGCGCCTTCGATGATTTTGCCAAGGCTGAGGCAGATACGAAAGCCAACAGGGCGCTGTTGGGGATTTAGATCTCTTATTTGCTACCGTTACCCCGGCGGAGGCCGGGGTCGGGCTAAAAACAAGCTGTGAACTAGAAAGCCCAGTCCCGGCTTTTGCCGGTATGACGTCCGTTAGAGTTGAGACCCGGATGAGTGTGTGACAGAATTTGAAATAATTTCAGAATCTCAATCAACATCATTTGCGATATCCTAACCAACCGAATATAGACCTCGCCAAATCACCCAAGGAACCACCCCATGAAAGCAAAACTCGGCATGTCTCCCATCGCGTGGTGGAATGATGATTTGGTGGAACTCAGCGAAGACGTGTCATTAGAAGAATGTCTGCGCCAATCGCGCTCGGCTGGCTTCACGGGCATGGAATTTGGTAGGCGCTTTCCCAAGGACCCAAAAGTGATGTTGCCGATTTTGAAAGAGGCTGACGTGACTCTTTGTGGTGGTTGGTTCTCTGGGCTGCTTGCTGATGGCGAACTTGCCGCAGATAAAGATCGGATCGCGCCGATGATTGAATTGTTCAAAGCGGTGAATGCGCCTTGCATCGTTTACGGCGAAACTGCGGGCACCATTCAAGGTAATCGCGCTGCGCCTCTCAGCACGAAGCGCGTGTTCGAGGACTCACAATTCAAATCCTACGGTCGCAAACTCACAGCTTTTGGTGAATGGTGTGCCGAGCAGGGCATGCCACTGTCATTTCATCACCATATGGGAACAGTGGTTGAGACCGAACATGAAGTTGATATGTTGATGAAGCATACTGGCGAGGGCATGCCATTGTTGCTTGATGCTGGCCATTTGGCATTTGCTGGTGGTGACCCACTTCGCGCCATCGATAAACACCACAAACGCATTACCCACGTCCACACAAAAGATGTGCGTATGGATGTGATCAATAAGCTTGACCGCACCAAACAATCATTTTTGGATGCAGTGGCACTAGGCGCGTTCACAGTTCCCGGGGATGGCTCGTTGGATTTTGAAGCCATCGTTAAAAAGTTTGCGCATTACAAATATGAGGGTTGGTTTGTTGTTGAAGCCGAACAAGACCCCAAGAAAAACTCACCGCTGAAAATGGCGCAAGTGGGCCATAAGGAACTAATGCGCGTAATGACCTTGGCCGGCTATAAAGTGGAGACGATGGGTTTCCCCACCGCTTAAATCAATAGTGCGCGTCTGGCGCGCCCGCAAAGGCATCAACCGGACTAACTCCTGTGAAAGGCTGATTGCCGATGATGCATGAAAGTGCGGCGCGTTGGGATAATTCAATCGTTGAATAAGCATTCACATAGGCGGGTACGCGCGGCGCATCACGCAAATAATAGGGGTGGCCGAACGAGACCATCAACGTGGGAACTTCATTCCAGAATCTTGCCATGATGCCATCTAGACTTTGCTGTTCTTCTTTCCAATCAATGTAGATGTGCGAAAGACCAAGCGAAGACTCAACAGCGAAAACATAAAGCAATAGATCAGTATTTTCAGGAGTAGGCATATTTTTGGGGTCGAAGTCTTTGATTTCAAATCCGCGCGCTTTCAATCCGTCGATAAAGATGCTCATCGGCTTCCGCGGCATGCCCGGAAACAAGCCGGGTGCGCCGCAATGTACCAAAGTGATGCGTTTGTGGTTTACCACATTCAGAGGCAAAAGATTTTGCGTGTCTTTCACCAACGTAATGGATTGATCAGCGGCGGCTTGTGCGACGTCCAAATGTTTCAGCGCTTTCACTTTGGTCTTGGCTTCAGCTAATGGAGGCAAACGCTCATCTAATGTTTTCTTGTGCAATCCCAATGCCGCCTTCAAGCCAAGAATACGCGCAACAGCGTCCTCCAATCTTTGCTCAGACAAACGCCCATCGCGCAAACCATCCATCATGAATTTAAAATCTTGCTCTTCATTCGGGCTGAACAAGAATATATCACAGCCATTCTCGATCACCTCCGGAACACAGATCGAGCGCTTGTTCCACGCTGTAAGTCCTGCCATCGGGGTGGCATCAGAAACGACGAGTCCGTTGAAGCCTAATTCTTCACGCAACAGCGTTTTGTTGAGTAATTTAGAAACGGATGAGGGGCGAAAACGTTCCAAGCCAACCAAGCCATGTTGCTCGGCGTAAGTTGGAAGTGCGATATGGGCCGACATCACCGTCATCACACCATCACCAATCAGGGTTTTATAAATGCGACCAAACACATCGCGCCAAGCGTTGACGCCCAGCGGATTGATCGTCGTCACCAGATGTTGGTCGCGCGCATCATAGCCTTCGCCGGGCCAGTGTTTCGCAGTGGCGGCTATGCCATGGCCCTGCAAAGTTTTGATATGTGTGCAGGCTTGTGCAATAATTTTTTCAACATCTGAACCATAAGAGCGGGTGCCCACAATTGCATTACCAGCATCTTTGTTCACATCAACGACTGGCGTGAAACTCCAGTTGAAACCGAGCGATTTGGCTTCTTCGCATACGGCTGACAACACTTTCGCGGAAATTTCCAGATCATTCGCGGCAGCTAATCCCAATTGATTGGGAAACTGAAGCATTGCAGAGGACCCATGTCCGCCGCCTTCAATATCACCTGTGATAAAAAGCGGAACTTCACTCGTCTCCAGCATCAATCGTGTGGCGGCCCAAGCTTCATCTAAGTTTTGGCCCATAAAGCGGTGAATGCCGCCCGGTGCCATGCCGCTAAGTTTACGCGCCTGATCCAGATCATCACCAATTGAAATATGCACAAAAAGCTGGCGCACCTTGGATTCGGTTGAAAGCCCGTCACGGGTTTTCCGCACCCACGCAATATCCTCGTCGTTCAAACGAAAAGGAGCCGCCTTAAGACTTAATTCAACACTCATGTTCCAATTTCTAAATTCATTCATCCGCATGGAACAGATTTTCGTATAAATCAATCATGATCAAACTAGCTTACGGACTTTGTTTTCTATTGCTGATCGGCGGGCTGGTTTATCACTTTGCCGCGTTGAAGGTCTTTAATTTTCTCGTTCCGCAAGACCAAGGTTCAGAATTGGTGGCCTCCGGCATCGCTTATGGCACCGACACTGATCAAACACTTTATGTGTTCAGGCCAAAGCGAGCCCAGCCTAATTTGCCAATTCTGATATTTGTTCACGGCGGCTCTTGGCAGGAGGGCAATGCCGCTGACTATGGATTTGTCGGTCGGGCTTTTGCAGCCAATGGCTTTCTCACATTTGTTGTGAATTATCGTAAGCACCCACAACATCCCTATCCATCCTTTGTTCAAGATGTGGCGACAAGTTTGAAATGGGTTCATTCCAACGCATTGCAATATGGTGGCGATGCAGAAAAAATATTCCTCGTTGGCCATTCTGCTGGTGCTTACGATATTGCATTGGCTGTGCTCAACCAAAGATATCTCGAAGAGACTGGCGCAAAATCTAGTTACGTTAAAGGCGTCGCGACATTGGCTGGCCCGTTTGACTTTTTACCCTTGGACTCGGACATCACTCGGGAGGTGTTTGGCAAGATCAGTGACTTGGAAAGCACTCAACCCGTCAATTTTGTCCGCAAAGACGCACCACCGTTTTTGATTTTGCATGGGACGGCAGACACCACAGTTTATCCAAAAAACGCAAAGTCGCTATTTAAACATTTGAACGACGTCGGTGCCACAGCAAAACTTATTGAATATCAGGGTGTGAGCCACGTTGGTATTCTGTTGGATATGGCAAAGCCACTGCGTGGTAACGCGCCCGTGCTTGATGATGTTGTAAAATTCTTCAAAGATACTTTAAAACAATAGGCCAGGCTTCATCATAATGGTTGATCACATGGGTGGGGCCAAAAGTTTCCACAGGCTGCGCCGTATATCCAAACGTTACAGCAATCACCGGAACGCCAGTATTTTGTGCCGTGCGAATGTCGGTTTCACTGTCACCAAACATAATGGTGCGCGAAGCATCAACACCTAAACGCTTGGCCACTTCGCGGTAGGGCGCAGGGTCTGGCTTCATGATTGGTAGTGTATCCCCGCCCACTACCGCGCCAAACCATTTTGCCAAACCGAGTTCGCCCAAAAGTCTATGCGAAAGATCTTCGACTTTGTTGGTGCATACACCCATTTTAATTCCGCGAGAATGCGCTTCTTTCAGCAGCGCGGGAATGCCATCAAAAATCTTTGAATGCGCCGAAACATTTGCTTCGTAGTAGTCCAGAAAATCGCGGTTCAAGCGTTTGATCGTATCTTCATCGCCAGCAACGCCCGTGGCCAAACACCCTCGTTCTATGAGGCTCCGTGATCCATAGCCCACAAAGCCACGAAACTCGTCATAGTTCACCGATCTGCGCCCAATTGAATTCAAAACGTGATTTGTCGCTTGGATCAAATCCGGTGCGGTATCAACCAAAGTCCCGTCAAGATCAAAAATAAGCGCTTCAACTGGCATTGCGAATCCATGATAGGTGGTCAGTTTGTGTGTGGCCAACCTCTATGCTAAGTGCTGGCCAAATTCTACCATTCGGAGAAAATAAATGGATTTAGGCAAAACCCAAATGCTGCGTGACATTCTGAAGGATAAATCCCTTCTGAGGGAGCAATGCTATATCGACGGTAAATGGGTTTCTGGAGCGGCCAGTATTGACGTGACCAATCCGGTGAATGAAATGGTCATTGGCTCAATTCCAAAGCTCGGCAAAGCTGAAGCCAAAATGGCTATTGAAGCCGCTGAGCGGGCGCAAAAACCGTGGGCGAAGAAATCTGCCAAAGATCGTTCCGTCATCCTGCGCAAGTGGTTCAACCTGATGATGGAAAATCAAGAAGACTTGGCGCAAATCATGACGGCCGAGCAGGGTAAACCCTTGGCTGAGTCTCGTGGCGAAGTGGGGTACGGTGCCAGCTTTATTGAATTCTTCGCGGAGGAAGCTAAGCGCGTCTATGGAGAGACAATTCCTTCGCCATGGCCAAATGCGCGTATCGTTGTCGTGAAGCAGCCCATCGGTGTTGTAGCAGCAATCACCCCATGGAACTTCCCCAATGCGATGATCACACGCAAGGCCGGACCGGCATTGGCCGCCGGCTGCACATTCGTTTGCAAACCTGCCGCCGAAACACCTTTCTCCGCGTTAGCGCTGGCTGAATTGGCCGAACGCGCCGGGATGCCAGCAGGTGTTTTCTCGGTGATCACCGGCAAGGCTTCCGAAATCGGTGGTGAGATGACATCAAACCCGATCGTGAAAGCAGTGACCTTCACAGGCTCGACTGAAATCGGCAAATTGTTGATGGCGCAATGCTCAACCACTGTGAAGCGCGTGGGCCTTGAACTGGGCGGCAACGCACCATTTATCGTGTTTGATGATGCTGATCTTGATGCTGCTGTCGCAGGCGCTATGATTTCTAAATATCGCAACAATGGCCAAACCTGCGTCTGCGCAAATCGCATTTTGGTTCAGGAAGGGGTTTATGATGCTTTCGCGGCGAAACTGGCGACTGCTGTTGGTAAACTCAAAGTCGGCAATGGAGTTGGTGATGGTGTCACCACCGGCCCATTAATTAACGCGGCAGCAGTTAAGAAAGTTGAAGAACACATTGCCGATGCACTTTCGAAAGGCGGAAAGCTTGCGCTCGGCGGAAAATCTCTAGGAGGTAATTTCTTTGAACCGACGATCATCACAGGTGTAACCACTGACATGGCCGTTGCCCGCGAAGAAACCTTTGGCCCCGTTGCTCCGCTTTTCAAATTTAAAACCGAAGAAGAAGCCATCCACATGGCAAACGATACAGAGTTTGGCTTGGCTTGCTATTTCTACACCCGCGATATTGGCCGTGTGTGGCGTGTGGGTGAAGCTCTCGAATATGGCATGGTGGGCATTAACGAAGGCATCATCTCAACCGCAGAGGTGCCCTTTGGCGGCATGAAAGAATCTGGCATTGGCCGTGAAGGTTCAAGCCATGGAATGGAAGAATATATCGAAATGAAATACATGTTGATGGGGGGGCTTGGTTCATGAGCGCTGATACACAAAAGAAAGCCGCCGCCGAGTTTGCACTGAAGATGGTGGTCAATGGGGCCACGGTGGGCCTAGGCACAGGTTCAACAGCAAATTACTTTATTGAAGCTGCCGCCGCGAAAGCAAAGCGCGATAAGCTGGATACAAAGTTTGTGCCAACATCGCAGGCCACTTATGCATTGGCGCAAAAGCTCGGCATGAATTTGGTTACCATCGAAGACGCACCATTTATCGATGCAACTGTTGACGGTTGTGATGAATTTGATGGATCATTTCGTCTAATTAAAGGTGGTGGCGGCGCATTGCACCGTGAGAAAATTGTAGGCTCCTCATCAAAATTTATGATCACGATTTGTGATGCATCCAAGAAGGTGGAAACACTCGGCGCGTTTCCTCTGCCCATTGAAGTTTCGAAATTCGGCGTCAATGCTACCGCTTGGAAAATTGAGCGCGCTCTCGTTCATCTTGGCTACAAAGATGCAAAGATGAGCATCCGGGTTACCAAGCAAGGCATGCCCTTCATCACCGAAAGTGGCAATCCGATTATCGACATCAGACTTGGAAAAATCACGAATGCCGAACAACTTGATGGCATTCTTAATAACACTCCAGGTGTGATCGAAACCGGATTGTTTATTGGCATTTGCGGCGTGGTTATCATGGGCACGGATAAAGGTGTTGTGGAGCTGACACGCGCATGACGCAATTTGACTACGATCTCTTCGTTATCGGCGCAGGCTCAGGCGGGGTTCGAGCCGGACGTATTGCTGCTAAATATGGTGCAAAGGTTGCGGTGGCTGAGGAATACCGTGTCGGGGGCACGTGCGTAATTCGTGGCTGCGTGCCAAAGAAATTGTTAGTCTATGCTTCGCGGTTTGCCGAAGAGTTCGAAGATGCGATTGGTTTTGGTTGGACATCGGAAAAAGTGTCGTTCGATTGGGGCGCGCTTATTGAAAATAAAGATAAGGAAATAGACCGGCTCAACAAAGCATATATTCGCAATCTGGAGGCTGCTGGTGCAGAGCTCATTCTTGAACGGGCAACAATAAAAGATAAGCATACAATTCAACTAACTTCTGGCCGCATTGTCACAGCCAAATACATTCTGATTGCTACAGGTGCTGCACCCTTTGTTCCGCGCCATTTACCTGGTCACGAACTGGCTATCACATCCAACGAAGCGTTTGATTTAGATTTTCTTCCGCGTCGGATTGTGATTGTCGGCGGTGGTTACATCGCCGTTGAATTTGCCGGTATCTTTGCCGGTCTTGGCGTCGAAACCATACTCTTACTGCGCGGTGATCAAATTCTGCGCGGTTTTGATGATGATATCAGGAACCACCTCGCTGCCGAAATGAAGAAGAAAGGCATCGACATTCGCGTAAAGTCAGATGTCACAAAGATCGAACGCTCCGGCGACGGAGTGCGCATCACGCTTGAAAATGGCGACCTGATTGGTGCGGGCCAAATTATGTTTGCTACAGGCCGCATGCCCAACACACATGAAATGGGTTTGGAAAATGTCGGACTGCATGGCAACGCCCATGGTGCCGTTGCAGTCAATGAGTTTTCGCAAACCATCGTCGAGAATGTTTATGCGGTAGGCGATGTAACTAATCGCGTGAACCTCACACCGGTCGCCATCCGCGAGGGCCATGCCTTTGCTGATAATGTGTTCGGCGGTAAGAAGATCATCGTTAATCATGACCTCGTTCCCACGGCTGTGTTCAGCCAGCCGGAACTCGGAGTCGTCGGACTGACCGAAGCACAAGCGCGCGCCAAGCATTCAAAAATAGACGTCTACAAAACCAGCTTCCGCGCCATGAAACATACGCTTTCAGGGCGTGACGAACGCACTTTCATGAAGCTGATCGTAAACACCGAAAACGATGTTGTTTTGGGCTGCCACATCGCTGGCGAGGGCGCTGGTGAGATGGCGCAGCTTCTGGGCGTTGCGTTAACTTGTGGTGCGACGAAAGCGCAATTTGATGCCACTCTGGCTGTGCATCCAACTGCGAGCGAAGAATTGGTGACGATGCGCGAAAAATGGAACGGCTGAAGCTACTGGAATAAACCCTGAAATTGGGCGTAATCTAGTTGCGATGGCTTATGATTTCCGAACCAACTTAATAGCCGAAATTCCGCATTTGCGCCGGTTTGCTCGGTCGCTTTGCGGTGATGCGTCCTTGGCGGATGATCTGGTACAGGATTGTATTGAGCGCGCCCTGAAGAAGAACCATCTTTACGATGTGACTAAACCACTGCGGGCGTGGCTTTATGCTGTATTGCGCAATATTCATGTAAGCAACTGGCGCAGCAATGCCAAGCATCAATATGCGAAAAATATTGATGATCTGCACGCAGGCGAGGGCTCTACGAGGGCTGATCAGGAAGATAGTTTTTCCACTAACCTAATCACCGAAGCTCTCGACAAATTGCCTGCCCAACAGCGTGAAGTTTTAGTTTTGATCAGTTTGGAAGAAGTGAGTTACAAAGACGCAGCGGAAATTATTGGTGTGCCCATCGGCACAATCATGTCGAGGCTTTCGCGTGCGCGTTCAACACTGCAAAATATTTTGGAAGAGCGCGGAACCACATTTCTGCGCCGGGTGAAATGAAGATGTTTGAGACTGTCGAAAATTGGGCTTTGCATGCCTTCGCTGATGGGGAACTTGAGGGCGAAGACAAGAAGGCTGTGGAAAAACTGCTTCTTGAAAATGAAGAAGCGCGCAAAGCTTTGGCCGCAATTATCTATCAAAAGTCCGAGCTGCATAAGGCATTTGACGGCACTTTGGAGGAGCTCATTCCAGCGTCATTATTGACCGCCGCATATGGGCGACCATCTATGCGCATTTTGCCATATTTGGTGGCGGCTTGCGCTATCGGTTTATTTTTGATTGGCGGAAGCGTGGGTTGGTTGGCGGGCCAGAACAACGTGAATAGCGGTCAAATTCTCACAGCCAGTTTGGCGCAGCGCGCATTAATTGCACATGCAAACTATTCTGCAGAGCCGCGCCATGCAGTTGAGGTTGCTGCATCCGATAAAGTTCATTTGCAAGCGTGGCTCTCAAAGCGTGTTGGTTCTGACTTCACAATTCCGGATTTACAGAGCGATGGCTATACTCTTTTGGGCGGGCGTCTTTTAGCTGAAAGTAACGCACCCGCGGGCCAACTGATGTATGAAAATGCTGATAAGCAACGCATGACCATTTTTTTCAGTGCCAACACTGATGGCAAATTGGCGGATTTGAAACTTGAGAACAAAGACAAACTCGTCACATGTTTTTGGCGTGATGCAAAACTGGCAATGGCCGTGACCGCGGATATGTCAAATGACCAGATGAAGGCTCTGGGCAGCAGTATCTTTGCGCAAGTGGAAGGTAAGCACGGGGTTTATGAGCGATAGATCTTTAGTCGACCAGCTGTTGTCCCAGTTTCCCAGCCAAATCCTGAATGAACTGCCAAGCCACGCGGCCTGATCTTGCTCCTCTGGTGACCGACCATTCGATGGCAGCGGCGTGGAGCGCATCAGTTTTGATTTTCAGTTTGTGGTGTTTGGCATAACCATCGACCATGGAAAAAAATTCGTCTTGGCTGCAATTGTGGAAGCCGAGCCAAAGTCCAAAGCGATCCGAAAGCGACACTTTCTCTTGAACGGCTTCTGACGGGTTGATGGCGGTGGAGCGTTCATTCTCGATCATATCACGTGGCAGAAGGTGGCGGCGGTTGCTGGTCGCGTAGAAAATGGCGTTTGAAGGCCGCCCTTCTAACCCGCCGTCCAAGGCAGCTTTCAGCGACTTGTAGGACGTGTCGTCGGCGTCGAAAGACAGATCGTCACAAAAAATGATGAATTTGAATTTTACATTCTTGCGCACAAGGGACATGAGGGCTGGCAAGCTTTCAATATCTTCGCGGTGAATTTCAACAATTTTCAGAACTGATTTGGGTTCGGTTGAAACAGCGCGGTGAACAGCTTTCACCAAAGATGATTTTCCCATGCCGCGTGCACCCCAAAGCAGGGCATTGTTGGCGGGAAGACCACCAGCAAAACGTCGCGTATTTTCTAATAAAGTGTCGCGTGAACTGTCGACGCCTTGCAAAAGTGAGAGATCAACCCGATTCACTTTTTCAATGGGAATAAGGCCAGCTGGGGTGGCATTCCACATGAAAGCTGAGTCATTTTTGAAATCAGGCACGGAAGGCGGCGAGGGCGAAATGCGCTCTAATGCATCCGCGATGCGGGTTAATTGGGCGATTTCGGTGGTTTTTGCCATATCTGTGTGCCGTGAAAAACAGTTGCATTTTGAGTGGTTCGAGGTTGCAATGGCCTAATCCATAGCTATATTCCGCGCAAGTTTTGTTTCGCCTCTAGATCAGCTTGGGCGACGAGGGAGATTTGAATGTTTGTGACTGAGGCTTTTGCCCAAACCGCTGCTGGAGGACCAGGTGCCGGTGATATGATTGGCTTTGTTGTGCCGATGATTTTGATTGCAGTGGTATTTTATTTTTTTATGATCCGCCCACAACAGACTAAATTGAAAGAACATCAAGCCATGTTGGGCAAGGCGACACGCGGCGACACCATTGTTACCAATGGAGGCCTCATCGGCAAAGTTGTGCGTGTGGTTGACGACAATGAGTTGCTGGTTGAGGTGGGTGAAAACGTCAAAGTGCGTGTGCTGCGCCAAGGTATTGCAGATGTCCGCTCGAAGGGTGAGCCGATGAAAGCTGAAGACAGTGTTGCCGTTCCGGTTTCAAACAAGAAAAAGAAATAAGGCACCATTCGATGTTTCATTATGCACGCTGGAAGATTCTGGCGATCTTAGGATCGGTCTTGCTTTCGCTCTTGATAGCATCGCCGAATGTGTTGCCAGTTGGTGCGCAGAAATTTATGGCTGATAATTTGGGCTTGCGCCCGTTAACGCTGGGCCTCGATTTGCAAGGCGGCGGCAATGTTCTCATGGCCGTTGATAAGAAAGATATGGTGCGCAAGCTGCAAGATCAGCTGACGGGTGACATTCGTGCCGGCATGCGCGATGCCAAAATTGGTTATAGTAACATATCAAAAATCGACAGTGGCGTTACAGTTCGGATTATTAAACCGGAAGATTTTGATAAAGCCAAAACTGAACTGAGCAAACTTCTTCAACCGCTCGATGCAGGTTTATTTGCAGCCGGTACAGTTTCTAATTTGTTCAAGCTCACCCAAAATACTGATCAGTTCAGCTTTACTATTGAGCCCGCAGGTCTGGATGCGAAAGTCTCTTCGGCCATTCAACAATCGCTCAAAATTTTTGAAAGCCGGTTTAACGGTAGCGGTGTGACGGAGCCGATTTTACAACAACAAGGCAAAGATCGCGTGAGCATCCAATTGCCTGGCAAGCAAAATTTGAAATCGGTTCTGGATACCTTGGAAACAACTGGTTCTTTGAGTCTCACACTTCTTTGCGCAGAGCAGCCGCAAAGCGCTACACAGGCCGTTCCGCCTGATTGCAAAGCGTTTCCGCAAAAGGAAGATGTTGATCGTTTGATCGCAAAGAAAAAGAAGGATGCCGAAGACGCAAAGACTGATTACGTTAAACCAACAGAGGATGAGCTTAAAAGTCTTTCGCAGATGTGGCTCAAAACCGCATCACGGGATTCAGTGAGTGGTGCTGATCTGGTTGACGCGCAACCTAGCTTTGATCAGAACAATCGGCCTGTTGTAAGTTTTAAGTTGAACCAACGGGGTGCTGTAAAATTCGGCAAGCTGACAGCTGAAAACGTAGATAAACCGTTTGCCATTGTCCTTGATAACGTAATCATGAGTGCGCCGCGGATTAATGAAGCAATTCTAGGTGGTTCTGCGCAAATTTCAGGTAATTTCACACTTGAAGAGACACAGAGCTTATCAGTTGTTTTGAAATCGGGTGCGCTGCCTGCCAAGTTAGATGTGATCGAACAGCAAGTGGTTGGGCCGTCACTCGGCGCAGACTCGATCCGCGCTGGTTTAATTGCCAGTTTAGTCGGGCTTATTGCGGTTATGATTTTCATGCTGCTGCCATACGGGCTTTATGGAGTTATTGCCGATATTGCCGTCTTAATCAATCTGCTGATGCTGGTCGCGATCATGTCTTTGTTTGGCTTCACGCTCACACTGCCCGGCATTGCTGGTATTGTGCTGACACTCGGCATGGCGGTTGACTCAAATGTTCTGATCTATGAGCGCATTCGCGAAGAATGGCGCAATGGCCGCACGGCCATGGGCGCAATCGAAACTGGCTTTAAAGCCGCGTTTGCGACAGTTCTTGACGCCAACGTCACAACACTGATTGCGGCGGTGGTTTTGTTCGGTGTGGGCTCCGGTCCAATTCGCGGCTTTGCTGTCACCCTTGCTGTGGGCATTGCCACCACTTTGTTTACTGCGTTCCTACTCACCAAATTCATGGTTGCCATGTGGGTGAAATGGAAACGCCCCAAGGAGATTACCCTCTAATGGCTTGGAAACCTATTCGTCTTATTCCGGACGACACCAAATATCCGTTTATGAGGTGGAGTCGTTTTGGCTTTTTCATCTCTGGTATTTTATGCGCAGCATCGATCTTTCTATTCGCCACAATCGGCTTGAATTACGGCATCGACTTCAAGGGTGGATCGGTAATAACCATCCGCACCAAAGGGCCCGCGGAAATAGATAAGCTGCGGACAACACTGAATGATTTAGGGATTGGTGCGGTTGAGCTGCAACAGTTTGGCGGGCCAACGGATGTAAAAATTCGGGTTGAGGCTCAAAAGGGTGGCGAGACTGCCGATAATGCAGCGCAAGCAAAATTGAAAGCTGCGCTTGGCGCAGATGTTGAAATTCGTTCAACTGAAACCAGCGGACCAACGGTGTCTGACGAGAAAACCCAGCAAGCGATTTCGGCTGTGTTGCTCGCCTTGTTATTCGTCATGATTTATTTGTGGTTCCAGTTTGAATGGCAGTTTGCTTTGGGTGCCATTCTTTCATTGCTCCACGACGTGACACTTTCAATCGGCCTATTTTGCTTGATTGGGTTGGATTTCAACCTCTCAATCATTGCCGCGATTTTGACGATCATTGGTTATTCACTCAACGATACTGTTGTGGTATTCGACCGAATTCGCGAATTCTTGCGCAAATTCAAATCTATGGGGTTAGCAGATCTGATTGATCATTCGATTAACTCTGTTTTGCCGCGCACGATCTTGACGTCGCTTGCCACCATGATGGCGTTGCTGGCGCTTTACATCTTTGGTGGTGAAGTTATTCGGGGTTTCACCTTTGCGATGATTTGGGGCGTTATCGTGGGTACTTACTCATCAATCTTTGTTGCTGCTCCTGTGTTGATCTTGCTCGGCACCAAGCGTGAACTGCCTGCGGCTGATGGGAAGGCCGTGGCTTCTAAGAAGTGAAATTTCTACCGCAGCAATATGCTATTGCCTCGTTTGGCAATGGCGGATTTCGCTTTGGTGATCATTCGCATTTAGGCAATCTGATGGTATTGCCCAGCGGTATGCGCGCTTGGGACGGCATTGAATTTTCTGAGCTGTTAGTTGAACGTGCTGATATTGATTTTGTATTGTTAGGAACGGGCGCTCAAATGGCGCGGCCACCGCGCGCGACGCTAGAACTATTTGCCAGAGAAAACCTGCCATTTGATTTCATGAGTACAAGTTCTGCGGTGCACACCTATAATCAGGTTCTGTCTGAACGCCGCCGTGTAGCCGCAGTATTTGTTGCTGTCGCCTGATGGATAGTGATCAGCATTGTTTTGATCTCGTGCGGGCAGGGGATAAAGACCGCTTTCTCGCGTCATTGTTTGCGCCTGAAGCTGCTCGCAAACATTTGCACGCGCTTTATGCTTTCAACATTGAAGTTTCACGCATTCCCGAATTGGTGAGTGACGCAAGTATTGGTGAGATTCGCTATCAATGGTGGCTGGATACGATTGATGCGATTTATCGTGGCGTGGAACAGCAACATCCAGTGGCGCAGAGTTTGGCGGCTGCTATTGAGGTTGGTGATTTGCCCAAACACGCCTTACAAAATTTGGTGAAGGCCAAGATTTTTGATCTTTATGCCGATCCAATGCGGAGCATGACTGATCTTGAAGGCTATCTGGGTGAAACGTCCTCAGCGCTTATTCAGATGGCCTCACTGGTACTTGGGCGTGATGAAGCATTTGAAAGTGCTGATGTGGCGGGCTTGGCAGGTGTGGCTTACGGCTTAGCTGGCCTCATGCGTTCACTGCCAAGGCACCGGGCCATGGCGCGGTGTTATGTGCCGTTGGATCTATTGAAGCAGCGTGATGCATCAGCGGCAGATGTGATTGCCGATGAAAATGAAGCTTCATTAAACATTGTGTTCTCGGAGTTGCGCGAGAAAATAAGGTTGCGACTGGATCAGGCGCAGAAGTTGTCTCGGACAATTAAACCTTCTGTTATGCCAGCTTTTTTGCATGTGTCGCTGACTGAGGCCTATTTGAAGAAGCTCAATGGCGCGCGCGGAAATGTTTTGAAAACAGGTGCCGAAATTATGCTCTGGCGCAAGCAGTGGATTTTGTGGAAATCCGCTAAGGCCGAAAGTTTTTAAGTTGCCAGCCACGCCTTAAAATCTTCCACTGCCCGCTGCGTGTATGCATGTTTCCGCGCCACACCTTTATCCTTGAAGCTCAAGTTCTTGCCTTCGGCGTTTTTCTTCGGTGCATCTGGCGGTGGCATGAGGCCGAAGTTGATGTTCATGGGTTGGAAGGTTTGGGTTTTGTTATCGGTGGTGGCGATGTGGCCGCCGGTGATGTGGTTGATCAAAGCGCCGTGGGCTGTGGTGGCGGGTGGGGTGGTGTAGGTTTTGCCCAGCCGATCGCTTGCTGCCATGCGGCCTGCCATGATGCCCATGGCTCCACTTTCAACATAACCCTCAACACCCGTAATCTGCCCGGCAAAGCGCAGCCGCGATTCAAGTTTTAAGCGTAGTCTATTGTCTAAGAGTTTGGGAGAATTGAGAAAAGTGTTGCGGTGAAGACCGCCCAACCGCGCAAACTCAGCATTTTCCAACCCCGGAATGGATTTGAACACCCGCACCTGATCGGCATATTTCAATTTGGTTTGGAAGCCGACAATATTATACAATGTTCCCAATGCGTTATCCTGCCTCAGTTGAACCACTGCATAAGCTTTGACGGTGGGATTATGAGTGTTGGTGAGGCCCATTGGCTTCATTGGGCCATGTCGCAGGGTTTCTGGGCCGCGCTCGGCCATCACTTCAATGGGTAAACAGCCATCGAAATAAGGTGTGGATTTTTCCCAGTCTTTGAAATCAGTTTTTTCGCCAGTAATCAAATCGTTGATAAAGGTCTCATATTGCGCCTTATCCAAAGGGCAGTTGATGTAATCTTTGCCGTTGCCGCCGGGACCCACCTTGTCATAGCGCGATTGGAACCAGGCTTTGGACATATCGATCGATTCGCGGTGGATGATTGGGGCAATGGCGTCAAAGAAAGCTAGGCCTTCATCGCCTGTCTTGGTTTGGATCGCTTTAGCGAGTTTTTCAGATGTGAGCGGGCCTGTGGCAATGATCACATTGTCCCAATCTTCCGGTGGCAGGCCGTCGATCTCACCGCGCTCGATAGCAATCAAAGGGTGCGCCTGGATGCGCTTGGTCATCTCTGAGGAAAAACCGTCGCGGTCGACAGCGAGTGCTCCACCTGCGGGCACTTTGTGGTTTTCGGCCACGGCCATCATCAGCGATCCCGCAAGGCGCATTTCTTCATGCAAAAGGCCAACGGCGTTATTGTCTTTATCGTCCGAACGGAAAGAGTTTGAACAAACGAGTTCGGCTAAATCTTTTGTCTTGTGCACGTCAGTTTGAACATGCGGGCGCATTTCGTGGAGGATCACGGGCACGCCCGCATTGGCCGATGCCCAAGCCGCCTCGCAGCCTGCCATGCCGCCGCCGATAATATGAATTGGTTTTAACATTTCAGCTGGCTTAAGCGTTTTGACTTTTCGCAGAAAAGTCAAAATCGCCCTAAGCTTATCTTAGTCGATCAACTTTTCTGAGCTTTGACGAATTCGTCAAAGCTCAGGTCGATCTATCACAGATAAATTCCAGTGGCCAGAAGCGTTTGGCCTTGTTAAGCAGCTTCTATGCTTGCTGTTTATGGAACTGAGAGAGATCATTTGTTTGAGCACCCTAAGGAGTGTTCTGCAGCCACGATTAAGGCAGCGGTTTGGCTTGATTTGGTGGAGCCGACTGATGTTGAAGAAGCGGCGGTTGAGGCCGCGTTGGGCATCGATATTCCAACCCGTGGCGAGTTGGCTGAAATCGAGGCTTCATCGCGGTTGTATCAGGATGATGGTGCGGCGTTTATGACAGCAAATTTGATCCGTCGTGGTGACGATGATCGACCTGAGTCATCGCCTGTCACATTCATCATCAAAGACAGACAGCTCGTCACTATTCGCTATCACCATCCGCAGGCATTTCCGGTTTATGTAAAACAGGCAATGAAACCGCAGACAACTGCCATGTCTGGTTGGGGCGTGTTGATCAGCCTGATCGAAGCTGTGGTGGACCGTGGCGCTGATCATCTGGAACGGGTGAGTGCGATTGTTGATGAAACTTCCAAAAAGGTCTTTGACACTTCGTTTCTGCGGCCACAGAAATCTTTGCGGCGCAAGAAGCCTAAAAATCTAGAAGAGCTTTTGGGCAAAGTGGGTGAGGAAGGAGACTTCACATCCAAGATGCGCGAGAGCCTCGTTTCATTGGCGCGCATGACTGCGTTCATGCAGGCGGTGATTGATCAGATGAAAGTGTCCAAGGAAGTGCGTGAGAATAAAGCGCGCATTAAAGTGGTGCAGCGTGACATTCAATCTTTGTCCGAACATGCGGGTTATCTGACGGGCAAGATCAGCTTCTTGCTCGATGCTGTGCTGGGCATGATTTCGATTGAGCAAAACGGCATTATAAAGATATTCTCTATTGCATCTGTGGTGTTCCTGCCCCCCACTTTGGTTGCGTCACTTTATGGGATGAACTTCAAGGCCATGCCGGAATTGGATTGGGCTTATGGATATCCTTTCGCGATTTTGATTATGATTTTATCGGCCATCGTTCCACTATGGTATTTCCGGCACAAGGGTTGGCTCTAATGCTGAGTTTCCTATGGGTCGCACTCGGTGGTGCCTTAGGTTCTGTATTGCGCCTTGGTGTAAATATGTCCGCACCTCATTTGCTCGGAAATAATTTTCCTTGGGCGACTTTAACTGTGAATGTTGTGGGCAGTTTTTTGATTGGCTTTGTCTCGGCGGTTTTGGCGGAGAAATTTGCGGGTCAACCGGATTTGCGGCTGTTCCTCACCACTGGCGTGTTGGGTGGGTTTACGACGTTTTCCGCCTTCTCGCTTGATGTATTTGGATTGATGCAGCGTGGGGAAAATTCCATGGCGCTGGTCTATGCTTTGGCTTCAGTTGGGTTTTCGATCTTGGCCGTGTTTGGCGGCTTCATGGTTTCGCGGGTGCTTAACGCATGAGTGCGGAAGTTAAGCGTTATGAAGTGTCGGCAGATGAAGACGGCATGCGATTGGATCGTTGGTTCAAGGTGCATTTTCCACAAGTCAATTTTGCTTATCTGAATAAACTAACACGCACAGGCCAAGTGCGCGTTGGTGCTGGCCGCGTGAAACCAAATCATAGATTGGCCACAGGCATGGATATTCGTGTGCCACCGCTGGCCTTTGATAAGCGGCCTGCTGATGTTCCCAAAGAAGATGTGACCCCGCTCACTGATGCTGAGCGGCGCTTGTTCATGAGCATGGTTCTCCACGAGGATAAGGATTTGTTCGTGCTGAACAAGCCATCTGGTTTTGCAGTGCAGGGTGGCACGAAAACCCATATCCATCTTGATGGATTGCTCATGGGCCTTGGCAAAGATTTGGGCGAGCGGCCTTTGCTGGTGCATAGGCTCGACCGCGATACATCGGGCATTATCGTGATTGCCAAGCGGCGGGCTGTGGCTGCGGCTTTGGGAAAATTATTTGCCACGCGCATTGTGAAGAAAACTTATTGGGCGGTGGTTAAAGGCATCCCTTCACCTGCGCAGGGCAAAATTGATGTGGCGCTGATTAAAGCGCGCAGTGAAGACGGTGACCGCATGCGGGCTTCGCGCGAGGGCGAGGAAGAAGATGAAAAATCCGCCGTCACGCAATATTCCGTGCTGGATAAAACCAAGTTGGCAGCTTGGGTTTCGCTAAAGCCGCTGACTGGTCGGCAACATCAGCTGCGCGCGCATATGAACCATATCGGCACGCCCATATTGGGTGATAATAAATACGGTGGTGATGTGGATATGCCTGAAGATGTAGCAAAGCGTTTACATCTTCATGCGCGTCGCATTATGTTTCCACATCCGCGCGAAGGGGTGGTGGATGTGACAGCACCACTACCTGATCACATGATTGCAACTTTTGAAAGTTTTGGATTTGAACCGCAAAGATTTGACGACTGAGACAGCAGACGAGCGGTGGGAACGGCTTTCGCGTGACCGCATTGTAAGGCCATTGCCTAAGAAGTTCTATGCGCTTGCAACAGTGACGGATGAGATGTGCATTGCGCTGGATGGCCGCATCGTAAAAACGCCGATGAAGGCAAAACTCATTTTGCCTTCGCAAGCGCTGGCTGATGCTGTGGCCGCTGAATGGAACGCGCAAGTTGATGTGATCAACCCGGCGGCAATGCCTCTAACCAAAATGGCCAATACGGCGATTGACCGGGCAGGGGGAGAGCGAGCTTTTGTGGCGGGCCAAGTGGTTGAGTTTTCGGGCACCGATATGGTGTGTTACCGCGCAGCTGAGCCAGAGGCGCTTGCGATCTTACAGGCGAGTGCTTGGGATCCGGTTTTGCGCTGGGCCAAAGCAGAAATGGGTGTGAATTTTAAGGTGGTGACGGGCGTTATCCACCAAGCGCAAGATGCCGCAACGATTGCAGTAGTTGAGAATCATGTGGCTGGCCTCGATGAATTCCGTCTCACAGTTGCGCATAATTTAACGACATTAACTGGATCAGCGCTTCTGGGCCTCATGTTAGTGGCGGGCAAGATAACCCCAGATGCGGGATGGCAGGCGGCACATGTCGATGAGGATTTTCAAATTGCCGCTTGGGGCACGGACGAGGAAGCCGCTCAACGCAGGGTCTGGCGCAAAAATGATTTTGATGGCAGCTTGCAGTTTCTTAACCTTCTTTAGCCTTCATGAAAGACGCCACATTATGGCCTTAACCACGTCACGATTCATCAGCATTAAGCAAGCTCAACCAAATTCGGGGGACTACATGAAATCGCGTCTTTTACTTTCGGTCATTTTCGCTTCGGCTTTAAGCGTAGGTGCAGTCGTTGCACAGACAGCTCCGTCAGATTTGATCGCCGCTTATGAAGCTGGTGTTGCTGGCAAAGTGTGCAAGCCAAAGCTTGATAGCGCCAAGTCATCAGCGCTTGGAAATGCCGTTCAACACTTCGAACAAAAGAGTGGCCTCGCACAAGCCGATTTAGACGCGCTTTGGACCAAGACCCAAGGTGATGCCAAGGCCGATGCTGCTGGCTTTTGTGAAAAGGCAATGGCAGAGGTTGATCAAGTGATTAAAGGCGCGCAGTAGCCGCTGAGTCGTCCCCCGCGACCGGTGGAAGACGAAGTTCAGACCTGCTCCCCTATCAAATCATATTCCTCAGCTTCGACAATTTTAACTTTAACGATGTCGCCTTGCTTCAAATCCGTGGCACCTGGAATAAATACGTTGCCATCGATCTCCGGCGCGTCCCATTTGCTGCGGGCGATGGCTTCGTCGTTTTCAATGTCGATCTCATCAACCAGCACTTCAATCTCGCGGCCCACTTTGGATTGGAAAATGGCTGAGGAGATTTCTTGTTGGGCTTCCATGAAGCGGTCGTAACGCTCTGCTTTCACTTCATCTGGCACTTGGGCTAAGCCCAAGTCATTGGCTTTGGCACCCGAAACCGGTTCATATTTAAAGCAGCCCACACGTTCGAGCTTTGCTTCTTTCATCCACTCCAAAAGATATTCGAAATCCGCATCTGTCTCGCCCGGGAAGCCGACGATGAAGGTGGAGCGGACGGCGATGTCGGGGCAGATACTGCGCCATTTGGCCAAGCGTTCCAAAACCTTTTCTTGGTTTGCGGGGCGGCGCATTGATTTCAACACAGCAGGCGCAGCGTGTTGGAATGGGATGTCGAGATAGGGCAAGATTTTACCTTCCGCCATCAGTGGGATCACGTCATCAACATGCGGGTAGGGATAGACATAATGCATGCGCACCCACGCGCCCAAATCGCCCAACTCCTTAGCCATATCATAAAACTTGGCGCGCACTTCGCGGCCTCTAAATTTGCTCTCGGCATATTTGATGTCGACGCCGTAAGCAGACGTATCTTGTGAGATGACGAGAAGTTCCTTCACACCCGCCTTTACCAAGCGCTCTGCTTCGTAAAGCACAGCGGCCATGGGGCGCGACACGAGATCACCACGGATTGATGGGATGATGCAGAACGAGCAACGATTGTTGCAGCCCTCGGAGATTTTCAAATAGGCGTAATGGCGTGGTGTGAGGTGCAGGCCTTGCGGGGGCACCAAATCCATTTTGGGATCATGCAACGGCGGCAGCGCCTCATGTACAGCAGCCACCACTTGTTCATATTGATGTGGGCCTGTGACGGCCAGAACATTGGGGTGAGATTTTCTGATCGTATCAGCTTCAATGCCATAGCAACCGGTCACGATCACGCGGCCGTTCTTCTCCATGGCTTCACCAATGGCGGCGAGACTTTCGGCTTTTGCTGAGTCTAAAAAACCACAAGTGTTGACGATCACCACATCAGCATCATCATAACCTGGGGCAATTTTATAACCTTCGGCACGCAATGAAGTGAGGATGCGTTCTGAATCGACTAAATTCTTGGGGCAACCCAGTTGCACCAAACCAACTTTCGGGACATGTTTGTTCATGAGGGGCGCTTTAGCGGAGTTAAGCTTTCAGGGCAAATGCCGTGTTTTCGAACATATATTTGCCGCGATGTATCTGAATTCCGCAGCAATATGGCGAGAGGTTTTTATGCGCATAAATTTTGGTTTATCTTTTGGTTTGCTTGGTTTGATGACTGTGGGCACCCAAGCAGAAACGCTGTTGCAAAAAGGCAATAAGCACTGGTTGACGGTTGCTTCAACCCACGATTTGGATACAGCTATCGGCATTGCGCGGGAGTTTCGATATGTTGATAAGGGTGCCAAGGTTGCTTCATCTGAAAATGGATATTACGCCATTATATTAGGGCCTTATGAGGCATCTTCAATTCAACAGTTGAAGAAGAATAACGAATATATCCCGGATTTGCCAAAAGACGCACTGCTTTCAAGTGGTGAAAAATACACTGGTATTGTTTGGGACCAAGTCGACCAAGGAACGACTTGGACATTTTATAAGATTGATCAGCCCGCAAAGTTATCGTCAGGGGATTATTCATTTGAAGCAAAGCTCGAACAGGTTTCAGATTCCGTTGCCACAACGACTGTGACCGGTGGCTATAAAGGGGCCAACGAGTTCACGTTTGTGGTCGACAAGGAAGGTAGATTCAGCCCGCAAACGCCGGGTGTTGCGGTGTTAAGGCTTGATCCCAAATTGGATACGCCACAACTTGTCTTCACGCGTTATGCAGGTGGTGCGCATTGCTGCACCAAAACATGGGTCGTGTTTAAGCCTTCGCAAAATGTTGGATGGTCGTTGATTGATCAACCTGCATTGGATGGCGATGGGTATTGGTTTGAGGATGTTGACGGCGATGGCGCACAGGAATTGCTGAGTGTCGATAACCGATTTCTCTACGCGTTTGATTCTTATGCGGGGTCACTTGCCCCATTGCGCATTGCCAAATTGCGCAATGGCAGTATTGAAGACGTGACTGACGAACCTGCAATGCGAAAGCGTTTAATACAAGATATGGCGGGTGCTGAATTTGAAGCCAAGGTGCGACCAGACTTGTGGCAAGAGAATGGATTTTTGGCAGGTTGGGTGGCCAACAAAATCAGGCTGGGCGAGGGTGACGCAGCTTGGGCAAAAGTAGTTCGCAATATGAAAGAAAATTCAGGGTTTGGCCCGCAAGTTTGCACAAGCGGCCAAAAGATTGAAGATTGCCCAACTGATAACTTAAAGCCAATTCCGATACTGAAAGGCCTGGCCAGTTTCCTCAAAGAAAACGGCTATGGCCCATTGCCAGCTGCGGCAGAAGCGTTGACGCATTAGCGACTGCTGCGCCGATCAGTCCAACGTTTGAGGGCGATGAAGGCCCACACAGCCTCAACCAACCCAAACGGCCATGCGCCTTGCAGGAACCCATAGGTGGAACCCAGCGCGCAGGCGATCGCAAAGAGTAACACGAACCAATGGCTGCGTGTTTCCAACGTGTAAGTGATGAGCATCATTGAGATAGCGACGAGGCCGAAAAGAGTGAGGATGTCCATTTTCTGATTAGCTCAATATTTTAAGCCGTCATGCTCGCAAAAGCGGCCATCTGTGTTTTTGATGCAAAAAACAAAGATTCCCGCTTTCGCGGGAATGACGTTTGTGAGTGATTCATGGGTAGAGAGTTCGATATTATTTTACCCCAACAAACCTTCAGCCTTCATCGTAGCTTGCACTGATGGCCTTGCCGCCATCATTTCCATAAAGCGGGCGATGTTTTTCCATTTTTTGATATCAATACCAACCCAGCCGCCCCAGTTCATAATTGTGAAGGCGTAAGCGTCAGACACGCCGAAAGTCTTGCCGCCAATAAATTTCGTCTTGGCCAATAATCCATCAACATAATCCAAACGCTTTGAAACGCGCTCAATAATAATTTTACGGCCTTCTTCTGGCATAGCTTTGTTGAACAATCCGCCCATGCCTTTGTGCAATTCTGAGGCGATGAAGTTCAATGTTTCCATTGCACGATAGCGCGCCATCGTTCCCGCCTTTGGTAGCATCTTGGTAGCTTTGGCTTTGTCGGCCAGATATTGCAGGATGGTTGAAACTTCTGTCAGCACTTCGTCTTTTTTGATTTCGAGAGTTGGCACATAACTCTTTGCGTTGATCTTGTTGAAGTCCTTGCCGCCTTCGGTTTTCTTGGTGCCCATATCAATCTTTTCAATCGTGAACTTCTTGCCGAGTTCATTGAGCAAAATATGTGGGGCCATGGAGCAGGCGCCGGGTGCATAGTAAAGTTTCATGGATGATTCCTCTTTGTTTCTTATGAGCAGTTGATTACCAATTTAACGGAAACATTACAAGTTACATTATACGAGTTTACCGAATATTTTGACAAAACTCATCTTTAGAGCTGCGTCGAGTTCCTCCATGGTTGTGTTCATGCCAAGATCAGCAAAACTCGTCACGCCATGTTCGGTCACACCGCAAGGCACAATACCGCTGAAATGCGAAAGATCAGGTTTTAGGTTGATCGACAAGCCATGAAACGTCACACCCTTTCTGACGCGAATGCCCAGTGCTGCGATCTTGTCTTCACGAATGCCCCGCTGCACCCAAACCCCAACGCGGTCTTCGCGACGCTCACCGATGATGTTGAAATCCGCCAGTGTGCCGATAATCACATCTTCTAAACCCGCTACATAAGCTCGAATATCATTGCCGCGCTTCTTAAGATCGAGCATCACATAGGCCACGCGCTGGCCGGGCCCGTGATAGGTGTATTGCCCACCGCGCCCCGTTTCATAAACTGGAAAGCGTGATGCATCCACGAGGTCAGCAGATTTGGCGCTGGTGCCCGCAGTATAGATTGGCGGATGTTCCACGAGCCAGATGAGTTCAGTGGCACCCGTGCCGATTGCCGCCACTTCTGCGTCCATACGGGCAATCGCAGTCTCATAAAGTGTCAAGCCAGACGCCGCTTCCCAGCGGATTCTATCATCCGTTCTGAGAGTGCTTCTTATCTCGCTACGTGGTTTCATGGCTGGTCTTTTGTCATGTTCGACATTGCCCGGCAACTCTTCTAAATTGGAATGAGGGTTGGGAGTCGCAAGGCATGGATGATTTTTTAGTATTAGGACTCTTGATCATGGGAGTGGTGTTCGGGGGATTTGTCCTCGGCATCATCGGATTTTTTAAGGCGCAGCGCTTGGAGCGCAGCATTTATGAGATCAAGAGGCAACTCAGCGGTCTTTCTGTTGGTTCGGTGTTGCCATCTGAAGCACGGCAAGTTGAGATCGCGACTCCCACAACAAAAATAGAAGTCACACCCGAGCCGACGGTTGAGAAAATTGAGCCAGCCACAGAAGCAATTATTGAACCCGTTTTTGTTTCACAAGCTCCATCCCGTGACATTGAACGCAACTTGGCATCACGCTGGTTTGTCTGGGTTGGCGGTGTCGCCATTGCGCTGGCTGGTCTGCTGTTTATCAAATATGCCCACGACCAAGGTTTGATATCGCCTTTTCTGCGCGTCCTCATTGGTTTGATCATTGCCGCTGGACTAGTAGCAGCAGGTGAATATGTGCGCCGTTCGCGTGGCACCAGCATGGTTGATTATGTACCCGCTGCATTATCTGCTGCCGGATTGGTGATGGGTTTTGGGGTGGTTTATGCGGCTTACGGCCTTTATGATTTGGTTTCGCCCAGTGTTGATTTCATTGGGCTAGGCTTGGTGGCGATGGCCGCATTCTGGCTTGCACGCGTGCAGGGGCCACTGATTGCAGCGCTTGGGCTACTCGGTGCATATTCTGCGCCTGCTTTAGTGACAGCCACCCATCCTAATGCGTGGAGCTTCTTTCCCTATCTGCTGGTCATCGTGGTTGCATCGTTCCTCACCTTGCGTGGCCGCAATTGGTGGTGGCTGGGCTATCTCAGCATCGCTGGTGCTTTTGTTTGGGGACTGTTGTGGATCAGCGGAGGGGCATTCACCTCGGGCGATGTTTGGCCAATCGGTGCGTTCGCTATTGCTTTGGGTCTTGGCGCAACACTGATGCTTGAAGGCCGTGCCATATTTGCAGAGGAAAGTGGCAGTCTCGTCAAAGTCGTGAGTATGAGCAAGCCGATGAGTTTAGGCGTGTGTGGGATGGTTGCGGGCTCGGCATTGCTTTCTGAGCAAGTCTTTGAAACACAACACGCCCCCGTTGCAATACTGTGGTTCTTGACGGGCATGGCTTTGATTGCGGCATTTAGCTGGTTCAAAAATGGGGCAAGCGTTGCGGCGTTGCTGGCGGCGCTGTGCACATGGATCATGTTTATGGGCTGGCCCGATGTGTCATTTCATGAATGGGCGTTCGATGAGCATGGATTTTGGACAACTGTTCCGGGCCTCTCTGAGCCACCGCGCTTTGTGAATTGGATGATGGTTGGGCTTCTCGGTTTTGCGGGGCTGGGCGTCGTTGGATTTTTGAAAAAACAAACTGCGCAACCATGGGCCGCCTTGGCCGCTGGTGCGGCATTCATATTCCTGTTTGGCGCATGGGGCAGGGCCGATTTTGTTTGGAGTGCAAATAGCTGGGCTTTGTTTGGCGCAATATTGGCGGCATTGCTTTTAGGCTTGGCGTGGGTAAAGCGTTCGGTGCTTCACGACGTCGAGCCACAATTTGGAATTTCGAGTCTGATTGTTGGAGCAGCCTTGCTCGGACTTTTCGCCTTAGACCGGATGTTTGATAATATCTGGTATACAATTGCCATTCCAATTTTTGCAGTAGCGGCTGCCTATTACAGTCGTATTCTTCCGGCGCGTTTGATTGGCGCGGTCGCCAGCGCACTTGGCAGTTTTGCAGCAGTGCGGCTGTTTGTTTCGCGCGAAATCTGGGACGAGGGTGCGGTTTATCCATGGGGCGGGCATTGGCCGATCTATGGTTATGGCATTCCGGCTGTGGCATTATTTGTGGCCAGCCGCTGGCTGAAGAATGAAAACTATCGCCGCGAGCAGGTAGCGCTTGAAGGTATCAGTCTCGCATTGCTGGTGTCGCTCGTGTCGCTTGAACTCCACACCTTGATTGGTGGTGATCTCGTGCGCCATGATATGACGCTTCTCGAAATGTCGGCGCATATCTTGTCGTGGCTGGGCATGGCTTATGGTCTGGCTTACAGGCAGCAACTGTTCTCATCGTTTGTATCGCTATGGGGTGCACGAATTCTACTGTTTGGCAGTTGTGCAGCAATAGTTCTGATGAGCATGTTACTGCTCAACCCTCTTGCATCTGGAGATCAGATTCAAGGCAACATCATATTCAATTCTTTGACCATGGCCTATCTCGCTCCTGTGGTTTTATTGGCATTGATTGCGCGCAAGCTTGACGCCATTGGGCTAGTCTGGTGGCGCAACGGATTGGGCATTTTGGCCTTGGTGCTGTCCGTGGTCTACGTCACCCTGCAAACCAAAATGGCGTTTCAGGGCAAATATATAATTCCCGAATTTAGCGGTGATGCTGAGTCATATGCGCTCTCAGCGGCGTGGTTAGTGCTATCAATACTGATGTTTGTTATTGGATTGAAACTCGAACGCAAGAATATCCGTTTGGGTGGTATGGTGGTTATGGTTTTGGCTTTACTCAAAGCTTTTGGTTATGATCTCTGGGAGATTGGCGGTTTGTGGCGCATCGCCAGCTTGCTGGGCCTCGGACTTTGTCTGATCGGCGTTGGCTGGCTTTACACTCGCTTTGTGCTCGAACTTAAAAAAGAAGAGACAGTCTAAACGGCTTTCTTTCCGCGCAGCCATTTTCTTAATTGAAAAAACACAGACTTAAGAAATGGAGTCTTCTTGATCAAACGCTTCGCAACATTGTAAAACATGAACAATGCTGCGAGTGGTAATCCCTTCAGCGTCTTGGCTGCGAAGTAATTGTAGAGCTGGACTTCCTCATCCGCCCAAATTTCTTTGTATTGCGATTGTCCCATGCCGAAATCATAATACTGCAAATTGTTCTCACACGCCCAAGCCATTGATCTCCGCAAAATGTAATCGCCCGGCGAAAATTGCAGCGGCCCATCTCGAGACATTGATAATATCATCAACCAAAATGTACCCGCGTAAGACGCTCCCACCAAAGCACTTATGGTTTTTCCGGATTGTTGAAGGCGAAAAATATGCAATGCGGCATTCGGTTCATCAGCTTTTTCGACGAGGTCACCAAAGAACGTATTCAGATCTTGGGTGGCAAATTGATGAACACCCAGCTCAGCCAGTTGGAACTCTTTGTGTTGCAGCGCTTCTTTAAGGCTCGTCAAAGCAATCTGTCCGCGCGTCGATATCTGAACCTCCAAATGGCCCAGTTCTGCCAGACGTTCATCACGTCTGCGGATTTTACTGATTGAGCGCGATGTTCGCTTTGCTTCTTGGAGTTTTTCGAAATTAGGTTGCAACCGAGTCAAAAAAGATTGATCAGCAGAAACGAAGGTGTTGAGCGTTGATAACGGATTAACTCTGCCCAAAACCCGGTCGGGCATGTTGATCAAAGTGGCAAGGTCGTAATTTGGGACACGAGCGAGAACCGCTACCATATTCTTGTCAAACCAAATCTGCCAATCTTTTTCGTCAAAGCTGTTGCAGAACAAACCCTGGCCATAGTTATTTTCAGGCTGGGTCAACCATTCCAAAACAGCAAACCCAAATCGCTTGCGGATTTGTAATGGCAATATGAAAAGCGCTTCACCTTCAGCGGATTTTCCAATGATGATCACCGGCTGGATATTTGATCGCACCCCAATTTTTTTCTGCCAAGCTTGGCACCATTCAAAAGTTTGATAAAAGGTTCCGAGCGCATTTTTTTGTAGTCGGATCCAATCTGACTGGCAAGTCTCTGGTGATGTAAAACAGCCCACAGAAATGCCGTCTATCAATATAGATAGCGGCCTCAGGTTCGGCGAAAGAGTGTCCAGTAGTTCGCTCACGATTTTGCCAAAGGCGATGCACGCCAGTTGCGCTAATTTTAAGATATTTTGAAGCAGTTTATTTGCAGCAAAGACAAGCGATGGGCAAGGCTCGTCATGTTGGTATAGTAAACCGCAGTTCGGTGACGCCCGACTTAATTCGTCCTCACAGCAGATTTTGGCCCACGTTTGGCGGCTTTGAGGGGACGACCCAGTTTGCGTTCGAGTCTACTTAGGAACGTAGCACTACCCAATGGCCTACCGATGGTTTCGGCACGGCGCAGCAGCATTTCTGCCATATTTTGTTCAGGGCTTTCAATCAGTAGGGACTTTATATCAGGGCAGATGGCCAGCATGTCTTTCCTATCCGTCAGGCCGTCATCGCGCTCCTTCAAATAGGCCTTGGCCGAAGACCAATCCCATTGCTCAGGTTTGGAGCAAAGCTGAGCCCGCACTGGATTGAGCAGCACATAGCGCAAAGCGCTCAGCGCATGTTGGCCGTCCATCGCCACACAGCCAAAGCGGCCTTGCCAAAAATGACCAGTTTTTTTGCGGCGCGCATTCAAATGGCCCGCATAGGCGCGGTGCACCGCAGACATGGCCTTGCTGAGGCCCGCCTCGTCACGCGGCACGAGAATGAGATGCACATGATTGGGCATCAGCACATAGCCAAGACAACGCAGCTTTTCGCTTACGCAAGCGGCTTTGAGAAGTTTGAGGTAATAGGCATAGTCATCATCAGAGAAAAACACACGCGCACCACCATTGCCCCGCTGGGTGACATGGTGGGGTATGTTTGGAACAATAACGCGAGCAAGTCTGGCCATGAGGGAGTGGTTAGCAGGGGGTGAGATGGAAGTCAATTAAGTGGGGTGTCACCGTAATTCGTCACCGTAATCCCACCGTAATTCTATATGCCCCCAAAAGCTCCGCCTTACTGCTACAGCGCAATCAATTGGGTCTATTATTGACAACGCCCAACATTATGCCAAACTCGGTCTTATAATGCCGAAACATTGAACCGGGGATAAGATTATGTCAGACAACAAGCCGACCGAAAAAGTTGACGTCACCAAAGCATGGGCTGCAACGCAAGACCAGAAGGGCGCTTCTCGGCGGCTACGGATTTTCGCTTTGCTGTGTTGGGTTGTGTCTATTGGCGGAGAAATTGCGGGCATTTATTTGCTCAAGCAACACAAGTTTGACGCTGGCAGCGGCAACGGAAATCTTCCGCTGTTGATCGGTTTACTGGTTGGCATTGCGGTCTTTGCGATTGCAGGCAGCATGTTGTGGAAAGCCGCTAACCGCCAAAGTCCGGCCACCAAGGCTGAACCATTTCGCTTCTTTGTTCAGAACCAGCTTGGTGCGATTATTGGAATGATCGCCTTTCTGCCCTTGCTTGCCCTGATCTTCTTGGACAAGGACATGGACCCCAAAAACAAACAAATTGCGGGCGGCATTGGCGCTGTTCTGGCTGTGCTTGCAACTGTGATGGGTGTCAGTTTCAAACCTCCGTCTGTTGAGCAGTACACGCAGGACATGAACGCCTGCGCAACCCAGATCAAAGCTGGCCAACCTACTACAGCTTGCTCACCCGAGGTGGCCGCGCAAGCGCAAGACATCGCCCGCGATTCCGCTGATGTAGCTGCCGCAACGAAATCCGCCGCCAATCCCAACGGCACCGATGTGGTCTATTGGATAGCGCCCGAAGCCGGAGCCGCCAAGTCTTCCGAACCGCATGTATTTCATTTGTGCGAAGCGGTTAGCCCACTGAAAGACAAGACCATTAATCATGGCTCTGTGACCCAAGCCTACGCTGAGAACGCCATTCGCATTACTAAGCAGATTGAGATGGAACAGAAGCAGTGTGGGTTTGCGCAGTAAGGTAAAATCAAGCCAAATCGGCAAGCTCCGCCTTTTTTTGTCTAGCGAATCAGTTTGTCATATTGTGAGTGCGGGCCAACCCAGAACCAGATGAAATCATCACCATCGGCGACTGCAACGGCGCGCATATGAATACCAACCCTAGCCGACCAATATTTGCCAACATTCTTAAAATGCAATGACGGGTGTTTTGGATCAGATTTAAGAAGAGCGAAATATTTGTCGGCCATCTTCTGATTGTTTTTTGAAAGTCTATTGTAGCACTTCCAAAAATCGGGGTCAGCGAAATGGTTCACAACGGCGTGGACTTCCCAGCTTTATGCGCAGTAAGTGCGCGGGCAGCAAACTTATCAAGCCGCCCAGACTTCGCATCATCTTCCATCTGCCGATCCCAAAGATCAGATTTGTATTCTTCAAGCCAATCAGCAAGCTTGCGCACGTCCGCAGGGGCAAGGGTGGCAATGTCTTGTTCAATTTTTTCCAGCTTAGTCATAGTTGCTGTATAGTAGGTTTTTGCAAAGATTTCCACTCCCCCCTTTTACCATCACCACCGCGGCTTGTCCGCCGTAGCTTATGCGAAGTTTGGAAGACCTAGACAACTCGCTGGTTGAATGCTGGATGCAACGGGCGGCGTGAAAAGAGTTTTATGCACTGTCAACGTATCCTACCGTAATCCTTGTCACCGTAATCTGCAAGTTTTAGGAGGAGAACGGATAATTGACGGCGGTCCATTTCCCTTCATTTTCTTCATAAGGATAATTGTATGTATCAGAATATTGCCACTCTGGAACTGTATGTAGTTCAAAAAATGCACTTAGCTCTGAATGCTGGTGAATTCTGGAGTAGGTTCCGTATTGAGCCACGACCATGATGTAGCAAGCGCTTAGCGCTTCAAATAAATGCTGGAGCGTTGCTTTCTCAAATTCGGACTCTCGGTCATGTTTCACAGCGTTGTAAGCATCATACCACGGTATGTCTTGAGTTGGGTTTCCATTAGGAGACCACAATCGGAAGGGATGAATTGGATCCAGCCACGGAAATGCGGGAAACTGCACACCATATTCTCCGAGCTTCATGGCGGGGCAAAGTTTTACATAATCAGAAGTTTTATATCTCTTCTTTAACACTCCGTTGGCTTTCAGAATGCCTATCCAGTGCGCTTCAACTTCCGTGCAAGCAAGTATCAACAGATTTCTAATGTCGTGTCCAAAAGCGTTAAAAGTCTTGGAACTTGGATGGACCGTTTGACAAATTCGATATAATTGGCGCGTTAGTGCGACAAGTTGGCTCTGGGCCACTGCAATGGTGTCTTTTTCGGAACCAGTGCTAGGATTTAAACCTGGAGTTTCACCAAGATTGTGGCCTGTCGGTCTAGCCATGCGGGGATAGAAATTTCCGGGCTTCAAACTAAGCTCATGAAAAGGGTTTTTACTATCTGGCCCAAACCAGGGGGTATGCTTTCTAAAGCAATCCCAAATCGATTCATCTTCGCTACAGGAGTAGTAGCAGTTGGGAACCTGTTCTGCGTTATGAACTCCAACTCTTTTGGCTTCTGTCTTAGAGATTTTCCAAATTAGACTTGTGCTCGGGTGATCGAGTCTCAACAGGAAGAACGACATGGTCATTTCCCAAAGTTGCGCGATGGAAAACGGTCGCGAAAGTAGATCACCGCGTCTTCCCCCTAAACGTCTTCGTCCCAGCTCGCCCCGCTGTACTTCCCGCACGCCGCTTTGCTGGTGCCCCACTCGGCCAGCTCGCCTCCGCCGTTTGAATATTTGAATTCTTCGCCAGCGGATCATCCATCACCGCAAGCTCCAGCGCCTTCAAGCGCTTCACTTCATCGCGCAGTCTCGCCGCCTCTTCGAACTCTAAATTCGAAGCGGCTTCTTTCATGCGCTTTTCCATGTCGGCCAGCACGCGTTGCAGATTGTGGCCGACTAGCGGAGCGCCGCCCTCGGACATTCCGCCATCCACCTGCACATGGTCCTGCTCATACATGCTACCCATAATGTCGACGATGTTTTTGCGGATCGACACGGGCGTAATGCCGTTGGCCAGATTATAGGCGGTTTGCTTTTCGCGTCGGCGGTTGGTTTCGGCGATGGCGCGTTCCATGCTGCCAGTGATTTTATCGGCATACATAATAACGCGGCCGTCAATGTTGCGCGCGGCGCGGCCGATGGTTTGCACCAATGATGTTTCCGAACGCAGAAAGCCTTCCTTGTCCGCATCCAAAATCGCCACCAATGCGCATTCTGGAATATCCAAACCTTCGCGCAGCAGATTGATGCCGATCAACACATCAAACGCACCCAGCCGCAAATCGCGCAAAATCTCGATGCGCTCTATCGTATCAATATCGCTGTGCATATAGCGCACGCGAATGCCTTGCTCGTGCATATATTCGGTGAGGTCTTCGGCCATGCGCTTGGTGAGCGTGGTCACTAAAACGCGCATGCCCGACAGCGCCACGATTTTGCATTCAGCTATCAGATCATCAACTTGTGTAGTGACCGGGCGGATGATCACCGGCGGATCAATGAGGCCCGTGGGGCGGATCACTTGCTCGGCAAACACGCCGCCGGTTTGGTTCATCTCCCAGCCGCCGGGTGTGGCTGAAACGAAAATCGATTGCGGCCGCATGGCTTCCCATTCTTCAAAACGCAGCGGTCTATTATCAATGCAGGAGGGCAGGCGAAAACCAAATTCGGCCAGCGTGGCCTTGCGGCTAAAGTCGCCCTTGAACATGCCGCCGATTTGCGGAACTGTGACATGGCTCTCGTCGAGAAACACAAGCGCGTTATCTGGCAGATATTCAAACAGTGTCGGTGGCGGTTCACCGGGCTTGCGGCCCGTCAGATAACGCGAATAATTTTCAATGCCCGCGCAAGATCCCGTGGCCATCATCATTTCAATATCGAATAATGTGCGCTGCTCCAAACGCTGTGCTTCCAATATCCGACCTGCAGCGTTGAATTCCGCCAAGCGAATGCGCAGATCATTCTTAATGCGCAACACCGCCTGCTCCAGCGTGGGCTTTGGCGTCACATAATGCGAATTGGAATAGACCTTGATGTTATCGAGTTCAGCTGTTTTTTGACCCGTAAGCGGATCAAATTCCGAGATGCCTTCAATCTCATCACCAAAAAGCGAAATGCGCCAAGCGCGATCTTCGAAATGCGACGGGAATAATTCAATCGTATCACCGCGAACCCGAAACGTGCCGCGCACAAAATTCTGATCATTGCGGCGGTAATGCAACGTTACAAGATCGCCAATCAGCTCACGCTGTCCAATGCGCTGGCCCTTCTTCACTTGAAATGCCATGGCTGAATAGGTCTCAACGTCACCGATGCCGTAAATGCAGGACACGGAGGCAACCACGATCACATCATCACGCTCTAACAACGCCCGAGTGGCCGAGTGGCGCATACGGTCGATCTGTTCGTTGATGGCGGATTCTTTTTCGATGTAAGTGTCGGTGCGCGCAACGTAAGCTTCAGGCGTGTAGTAATCGTAGTACGATACGAAATATTCGACCGCATTATTCGGGAAAAATTGCTGGAATTCGCCATAAAGCTGCGCCGCCAAAGTTTTATTCGGTGCCATGATCAGGGCAGGGCGCTGTGTGGCTTCGATGATCTTTGCGACCGTGAAGGTTTTTCCTGAGCCTGTGACACCGAGTAGCACTTGGTCGCGATCTTGCGCGTTGACGCCTGCAACCAATTCTTTGATCGCAGTGGGTTGATCACCCTTCGGCTCAAACTCCGACACCACTTCTAACCGCTTGCCACCTTCAGATTTCGGAGGTTTCGGTGGTTTATAGGGAACATAAGCTGGGATGATCCCAATCTCAGGCCGCAAAGCTTCTAAACCAGCACGCGCTGATTCCGGCAGCTCATAACCCTCGAGCGCAGGCTGAGGAGCCTCCACGAATCCACCTTCTTGCCTTGAATGTCCCATAGGCGTTCATATAGGGTGTGATCCATCGGAACGAAAGGTCACTGTTGACAGTTGCTGTCAGCAGTGTGCGATCAACCCGCTCTTAAATGCATTGCTGCATTGCAAAATAATTAACGTGCAACGGATTTGACGCAGTTTTATCGTCTACTTCGGAAATAGGAACAAATAATCGATGAATCTACGACGCCTGATTGGTTTACTGTTGGTAATTGCCGTGTTGGTCACGGGCTATTTCACCCAGACGAAATGGTTGCCGCAAGCCACAGCGCTTTGGCAGTCAAAATTTGGCAGCGCAAAAACCGCAACCAGTGCAGACGCAACAGGCAGCGGCAGCAAAAAGCGCGGCGGCGCAGGGCCGATCACAGTGCTGGTCGCGAAAGCAGAGCCCGGCAGCCTGCCCATCACCCGCCAAACCATCGGAACGATTGTGCCCATTGCCTCATCCATACTCACCGCAGCAAGCTCGGGCATTTTGGCGGAGGTTTTGGTCAAAGACGGTGCGACGGTCAAAAAAGATGAACTCATTGCTCAACTCGATACCCGCGTCATCCGCGCCACGATCAATAAGGATCAGGCAACGTTGATCAAAGACCAAGCCACTTTGGATAATGCAAACATCGCAGCAAAGCGCGCGAAGGATTTGTTGAATAAGGGTTTGAATAGCAAGCAGGCGGGCGATGATGCAGATACAGCCGCCAAGGTGGCCACTGCCGCAGTGAACTTCGACCAAGCCGTATTGGCCGCTGATCAGGTCACACTTTCCTTGACTGAAATTCACGCTCCATTTGATGGCAAGCTTGGCACAATTCTTCTTTCTCCAGGTGCCTTTGTTGCTCCGGGCACGTCGGTTGCAACAATCATGCAACTTGATCCGGTTTACGCCGAATTTGCATTGCCAGACCGTGACGCGGAGCTAATCCACAAATCATTTGCCGATCGCACACTGACCGTTGATGTTTCGGCTCAATCCACCGCACAGTCTCAAACTGTGAAAGGCCCAATCGTGTTTGTTGATACCAGCATTGATAGCAATTCGGGCACTTTTAAAATGCGAGCAGAAATTCCAAATGCCGACATGACATTTTTGAGCGGGCAAGCCATCAACGTTGACGTGACCGCGGGAGCTATCGAAAATCTCATTCTTGTGCCGAACCAAGCTGTAACACCAACGGCCAGCGGCAATGCAGTTTACGTTGTGAAACAGGATAACACGATTGAAGTAAGGCCTGTTGAGATTGCCCTGCGCGGAGATCAGATGGCGGGGATTGCCAAAGGTCTGAGCGCTGGCGAGCAAGTTGTTATAGAAGGTCAAATAAATCTAGTGAATGGTTCAGCCGTTAAGATCGGATCTGCAGCTCCAGACAAAAAAGCAACTTCTGCCAATTCTACAAAACAAAAAAAACCAAAAGCTAACGCTGAAGAAACAGCGCAGAGCACCGCACCGTGAGCATTTCCGCTTTATTCATCAAACGCCCCGTCGCCACAGTCCTCATGATGCTGGCAATATTATTTGGCGGTCTAGCTGCCTATTCGAAATTACCAGTCGCAGCTTTACCACAGGCCGATTTTCCGACGATTAGCGTGTCCGCAAATCTTGCAGGCGCTTCACCCGACACCATGGCCAGCTCCGTCGCCACCCCTCTGATCAAGCAGTTTCAAACAATCGACGGGATCGACACCATCACCGCGCGTTCAGATTTGGGCAGCTCCAATATCACAATTCAATTTAACCTCACCCGCAATATTGATGCTGCAGCCGCAGATGTGCAAGCCGCCATCAGCCGAGCGCAGAGGCAATTGCCTGCAAACCTCACCACTCCCCCCAGCTACCGCAAAGCAAACCCTGCCAGTGCGCCTGTATTATTCTTGGCGCTCACCAGCGACGGCGCTCCTTTGACCAAGATGGATGATATGGCGCAGAATGTAATTGCGCCGGCTCTTTCAACAATCACAGGTGTGGCACAAGCGCAAATCTTTGGTTCAAAAACCTATGCCGTGCGCGTTGAGGTCGACCCCGATAAACTGGCATCGCGCGGATTATCGCTCAACCAAGTTTCGCAGGCATTGAAAGTCGCGAACGACCAAACACCACTTGGGTCATTCCAGACCGACAGTCAGTCAATGACTATTGATTCGCAGACGCAACGCTCCAGCGCCGAAACCTTCAAAACACTGATCATCGCCCGCTCAAATGGCGCTTCGGCCAGGCTTGGTGATGTCGCCAGTGTTCTCGACAGTTATTCAAATTTGCAACAGGGCAGCTGGCTAGATGGCAAACAATCAATCGTTATAGCGGTCATCCGTCAACCCGCTGCCAACACAGTCGATCTGGTTCAATCTGTAAAAGATAAATTGCCAGCACTTGAAGCTGGACTTCCGGCGGGCATGAAAATCAACATCGTCAATGACGCTTCAGTATCGATCAAACATGCCGTCGAGGATGTCCAGTATTCTCTAGGCCTAACTATTATTCTTGTCGTCATCGTGATCTTCTTATTCTTAAGGCGTGTTTCGGCAACACTGATTCCCGGCATCGCGGTGCCATTAAGTCTGCTAATGACTTTTGCGGTGATGTATTATTTTGGCTATTCCATCGACAATATTTCCTTGTTGGGGCTAACGCTATCTGTTGGCCTTGTCGTTGATGATGCCATCGTGATGCTGGAAAACATCGTACGCTTGGTCGAGGAGGGCGAAGAGCCATTTGCCGCCGCCTTGAAAGGCAGTCGCGAAGTGACAGGCACAATCATTTCGATGTCACTATCGCTCGTCGCTGTGTTCATTCCAATTTTGTTGATGGGCGGCATTATCGGGAAAGTGTTCAATGAATTTGGCGTCGTGGTGACGATAGCTATTCTATCATCTGCTTTTATCTCATTGACGGTCACTCCTATGTTGGCGGCCCGCCTGCCTCATTCAACTCATGTCGAAAATCCAAAGAAAACACTCTTCGACAAAATTACGGATAGCTATGGCTGGATGGTCGGCTGGTGCCTGCGTCACAAACTGATCATTATTTTGATATTTTTCGGAACCGGCTATGCCTCATTTGCATTATTCAGTATTTTACCGCGCAGCCTGTTTCCATCCGAAGATATTGGAACAATTTCCATTTCGACACAGGCACGACAAGATATTTCCTATCCCGAAATGTTGGCACTGCAACAACAAGCAGCTGACGCCGTTTCTGCTGACCCAGCTGTCGATCATATTTTATCGTTTGTGGGTGGTGGCCCTGGCGGTGCGAGTAACAATTCTGGTTCGATCACGGCGCAACTCAAACCTAAAGCTCAGCGCGGCACGCTCGACACGGTGGTGGCAAGCCTGCGCAAAGATATTTCAAATATCGGCGGATTGCGTGGATTCGTTAATCCGCAGCAATCACTCAACTTTGGTGGCCGCAGTACGCAAAGCCAATATCAATTGGTGCTGCAATCGCTCGACGCGAATCTCACACGTCAGTGGGCGCAAGTCTTGACGGATGCAATGCGCAAAGACACTGCAAATTTTGTTGAAGTGACATCTGACTTGCAGAACAACGCCCTTCAAGCCGGCGTGAATCTTGATTTTGATCGTGCCAGTGCACTCGGCATCAGCCCCGCCACTTTACGCCAGACTTTGCAAAATGGCTTTGGCAGCAACATCGCCACCCAAATTCAAACCACTGGCAACAGTTACAATGTTATTCTGGAATACGATCAGTCTCGTCCGTGGGACGAACGCATGCTGGCATCTATCAGGGTTCCCGCGACCAACGGAAACCTGGTGCCGCTGGCAAGCTTTGCCACGATAGACCGCAGCCCATCACCAGTATCGGTCAACCAAACGGGTCAGCTGACGGCAGTTACTGTATCATTCAACTTGCCCCAAGGTGTTGTGCTCGGCACAGCGACCAGCCGCATTGAACAAATCAAAAAAGAAATCTCGCTGCCATCTTCAGTCATTTCCAGTTATGCGGGTGCCGCATTGATATTCCAGCAATCGACCAACAACACAGGCCTGTTAATCGGCGCAGCGATTTTGATTATCTACATTTTGCTCGGGGTGCTTTACGAAAGCTTCGTTCACCCCCTCACCATCCTTTCTGGGTTACCGTCTGCTGCCTTGGGCGCATTGCTCGCCTTGCAAATTATGGGCATGGATTTTTCGATGATCGCATTGATTGGTCTACTCATGCTAATCGGCATTGTGAAAAAGAACGCCATCATGATGATTGACGTGGCACTGCAACTCACCAGAGACGGAACTCATAATGCGGTCTCTGCGATGCAGGAAGCAGCAACCCGCCGCTTCCGACCGATTATGATGACAACGTTCTGCGCACTACTCGGTGCTTTACCTGTGGCGCTTGGCACTGGCGCGAGCTCTGAACTCAGGCAACCATTGGGGGTCGCTGTGGTTGGCGGGTTATTGGTCAGCCAGGTTTTAACGCTGTTTATTACGCCGGTGATTTTCGTGCTGATGGAAGCGTTTTCTCAATTCATCCGTAGGCTGTTTGGGAAGCGCAAAACTGAAGAACTGCAGATTCAAGCTTCGTAAGCAGCAATTCGAAATCATCCAAACACAAACCCGCTCTTCATATAGCCCTGCAAATAGAGCAACGCTGTGAGGTCACCGTGATTGATGTTCAGTTTTGCGGCCTCTTGCACCTTTGGCTTGGCATGAAGTGCCACGCCCATTCCAGCTTCGAGCAACATTGGAATATCATTGGCGCCGTCACCGACCGCGATCACATCATTCTGAGAAATGTTGCGTGCAGAGCAGATGCGTTTTAATGATTCTACTTTGGCTTCTTTGCCAAGAATGGGCATGGCTACTTCACCTGTGAGCTTACCATTCTGAATGATCAATGTGTTGGCGCGATTTTCGTCAAAACCTAGCGCTGTCGCCACATGAGATGTGAATGCCGTAAAGCCGCCTGAAACCAACGCCGCGTAAGCGCCATGCGCCTTCATCGTCGCCAGCAAAGTTTTGCCGCCTTCCATGAAAGTGATCCGTGTACGGAGCAATTCGGCAATCACTGTTTCGTCAAGGCCTTTGAGCAGACCCACGCGCTCTTTTAACGCGCCTTCAAAATCCAATTCACCGCGCATGGCCCGAGCAGTTATGTCTTTGATGTGATCGCCAACACCCGCTATCACCCCCAATTCATCAATGCATTCTTGATGAATCATGGTTGAGTCCATATCTGCAATCAAAAATGTCTTACGGCGGTTTTCGACCGGAATAAGGTTGGCATCAATCGGCTGCGTCTTTATAAACTCCAGAAACCCCTGCATGCCCTCAAACGGCTTCACCTCTGCAGCCTCGCCAATACTCAACCAATGCGGCGCGCCGCCAAAACTGCGGAGGGTTTCAATCACATTAGAATTGATTGCGCTGCTGCCCGGCGCTGCTATGAGAACGAGTACGGAATCCATATGCCACTCACAATTAAAAAATCTGTGTTGCTTATTGCAGGCCCAACCGCCAGCGGCAAGTCTGCTTTGGCCATCGCGCAAGCCCAAGCGCGCGGTGGGGTGATTATTAACGCTGACTCCATGCAGGTGTATAAGGAGCTGCGCATCATCACCGCGCGGCCCTCAATTGAAGAAGAGTCCTTAGTTCCGCACCGGCTGTTTGGGAATATCAGCGGTGCCGACGATTTCTCCACCGCCGTTTGGCTTGCCCAAGCAGAAAACGAAATCAAAAGCTGTTGGGATAATGGGCAGCTACCAATCATTTGCGGTGGCACCGGTCTATACTTCACGGCTCTGGAGCAGGGCCTAGCCAAGCTGCCCAACATTGACCCCGCAATCCGCGAGAAATGGCGGAACTTCGAAGGCAACCTTCATGCGGAACTAGAAAAGCGACACGCCCAAAGCGCCGCTCGTGTCAATGTCGCCGATAGTCAGCGTTTGATACGCTCACTTGAAGTCTTCGAAAGCACAGGTAAACCACTGATAGAGTGGCAGAAACAGGCACAAAACGAATCTATATTGCAGGGTGCAAATATTGAACGCGTATTCATGAATGTGCCACGAGAAGAACTTTATGCCAGAGCCGAAGCAAGATTCGATCAAATGCTGGAGCAGGGTGCGGTCGCCGAAGTCCGGTCTCTGCCAGACATTGACCCGGCACAGCCCCTGATGAAAGCCATTGGCGTTCCGGAACTTCTCGCCCATCTCAAAGACGAAATAACCCTCGACGAAGCCAGAATAAAAACCAAAACGGCCACCCGAAATTATATCAAACGCCAAATGACTTGGTTCAGGGGTCAAATGAAGGCGTGGCAGGTATAGATTTTTAATTTTGCTTCAAGACCAAATCAGATTAGCGTAAATCTATGAATTTGAAAGTTTGGTTTCGTCTTTGCGTATTTTTTTCTGTGGCAGTAATTTTAATCTGCCAACAGGTTCTGGCTAAGAACCCAATTGAATCCGCATTGCGCAACGTCGAAAGAACATTGTGTAAAGCCGTTAAATCCAAAAGCTGCGTTCAGAAAAAATCGAAAAAACCAATAATCAAGCCCCCAGCTCTACAGAAAGCTGAACCGACCGTCACACCTGTAATAGAGATCAAACCAAAACCACCGATCCCCCGCGAAAAGCCTCTAGCAGCTGAAGTTGTTTCACCCGAACCAACGATAGATGTTGTGCCAGAGCCCATTCCGCCTGAGCCTGTCATACCGCAGGTGCCGCCACCAGTTCCCGTCCAGAAGATCAACCCCCCGTCAAAGGCAGCAGCACTGCCTCCGGTTTTTCTGCCTCCACCTGTGTTGCCTTCAGACGCAGCGGAATGCCAGGCAGCGCTGAAAAAGCTCAATGTGAACTTCGTACCAAATCCCACCTACGAACAGCAGGGCAGTTGCATCATTGTAAACCCGGTGCAGCTCAAGTCCTACACCTTGAATGGCCAGAAGTTAGAATTTCTCGATCAACCCAATTTGAATTGCGCCTTTGCTTTGCAATTTGCCAATTTCATTCATGACAGTGCAGGCCCCACCATTGCTTCGCAAACGGGATCACAAATTTCAAAACTTTATACAGGTCCCGGTTTTGTGTGCCGAGGGCGAAACGGAGATTCATCTGCCAAAATGAGCGAGCACGCCGTCGGTAATGCTGTGGATATCGAGCGCATTCAGCTGGCCGATGGCAGGATCATTCTGGTGAAAGACGCAATTTCTTCCTTGAACAAAGACTATCTCGTTCTCACCGCAATCCGCCATTCAGCCTGCACATATTTTACAACGGTGCTAGGCCCGGGAGCAAATGAAGCTCACGCCAGCCACTTCCACTTTGATTTGGGCCAACATGGCAAAAGTGGAACTTACCGTATTTGCGAATAGAGCCGTGGCCAAAATAGATTGAGCGCCAGCCCGCCGAGAACCAACCCCGCCGCTGCAAGCTTCCAAATTTCGAGACCTTCGTCGAGAAAAAATGCCGAGGTGCTCATACCAAATACCGGCACTAAAAGTGCCGTTGGCGTGACAGTTGCTGCTGGATATCGCGACAGCAACCAGCCCCAAGCGCCATAGCCGAACATGGTGTTGGCCACCGATTGCCAAATAACAGCGCCCCACGACAAAAGATCAGCTTGTTGCAATCCTTGCAAATCTGCCTGCCAGCCCTCAAAGATCAATGACAAAATCAAAAGAGGAGGAACAGCAAATAATGCGGCCCAAACCACATAGGCCAGCATATCGATCTTGCCCGCCGCGCGGTTGAAGATGTTGGCTATGCCCCAACTGATCGCCGCACAAATCACCAGAAATAGCCCTAGAGGCGTTGCGCTGCCACCGCCGTAAATCGCGATGATGGCCAGCCCCAAGACCGCCAATCCGAGTGCAACATATTGATAGCCACGTAATCGTTCAGAGCCTCGCAAAACTGAAATGCCGATTGTTACAAACACCTGCAACTGAATGACCAGCGATGTGATGCCGGGGCTGATATGGCCTTTCATGGCAATGAACATAAGCCCAAATTGCCCAGCGCCAATCAGCACGCCATAGGTTGCAAGATTGATCCAACTCACCTGCGGGCGCTTGATGAAGAATACCAAAGGAAAAACCACCAGTGCAAAGCGCAATGTTGCAAACAACAATGGCGGCAAATGATTAAGCGCCAACTTGATCACCACAAAATTGCTGCCCCATATTGCAACGATTGCGAGTGCCAATAGAAAATGAATGCGTGTTAAGGAGGTAGGCATATCAGTTCGCGGCATCGCCCGCCGCAATGCAGGTTAAATCTCCCTCCTGGCAATCCAATCGTTTTTGCAACTGTTCAGTACGAAGTGTCGTAAGCCGTGACAGACACTGACTATAGATCATCGGTTGTGCTGATCCGCCTTCCTCGCCCGCAGCTTCCAATTTGCATTCCGCATCTCGAAACGCCACCCATGCCCGCTGAGCTTTTGTGAGGGCGGTTTTAGCATTTGGGATTTTGGCATAATTTGTTTTGAGTCGGCCATAGACATCGTTCAATGCTGCATCATCTTTTTTGAACTGCCATCCCGCGCAATAAGTCATGTCAGCTTGTGTGATAGGGTTATCGCAAAGTTCAGCAAAAGCGAGGTTTGGTGCAAACACCACAAAAAAACAAATGACCAGTACCCACATTGCCTTCATTTTCGAGAATCCCTTAAAATTGAAACTTTATCAAACCGTGCGGGATTAGCCAGAGCACAGACAGGTGAACCAAGCTGTGCTAAATTTCGTTAAAATTTTTATTGTAAAAGAGGTTGACAGCCATGCATAAAGTTTTTCGGTTTTCGTATATGATTGCAGCGCTGCTGTTGATGTCTCATTCATCTCCCGCTGAAACCATCATAAAGTGGATACCCACCCAATACATTGCGGCTCTGGGCGATCCCAAAGCCAAATCCGGGGTCGGCGCCGAAACTTGGGGCTTATGGCCAGTTGATCCTGGCCCACGCGGTGTCAGGTTAACAGGCTATACCAGTTTAAAAGAGGCCGGCGGAATAGCTCCGCGCGGCTGGAAATTTAACTATGCTGATTGGTGGTTGGAAGAACACGGCCTGATCATGGAGCAACCTACATTTCCGATTCTGCCCGGGAAATATGTGGTGACGGGAAACCGTGATGCGACGGCCACTTTGACGGTTCATCCAAAAGGCGCAGACGGCATCCAACATTGGGAACTGGACCATGGTGCCACGCTCTATGACGTAACCCACCTCGGTTGCCGCGCTGCGCGCTACACGCCAGCTACGGCAAATTCATGCACCCCCGAACACGCCGACCAAGAAAACTTCCCAGTTTTCCCCGGTGCCGCAATGCCACCCGTAGGTGGCTGCAATAAGCAGGATTACCAAGTGCTGATTGTGGTGGGGATGGAGGTTGAAGGTTGAAGGTTGAAGGTTGAATTTACTTCCGCTTAATGAAAACCATCGGAATAATCGCAGTGATCAAAAGGAGTAACCCAACGCCAAATGAGAAACTGGGTCCTATAAGTCCATAACCGAATGCGCCGATCACACCACCTAGGAAAAACATCCCTAAAAGTTGCAGCAGCAGAAAAAGTTTTTGGGTGTCAGCGGAAATGCGAGGACGTTCAAAAACGAAATTGAAAACAAAGCGCCCTAGTTCAATGCCAACGTCCGTAACCATCCCAGTGGCATGAGTAGTGCGAATACGTGATTGAGAAATCTTGGTAATCGTCGCGTTTTGAAATCCCATGATAAAACACAATAGACCCAAACCAACGAGACGACCGTTGCCCCCGTAATTTTCACTGCGGCCAATGATCGAAAATGCCAAAAAACTTATGCCTTGAAGCGCTAATGGCAAAATATATTGTAATCGCGGCTGATAGCCTCGTGCCCAATTAATAGAAATCGCCGATAGTGCTGCGCCAAAAGTAAACAGACCAATTGCAAAAATCGCGGTAAACGCCATCGCATAATTGCTGAGCACTAACTGGTCTGCCGCCTGAGACAAATATCCTGTCATATGTGATGTGTAACTGCCAAGCAGAATAAATCCGCCAGCATTTGCTGAACCCGCCACGAACGCCAACAGGATTGCGAGAGTCCGGTCTGACCTCGCAGTCCTGCGATGTGAAGTGAGCATTCGAATCTGGCGAAACGCAGTCCGCTTACGGGGGCGTATTAGACCTTGTTTCATAGGAATTGGTTTTGAGGAATCCATCGATTACCAGATTGCAGCAGAAACCAGCTGAGATCAAATGTTGGTATTGGAACAGATTAAACTATAAAGATCAGCCATCACACGAATTCGTGTTCAGAACTGGTTCAAGTCGGACACGCTAGGCCAATGCCAGTGGAAACGGAGGAGTCAACTCATGTCTTGCATCTTCAAGGTCTTTGCCATTCTTATAAATATTATTGCCCTGACCCAAATGACACTTCACGAAAGTATGGCCGCCGAGCAATCAATTGAGGATAATTTGGCGAAAGATGCGGCCGTGGTAAAGGCCTGCCTTGATTTTGTCGACGCCAAGACCGAAGATGAAACTGCGCAGAAGCAAAAAGAAGCCGAGAATGAATCACCTGGAACTCTTGTGCCTTATGCGGCTAAGGGCGAGCAGAAGACCGGGCCTGAAGCCTATCTTGAAGCCGCTGCACAGAGCAAACCGCATTTTGCCTACGAAAACTGCATCGGTATCGTCTCCGATGCGTGCTTAGAGACTGATGATGCCCAAACGACTTACGGAATGATGGATTGCTTTGGTCGGGAATACGAGGTCTGGGACGCCCGGTTAAATACAAGCTACCGGGAACAAACCGACATAAGCTCGAAAAAGCCGGAGGATGAAACGACGGCTAAACATTTACGAAAGGTGCAAACAGCTTGGATCCCGTGGCGTGATGCCACTTGCGAAGTTCTCTACACAAACGGAATACCGCTCTACGGGTCGCAGTCCAAAATCGAAGGCGCCTATTGCCAAATGATGCTGACAGCGCGCCAAGCGCTCTGGATGGAGGGCAAAACGATTATTTCATTTGACCAATGACGTTTGGCGCACTTGCAAAAAGCGAACGTCGAATTGAGCTCACTCGTTTGAAGCTTGTGTATCTCGCTCTTCGTCGCAAGCGTGCTTTGTATCAAAGATGAGATATTCCTTGTTGCGCGGTATCTGCGTGCAAGTGCGGCTGCTCGCACCTGAGGAAGAATTTGAATTCGCTTTCAAATCGCAATGATACCGTGCCGATTTGAACTCACCCAGTAATTTCCCGTCAACTTTAACGCACTTTGCCTTGGCAGGATCATTAAGCCAATTAAAAGCAAATTTCCCTCGCAATACATCAATCCCGTCTGCATGCGCAGGTGCTGTGAGAAGTAACAAAATGAGGGCCGAATGGACAAATGGGGTTTTGGACATAAGACTTCTCCACTTCAATATTTAGCCATGGAACGACGCAGAGTTAATGAACAAGCCAAGTTCAGATACTTGCCAAATCTAGTACTTTAATTTCAGTCGCGCCAATACTAATGTGCATGCGGTGTTTGGATGGAGAAACGGATGAAAACATTTCTTGCGTTTGCCTTTGCCATAACATTGCCAAATCTGGCTTATGCCGAGGTTTCGTGTAACGGCGGTTCGGCAGACATTTTTAAATTCATAAAATGGGATGTGAAAACAGTTGACAATGAAAGAAAAGAATTAACACTCACGGTTCACAACACAACTGCCCAAAATTTCAAGGACTCTCAGATCAAGATTAGATGGGGAGAATATCATCGTTTATTTTTCAAGTTCAAAACACTAGCCAAGGCTGATAGCGATACGGTCTTCATGAATTCCTTTCCCATGCCCACCAGAGACGCCGAAGTACTGCAAGCTGTCACCCCAACGCTTTGCACAGTGGAAACCAGTGACGAAAGCGATCATAAGAAACTTTATGAATAGTTCGCTTGTTGGTCGCACTGGCTGTAATTAAAGCTGAGGGCTAGGCGCTAAAATAGTTGGTTGGGCCAGAATTCAAATCCAGCTCACGAATTAATTTATGGAAGCGCCAGTCCAAAAATCTCTGCAACACTCTTGCCACCGGCGAGTTTTTTCTGCCACTCGATTTCCAACGCCATTTTGGCCTCGGCTTCGACAATCAGACTCTCTGCCAGCATTGGTGAGAGAGCTGCAAGCCCATCGTCATCGCCAATAATCAAATCACCGGGGCTCACTTTAAGATCGCCAAATAATACGGAGGCGTTAACTTCGCCGAGTGCCGCACCCGTCGGGCCGCGCGGTGTGATGAAACGGCTATAGCAACTAAGGTCTTTCCATCTCGCAAGTTCCGCAACGTCGCGAATTGAACCATCGCAAATAAGGCCTGCAGCCCCTAGACGGCGCAAATGGCCGCCGAGAATTTCGCCTATCATAGCGTGTTGGCTGTTGCCTTGAGCGGCAATGACCAAAACATCGCCCTGACTCACGAGATCAAGTGCAGATAGCACAGCCCCGAAATCCGGTGGAGCGCACAGAGCCGTAACCGCTCGACCGAACAGTTTTGGCTGATGCCCCGCCGGACAAAGCGGCCTGATCTGCGGATCAATTTGGCAGACCCCCTTGCTGATATCAGCAATGATGGCGACGGGCACACTGCGCCAACGTTCAGCCAAATTTTTTCCAATCGGAGCAAGGGAGGCTTCGTGAATAGTCGTCATGATAATTTAGCCATTTCAAGTTTCAGTAATGCGCCCAAGGCAGAAATGCCCTTGACAATGTTAGCGTCGGTTTGGCCGGAAAAGTTAAAGCGGGCATGGTTGAGCTCATTCGCATTTGGGAAAAAGCTACTTCCGGGCACATAGGCCACCTTGGCCTTGCTCAAAGCATAATCACGCATGAAGCGCGTGGAATCAAAGTCATTCGGGAAGGTGAGCCAGGTGAAGAGGCCACCCTCGGGATCGGTGAACGATACCTCTTGCGGGAAGTGCAGGCGGATTGTCTCCAGCATCAGATTTTTCTTGCGCTGATATGCGTCGCGCAATGTTTCAATATGCGCATCGAGATTATAACGCTCAAGGTAAAGCGAGGCCGCCGCCATGTTGAGTGTGCTGCACTGCGTGTCTGCCGCCAACTTTAATAATCCCAGTTTTTGAATCATCGATACCGAGCCATTGGCCCAGCCCAGCCTTAATCCTGGTGCAAGCACCTTTGATAAACTACCCAACATGATCACACGGTCTTGCGTGTCCAAGCTTTTCAATGTGGCTGGCTCAACGCCAACGTAGCGCAATTCTCGGTAAGCTGTGTCTTCCAGAATCATGAAGTCGTATTGGTTGGCAAGTGCGATCAAATGCTTGCGCCGCTCAAAGCTTAAGGTCACACCTGTTGGATTCTGGAAGTCTGGAATAGTGTAGAGCAACTTTGGTTTCAGGCCTTCTTTCAACCTTTGCTCAAGCACTTCGGTTTTCATTCCATTTTCGTCCATCGGAATGCCCACGTAGCGCGGCTGGCAAGGGTGGAAGGCAATTATCGCGCCGAGGAACGTAGGGCTTTCAGTCACGATAATATCGCCGGGATCGACCAGCATTTTTGCCACTAAGTCGAGGCCTTGCTGGCTACCTTGCAAGATCAAAATATTGTCGCTGGTACAGGTCGTGCCTTTGGCTGTCGACCGAGCGGCAAGTTGGGCGCGCAGTTTCGGGTCACCATCTGAAACCGTATATTGCAAGCTCTGCGCACCATTTTGCAAAATGGCTGTTTGATAAACGTCATTCAATTGAGCAAGCGGAAACAGGCTGCCATCAGGATAGCCACCTGCGAATGATATGAGCCCCGGATCAGCACCGAATTTGAGCAGTTCGCCGATTGCGTTTGGCTGCACTGTTTCCATGCGTTGCGCGAGATGGTTTGTTGACATGGGGCTTCCCGAAGCTTCTGGGTTAATGCCGTTACCTTGCCATTGCCCTTGCGGCATAGCAATGAGCAGGGCCAACGCCATCAAATATCCTAAGGGGCTTGACGTTTCCGCTCTCTCCCCATATCAAAGCGCCCATGAAAAACATTCTCGTCGTCGTCCGGTCGCGCATCACCTCTGGGGGTTAACCTCCGGCAGATTAGGTGTTGCGCGAAAATAGGCTCCTCTCGGGGGCCTTTTTTATTGGGCGAATTGACGTTAGAGAGACATACAGAAGAGGACGAGTCTATGGCTGAAGATATGATAATGACCGGCGCTGAAATGGTTTTGCGGGCCTTGGCTGAACATGGCGTGAAGCATGTGTTTGGATATCCAGGCGGCGCAGTGCTTCCCATATATGATGAATTCTTCCAGCAAGACAAAGTAAAGCACATTCTGGTGCGCCACGAGCAGGGGGCCACCCACATGGCCGAAGGCTATGCGCGCTCCACGGGTCTTTGCGGCGTAGCGCTGGCCACTTCTGGCCCGGGTGCCACCAATTGCGTGACGGGCCTCATGGATGCGCTGGCCGATTCAATCCCCATGGTGCTGATCACGGGGCAGGTGCCGACCCACCTGATCGGCTCTGACGCGTTTCAGGAATGCGACACGGTTGGCATTACGCGCCCTTGCACCAAGCAAAATTGGCTGGTGAAGGACGTGAATGATCTCGCACGTATTATGCATGAGGCTTTTTATGTGGCCATGACGGGCAGGCCTGGCCCAGTGGTTGTTGATATTCCCAAGGACGTTCAATTCGCCAAAGGCACATACACACCCAAAACTGGCGTGATCGTAAAATCATATCAGCCCAAAACCCAGCCGGATATGGCTTCTATTGAAGCCGCTGTGGCTTTGATGGCCACTGCCAAGAAACCGCTTTTTTATACAGGCGGCGGCGTGATCAATTCCGGCCCACGCGCATCCAAATTGCTGCGCGAATTTGTCGAGCTGACAGGCATTCCCATCACCTCCACCTTGATGGGCCTCGGCGCTTATCCCGCATCGGGCAAAGAATGGCTTGGCATGTTGGGCATGCACGGCACTTATGAAGCCAACATGGCCATGCATGATTGCGATGTGATGATCAATGTGGGCGCAAGGTTTGATGACCGCATCACCGGGCGCTTGGACGCCTTTGCACCCAACTCCAAAAAAATCCATATCGATATTGATCCCTCATCAATCAATAAAGTAGTGCGCGTGGCTGTGCCGGTGATTGCCGATGTGGCAGCTGCTTTGGAAGCAATGATTGCATCGTGGAAGAAGCACAAGCATGCGCTTGATCACAAGGCTCTGTCCTCGTGGAAAACCGAGATTGGCAAATGGAAGTCAGTCGACTCGCTGAAATATCGCAGCAACAAAGATGTGATCATGCCACAATATGCCATTGAGCGGCTGTTTGCGCTGACCAGAGACATGGACACGTATATCACCACCGAAGTGGGCCAGCACCAAATGTGGGCGGCGCAGTTTTATCGCTTTGAAGAGCCAAACCGCTGGATGACATCTGGCGGCCTTGGCACCATGGGTTACGGCCTTCCCGCCGCAGTTGGTGTGCAGGCGGCGCACCCCAAATCATTGGTGATCGACATTGCTGGCGATGCCTCGGTGCAGATGACCATCCAGGAATTCTCCACTGCCATTCAATATAAATTGCCGATCAAGATTTTCATTTTGAACAATCAATATATGGGCATGGTGCGCCAGTGGCAGCAATTGCTGCACGGCAATCGCTTGAGTGAATCATATTCGGAAGCTCTGCCAGATTTTGTGAAGCTTGCCGAAGCTTATGGCGGTGTTGGCATGCGCTGCGAAAAACCGGGCGAGCTTGATGATGCAATCAAGGCCATGATTGCCTCGCCCCATCCGGTGATCTTCGATTGCCGCGTCGCCAATCTGGCCAATTGCTTCCCAATGATTCCGTCTGGCAAGGCGCATAACGAGATGCTGCTGGGTGCAGATGTTTCGGATGAAGAAGTAGGTAGCGCGATTGATGCCAAGGGCAAGGCTCTGGTTTAAGGATCACAAAAATGAACGCACATAAAGAAGCATCGGGTTCGGCCTATTTCATCGACACGAAAAAGCTAGAAGTGAACACTCACACACTTGCCGTGGTCGCCGAAAACCAACCGGGCGTTCTGGCCCGCATCATCGGCCTGTTTGCCGGGCGAGGCTATAATATTGACTCGCTCACAGTCTCGGAAACCGAACATGAAAAACATGTTTCGCGCTTTACGATCGTGACCAGCGGAACGGCGCCCGTGGTTGCGCAAATCAAAGCTCAGCTCGAACGTATGGTTCTCGTCCATTCCGTTGCCGATTTAACCCTGCAAGGAAACTTCCTCGCGCGGGAATTGGCCATGGTTAAAGTTTCAGGCGAAGGCGACAAGCGTGTCGAAGCCTTGCGCTTGGCTGACGCCTTCCGCGCGCGAGTGGTAGATGCTTCAACCGATAGCTTCGTGTTCGAACTCACAGGCAAGCCCGACAAGATCGACCAGTTCATATCGCTGATGGTGCCGTTAGGTTTGGTCGAAGTCTCGCGTACCGGCGTGGCTGCGATCAGTCGAGGGCTCGAGGCGATGAAGGTTTAAAGCTTTTAGTGGACTGATGACAATCGAGACAATTGGATCATAGAAACCTAAACTTAGCCCTGCTAATGAACAGCTATGAACTGCAAACTTTCTGTCAACGTCAACGCCATCGCATATCTCCGCAACCGCCGCGATGTGCCTTGGCCATCGCTCGAAGGACTGGGTCGCATTGCGTTGCAATCGGGTGCTGTCGGCCTTACCATTCATCCGCGCCCCGATGAACGCCATATCCGTTATGCCGATGTGCCAGTGTTGCGCAATCTTATCCGCAACGAATTTTCGGGTCGTGAGTATAATATCGAAGGCTATCCGGATGAACGGTTCCTTGAACTTTGCGAAGAAAACAAGCCCGATCAAGTGACATTGGTTCCTGATTTGCCGGGGCAGGGCACGTCTGACCATGGCTGGAATTTTGTTCAGAGCGGAAATCTTCTTCCCCCCATTGTCCAACGCTTAAAATTGCAAGGCATGCGCGTGGCTTTGTTTGTTGATCCTGATCCGTCACAGCCCGCTCTCGCCAAGGTCACGGGTGCCGACCGGATCGAAATCTTCACAGGCCCTTACGGCGGCGCTTTGAACGAAGCGACAATGAAAATCGAATTGGCCAAAGTGATCGCTACAGGAAAAGCCGCTGCAAAAATTGGCATCGACCTCAACGCTGGCCACGATCTAACGCGCGAAAATCTGCCGCGCCTCGTCGAAGCCTTGCCCAATCTTAAGGAAGTCTCCATCGGCCACGCCATCACCGCAGATGCAATGACATTTGGAATGGCTGAAACCGTAAGGCTGTTCCGCGAAGCAATTGGTGACGTCTAACTAAGCCGCCAATTCTTCGCCTTCATGGGTGAAACTCATATAAGCAACAATCGCCGCAATCGCGCTTAAGAAAATCACGCTGGTGATAATCGTGCCCAAGGCCAAGCCGCCATATTCTTTTGGTTGCGACAGAAAATCACCAAATGATGCACCCAGTGGCCTCGTCAAAATATAGACCAGCCAGAACGCCAAAATCGCATCAAGTCCCAAGACAAAATAGCCAAACGACAACGAAGCGATAACCATGCCAAACAGAACACCAGTGCCCATATAGCCAAGACCGAAATACTCAGCCACCAAATCACCCGCCGCTGTACCAAGTGCGAAGGTAAACAGAATCGCCAACCAGTAAAATGCTTCGCGACTGTTCGTAAAAATCGAATGGATCGAAAGTGTTTTCTCTGAATTATACCAAACTGCGAAAGTCGCCGCCAACGCCACAGTAAAAATAATCGTGGTCGTCCACAGCGGCACACCAAAATTATCCACCAGATTATCAGTCACCAGTGTGCCGACAATGCTGATCAAAACCACGGCCAGCCAATATGCCCAAGGCACATAACGCTTCTGCCGAAACTGAAACCAAAGTGCCACCAACAAGACACCTGCCATTAATAGCGATGTTTTTGTTAGTCCCAATCCCAGATTGACTCCCAAATAATCCGCCGCCGTTTCCCCCATGGTGACGGCCATCAATTTGATCAACCAAAAATCAAACGTCACTTTAGGAACGCGGTTAAACTGGGGCAGGGCGGCGGTGTTTGACATCGGGGTATCTTCAGAAATAATCATGGTGCTTTGGAAGGATCATTGAGCGCGGCCATCAATGCAGCCAGCGTAACCTTCACTTTTGCTGCATCGGGCTTGGCCTCACGTAAATCACTCAATGCCGCATCAGAGGCATCATCAATATGGCCCCAATCTTCTTTGTTCAGCCCGCGCAAAGTTTTCGTTGCAACATCCCAATCATTTTCAAAATCGCGAATGCGCTTTTCAGCAGCCACTAAATCGCCCTTATCAGCAATAGCCTGCACATCGGCAATGATGGCTTTCAACTTAGATAGATCACCAAGGCTAGTCGCACCTGCCGCTATTGCGGACTTCGCCCCAAACTTCATCTCAAATCCTGTGAAGGCAGCGACAGGAACGGCAATTAACATAAGCGCTAAAAGAAACTGTTTCATATGACGATCCTTATGATATTGAAATTTGGAGCAAACTGATTTCCGTTAAACTAACAGTCCAATTGGCATGAGGCACATTATAAGAAAGTAATGTTTAGATGATGGCAGTCCTCATTTGAAAAAACTTAATATCGCCATCTGCGGCGCTGGCCCCGCAGGCCTTGCCGCAGCAATCGCATTGCAACGCGAAGGCCACCACCCAATCATCTTCGATCAGTTTGATACGCCAAAACCTTTGGGCTCTGGCCTCATCCTGCAACCCACAGGCCTCGCCGTGCTGGATTGGCTTGGGCTTGGTGATGAGATGCGCAAACTTGGCGCACCCATCCACCGCCTTTATGGCAAAGCTGTCAAATCAGGCCGCGTGGTTTTGGATGTGCGCTATGACAGTTTGGGAGATGCCCGAGGGCTGGCGGTTCACAGAGCCGGATTATTTCATATGTTGCACAATGCCGTGGCTGAAGCTCAGATCGAAATAAAAATGTCGTCCAAGATTATAGGCTTGGATGGATCCGCTCTGATGCTAGATAAAGGAAAATTCGAAGGCCCGTTTGATCTGATGATCGATGCACTCGACAGCCGCTCGCCACTAATCCCCTATGCCTCCGGCCCTGATTATCGACGCAGCCTGAGTTATGGTGCCATCTGGGCCAGCTTGCCGTGGCCGGGCGCGCCTTTTGACGAACACGCGCTCGAACAACGTTATGATTTGGCTTCGGTGATGATGGGTGTGCTGCCCATCGGCCAGCGTTTCCCAACCGATCTACGGCACGCTGCTTTCTTCTGGAGCCTTAAAGGCAAAAACTATGCCGAGTGGCAAGCTGGTGGTCTTGAGCCATGGAAGCAACGGCTGCGACAACTGTGGCCTGAAACTGAATCACTGTTAGGCACAATCACTTCGCCAGACCAAATGACAATGGCACATTATGATCACCACACATTATCATTGCCCTATGGCAACAAACTCGTATTCATCGGCGACAGCGCCCATTCCACCAGCCCGCAATTGGGGCAGGGTGCGAATATGGCACTGCTTGATATGTTGGCGCTCACCAATGCGCTGAAATCCAACATCGACCTTCAAACAGCATTGAAAATTTACGCAAAGGCGCGCCGCTTTCACGTCAAACTGTACCAAGCGATGTCGGCCACGTTTACGCCGTTCTATCAATCAGACTCAATCCTGTTGCCCCTGATCCGCGATTATCTTGTGGCGGGCATAAGCCGTTTGCCACCCGCACAGCGCCTGCTGGCCACCCTTGTTTCTGGCAAACTGGGCTTACGCGAACAGCCCTTGCCTTAATTGCCCCAGCCCGCTAATTCCCCCCCATCATTTAAATGGGAACCACTCACATGCGCGTATATTATGACCGGGATGCCGACGTTAATCTGATCAAGAATAAGAAAGTTGTCATTGTCGGTTACGGCAGCCAAGGCCGCGCCCACGCGTTGAACTTGAAAGATTCAGGCGCCAAGGAATTGGCAATCGCTTTGAAGGCTGGCTCGCCCACCATCAAGAAAGCTGAAGCTGACGGCCTTAAAGTGATGACCGTGGCCGATGCCGCCAAATGGGGCGACTTGCTGATGATGGCAACGCCTGATGAATTGCAGGCCGATATTTACAAGAACGACATCGCGCCAAACATTCGTGATGGTGCAGCAATCGCTTTCGCCCACGGCCTCAATGTTCACTACGGCCTGATCGAGCCGAAGAAAACCGTTGACGTTGTGATGATTGCACCAAAAGGCCCTGGCCACACGGTGCGCGGCGAATATCAAAAAGGCGGCGGCGTTCCATGCCTCATCGCAATTCATCAAGATGCTTCTGGCAACGCTCATGATCTTGCTTTGTCCTATGCCTCAGGTGTTGGTGGCGGTCGTTCGGGCGTTATCGAAACGACCTTCAAAGAAGAGTGCGAAACTGATTTGTTCGGTGAACAAGTGGTTCTCTGCGGTGGCTTGGTTGAACTGATCCGCGCTGGTTTCGAGACTTTGGTTGAAGCTGGCTACGCACCGGAAATGGCCTATTTCGAATGCTTGCATGAAGTAAAGCTGATCGTGGATTTGATTTATGAAGGCGGCATCGCCAACATGAACTATTCAATCTCCAACACCGCTGAATGGGGCGAATACGTCTCTGGCCCACGCATCATCACTTCGGAAACCAAGAAAGAAATGAAGCGCGTGCTGAACGACATTCAAACTGGCAAATTCACATCTGAATGGATGCAAGAATATCGCGCCGGTGCGGCCCGCTTCAAAGCCATCCGCCGCAACAACGACACGCATCAGATTGAAGCTGTCGGCGCAAAACTGCGCGAGATGATGCCGTGGATTGGAAAGAACAAGCTGGTGGATAAGGCACGGAATTAGCACCGAAAGGTACGTGTTACCGGACTTTTTTCGTGATCCAGAAACAGTGAAGGGCCGCAGATATGCGGCCCTTAATTGTTTTCTTTCATATGCTCGACTTGGTCGAAAGAAGCACTCTGTGCTTCCAGTTCAAGTTTGAAAATTCTTTTTGAGTAGAATGGCACATTCTTGGTCAACTCAACGACTGATGCTTTGAAGCCTTGGCCAGATTTGAAAAGAGTTATTCTGTAGCCATCTTTTGTCATCGTGAGATTGCCTTTAACGCTCGTATGCCAACCTCTGAGTTTCGGCCAGTTCCGTTTTCTGGAGGAGCGGTTTCTAAGCTTTGCCTCTCTGTTTTGGGCGGCAACGAGATTGGCCTCCATATTTCCCGCGCAAATACATCCGCACTGAAGCTCACCTGGATAGTCCGGATGAGACATGTAATGGACATACCTTATATGCTCTTTCTCGCACATTTCACATGTTTGGTCGGGCGAGCCTAAATCTTCAATATAAGTGCAGGCCCAACCTTTATGTGGAACACTTGGGTCTGACCATTTGCCAAAATTGACCATAAAAAATACTCACACCAACTCCACCCTTAAACTCTTCCCCACGGCATTCGCAGCCTTCTGCATCGTGGCCAAAGTTACATTGCCGCTTTTAGGGTCAAGTAAACGATCCAACTGCGCACGACTGGTTTTCATGGCCTCGGCCATTTTCATTTTACTCATGCGTTTCTTTTTCATCTGTTCGGAGATTTGCCAAGCAAGAACACTCTTAATTGCTTTCGCAGTCGTCTCCTCAAGAATCCCATCCTCGCGCAACAAGTCATCCAAATGAGTTCCACGATTTTTTGCTTCAATTTTCATCATCAAATTCCTTCATTCTTTTTCGTGCTAAATTCAAATCGCCAAGCGGAGTCTTTTGAGTTTTCTTTATGAAACCATGCAGAACAACAATACCGCCTTGGTCAACAATAAATAGGGCGCGGGCTTCACGATTGCTTGGCAACGAAGATCTGACTTCCCACAATCCACCTCCCAAAGATTTTACCAGTGGCATACCAATCGGCCAGCCATACTGAATCCTCTTTAAGTCATGTCCAAGGACTGCTCTGTCCTTTAATGGTAACTCCTTAAACCAGTCCCGTGTCGGTTCGCGCCCAGAATTGGAACGCCAGAACTGAAGCGGCAATGGTTTGGGTGGTTCAATCATTAATAGTGATGTACCATAAATAATACACAGCGTCAAATAAGAAAGGCCCCATCTCTGGGGCCCTTCTTTTACTACACTTAGTGAGCCGCTGGAGCACTCAGCGCCGTAGCATTGGCTTTCAACCACGGTTCAAGCGCTTGAGGTTCGGCTCCGGTAATCGCCTTATAGTCGGCGCTTGTGCCAGATAAACTGCCACGCGCTGTCGCATCATCAAACGATGCAAACATGCGGGCCATTCCTTCGGGCAGACCAGCACCGATCATGCCTTGCACTAAGCCTTCAACCGGCACATGAACCACGTTCAGCGGCTTTCCCGTGGCAGCGCTCACCAGCTTAGCGATCTCATCGATGGTATATTCTTTAGCACCAGACAATGTATGCGTAGCTTTGCCACCTTTGTCCGATGCCAAAGTTGCAGCAGCAGCGCGGGCCAAATCATCACGCGCGATAAAAGCTGTTTTGCCTTGAGCAGCCGCGGAATATTGCGTGCCTGAAGCCAAAGCTTGCGGCATAGAGAAGAACAGGTTTTCGAAATACCAATTGTTGCGCAGAACCGTCCAGCCACCAAGCTTGGAATCGGCCAGAGCTTTTTCTGTGCCTTCATGGTCGGGCGCAAACAAAACTGCATTGCCAACCGGGTTTGGCATCGACGTATAAACCACATGGCCAACACCTGCCTTCTCAGCCGCGCGAACCGCATTCACATGCTGCTTTATGCGTTGTCCCGGTTCCATGGCGCTGGTGCTGATGAGCAGCAGGCGGGTGGCCCCGGCAAAAGCCTTGGTGAGGTGAGCTTCATCATCAAAATTGCCATCGCGAACATGAACGCCCTTGGCTTTTAAATCTGCGAGCTTGGAAGCATCGCGGCTAACGGCGATGATTTTGTTGGCGGGAATTTTATAGGTTGTGAGCAAGTGGTTGATGGTTGCTTGGCCCAGATGGCCCGACGCGCCAGTGACGAGATACATTGTTCTATCCTTTCGTGATTTTAACTGTAACATACATGATTACTAATTAAACCAATTCAAGTCCTTGGTCAAATAAAAAAGGGCCCTCGAACCGAGAGCCCTTACTCATAAATCAATCGCCAAATTACTGAGCGGCTTTCATCTCAGTATTGCAAGCTGACCAATATTTTGGCCATGTGCCGTATTGAGCTGTGAAAGCTGGCTTATTGGCGCGCCACTTGGCACCGCAATCGCGGGCGCGTTGGTGGGCAGCCATTTGCCCTGGCGTAAAGGCCTTGCCATTCTTGTCCACCGTCTTCAGCGGCTCTTGGTTTACGTTTGTTGCATCTGGTTCAGCAGGTGTTGGGTCCATAGTGGTGTCAACAGCGGCTGGCTTTTTCTTCACGGAAACAGGCGTGACAGCTGGAGCTGGCGCAGCACCCGTGACAACACACTTTGCTGCTATAAAGTCTTTCCAAGCCATTCCAGCTGGCACAGCGTTCTTGGCTTTCAAATCCTTCCAAGCAGCAGAGCAATTCTGCATGAAGCTGCCTGATGGTGTGGCAACCGTTGTTGCAGCTGCAGCAGGCGCGGCAGGCTTTACAACCTTTGTAGCCTTAGCTGGCTTTACCATTGGAGCAGCTGGTGCTGGTTCAGCAGCAGCGGCATCCGCGGCGCACTGGCTTTTCATAAAGTCAGTCCACTTCATGTTGCCTTCTGGCGTATTGGCTGCCTTGGCAGCCTTAAACTTGGTCGAGCAAGCCTTCATAAAGCTATCTTTGGCTTGCACTTCTGTGCCGAGCATCGGCGCAGAGAGTACCATCAAAGCCACAGCCAGTGACATGTTACGTAAAGTTTTGGACATTTAGGAATTCCTTATAAATGAGTATGGCCCGCCCGCCGCCTTAAGGCCCGGTGCTCGTTCCGTGGTGAAGTCCTGATTCACCCCGTTGGATCTGTGTAATCGCTTTTAATTTTGTTTAAAAGGCGGCAAACAGGTTACTGTTTGGTAAGCCGCTTGTTCCCACGTCCTGAAATCTTCCACAATCTATTTGGGATATAGCCTTTGTGGCTCGAATGAGACAAGCTGATGATCAAAGAATGGAGCCAACACTCGTGAGTCTCGAAGACGATATCGCCCAACTCAAAATCCAAGAACAAAAACTGCAATTCTCGTCGTTTTCAGAAGAAGATGCTTGGAATCTCGGTCAAGCCATGCGCGCCGCTGCTACCTCTAAGAAACATCCCTTTGTGATTGATATTCGTGTTTCCGGCCGAAAATTGTTTTTCACAGCCTTGCCCGGTAGTGTGCCCGAAAACGAAAATTGGGTTCAACGCAAAATCAATATCGTGATGCTCAAGCATAAAAGCTCTTATCACATTGGGCGCGAGATAGCTCAGAATGGCAAAGTGCTCAACGAAGCTCAAGGCTTCAACCCCATCGACATCGCACCTCATGGTGGCTGCTTCCCAATCATCATCAAAAATGTAGGCATCGTCGGCACCATCACTGTGTCGGGAATTCCCCAACGCGAAGACCATAACTTTGTCGTCGAGCAACTCTGCTCATTTTTAAAACTTGATCACACTGCTTTGAAGTTGGCAGCAGAGTAAATGGATACAACACTCTTCTGGATCTTCGCATCCATTGCCACTTTTGTGGTAGGCGCGTCAAAAGGCGGCGTGCCTGGGATCGGAATTTTAGCAGTTCCAATACTCGCCCAAGTGATCTCGCCCGTTGTCGCAGCCGGACTTTTGCTTCCGCTTTATGTTATCAGCGATCTTTATGGCCTATGGCTTTACCGAAAAGACTTTGACCTTTGGAATATTAAGATCATGGTTTTTGCTGCCACCATTGGCATCGGCATTGGCTGGGCCACGGCACAATTTAACAGTGATGATTTAGTCAAACTAATTGTCGGCGCAATTGGCGTTTGGTATTCGGTAGACCTCTATCTCAAGAGCAAGAAAAAAGAAGTTGAAGCAAAACCTGCTGATGTGCCGCGTGGTCTCTTCTGGGGCACAATTGCGGGCTTCACCAGCTTTGTGGCCCATGCGGGCGGCATTCCTTTTCAAATGTATGTGCTGCCCCAACGTTTGACCAAAATGAAATATGCGGGCACCTCGACAATTGCGTTTGCGATCATCAACGCTCTGAAACTTCCGCCCTATTGGTTCCTCGGCCAAATCAACTTGATCAGTTTGGAAAAATGCCTCTATCTCGTGCCAATGGCTTTGTTTGGCGCATGGGCAGGTTTCAAACTCACCAAAATATTGCCAGAAGGGCCGTTCTTCAAAGCGGTGGAAATCGCTTTGCTGCTGGTTTCATTAAAACTGATTTATGATGCGCTGGTGCACATGCTTTAAGATCATAACAATCGGCACAATGTTTTACTTGCCGCACACCAAAATTCACGTCAGTTTCTCATCACCATGAAATTGAAATTCCACACTCTCGATGTTTTCACCACCCGCAAATTCGCCGGCAATCCACTGGCTGTTGTTCTCGGCGCAGATCATCTGTCCACGGAACAAATGCAAACGATCACGAAAGAGTTCAATCTTTCGGAAACCACTTTCGTAATGAAACCAGAAAATCCTAACAACACTGCCAAAGTGCGCATCTTCTTTCCGGGCGGGGAAATGCCGTTTGCGGGCCACCCCACATTAGGCACGGCGATTTTGTTGGCGGAATTAAACAACAAACCCGGCTGCACCATCTCGACTGAAATTCGCTTGGAACTTAAAGCGGGCTTAACGCCGGTCAAAGTCACGCGTATTGCAGATCAATGCTCAGGCATTTTCACAGCACCTATTGTGCCATTTATTGTCGATGTTGGTTTACCCTCTATCAGCGCCACGGCAAAAGCTCTCAATCTCGAACCAGAAGATATTGGCTTTGATGGCCATAGTATAACAAGCTTGGAGGGCGGCCCACGCTTTTTCTATGTGCCCGTAAAAACTCGCGCTGCTTTAGAAAAATCACAAGTCCGCGAACCTTATTGGTCCGCGTTGTTAAAGCCGTTAGGCGGAACTGCCGATGCCGCCTATATCTACACCCGCGGTGGCGATAGCCTTCAAGCATCGTTCCGCGCCCGCATGTATTCCCCCACAGGCGGCATTCCAGAAGATCCAGCAACGGGTTCCGCCACAGCCTTGCTCGCTGCGCAATTGCTCAAAGCCGAAAACCTACAAGATGGAAAGTACGTCTGGCAATTAGAGCAGGGCTATGAAATGGGCCGCCCGTCCGATTTAAAACTTGAAGCCGATGTGAAATCTGGCAAACTCGTAAGCGTTCGCGTCGGCGGTTCTGCTGTGCGCATGATGAGTGGGGAAATTGATCTGTGAGCTATCATCAACTGATATTGTCGCTTCACCTTTTGGCCATTGCAATCGGCATTGGCATCGGCTTTTCAAACATCGTCAATCTCGCTACGGCCAAGTCCCAAACGGGTGACATTTCCAAGGGCCTTGCGATGGGCCGCCTTGCCAACCGCAAATATCATGATGCGGCCGTGATCATCATTCTGATTACGGGCGGCTTGTTACTCGCCAATTTGGTCAGCATGGCAGGCGTGAGCAAATGGTTTCACGTCAAGCTGGCATTCGTGCTGATTTTCGTGGTCTGCCACTTCGCAGCCCGCGCAACTGTTAAGCAAATGCTCGCAACTGGAAACACAGCGCTTATGCCACGCGCCAAAATGTTCTCGCATATCGCGATTACCGGTGCAGTTTTAGCCTTGATCAGTGCGGTATTGGCCTTCGCAGCCTAATTATTCGACGCCGAGAAGGGCTTTGGCTTGGGCGGTCACATCCACGCCTTCCTTTTCATTGCCAGCGCCGCAAAGCTGTACAGCTTGCTCGCGCAGATCAGTCACTTCGGTCTTAACATCGGCATCAAGCGAAGCCGTTTTCAAAGCCGCATCGATTTTGGCAACATCATCTTGGCAGGTGCCAGCGATAGCGCCCGCGCCAAAAACCATGCTGAATGCTGCGGCATAAGAAAGAGTTTTGATCATAATTGATTCCCGGAAATTGATGGTCGTCGTTTGCCTGTAAACTGTGACAAAACTAAGCCCTGTCTGTGGCCACCACAACCCCGTGGTTAAAATTTGCCTTAAGCGCCAAATTGCGATACACAACGCTCATGTCATCGAATGCCACATTATTGAAGCTTCTGCTTATCAGCCCCTGAGGGCCTTCCGGGCGTTTGCCCAGGCGCTGCAGGGGAACAAATCCAATCACCCGAAATAAGCAGAACGAGACATAAATATCATGATGATAAATCCCACCCAGAAATACCGCGCCTTTGCGCCCATCGATTTGCCGGGCCGCAAATGGCCCACGGCCCAAATCACCGCCCCACCAATCTGGTGCAGCGTCGATTTGCGCGACGGTAACCAATCGCTCATAGAACCCATGGGCCCCGACCGCAAAATTCGCATGTGGAATGCGCTGGTTAAAATGGGTTTCAAAGAAATCGAAATTGGCTTTCCCTCTGCCAGCCAGACTGATTTTGATTTCTGCCGCCACTTGATCGACAATAATTTGATCCCCGATGACGTGACTATCCAAGTCCTCGTGCAATGTCGTGAAGAATTGATCCGCCGCACCTTTGAAGGCATACAAGGCTCTAAACACGCCATCGTGCATTTTTATAATTCCACTTCCGAACTGCAACGCCGCGTGGTGTTTCAAAAAGATCGCGCTGGTATTAGGGATATCGCCGTGGGTGCCGCAAAACTTATCCGCAAAATGACGGACGAAAGCGGCATGAAACAAGCCATTCGCTTTCAATATTCTCCCGAAAGTTTCATGGGCACCGAGCTCGATTTCTCCAAAGAAATTTGCGAGGCGGTGATGGATGTCATTGAGCCCACGCCGCAGCAGCGCCTGATCCTCAATCTGCCATTCACAGTAGAAGCCGCCACGCCAAACGTCCATGCTGACCAAATTGAATGGTCGGTGCGCAACATCAAAAACCGCAACAGCATAATCTATAGCCTCCACGCCCATAATGATCGCGGCTGCGCTGTTGCCGCAACCGAGCTTGGCTTGATGGCGGGCGCTGACCGTGTGGAAGGCACATTATTCGGCAATGGCGAGCGCACAGGCAATGTTGATATCATAACGTTAGCTATGAACATGTTCAGCCAAGGCATTGATCCGAAACTGGATATTTCGAATGTGAATGACCTAGTGCGCATGGCCGAATATTGCAACCAGCTGCCCATCCACCCGCGCCACCCCTATGCGGGCGAACTGGTGTTCACGGCGTTTTCAGGCTCGCATCAAGATGCCATCAACAAAGGCTTCAAAGCGATGAAGGCCAGCAATCAGCCGCTCTGGGAAGTGCCATACCTGCCGATTGACCCCATGGATTTGGGCCGTTCCTATGAGGCCGTGGTGCGCATTAACAGCCAAAGCGGCAAGGGCGGCATCGCCTATGTGATGGAAACTGAACACGGCATCGATTTGCCGCGGCGCTTGCAAATCGAATTCTCTAAAGTGGTGCAACACATCGCCGACGGTGAGGGCGTTGAAGTTGCAGCAGACCGTCTGTGGAGCGCCTTCGAAGCCGAATATCTCGAAGGCAATGGCCGCTATAAATTCGTGGAACATTCAAGCCCGTCTGACCACGGCGACCAACCCATCAGCGCCAAACTGATGGTGGACGGAAAACTGAAAACCTTATCCGGCCACGGCAACGGCCCCGTCGACGGCTTCGTCGACGCGATCCGCAAAGACAGCGGCGTGGGCTTTGACATCGCCGATTACCGCGAACACGCCATGGGCACCGGCGCCAACGCAGCCGCCATTGCCTATGTGGAACTGAGGCTGGTTGATGGGACTTCGCTTTTTGGCGTCGGCATCGACAAAAACATCGTGGTGGCGTCTCTTCGAGCAGTAGTAAGCGGCGTAAACCGCGCCCTAAAACGCTAACCGCTTTGTCCTCTTCTTTCCCTCTCCTCGTTGAGGAGAGGGTTGGGGCCCATGGCGCGTCAGCGACATGGGAGGGTGAGGGGCCTTACAGCAAGCTCAATATCAACCACAATTCATACCGGTGAAAGTAAAGGGGTCACTCGCTTGCAGCAACAAATATGTGAACAACTACATTTGACGCTTTTGCACAAAACATGAACGCTCTACTATCAGTATTTTAAAGTGAGGAATCCACTGAATGGCGTTACCTACTTCATATCTTACAAGTGGAAAAAATCTCTCTGCCATATTGGACGCTATCAAAGAGGCACAGGCTCCTGACAAATTTACAACTAGGTTTTTAGAGTCCCTAGATTTCAAATCGGCAACCGACCGTCTGATAATTGGAGTTTTGAAGTCGCTTGGACTTTTAGATGACGTAGGCAAACCAACAGACAGGTATTTCCGATTCTTGGACAAGACGCAGTCAGCTTCAGTTCTCGCGGAAGGCATTCAAGAGGCATATGAGGATTTGTTTAAGACAAATACCAATGCCAATAAAATGTCAAAACAAGACGTCATGAGTAAATTTAAAACTCTATCTCAGGGACAGCTAACTGACGTTGTAAACGAAAATTTGGCGCGTACTTTTGTTCAACTTTGCGCTTTGGCCGATTTCGAGGGTAGTCGCCAACAAAACATCTCCCAACAAGCGATGCCGCCAACCGAGGCTGAAAATGAAGTCCCGAGAGTGCCAAAAGCAGACCGAATTGCCCTTGGAGGTCTTCACTATAATATACAATTGATTTTACCTGAATCAAGAGACCCAAAAGTCTATGACGTATTATTCAGAAGTCTGAAAGAGCATCTGTTTTAATGAAGGAAATAGATAAAGCCTACAATTTTGTTTTTCGTGGATCGCTCGCTGAGGAAGCATTGGACAAGGCTGGTCGAATTCACAGCAACCATTCCGCTTCAGATAACTTAAAAATTGCCGAGTTGGTGGGCATCAACAATTTAGATGAAGAGTTGGTTGCTCGTGCGCGTATTATGGCTACTGTTTATACAGCGGTTGCTGCCTTTGAAAACTCGGTTCGCAAATTGATATCAAAGGTACTCTCAGACACAGGTGAAGCGGATTGGTGGGAAAAATATGTTTCACAAAAAATTCGAGATGCCGCCAAAGTCAGAATGGACGAAGAAGAAAGAGTTAGGTGGCACGCTCAGAGAGGCTCCGATCCAATTCAATTTACGATGTTGCCGAACTTACTGAACATAATGCGGAATAACGAACAATTGTTCCTACCGTTCGTTAATGACATAAACTGGGCAGGCAGTATATTCGACACAATTGAGAGATCGAGGAATGTCATAATGCATAGTGGTTTTCTCCATGAGCGAGATGTGGCCCGCGTAGGCTCCGCGATTCGAGACTGGTCGGCTCAAGTCGCCGTATAATTTAAAGTCTCTGAGTTGATTGTAGAGTTGCGATGAGTTAAAAATTTATCACGAGCATTTCACCTCGCCGCACCACCCCTCACCCTCCCGTCCGTCTTCGCTGCGCTACGCCGGACGGGCCCCAACCCTCTCCCCGCTGCACGGGCGAGAGGGAAAGTAACCTATATCAAGCACCATCCTCTTAAAACTAATCCCGCCCTGTTTTTTCGCCCCCGCTGCTGGCCGCACCACCACTTTCACATCGCAGCCCAATTTGGTGAGCATCAACATCAACCGTTCCACCGAGAAGCCTTGGGTACGACCGCGTAGGTAGTTTGATATATCTGGTTGGAATTACGGTGGAATTACGGAATTACGGTGACACCCCACTTAATTGTCTTCCCATGGGTTTAAGATAACTAGTCCCTTCGTGTTCAAAATCTTTCGTATCTCGCGTGGCAACTATGAACTTATTAGCGGATGCGATAGCGGTAATTTGACAATTTTCTATTGAGGGTTTCAGGCGCTTCAGGAATTGATCGCCTACATATTTTCCGCTCAGCTTTGCAGATTCTTCATCCAAAATGGGGGTGCGGTTAAAATATATTTTTCAGTTATCAAAGTAATTTTTTCTTCGAGTTGAAGGCGCCTTTTGCCAATTGGAGGACGTAAAGCACATGACCAGAGTTCCATGATTGTTGGCGTTGTAATATACAAGTTGTTTAAGTTTTGACTTGAAAGCCAAGTCATTACTTTTGGGTTTGGAGTATTGGCGAATAGTTCTGAGATCACATTCGTATCCAGAACGATCATTCACTTTCACTCGGCCCGAACTCCGGCCCACTGAAATCAGGAGGAGGCGGGGCTTCATCACGCGGCGGTAACTCTAATTCAGCTTTGCCAATGGAGCGCAGGTTCAACAACAATTTATCGACCCAGTTACTTGCTGTGGGTTGGTTTTTTTGAAACGGTTTTTGCATTGTACACGCTACAATTAATGACCGTGCCTCTTCGTTCATCGAGCGACCGTTTTCGGCCGCCTTGATGCGGAGCGCTTTCTTAGTTTCGTCGCTCAGGTTTCTGATTAAGATGCTGACCATAAAGATGATGATATCAATGATAGCATTTTATCAATCCACCCAGCCCCAACGTCGTCTTCCTGATGGGCTCAAGACTGTTGTTGAAAATGGGGGAAGGTGTCCCAAAACGCTAACCCAATTCTGGAGACTAGGCAGATATAGCACCTCCACCGTACGGTGTCAAGCATTATTTCCTCTATCTAGCAAAAATAGTGCTGTTTGACAGTTCTCCACGCCCCGTCTATAGCCCGCCTCGTTCAACGTCACACGCAGGTGTTGGAGCTTCACATGGGACGTCAAAAATCCCCACATAGCTGAAGTTCCTTCCGGTCCGCACCATGCGGCTCAACCATCTGCGGAGGATCAACCGGAGAAGGAAAATATCATGGCTGCTACAGTCACGTTTACTATGCGTCAGCTTTTAGAGGCAGGCGTTCATTTCGGACATCAAACACATCGCTGGAACCCTAAGATGGCTTCATACATCTATGGTTCGCGCAATGGCATTCACATTTTGGATTTGTCGCAAACTGTTCCATTGCTGCATAACGCTTTGCAACTGGTAACCGACACTGTGGCCAAGGGTGGTCGTGTGTTGTTTGTGGGCACCAAGCGTTCGGCTGCTGAAGAAATTGCAGCATCGGCCAAACGTTGCGCTCAGTATTATGTGAACGCGCGTTGGCTCGGCGGCATGCTGACCAACTGGAAGACTATTTCGGCATCAATCAAGACGCTGCGCGTGATCGACGATAAGGTGGCTCGTCAAGAGCAGGGCCTCAAGAAGCGCGAGCTTTTGGATATGGCGCGTCACAAGTCCAAGCTGGATAAGGCTTTGGGCGGCATCAAGGATAAGGGCGGTGTGCCTGATCTGTTGTTCGTTATTGATACGAACAAGGAAGCCAACGCCATCAAGGAAGCCAATCGTTTGGGCATTCCAGTTGTAGCGATCATTGATACAAACTCTGATCCACATGGCGTGAACTTCCCAATTCCTGGTAATGACGACGCAGCGCGCGCTGTTGCGTTGTATTGCGACCTAGTGTCCCGTGCGGTTCTGGCCGGCATTGAAGCATCTCAACATCATTCGGGTGTTGATGCAGGTGCAGCTGAACAGCCAATTGCTGAAGCACTGCCAGCTTAAATTTTGACGACACATAACGGGCCCGCGATGTTGCGGGCCCATTTTGATATTTAATGAAGAGGTTTGACATGGCTGACATTTCTGCTGGCATGGTAAAAGAGCTGCGCGAAAAGACCGGCGTAGGCATGATGGATTGCAAGGCCGCATTATCGGCCACGAATGGCAATATGGAAGAAGCCGTTGATTGGCTGCGCGCCAAGGGATTGGCCAAGGCTGCCAAGAAATCAACCCGCGTTGCCGCTGAAGGCCTTGTGGGCCTGAGCGTTAAAGGAATGACGGGCGCTTTAGTCGAAGTGAATTCGGAGACTGATTTCGTAGCCCGCAATGAAAAGTTTCAAGCCATGGTTGCTGAAATTTCAAAGTTGGCATTGTTGGCCAATGGTTCAACCGAGTCGCTAAAGACCATGCATTTCCCCGGCAGCAAACATGCTGTTGCTGAATATGTGGCCGAGATGGTTGCAACAATCGGCGAAAACATGACAGTGCGCCGTACTGCCGAACTTAAAGTGACTGATGGCGCTATTGGTTCATACATACACAATCAAATCGCCCCCGGTATGGGCAAGATCGGCGTAATCGTTGCACTTGAATCAACTGGCGATAAGACAGAGCTGGCTGGTTTTGGTCGTATGTTGTCGATGCATATTGCAGCGACTAACCCTGTGGCACTCAGCCTCGACGCTGTGCCAAAGGATGTTTTGGCGCGTGAAGTCGCTGTTCTCGAAGAAAAGAACGCTGGCAAACCCGCTAATGTGATGGAAAAAATCATCGCTTCAGGCCTCAAGTCTTATGCCAAAGAAACGTGCTTGCTCGAGCAGTCATACGTGCATGATGGCTCAAAAACTGTCGCTCAAGTTTTGGAGGAAATTGCCAAGAAGGCTGGCGCTGCCGTTAAGCTCACAGGCTTTGTGCGCATGCAGTTGGGCGAAGGCATCGACAAAGGCTCTGAAGATGATTTTGCCACAGAAGTGGCGAAGATGTCAGGCAAATAAAACTCTGCTATTCTAGATTTCAACAGCGGGCAAAGACAATTTGCTCGCTGTTTACTTTTGTGCAATCATATGACGTTGCGTCAAGTGCGGCTGTTGCGTTAACGCGCTTTCCATCTTCGGGGGCAACGAAGGTGAAGAAATGACCTCTGAAAATATTGATCCGATGCTGGTCCGCATTGCGAAAGCTATTGCAGCGAGCGAAGGCTCCAATAATTGGCAAGCACATCTTCCGGCGGCCAGAGCTTCGCTCGAAGTATTGCGGGAGCCCTCAGATGCAATGTTCGAAGCTGCAACACCAGGCTTACCCGACTGGGGAGATTTACCGGCCGATTGGCGCGCGATGATTGATCACGTGCTCGGTGAAAACATCGATACGAATGACAACGCCGTGGTTTCACCCGCTAAAAGCATCACAGGCTAGTATGATTCAGCGACCACCAAACATTGGTTTGGGCCCGTGACCAAAACTTTGAGAAGGTTGCGCGCTGCCAGTTGGTGGCGTGAAGCTGCTCTTTGGAATGAAAGCTGGCTTGGGTTGACCTTTGTTTGCCAATGCTTCAATTTCGTCTGAAATATCAAATCCCGATCCGTCGCCATAGTCGTTATCGTTAAGGTCACCAGGTAGACCACAGAAATACCAAAGAATTGGCGTTCCAACGATCAACAAAAGACTCCACCAGCCGGAGCGGTTGGTATCGTGAAGCCTTTTGATTGAAAGGACGATGAGTGACCAGAATGGAGGTATTATCAGCGCAACGAAAAATATGGACTGAAAGCCTGAAATGCCTTTCCCAAAAATGTCTTGAATGATTTGGATAGCAAACCCAAAGCAAACAAAATAAACGATGACTCCGAACATTCCCAACAAGAATTTGGTTCTATTAATACGGCCTGAAAAATCGAAAAATAGTGAAAGCATGTTCAGTTCTCCCTTGCGACCTATCTTAAGCTGAGGATACTTATTTTTCTTTTAAGCGCCTCGTTATCGAAGACTTATTGTTAACTGATGATTAAAAGCGAATCGTCAGAGATACGCTAAAGAGCTTTTGACAAAGAGATTTTCAATCATGGCAAAACCAAAATACAAACGCATTCTCCTGAAAATTTCCGGCGAAGTTTTGATGGGGTCGGAACCCTATGGCATTGACCTCAAAACTGTTGGTCGAATGGCCGATGAGGTGATTGCCTGCACGGATGCAGGTGCGGAAGTGGCATTGGTGATTGGCGGCGGAAATATTTTCCGTGGTCTTGCCGGTGCAGCAAAAGGCATGGACCGGGTTTCTGCGGATCATATGGGCATTATGGCGACCGTGATGAATGGGCTAGCCATGCAAGGCGTATTGAACTCTAAAGGTGTCGACGCTCGGATGCTTTCGGCAATTGCAATGCCTTCGGTTTGCGAAACTTACTCGGCTGCCAAAGGCATTCATCATCTTGAAAAGGGCAGGGTGGTAATCTGTGCGGCGGGAACGGGCTTACCATTTTTTACGACTGATACAGGTGCCGCTTTACGCGCGGCAGAGTTAAAGTGTGATGCCTTGTTGAAAGGCACGAGCGTTGACGGGGTTTATTCTGCCGACCCCAAGAAAGACCCGAAAGCCAAGCGGTTTGATAAAATCACATTTAGTGATATTTTAGCCAAGGATTTGAGGATTATGGACCCTGCGGCAATCGCACTTGCGCGAGATAATGGGATTCCGGTAGTGGTATTTTCCATTCGTGAGGCCGGAAATGTTGAGCATGTGCTCAAAGGCTCTGGCCAGTTTACATTAGTGACAAAGGATTAGACGATGGCGCAGCTTCCTGATTTTGACGCGGCAGATATTAAACGCCGCATGAACGGTGCAATTGATTCATTGAAGCATGATTTTGGTGGCTTACGCACAGGGCGCGCCTCCACAAGTTTGCTCGATCCTGTGATGGTTGATGCCTATGGTGCAAAGATGCCGATTTCACAATGCGCATCAGTTTCAGTTCCGGAGCCGCGCATGCTGCAAATTTCGGTTTGGGACCGTGGATTGGTGATTGCTGTGGAGAAAGCTATTCAACAATCGAATTTGGGCTTGAACCCGCAAACTGAAGGCCAGGTTATTCGTTTGCGCATGCCCGACTTGACGCAAGATCGCCGCAAGGAACTTGTTAAGGTTGCTCATACCTACGCTGAAAAAGGCCGGGTTGCGGTGCGCAATGTACGCCGTGATGGCATGGATCAATTGAAGGCATTGGAAAAGAATAAGCAGATCAGTGAAGACGAGTTAAAAGACAAATCAGCCGATGTTCAGAAAATGACCGATGATATGATCAAGGATATGGACGCTGCGTTGAAGCACAAAGAAGCGGAAATTATGCAGGTTTGAGAACCAAACAATGACTAGGGTGCTGCAATCTTCGAATCCACGTCATGTTGCCATCATCATGGATGGCAATGGGCGCTGGGCCTCGGCGCGCGGGCTCCCACGATCAGCAGGGCATAAAGTTGGAGTTGATGCTGTAAGGCGTGCCGTTCGCGCGGCCTCTGACTTTGGCATAGAATTCCTCACCATCTATTCCTTCAGTACTGAAAACTGGACAAGGCCAAAAACTGAAGTAATGTTCCTTCTTGAACTGTTGCGTAGGTTCATAAGTCAGGATGTGGCTGAGCTTCATGCGTCAGGGGTGAAGATCCAGATCATCGGTGACCGTGCCAATCTTGATGCGAAATTGGTTCGGATGATTGAAGATGCTGAACGGCTGACTGCTGAAAATACGAAACTGAAACTTACTGTTGCATTTAATTATGGTAGTCGGCAGGAACTGGTGCGGGCGGCACAAAAAATCGCGGCGCAAGTGCAAAGCGGAACGCTTAATTCTGATTCAATCACCGCCGATACACTTTCTCAATCACTCGACACAGCCGGTATGCCTGACCCTGACTTGATGATCCGCACAGGTGGCGAAGAACGCATTTCCAATTTTTTGCTTTGGCAATGTGCCTATGCTGAGTTTGTTTTTGTGCCGGAATTTTGGCCAGAATTTAATGCCGAGATATTTGCCCGGGCAGTTGCAGAATACAATGCTCGCGAGCGCCGTTTTGGTGGGGTGAAGGCCCAAACCGCATGAACGAAAAGCCAACTTCGAAATGGTCTGATTTAGGTATCAGAGCATTGTCGGCTGTAATATTGGTGCCTATTGTGTTGGCGATTGTTTGGCAGGGCGGCTTTTCGTTTACTGGTTTTGCTGTTGCACTTGGAATTTTGATGGCCATTGAGTGGGTGAAAATCAGCTTTGGTGGCAATAAAGCGCAATTGTTAATTCACGAAGTTGCAGCGGCTTCGGTCATTATGGGTTCAATCAAGCTTTCGCTTTTGGCATTAGTCATTCTGACAGCACTTTCGATATTTTTGCAACGCAAAGACGTTCTGTCGTTTTGGAAAAGCATTGGCGTATTTTATATTGGCCTGCCTGTTTTGGCTTTGTCCTTGTTGCGCGATGATGCTCAATTTGGCTGGAAGGCTGTTATTTGGTGCATGGTGATTGTTTGGACAGCTGACGTGATGGCTTATTTCTTTGGCCGTATTATCGGCGGGCCAAAAATGGCACCGCTGATTTCTCCGAAGAAGACATGGGCCGGAATGCTTGGCGCGGTGGTCGGTGCTGTTTTAGCTTCGGGTCTGTTTTCACAGTTTTCGCATCTAGAATTCTGGCCTCTAGCGGGGCTGGCAGCCGTTTTTGCAGTTTTAGAGCAGGGCGGGGATGTTTTTGAAAGCGCCTTCAAGCGCCACTACGGCGTAAAAGATTCGGGTCAACTTATCCCGGGTCACGGCGGCGTTTTGGATCGGATTGACGGGTTAATTGCTGTGGTTCTCGTCGCGGCGGTTGTTGGAATTATGCACAATCCACACAGTCCGGCGGCCGGACTTCTCCACTGGTAACCATGTTGCCGAAATGTTGACGCAAAGCTCCTGTCTTGTGGTTAACATTTGGTGAATAAGAACTGTCCATTGCTATTGAATTCGGCGGGCAGACGCGATGGAGGCGTTTCGGGTAATGATGCAATTTAGTTTGGCGGGCCTTGTGTTCAATTTGGTGGCATTTTTCGCTGCCACTATCGTGATTGTATTTGTGCACGAATTTGGACATTTTATCGTTGGCAGGTGGTGTGGTGTTAAAATTGAAACTTTTTCGGTTGGATTTGGCCGTGAAATTTTTGGCTTTAACGATAAATATGGTACGCGCTGGAAATTCAGCTGGTTGCCATTGGGTGGCTACGTCAAGTTTTTAGGCGATGCAAATGCCGCGAGCATGCCTTCCGTTACGTCTGACCCTACACCGGGAAGTTTGCAAGCCGCTTCCGTTGGCAGACGAGCCGCAATAGTTGCGGCAGGACCGATTGCGAATTTCTTGCTCGCAGTTGTCATTTTTGCGGCCGCTTATTCAATCGTTGGCACGCCCATAAATGAGCCTCGCGCCGACGAGGTGCCAGTTGATGGTGCTGCCTATGCGGCTGGTATTGTGCCTGGCGATTACGTTCGCGCGATTGACGGCACCCCAATACACAGTTTTGTCGATATCCAACGTGCGATGATAATGCAGGGTGATACTCCGATACGAATGAGCGTTGAAAGAAACAAGCAAATGCTTGACGTTAATATTGTGCCGAAAGTCATTGAAACTGTGGATAATCTTGGTCACAAAAACCGGGTTAGCTTGATAGGGTTGAAGCATGATTTTAGCAAAGACCCGGTTGGTTTCGAGCGACTTTCTCCGATTGCTGCGGTGGGCAAAGGCGTTCAAGAAACAGTATTTATCGTGAAAACGACTTTGCGTTATGTGGGGAAGTTGTTCGCAGGCAGAGAAAAATCAGACCAACTGCACGGGCCAATTGGCGTGGCACAAATGGCAGGCGAGCAGGCTTCCCAGGGACCATGGTCTTTTATCACTTTTATTGCATTAATTAGCGTGAGCATTGGACTTGTTAACCTTTTCCCCATCCCAATGTTGGATGGTGGGCACTTGGTTTTCTATCTAATTGAGGCTGTGTTTGGAAAACCGGTGGGACCGGTGGCGCAGGAGTGGAGTTTTAGGATCGGTTTATCTGCCATGGTCTTGTTGATGTTGTTTGCAACAAACAATGATCTATCGCCTTATGTTAACAAGGTTTTTGGCTGGTAAATTTGATTGTAGGTTTCATTTGCATTGCAGATGAAAATGGTTAAAACGACACGCGGCGAAGCACTTTGAGGACGGCGAGTTAAGTTTGGAATTGGCGATTTGATGCGTAAGAATTATGGCCTGATTGGTCTCCTTGTGTTTGTTTTTACTTTGGTTGCGCCTGTCGGCCTGCCGGGCTTTGTTGCGACAGCTGGCTATGCTGCAGATTCCGGAATTGTGATTGAAGGCGGTCAACGCGTAGACCGTGAGACTGTGCTTTCGTATTTGCAGTTCAGTTCGCCGCAGACTGCCACTGCCGCCAAGATTGATGAGTCGATAAAAGCGCTGTTTCAAACGGGATTGTTTGCCGATGTGAACATTGTGCGTCGTGGCGCGACAATTGTTATTCGTATTTCAGAAAACCCTTTGATCAATGTTGTGAATTTCGAAGGCAATAGCGAAATTGATGATGAGACTCTGCAGAAAGAAGTCGAAGTCAAAGAGAGCATGATTTTTACCAAGGCACGCATTCAAAGCGATACGCGCCGGGTGTTGGCGCTTTATCAAGCCAAGGGTTTTTATAATGTGAAGGTTGATCCACAGTTGATCCGCCAGCCTGAAAACCGTGTGAACATTGCCTTTGTGATCTCAGAAAACGGCAAGACAGAAGTCAAGAATATAACTTTTACGGGCAATAAATCATTTAGCGCCGATACGTTGCAAGGCGTGTTGGTGACTAAGCAAAGTAGCTGGTGGAACCCGTTTTTGAAGAACAACACCTATGATGCCGACCGCCTTGAGTATGACAAGGAATTGTTGCGTCGTTATTATTTGAAGAATGGTTTTGCAGACATTCAAGTTTTAGCTGCTGACGCCCATCTGGTGCCTGATGGCAGCGCATTTGAAATCAATTTTGCCGTAGAAGAAGGTCCGCGCTATACCGTGGCTGATGTTGCGGTTGATGTGGGCAAGGCTAACCTCGATCCAAACGGCTTGACCAGAGTTGTAAAGACTGGGGTTGGCGATACGTATAATGCCTCCAAGGTTGATAAGACGGTAGAGAACTTGACAATCGAAGCTGGCAATCAAGGCTTTGTATTTGCCAAGGTTGAGCCGAAGGTTGATCGCAACTCGACAGGCAATACAGTCAACATTACCTATCAGCTGAGCGAAGGTAACCGTGCATATGTCGAACGCATTGATATCGTCGGCAACACGCGCACGCGTGATGAGGTCATCCGCCGCGAGCTTCGACTTTATGAGGGTGATGCCTTTAATCGCACATTGGTCGAACGTGCGCGTCGCCGCCTGACCGCACTGGATTTCTTTAGCAAAATTGAATTCAAAGAACAGCCGGGCAGTGCGCCTGATAAAATCGACTTGATTGTTGAAGTTGAAGAAAAGTCGACCGGCTCTTTAACATTCTCGATTGGTTATTCTTCGGTTGAAGCAGTGGTTGGTTCGGTTTCGGTGGCAGAGCGCAATTTGTTTGGCCGTGGCTTACAAGCGAAGTTGAACACAACATTGAGTTTTGTAAAGCAGCAAGTTGATTTCAGCTACACGGATCCATATTTCTTGGGTTCGCCGATTTCGGCTGGATTTGATGTGTTTGCTACTCAGACTGATAATCAAACTGCGTCTTCATATTCAAGCCGGGTGGTCGGTGGTGCATTGCGCACTGGCTTTGAACTTGATGAATTCTCGAGTGTGAACTTCAAGTATTATTTGGCCTATCGCAGTGTCTATGGAATTGATCAGTTGACATCCTCGCCAGCTGTATTTGCGCAGGTTGGCGAAAGCTGGAAATCAGCTGTATCAGCATCATACACTTATGATGATTTGGACAATCCCAATAATCCAACGTCAGGCTTTCGCGGACAAATTGTCGAAGAGCTTGCTGGTTTAGGTGGCGACGCCTATTACGCCAAGACCGAACTTCATGCGTTTTACTTTATCCCTTTATTTGATGATCAGGTTGTCGTGAAATTGGAAGGCAATGCCGGTCATATTCAAGGTATCGGTGGCAATAATGTGCCGTTGCAAGATCGCTTCTTTAAGGGTGGTGATTCATTCCGAGGGTTCTCCAATTCGGGTGTTGGGCCAAAACAACTTGGCAACGACGGACTTTATGATTCAATCGGTGCTCAAGATTACGCAATCGGCACGATTGAAGCGCAGTTCCCACTGGGTTTGCCTGAAGCGTTTGGTATTTCAGGCGAAATCTATTCGGACTTTGGTACGGCCTTTAATACCTCGGATTCGTCCATTCCACGAGGCACTGCCCCTTGTAACGTCGGTACGTCTTTAGCGGCTTGCTCCGTATCTGACTCCTCCGCTTTCCGCGCATCAATCGGTGCAGGCATTGTTTGGAATTCGCCGTTTGGTCCATTGAAGTTTGAGTATTCATATCCGATCCTCAAGCAAGATACAGACGATCTTAAATACTTTAACTTCTCTATCGGAACGCGCTTCTAGACGTTTTCAAATCACAAGCTATTATGACAGTGGCGGTTGATGTTTCAGCCGCCACTTTTTTGAGGATCATCATGACTGAAGTAACCCAAGCCGCACCAAAAAAATCCATCGACATTGTGCGGATTATGAAGCTGCTTCCGCACCGCTATCCATTTTTGTTGATCGATAAGATTGTTGAACTGAATGGCGAAGAGTCGGGCATTGCGCTCAAAAATGTGACGATGAATGAGCCGTTTTTTCAAGGACACTTCCCGGGCCGTCCGGTGATGCCAGGTGTTTTGTTGATTGAAGCCATGGCGCAAACAGCAGGAGCCATTGTTCTCGAACATCACAGCGAAGACGCAGGTAAACTGGTGTTCTTTATGTCAATTGATAAGGCACGTTTTCGCAAGCCTGTTGTGCCCGGCGATACAGTTTACTTTCACGTGAAGCTTTTACAAAAGCGAGCACCCGTTTGGAAGTATTGGGCTGAAGCTCATGTTGACGGCAAGAAGGTGGCCGAGGCAGAGATCGGGGCGATGTTGATCGACGAGAACAAAGTTTAGCGATCTGATCGGTTGGCTATAAATCCATTATCTAAAAGCACGTCATTTCCGCGAAGGTGGGAATTTCTATTTTCTTGGCTGCAAAACGTAGATGCCCACTTTCGTGGGCATGACGATTTAAAACAATGGATCAATCAAAAAGAACTGTGCTTAAAGCTCAACGTTTCCCCATTGGCACGTAATCGCGTTTTGTTGGGCCAACATAGAGTTGGCGCGGCCTGCCTATGCGCTGAGATGGATCTTCGATCATTTCTTTCCACTGCGAAATCCAACCTACGGTACGCGCCAATGCGAACAACACGGTGAACATGCTAGTTGGGAAGCCCAAGGCACGTAGAATAATGCCGGAATAGAAATCAACATTTGGGTACAGCTTGCGGTCAATGAAGTATGGATCGCTGAGTGCAATGCGCTCCAATTCGCGGGCTACATCAAGCAATGGGTCATCTTGCTTGCCCAGTGCTTCAAAAACCTCATGGGCTGATGCTTGAAGGATTTTTGCACGGGGATCATAATTTTTATAAACGCGGTGGCCGAAGCCCATGAGACGCACGTTTGAAGATTTGTCTTTCACTTTTTCTATAAAGACTGGAATTTTGTCGACGGTACCGATTTCTTCGAGCATCTTCAGAGCAGCTTCGTTGGCACCGCCATGAGCAGGGCCCCACAAGCAAGCAATGCCAGCGGCAATACAGGCAAATGGATTGGCACCAGAAGACCCTGCGAGACGGACAGTTGAGGTGGAAGCGTTTTGTTCATGATCAGCGTGAAGTGTAAAAATTCTGTCCATGGCTTTGGCTAAAACGGGGTTCACTTTGTATTCTTCGCAAGGAACAGCAAAGCACATATGCAAAAAATTTTCGGCATAAGACAGATGGTTCTGAGGATAAACAAAGGGCTGGCCCACGTGGTATTTGTACGTCATCGCTGCAATTGTTGGCAGCTTGGCAATCATGCGGTGTGAGGCGATTTCACGCTGGCGCGGATCATTGATGTCGGTTGAGTCATGATAGAAAGCAGAAAGCGCGCCGACCATTGCCACCATCACAGCCATCGGGTGCGCATCCCGTCTAAAGCCACGAAAAAACAGTACCATCTGTTCATGGATCATGGTGTGATGGGTAATGTCGTGCACAAATTTTTTGCGTTGGGCAGGAGTCGGCAACTCACCATAATAGAGCAGGTAACTGCTTTCGAGAAAATCACCCTCCATTGCCAGTTGTTCAATCGGGTAACCGCGATAGAGCAAGATGCCTTCATCGCCATCTATATATGTTATTGCGGATTTGCATGCTGCCGTTGAAGTGAAGCCGGGGTCAAATGTGAAGACTTTAGACTCGCCATATAGTTTGGCTATGTCGACGACATCTGGCCCGATGGTGCCTTGCATAATTGGCAATTCTTGGGTTTTTCCGCCGATGGATATCGTTGCTGTCTTCGTAGCGTCGGTCATAACCTAGCTTCTCCCATTATCATGCAACAACTCTATTGCAGCGCAGCAAAAAGGTCAATGATGCTGCACTAAATTGCCTGATCACCTATACGCGCCAAACTCTCTTCGCGGCCCAAAACTTCGAGAACATCAAAGATCGGTGGCGATGTACTTGTTCCTGTGAGGCTGGCGCGTAAAGGTTGCGCCAACTTGCCCAACTTTATTCCGGTCGTTTCGGCGTGTGCTTTAACGACCGTTTCGAGTGCGTGCGCCGTCCAGTCATGGATAGGGGTTAAAAGCTCAAGCAAAGTTTTAGCGGCGGCTTTGCCCTCGTCGTTGAGCAGGGCTTTGGCTTTGTCGTCCATCGCTAGTGGCCGTACAGCAAAAAGATAACCACAAGAGTTCATCAGCTCCACCAATGTCTTGGCGCGATCTTTGAGGCCGGGCATAGCGCGCAATAGTTTCGCATTCATGGCCTCGTCGATTTTTGCAAACATAGCTGGGCCGTTTTCGACATGGGGCAGAAATGACAGGAATAGTTCCAGCAATTTTGCATCAGGTGTATGACGGATGTAATGGCCGTTCAGATTTTCCAGTTTGGCGAAGTCGAAGCGCGAAGCTGATTTGCCAATACCGTCCAGATCAAACCATCGCACCAATTCTTCAGTCGAAAAAATTTCATCATCGCCATGGCTCCAGCCCAGGCGCGCGAGATAATTGCGCAAGGCGGCAGGTAGATAGCCCATGGCGCGGTAGGCTTCGACACCCAATGCGCCGTGGCGCTTCGATAGTTTTGCGCCGTCCGGCCCATGGATCAACGGCACATGCGTCATGCTTGGCACAGTCCAGCCCATGGCCATATAAATCTGGGTTTGGCGGGCGGCGTTGGTGAGATGGTCAACACCGCGAATGATATGGGTAACACCCATGTCGTGGTCATCGACCACAACGGAGAGATTATAAGTTGGGTTGCCGTCTGATCTCAAAATAATAAGATCATCCAAATCCTTGTTGGGGATCATCACGCGGCCTTGGGCCTGATCGTTGATCACGGTTTCGCCTTCTTGTGGAGATTTGAAACGGATCACGGGTTTTACGCCTATTGGAGCATCAGACGCTGGCCTGTTGCGCCACGTGCCATCATAACGGATCGGGCGTTTTTCGGCTTCGGCTTTTTCGCGCATGGCAGTTAATTCTTCGGGGCTGCAATAGCAGTAATAGGCATTGCCTTTGGCCAGCATTTCATGGGCCACTACGGCATGGCGTTGCATGCGGCCATATTGCGAAACGGCTTCGCCATCCCAGTTCAGGCCCAACCATGTGAGGCCGTCGAGAATGGCGGCCACTGCGCCTTCAGTGTAACGCTCACGATCAGTATCTTCGATGCGCAGCAACATTTTGCCGCCATTGCCCTTGGCATATGCCCAGTTGAACAGTGCGGTGCGAGCACCACCAATGTGAAGATAGCCAGTGGGCGAGGGGGCAAAGCGCGTGACGAGAGATGACATGAAGGCCTTTTATGTGATTAGCTGATTTTAGGGGAGGGCGGCATGGCCACTTTGCAGCCAGATAGCATAGGCGGGCGAGGCTTCAAAGGGGCAGTGTTTCCTTTTGATGCAGTCACGTTTCTTGAGCGGGCAATCAATTATTTGCGCGCGGCTTATGCTTTGCAATTTGGTCGGTTTGTGGTCTGGGCACCTGTGTTTTTGAGCGTCGGCATTTGGATATATTTTAATTTGCCGAATGAACCCAGCGTTATTGCTATTGCTGTATTAGCTGTTCCGATTGCGGTTTTGTTTTGGCTTGGCAGGCAATATTCAATTGCGCTTTTGATTGGCCTAGTCTTGCTTGGCTTTGGTTTGAGCAAAGCGCGGCAAGAAATTGTCGCCACGCCACTGCTGCGTGCCACTGTGAGTTCATCGGAGATTTCAGGGTTCATTGCTGATGCTGATAATCGCGGCGGCAAGAAACGCGTGTTGGTAATTGAACTCGAGGGGGCAACAAATGTGCCTGTTGATGAAATGCCAAGCCGGGTTCGCATATCGACCTTTGATGCACCCACTGCTCTCATCGGCGATTATGTGCACTTCACCGCACGTCTAACACCACTGCCAACACCCGTAATGCCTGGCGGATTTGACTATGGACGCGATCTCTATTTTCAATCCATAGGCGCAATGGGAAGCAACATATCGCCACCGATATTTGAGGATCGGCCCGTGCCGTGGAAATTTGTGGAACGGAGGTTTTTTCATAAATTGCGCAGTGTGATGGGGGCTCGCATTACGGCTGCCATTCCAGGGCCAATTGGGGCATTTGCCAATTCGATTGTGACGGGCGAGCGTGCGGCCATTCCGGCGGAGATGAATACCAGCCTGCAGATTTCTGGTTTGGCGCATATTATTTCGATTTCGGGCTTGCATATGTCACTGGTGGCGGGTGGTGTTTTTTGGGTAATGCGGGCATTCCTTGCACTGTTTCCAGCACTGGCCTTGAATTATCCAATCAAAAAATGGTCTGCTGTGGCGGCCTTAATCGTTGGATTTATCTATATGCTGCTGGCGGATTCAGGATCGGCCACTGAACGGTCTTACATCATGATTGCGGTGATGTTCTTTGCCATTTTGGTTGATCGGCCGGCTGTTTCGATGCGCAATATTGCTTTGGCAGCATTGATCATTCTCGCATTTAATCCTGAAGAAACTGTGCGTGCCAGTTTCCAGATGTCATTTTTGGCGGTGATGGGGATTGTTGCGTTTTTCGAATATTGGAACAACAGGCCTGTGGATATGAAAGTGCATGAGGCTTCGCGATCTTCGCGGTTTGCGTCTTACGGGTTAAAGCTGTTTGCAGGTTCGATGTTGACGACCATCGTGGCTGGTGGTCTTTCCAGTATTGCAGCGGTTTATCATTTCGGGCGTTTGTCACCGTACGGCTCGGTTTCCAACGCTCTGGCTCTACCGATTGCTGATTTGATCGTGATGCCAGCGGCCATGCTCGGTGTTTTATTGATGCCGTTTGGATTGGAATATTGGCCGTTCAAATTGGTCGAAATTGGTTTGCAAGCAACAATGTGGATTTCGGATAGTATCGCGGCGTGGCCCTATGCCAATGGCATGGTGCCACAGCCTTCGCTGTTGGGTGTTTCAATCATGGTGGCGGGGACTCTTATCATATGTTTGGTGCTGGGTGCATTTCGCTGGCTGGGTGTTGGGCTGCTTGTCGTCGGAATTTATTTGGGGATGGCAACTCAACCGGCAAATATTTTGATCGAAGACCGCGCGGGCAATGTTGCTGTTCGAGATGAAGTCGGGAATTATGTTTTAGCTGATGCCAGCAAAGGCAAGTTTGCGGCTGAAAAATGGTTGCAGTCCAATGGACAAGTTGAAACCATGGAGGCTTCAACCGCAAGGCGGGGTTGGACGTGTGCCGAAGGCATGTGTTTTTCTGATCTGGCGCCGATGAGCGTTGCCTATGTGCACGAGCCTGCGGATGGCGAATGGGAATGTCCGCCGACTGATATCATCATTGCCGATTTTCCATTGCGGGAAAAATGCGCTGAGGCGAAATTAAAGATTGATCGGTTTGATGTGTGGAGGTTTGGTGCGCATGCGATTTACATTGATGGCAATGTGGCGCGTGTGAAAACCGCAAAGGGCGAGCAGGGTGACAGGCCTTGGGTGTTTGAGCCACGCTCCAAAGCAAAGAGCTGATTTGCTAGTTTTGTTCAATCTGGCGTAAGGTAATGTACATGACAACAGACTCTTATTTTGCATTTGTATTGGCAGCATTGGCATTGGCCTTGGTGCCCGGCCCCACTGTTACCGTGATCATCGCAAACAGCTTAAAGCACGGCACGCGTGCAGGGTTGATGAATGTTCTGGGTACGCAAGTGGGTGTGGTCATTTGGCTTGGAATTGCCGCACTCGGTTTGGGCGCTGCTATTCAGCTGATGGGTGTTTGGTTTGTTTTGCTGCGTTACGCAGGTGCGGCCTATTTAATTTGGTTGGCTTATAAGCTTTTCATGTCGAATGGTGATCTGGCTGTGGCAACCGACCGGGCAAGACCACGGGGCAGTTTCTTCTTGCAGGGTTTCGTGGTGATTATGTCGAACCCTAAAATGCTGGTTTTATTTGGTGCTCTCATTCCGCCTTTCATTCCAGCTGGGGCTGATGTCATGCGCACGACGTTGATCCTAGGCGTAACGTTTATGGCGATTGCGGCGATAGGTGACACGGCCTATGCCTTGGCAGCGGGCAGGGCGGGGGCTTGGCTTTCACGAAAAAGAATTAGAGCAATAGAGATCATCAGCGGTAGCTTTCTTGTGGGTGGTGCGGCTTGGATGGTTTTGAAAGGGCGATGATGCGTATTGGATTTTACCCGGGGTCCTTTGATCCCATCACATATGGCCACCTTGATGTGATTGCGCGAGCGGCGCGTATTGTGGATAAGCTGGTCATCGGTGTGGGTCTTCATGGCTCCAAGCAGGCTCTGCTGGATGCCGAAACACGGGTCAAACTAATTGAGCAAGTGACGAAACCGATTGCCGAACATGCTGGGCTTAAAGTGAGTGTTGTGACGTTTTCAGATTTGACGGTGCAAGCGGCCCACAAAGCCCATGCGGGTGTTATCATTCGCGGCCTTCGTGATGCTTCTGATTTTGATTACGAAGTACAGATGGCGCAAATGAACGGTGCGCTTTCGCCTGAAATTGAGACGGTATTTTTAGCGGCATCGCCTGCCACGCGGATGATATCTTCATCGCTTGTAAAGCAGATCGGGAAGATGGGGGGGGATACGTCGCTCTTCTTACCAACTGAAGCCCAAGCGGCTCTTAAATCGGCATTAACAAAGAACGCGTGACTTGCGCTTGACTTAATCTAACCTCGGCGGCATACAGCGCCACGCTTTTGGTTTGGTTGGGAAATCAAACTGAAAGCTTTGTTTTGTGATATCGGGGGAGAGTGTCCCGAGTGGCAAAGGGGGGGGACTGTAAATCCCCTGCTTTACGGCTTCGTAGGTTCGAGTCCTACCTCTCCCACCATCGCATTTTATGTGCTATAGTGATTTGGTTATGCGGGTGTAGCTCAATGGTAGAGCAGGAGCCTTCCAAGCTCAATACGAGGGTTCGATTCCCTTCACCCGCTCCAACCTCTCTCACCTTGCAATCGCCTCTTGCCAACCCCACATAGTTTTTCTAAAGACGCGCCCGAATTGGTATCACGCCAACTGGCGCGTGATTTGTTTTAACAGGATGGAAGTACACCATGGCAAAAGAGAAATTCAACCGCGATAAGCCACATTGTAACATTGGTACGATTGGTCACGTTGACCATGGCAAGACGTCGCTGACGGCTGCGATCACCAAGATTTTGGCAGAAACCGGTGGGGCAACTTACACGGCCTATGACATGATTGATAAGGCTCCTGAAGAGCGCGCGCGTGGTATTACGATCAATACTGCTCACGTTGAATATCAAACAAAGGCCCGCCATTATGCCCACGTTGATTGCCCAGGCCATGCTGACTATGTCAAGAACATGATCACTGGTGCGGCGCAAATGGACGGCGGCATTCTGGTTGTGTCAGCCTCTGACGGCCCAATGCCTCAGACACGTGAACACATTTTGCTGGCTCGTCAAGTTGGTGTGCCAGCACTCGTTGTGTTTATGAACAAGGTTGACATGGTTGACGATCCTGAATTGTTGGATCTCGTTGAAATGGAAGTGCGCGAGCTTTTGAGCTCTTACCAATTCCCAGGCGATGATATTCCAATCATCCGTGGCTCGGCTTTGTGTGCTTTGAATGGCACCAATCCTGAGATTGGCCGTGAAGCTATTCTGAAGTTGATGGAAGCTGTTGATACTTACATTCCACAGCCAAACCGTCCGATTGATCTGCCATTCCTGATGCCAATTGAAGATGTGTTCTCGATCTCAGGCCGTGGTACGGTTGTGACGGGTCGTGTTGAGCGCGGCATTGTGAAGGTTGGCGAAGAAATTGAAATCGTCGGCATTCGCGATACTGTCAAGACCACTTGCACGGGCGTTGAAATGTTCCGCAAGCTGCTTGATCAAGGTCAAGCTGGCGACAACATCGGCGCTCTTCTGCGTGGTATTGAACGTGAAGGCGTTGAGCGCGGTCAAATTCTGTGCAAGACAGGTTCTGTGAAGCCCCACAAGAAGTTCAAGGCTGAGGTTTATATCCTCACCAAGGAAGAGGGTGGTCGTCACACGCCATTCTTCAACAACTACCGCCCACAATTCTACTTCCGCACGACTGACGTGACGGGCGTAGTAACCCTTCCAGAAGGTACTGAAATGGTAATGCCTGGCGACAACATCTCGTTTGATGTTGAGCTGATCACGCCAATTGCCATGGAAGAGAAACTGCGCTTTGCCATCCGCGAAGGCGGACGCACCGTCGGTGCCGGCGTTGTCGCTAAGATTTCGGAATAAGAAGTTCAGTAGACTTTGAAAAGGGCCGCCGGAGAGATCTGGTGGCCCTTTTTATTTTTGGAGTTTGCTTAAAACAGACTAAGTTGGAATTGTAATAATTGGAGCGAACCAAACGATCATTGTTACCATGAATGAATTGCCTGGCTACCGCGTGACCCGTGTAATCGGATTGTCGCGGGGTATAACAGTTCGGTCGCGCAGCGTGATTGGCAATCTTGGCGGTGCAATCCAATCGATTTTTGGTGGAAACTTGTCAGTTTATACAAATCTCGCAGAGCAGGCGCGGCAAGAGGCATTGAGCCTTCTCACGGCTGACGCGGAAAAGATGGGGGGAAATGCCATCATTGCGATGCGTTATGACGCTAATGAGATTATGGACGGGATAACAGAAGTGCTGGCTTACGGGACGGCGGTGGTGGTGGAGAGGATTTAAACCTACGAATTTCCACGAGACCAATTCCCGCCCCCTTTAAAATCCGCCAAGCCGTTGACATATACTGGCTCTCCCGATAGATGCTCCATTCACGGAGCTTGAAGGGGTATAGCTCAGTTGGTAGAGCGGTGGTCTCCAAAACCACAGGTCGTGGGTTCAAATCCTACTGCCCCTGCCATTTTGGTTTTATTGTTGAGTTATATCAATGGTTTGACTGAAAGCTTCGTAAACAGGAATGATTGATGGCCGAGAATAATATTGTTGGATTTGTGCAGGAAGTACGCTCTGAGGCGTCCAAGGTAACTTGGCCGACACGGCGCGAACTTGTCATTTCTACGATCATGGTAGTGATCATGGTGGTGGTTGCCAGCATGTTTTTCTTGGGCGTAGACGCCATTCTGAAATGGGGCGTTGAAAAAGTGCTGTTTGGTATTTAGTCGTTAAATCAAGGCACTGCGGGAAATTTATGGCAAAACGTTGGTATATCATCCACACCTATTCGAACTTCGAAAAGAAGGTGATGGAATCATTAAAAGAGCAGGCGATACAAAAGCATCTCGAAGATTTCTTTGAGCAGGTGATTGTGCCGACTGAAGAAGTTGTGGAAGTAAGGCGCGGCCGCAAGATTAAGAGCGAACGCCGATTCTTTCCGGGCTATGTGCTTGCAAAGGTAGATTTAACTGACGAAGTGTTCCATCTGATCAAGAACACGCCGAAAGTTACAGGGTTTTTGGGATCTGGCTCCAAGCCGGTTCCGATTTCGGATATTGAAGCTAACCGCATTCTCAACCAAGTGGCTGAAGGTGTTGAACGGCCAAAAGCTTCGATTCGCTTTGAAGTTGGCGAGCAAGTTCGCGTTGCTGATGGGCCGTTTATGTCCTTCAGCGGCCAGGTTGAAGAAGTCGATGAAGAACGTGCACGGCTTAAAGTGGCTGTGAGCATTTTCGGCAGGCCAACGCCTGTTGAACTCGAATATGGGCAAGTCGAGAAGGTGAAGTAAGTCCCTCATCTTCCCATTGCGGTGCAATGGGCCCCTTCTTCTCCCGCTTTGCGGAAGAAGAGGTTAGTTTAACCCCGTGGGAGGCCTTAAAGCCCGACCACTAACCTTGAAAGAGGGATACATATGGCGAAGAAAATCGTCGGTTATGTGAAGTTGCAAGTGCCAGCTGGCCAAGCAAACCCATCACCGCCAATCGGCCCAGCATTGGGCCAACGTGGTTTGAACATCATGGAATTCTGCAAGGCGTTTAACGCTGCTACGCAGAAGATGGAGCAGGGTTCGCCTGTTCCAGTGGTGATCACTGCTTATCAAGACAAGTCTTTCACTTTTGAAATGAAGGCTCCTCCAGCTTCTTATTTCTTGAAGAAGGCTGCCAAGATCAATGCAGGTTCCAAGGAACCAGGCAAAGTTGTTGCAGGCAAAGTGACCATGGCGCAGTGCCGTGAAATCGCTGAGCAAAAGCTTAAGGGCATGAATTCGCGTGACCTTGATGCAGCAGCAAGAGAAATTGCAGGCTCAGCCCGTTCCATGGGCTTGGTTGTTGAGGGCTAAGATCATGGCAAAAGCAAAACGTATTGAAAAGAACATGACCGGTCTTGATCGTTCAAAGTTCTACAGTGTTGAAGAAGCCGTAAACTTGATCAAGGCACGCGCCAACGCCAAGTTTGATGAAACCATCGAAGTGGCCATGAACCTGGGTGTTGACCCACGTCATGCTGACCAGATGGTTCGCGGTGTGTGCAACTTGCCAAACGGTTCTGGCCGTAAGGTTCGTGTTGCGGTGTTCGCAAAAGGTGCCAAGGCTGAAGAAGCCAAGAAAGCCGGTGCGGACATTGTTGGCGCTGAAGACCTGTTTGAAATCGTCAACAAAGGCACATTGGACTTTGACCGTTGCATTGCAACGCCAGACATGATGGGGCTTGTTGGTCGTCTTGGCAAAGTGCTCGGACCACGTAACATGATGCCTAACCCAAAGGTTGGCACAGTTACCATGGACGTGACTGCTGCTGTTAAGGCTGCCAAGGGTGGCGCTGTTGAATTCCGCGTTGAAAAGGCCGGAATCGTACAGGCTGGCGTTGGTAAGGCTTCATTCTCAGTTGATCAGATTGCTGGAAACCTCCGCGCATTCTTGGATGCTGTGAACAAGGCAAAGCCGGCAGGTGCCAAAGGCACTTACATTAAGAAGATTTCAATTTCGTCGTCGATGGGCCCAGGGTTGAAGATAGACCTTGGTGTGATGTCGGCACAATAGAGATTTCGGTCAGGATGGCGTTGAGCCATCCTGACCGAATCCCGCCAAAACGGAGACGTTTTGCGGGTACCTGTCCAAGATTGCGGGTGCTGCGTGGGAAACCACAAAGCTTAATCGAAAGAGCCAGCATGAGATGGGTGTCAAAACAGATTTTTGATCGCAAGATCATTGGTCGGTTGAGACCTCAACAACCTGCCTCAATTGAGGCAGGGGACAGGCAGTAGAGCGCCGCAAAAGCGCGCACTGCCTTCTAAGGTGGTTAGCGTTTGAGCGGTTGGTCCAACAGCGTGTCCGCAATTAAGCGGCGCGCTATCAAGGAGAGAGCAAGTGGAAAGAGCTGAAAAAACAGAGCTCGTCGCGACACTCAACCAGTTGTTCAAAACAGCTGGTGTGGTTGTTGTGGCCCACAACAAAGGCCTGACTGCGAACCAAGTCATTGACTTGCGTAACAAGATGGCCGCTGCGGGTGCTTCCATAAAGGTAGCAAAAAATAGCCTGACAAAGCTCGCTCTCGTTGGCACTGATGCTGCTGGGATCACAGATCTGTTCGAAGGTCCAACAATGTTGGCTTACGGCGCAGACCCAGTTACGGCACCAAAGATCGCTGCTGATTTCGCCAAGGGAAACGAAAAATTCGTTCTTCTCGGAGGCGCACTCGGCAACACGGTTCTTGATGCTAATGCCGTCAAGGCTCTCGCTGCATTGCCTTCACTCGATCAATTGAGGGCAAAACTAGTTGGTATGATCGTAACCCCAGCCACCCGCATTGCGGCCGTGGTTGCGGCTCCGGCTGGCCAACTTGCACGCGTGATCAATGCCTACGCCACCAAAGAGCAAGCTTAAGAAAGCTACCCCGTTTAATTGTTGTAATTTAACCGACTAAAAAAGAGAGAATTTAAAATGGCCGATTTAGCCAAGATTGTTGAAGACCTTTCGTCGTTGACCGTTATGCAAGCCGCAGAACTTTCAAAGATGCTTGAAGAAAAGTGGGGCGTTTCTGCTGCTGCTCCAGCTGCTGCTGCAGCTGCTGGCCCAGCTGCCGCTGCTGTTGAAGAAAAGACTGAATTCACTGTGATGCTGACCGCCGCTGGCGATAAGAAGATCGAAGTGATCAAGGAAGTGCGTGCGATCACTGGCCTCGGCTTGAAAGAAGCCAAGGATCTGGTTGAAGCTGCTCCAAAGGCCGTTAAAGAAGGCGTAAACAAGAAAGACGCTGAAGACATGATGAAGAAGCTGCAAGCAGCTGGCGCAAAGGTCGAGTTGAAGTAACACAATTTTGCCATGAGGGCAGGGCATTGCGTCCTGTTCCTCGTGGTGAATTGTGATGAGTATGAGTGAACGGCTTGTATGAGATTCCAGAATATGGGGTCTGATGCAAGCCGTTTTAGAGGCTTTTTATTGGGGTATTCACCCCACAAAAACGAAAGTGACAGGAAAACACATGGCTGACACACGTACCGTTGCAGGCGCAAAACGCATTCGCAAACTTTTCGGTAAGGGAATCGAAGTTGCTGAGATGCCGAACCTCATTGAGGTTCAGCGCGAGTCTTACGACCAATTCCTTCAAATGAAGGAGCCCGCTGGCGGCCGCGCCACTGAGGGTTTGCAATCGGTATTTAAATCGGTGTTTCCGATCTCGGATTTCTCGGGCCAAGCTGTGCTCGAATTCGTGCGCTATGAATTTGAACAACCAAAGTTTGATGTTGAAGAATGCCAACAACGCGGCATGACATTTGCTGCGCCTTTGAAGGTGACGCTGCGTCTGATCGTGTTTGAAATTGATCCAGATACTCAAGCAAAGTCCGTTAAGGACATCAAGGAACAAGACGTTTATATGGGCGACATTCCGCTCATGACCAAGAACGGCACGTTCGTTGTTAACGGCACCGAGCGCGTTATTGTTTCACAAATGCATCGTTCGCCTGGCGTATTCTTTGATCACGACAAGGGTAAGAGCCATTCTTCTGGCAAGATCCTTTTTGCTGCCCGTGTTATCCCTTACCGCGGCTCATGGCTCGACTTTGAATTTGATGCCAAGGATTTGATTTTTGCACGTATCGATCGTCGTCGTAAGTTGCCAGTGACAACGCTGCTCTATGCGCTCGGCATGCAGTCAGAAGAAATATTGCATGAGTTCTATAAGTCGGTTGCTTACTCGCAAACCAAAGACGGCTGGAAAATGCCTTTCACGGCTGATCGCTTCAAGGGCATCAAGCCAACGGTTGATTTGGTCGACGCGAAGACTGGCCAAGTTGTGGTTGAAGCTGGCAAGAAGATTACGCCGCGTTTGGCTCGCAAGATTTCTGAAGATGGCACCAAGGAATTGCTGGTCCGTGATGAAGACTTGTTTGGTCATTACATTGCTGATGAATTGGTCAACGAAGAAAACGGTATGATCTTTGCTGAAGCTGGCGAAGAGATCACCGAGAAATTGCTTGGCCAATTGAAGGAAGCTGGTTTTAAATCTTTGAACCTGCTCGACATCGATCATATCAACACTGGCGGTTACATCCGCAACACGCTCAAAGCCGATAAGGTTGAAAGCTATGAGCAAGCGCTTGTCGAAATTTACCGTGTAATGCGCCCCGGTGAACCACCGACGCGTGAAGGCGCTGAATTGTTGTTCAAAGGCTTGTTCTTTGATCAAGAACGTTATGACCTCTCGGCTGTCGGCCGCGTCAAGATGAACATGCGTCTTGAGCAAACTGTTGAAGACTCCATGCGCGTTTTGCGCAAGGAAGATATTTTGCAAGTTATCAAGACTTTGCATGATCTGCGCGATTCAAAGGGCGAAGTTGACGACATCGATAACCTCGGTAACCGCCGTGTTCGTTCGGTTGGTGAGTTGATGGAAAATCAATATCGCTTGGGTCTTGTTCGTATGGAACGTGCGATTAAAGAACGCTTGTCATCGGTTGATGTCGACACCGTGATGCCGCATGATTTGATCAATGCGAAGCCTGCTGCTGCAGCAGTTCGCGAATTCTTTGGTTCGTCGCAGCTTTCGCAGTTTATGGATCAAACCAATCCACTGTCTGAAATCACGCATAAGCGTCGTCTTTCAGCTTTAGGACCTGGCGGTTTGACACGTGAACGCGCGGGCTTTGAAGTGCGCGACGTTCATCCAACTCATTATGGTCGTATCTGCCCAATTGAAACACCGGAAGGTCCAAATATTGGTCTGATCAACTCGCTCGCCACATATGCGCGTGTGAACAAGTATGGCTTTATCGAAACGCCTTACCGGAAGGTGATTGATGGTAAGGTGACCAATGAGGTGAAATATCTCTCGGCCATCGAAGAAGCCAAGCACCATATTGCTCAGGCTAACGTGGCACTTGATAAGAACATGAAGTTCACCGATGATTTGGTGATCGCGCGTCTTTCAGGCGATGTTTTACAAGTTACGCCAGACAAGATTGATTATGTTGACGTGTCACCAAAGCAAATGGTTTCGGTTGCTGCTGCTCTTATTCCGTTCTTGGAAAACGACGACGCCAACCGTGCTCTGATGGGTTCAAACATGCAGCGACAAGCTGTGCCGTTGGTGCGCTCTGCTGCACCATTCGTTGGCACAGGCATGGAAGCTATTGTTGCCCGTGACTCTGGTGCGGCTTTCACCGCACGCCGTTCCGGCATTGTGGACCAGGTTGATGCAAAGCGTATCGTTATTCGCGCTACCGAAGAAACTGATCCATCCAAGCCTGGTGTAGACATTTACACATTGGCGAAGTTCCAACGTTCGAACCAATCAACCTGCATCAATCAGCGTCCGCTGGTTCGCACTGGCGATATCATTAAGGCTGGCGACATTATTGCCGACGGCCCATCAACTGAACTTGGTGATTTGGCGTTGGGGCAAAACTGCCTCGTGGCGTTCATGCCTTGGAATGGTTACAATTTCGAAGATTCCATTCTTCTTTCTGAGCGCATCGTAAAAGATGACGTGTTCACCTCTATCCACATTGAAGAATTTGATGTGATGGCACGTGATACAAAGCTTGGGCCTGAGGAAATCACGCGCGATATTCCGAACGTGGGTGAAGAGTCTCTCAAGAACCTCGACGAAGCAGGCATTGTTTATATTGGTGCTGAAGTAAAACCGGGCGACATTCTCTGCGGCAAGATTACGCCAAAGGGCGAGTCACCAATGACACCAGAAGAAAAACTTCTGCGCGCCATTTTCGGTGAAAAAGCTTCTGATGTTCGCGATACTTCGCTCCGTCTGCCACCCGGCGTTTCGGGTACGGTTGTGGAAGTTCGCGTATTCAACCGCCATGGTGTGGATAAGGATGAGCGCGCTCTTGCGATTGAACGCGAAGAAATCGAGCGTTTGGCAAAAGACAGAGACGACGAGTTAGCGATCCTTGACCGTAACTCTTATGGTCGTTTGCATGACTTCTTGCTCGGCAAAACAGCTACAGGCGGCCCGCGTGGTCATAAACTTGATGGCAAGATCACTGAAAAGAACATGGAAGATATTCCACGTTCGCAATGGTGGAACATTGCTCTGGGCGCTGAAAAGCCAATGAGCGAACTTGAAGCCATGAAGCTTCAATATGACGAGTCTAAGAAGGGCCTTGAAAACCGCTTCATGGATAAAGTTGAAAAGCTGCAACGTGGTGATGAATTGCCTCCTGGCGTAATGAAGATGGTTAAAGTCTTCGTTGCTGTGAAGCGCAAGATTCAGCCAGGCGACAAGATGGCCGGTCGCCATGGTAATAAGGGCGTGGTTTCGCGCATCGTTCCGCAAGAAGATATGCCATATCTGGAAGACGGCACACCAGTTGATGTTGTGCTCAATCCACTGGGTGTTCCTTCACGCATGAACGTCGGTCAGATCCTCGAGACCCATTTGGGTTGGGCCTGTGCTGGCATGGGCAAGAAGATTGGCGACGTATTGGATGCTTATGTAGCAGGCCAAAAAGTGAAGCCGGTGAAGGACGAACTGCAACGCATCTACGGTAAAAATGCCGCGATTGATGCGCTTGAAGATCAGGACGTGATTGAGTTTGCACAATCAGTACGCAAAGGTATTTCGATTGCAACGCCGGTGTTTGATGGTGCGCGCGAGGAAGATATTGCTGCGATGCTGAAGGACGCAGGTCTCAACACTTCAGGCCAGATCCAGCTTTATGATGGCAAAACAGGCGAAGTATTCGATCGTCCAGTTACTGTTGGTTACATTTATATCTTGAAGCTTCACCATTTGGTGGACGACAAGATCCATGCCCGTTCGATTGGTCCATACTCGCTCGTCACACAGCAGCCGCTGGGTGGTAAGGCGCAGTTTGGTGGTCAACGCTTCGGTGAAATGGAAGTGTGGGCGCTGGAAGCTTATGGTGCTGCTTATACATTGCAAGAAATGCTGACTGTGAAGTCAGACGACGTTGCAGGCCGTACCAAGGTTTATGAAGCCATTGTTCGTGGTGATGACGGATTTGAAACCGGCATTCCAGAAAGCTTCAACGTGCTGGTAAAAGAAATGCGTTCGCTCGGCCTCAATGTTGAGCTGCAGAACGGCCAAACACCGACAGCTGTATAAAGTTGAAATTGGCGGGAGCGAAAGCTTCCGCCGTCACCTATTCGTAGTTTAATTTCGCAGGGCATTCCCCCTGCACATAAGGAGAAGGGCACACCATGAACCAAGAGGTCATGAACGTCTTCAATCCGGTAGCCCCGGTTCAAGCTTTCGATCAGATTCGTATCTCGGTCGCCAGCCCAGAGAAAATCCTTTCGTGGTCATTTGGCGAAATCAAAAAGCCGGAAACCATCAACTATCGCACGTTCAAGCCTGAACGCGATGGTTTGTTCTGCGCGCGCATTTTCGGACCTGTGAAGGACTATGAATGCTTGTGCGGTAAATATAAGCGCATGAAATATAAGGGCATCATCTGCGAAAAATGCGGCGTTGAAGTTACCTTGTCTAAGGTGCGTCGCGAACGCATGGGCCATATTGAATTGGCCGCGCCAGTTGCTCACATCTGGTTCCTGAAATCAGTGCCATCACGCATTTCGAATTTGCTGGATATGACGCTGAAGGATGTTGAACGCGTTCTCTATTTTGAAAACTACATTGTGCTTGAGCCGGGCCTCACGCCAATGAAGATGCATCAGCTTTTGGGCGAAACTGAATATCTGAAAGCCCAAGAAGAATATGGCGAAGACAGCTTCACAGCCAGCATTGGTGCTGAAGCCATTCGTGATATGCTTGCTGCGATCAATCTTGACCAATTGAAGATCACTTTGCGTGAAGAACTCAAAGTGGCTACCGGTGAGCTGAAGCCAAAGAAATTGGCCAAGCGCTTGAAGCTGGTTGAGAACTTCTTGGAATCTGGCAACCGCCCGGATTGGATGATCTTGACTGTTGTTCCGGTGATCCCACCAGAGCTTCGCCCACTCGTTCCATTGGATGGTGGTCGTTTTGCGACGTCAGATCTGAATGATCTTTATCGCCGCGTGATCAACCGCAACAACCGTTTGAAGCGTCTCATCGAACTCAAGGCTCCAGATATCATCGTGCGCAACGAAAAGCGCATGTTGCAAGAATCTGTAGACGCGCTGTTCGATAATGGTCGTCGTGGCCGTGTGATTACTGGTGCGAACAAGCGACCGTTGAAGTCGCTCTCTGATATGCTGAAAGGCAAGCAGGGTCGCTTCCGTCAAAACCTGTTGGGTAAGCGCGTGGATTATTCAGGCCGCTCGGTTATCGTGGTGGGCCCAGAGCTCAAGCTTCATCAATGCGGTTTGCCGAAGAAAATGGCGCTCGAATTGTTCAAGCCATTCATTTATTCGCGTCTTGAAGCCAAGGGTCTGTCTTCCACAGTGAAGCAAGCCAAGAAACTGGTTGAAAAAGAAAAACCGGAAGTTTGGGATATCCTCGACGAGGTAATCCGCGAACATCCGATCATGCTCAACCGCGCGCCGACACTCCACCGTTTGGGCATCCAAGCGTTTGAGCCCGTGCTGATTGAAGGTAAAGCTATTCAGCTTCACCCGCTGGTTTGCACCGCGTTTAATGCTGACTTCGACGGCGACCAAATGGCGGTACACGTTCCATTGTCCTTGGAAGCGCAGCTTGAAACTCGTGTGTTGATGATGTCGACGAACAACGTTCTGCATCCTGCCAACGGTCAACCGATCATCGTTCCATCACAAGATATCGTGCTGGGCCTTTATTACCTTTCGATCATCAATGATGGTGAGAAGGGCGAAGGAATGTTGTTTGGTAACATGGCTGAAGTTGAACATGCTCTCGCCAACGGCGCTGTGACGTTGCACGCCAAAATCAAGGGCCGGGTTCGTGACATGGGGCCGGATGGCGTTGCACGTAACCGCATTGTTGACACGACACCAGGCCGCATGAAGATTGGTGAGCTTTTGCCAATTGCTGAAAAAATGTCCTTTGACGTTTGCAACAAGCTGATGACCAAGCGCGACATCTCGAAGATGATCGACTCGGTCTATCGTTACTGTGGCCAGAAAGAGGCTGTGGTATTCTGCGACCGTATCATGGCGCTAGGCTTCCTTAATGCTTACAAAGCTGGCATTTCATTCGGTAAAGATGACATGGTTATTCCTGCTTCCAAGGTAAAGCTTGTGGCCAACACCCGTGAACTCGCCAAGGAATTTGAACAGCAATATATTGACGGTCTGATCACTCAGGGCGAAAAATATAATAAGGTTGTTGATGCTTGGTCAAAGTGCACCGACAAAGTTGCTGAAGAAATGATGCGCGAAATTTCATCCGTTAAAAAGGATGAAGTGACGGGCCGTACGAAGCCGATCAACTCAGTGTATATGATGAGCCATTCGGGTGCGCGTGGTTCGCCAACTCAGATGCGTCAGCTTGCTGCGATGCGCGGTTTGATGGCCAAGCCATCAGGCGAAATTATTGAAACGCCGATCATTTCAAACTTCAAAGAAGGTTTGTCGGTTCTTGAATACTTCAACTCCACCCACGGTGCCCGTAAGGGTCTTGCCGATACGGCGCTCAAGACTGCCAACTCTGGCTATCTCACACGCCGTCTGGTTGACGTTGCTCAGGACGCCATCATCTCTGAAGTGGATTGCGGTTCGAAGTCTTACATCACCACGCGTCCGATCATTGACTCAGGCGAAGTGATTGTTCCACTGGGTGTGCGTATCCTAGGCCGAACTGCGGCTGAGGATGTGATTGATCCTGTTTCAGGCGCCGTGCTTGCGCAAGCTGGCAAGGAAATGCTGGAACTTGATGTCGATAAGATTGAGAAGGCTGGCATTACCGAAGTGCGCATCCGTTCAGTTCTCACATGTGAAACCAAGTTTGGCGTGTGCGCAACTTGCTATGGACGCGATCTTGCACGCGGCACACCTGTGAACATGGGTGAAGCTGTGGGCGTTATCGCTGCGCAATCAATCGGTGAACCTGGAACTCAGCTCACCATGCGGACCTTCCACATCGGCGGCGCTGCTCAAGTGCTCGATAACTCCTTCGTTGAATCAAACCACGAAGGCCTTGTCGAAATCCGCAACGCTAACTTGGCCACTGATACCTCGGGTAAATTGGTTGTTATGGGACGTAACGTTTCCATCGTGATCAAGGATGCCAAGGGCAATGACCGCGCCACCCACAAGGTTGGCTATGGTTCAAAGCTGTTCGTGAACACGGGCGACACGGTAAAACGTGGCATTCGTATTGCGGAATGGGATCCTTACACACGTCCAGCTCTCACAGAAGTTGACGGTATTGTAGCGTTTGAAGACGTTGTTGACGGCGTGTCCGTGAACGAAGTGCAAGACGAAGCAACCGGCATCACCAACCGCGTGATTATCGATTGGCGCAACAATCAACGTGGTTCCACGTTGAAGCCAGCGATTGTGATCAAGGGTGCAGACGGCGAAGTGAAGAAGCTGCCACGCGGCGGTGAAGCGCGTTACCTTCTTTCAGTTGATGCGATTTTGTCGGTTGAACCTGGCTCCAAAGTTGGTGCTGGTGACGTGTTGGCGCGTAACCCACTTGAAAGCGCTAAGACACGCGACATCACGGGCGGTCTGCCACGTGTTGCCGAATTGTTTGAAGCACGCAGGCCTAAGGATGCAGCGGTTATTGCTGAAATCTCTGGTAAGATTGAATTTGGCCGCGACTATAAGAACAAGCGCCGCATTCGCATCGTGCCATTGGATGACACTTTGGAAGCCGTTGAATATCTGATCCCGAAGGGCAAGCATTTGCCGGTTCAGGAAGGCGATATGATCGAAAAGGGCGAGTACATCATGGACGGCAATCCAGCGCCGCATGATATCTTGGCCATTAAGGGCGTTGAAGAACTGGCGGCGTTCCTTGTGAACGAAATCCAAGAAGTTTACCGTCTGCAAGGTGTGGGCATTAACGACAAGCACATTGAAGTGATTGTGCGTCAAATGCTGCAAAAAGTTGAGATCACTGACAATGGTGAATCAACATTGCTGGTTGGCGAACAGCTGGACCGCGAAGAACTTGACCGTGAAAACGCCAAGCTCATCGCCGAAGGTTTGAAGCCCGCTTCTGGTCAGCCTGTTCTGTTGGGCATCACCAAGGCGTCGCTCCAGACACGTTCGTTCATCTCCGCGGCTTCGTTCCAAGAAACCACACGCGTGCTCACCGATGCTGCCGTTCAAGGCAAGATCGACACACTCGATGGTCTTAAAGAAAACGTCATCGTGGGCCGCCTGATCCCAGCCGGCACCGGCGGCATGCTCGCAAGATTCCGCGCCATTGCGGATAAGCGTGATAAGCTAATTATTGATGAGCAAACAAAGTCGCAATTGCCAGCCGCAGCGGCTGAGTGACTGAAACAATAAGTTAAAGAAAAGGCCCAGAGTGATCTGGGCCTTTTTCTATATGATCTGCATCGCGGCCTTCACAAAAATTATCACCGCCAACACAGCCAATATCCCCAACACATATTTTCGAAACGTCTCCGGATCAGTTCCTTTAAAACTACGTGCCCCAATCCACACCCCAGCGAGCAGGGCAGGGAGATAGACCGCAGCTTGAACCACCGTGGCCCATGTAATTAATTCGTGTACAGACTGATTGGCCAATCCAATCACATCCGTTGCCAGAAAAAACGCCACCAGCGAAGCGCGCCCCGCTAAATTTCCGGCAGGCGACGCAAAATAAAACAGGATCACGGGCGGCCCACCGATGCCGAATGCACCATTAGACAATCCAGAAGCGGCCCCCGCCAATGTTGAAGCAAAAGTCCCCGGCATAGTTTTGAGCGCATAGCCCCGCCACATCAAAAACGTTGCCACCAGTACAAAGATACTGAGTGCAATTTGCATGGGGGCAGCAGGGAAGTTGGCCAACGCCCACACGCCGATAGGTGTGGCGATCAAGCACCCAAATGTGAGGGGGCCCAAAGATTTCCAGTGAATATCTTTCCATATGCTGGGCAACAGATTTGCACTCGCGGCCAATTCCAGCATGAAGATCGAGGGGATGATTTCCGCTGGCGGATAAAACAGCGACAGTGCTGTGATCGTGAGCAACGAAAACCCAAAGCCGGAAAAGCCGCGCACAATGGCAGCGAGGAAAATGATGATGCAGGAGAGGGCGAGGAGCATCTGACGAGACTAGATGGCAGTCAAGTTGGTTGCTAGAGCCACAAAATAGAAAAACCTCCCCCAGCATTGCTGAAGGAGGTTGCTCCTTGGGAGAGCGTTAGGCGCCCGTATTATGGCCTAGTGGGTAACAGCCAGTGCATGGGCATGATCAGGTTCGATGAGTCCAATCATTGCCCCGGTGGCATCGGTGACTACGGCCAATTTGCCGACACCTGGAATGCGCACTGGTGAACGCATCACTTCGCCACCCGCACTAGATGTGCTTTGTTCAGCTTTCATCATGTCGGCCACTGAGAGATAAGTCATCCAATGTGACGGGATGCCGTCATATTCGGGTGCAGTGAGTTCAAATACACCACCCACAGGTTTACCGTCTTTCTTTGCAATCCAGTAGGCTGCACCATCTGGTAATGGTGAAGGCTCAAACTCCCACCCCAAGGTTCGACCGTAAAAGGCAAGTGCTGCCTCCGGCTCCCAGGTGTTCAGTTCGTGCCACCAGTGTCGTTGCGGCATGGTCATCGTTGAGTTCCCCTCTCGTTTGGGTTTGTCGATCATCATGTCGCCGTCCGACTCAGAATTTGGGTGAGGGTTGTGGCCGTAGGGTGGCCCAAATGAGGCAAGAAAGGGGAAGGCCTATTTTCAATGACTTGGAGAGAATCGGGTCTTTATCAATGCAAAATTCACATGGCCTTTAAGGTGAGATGAGGTAAAAGGTGCGTCCGCGAAGGGCTTTTTGCACCGCAACCTGTCGTTTTCAAGCTCGTGTAGATCAAATCAAGAAAAACACGGCATTTCGTTATAACTTTCCTGTTGACGGCCTGCGACTCTCCCCCTAAGAGACGGGCACTTCCGAGAGGCAGGCCGTTGAGATTTCGCATTTCAAAACGCTGACTGGGAAGTAAAAAAGAAGTAAATTCAAGGTCATGCCCCCTGAAACCTGGCCGGTTTCGTTGGGCCTCTGGTTTTGGCGCTACGGTGGGTCCGGACTGGATCATTGTAGTGCTTGTTTTCGTTTGAACCAGTCCAACAGATTTTAAAGGGTGATGGGCCGAATGCCTACTATCAACCAGTTGATCCGCAAGCCACGTCTTGCGCCAACCTACCGGAACAAAGTTCCGGCTATGCAAGCTTGTCCGCAAAAGCGCGGCGTTTGCACACGTGTTTATACCACGACACCGAAGAAGCCAAACTCTGCGCTTCGTAAGGTTGCCAAGGTTCGTTTGACCAATGGCTTTGAAGTGGTGAGCTATATTCCAGGTGAAGGCCACAATCTTCAAGAACACAGCGTCGTCATGATCCGTGGCGGCCGTGTGAAGGATTTGCCTGGCGTTCGCTATCACATCATCCGCGGTGTCTTGGATACTCAAGGCCTGCCAAAGCGTCGTCAGCGTCGTTCGCTCTATGGCGCGAAGCGTCCGAAGTAAGGGGATCAAGATATGTCACGTCGCCATCGCGCCGAAAAACGCGTTATCAATCCAGACCCAAAGTTTGGTGATCTCATTCTGTCCAAGTTCATGAACAACCTCATGACACAAGGCAAAAAATCAGTTGCTGAAGGCATTGTTTATGGTGCTTTTGATCTCGTGATCGCCAAGTCTAAGGCTGATCCAATTCAGTTGTTCCATCAGGCTCTCGACAATGTGGCTCCGGCCATTGAAGTTCGTTCGCGCCGCGTCGGTGGTGCAACGTACCAAGTTCCCGTTGAAGTTCGTGCTGAGCGCCGTCAAGCGCTTGCTATTCGCTGGATCATTACTGCCGCTCGCGGACGCAATGAAAAGACGATGGTTGAACGTCTCTCTGCGGAATTGATGGATGCTGGCAACAATCGCGGCACCGCAGTTAAGAAACGCGAAGACACCCACAAGATGGCCGAAGCGAACCGCGCATTCAGCCACTATCGTTGGTAAGAGATTTAGAAAATTATGGCACGCACTCACGAACTTCAGAACTATCGTAACTTCGGCATCATGGCTCACATCGATGCTGGTAAAACGACTGCCACTGAGCGGATTCTTTATTATTCTGGCAAGACGCACAAGATTGGCGAAGTGCATGACGGCGCTGCCACCATGGATTTCATGGAGCAAGAACAAGAGCGCGGTATTACAATTACCTCAGCTGCTACCACCACTGTTTGGAACGGTATGCGTCTGAACATTATCGACACACCAGGCCACGTGGACTTTACAATTGAAGTTGAGCGTTCGCTCCGTGTGCTTGATGGTGCAGTTTGCGTGCTCGATTCAAACCAAGGCGTTGAGCCACAGACTGAAACAGTTTGGCGTCAAGGCGACAAGTATCACGTTCCGCGCATTGTGTTCTGCAATAAAATGGACAAGACTGGTGCATCGTTTGAACAGTGCTTGAAGGATATTAAGGAACGTCTGGGTGCACGTGCTGTTCCTATTCAGTTGCCGATTGGTGCTGAAGCCAATTTTAAAGGCATCGTTGATCTGGTTCGTATGAAGGCCGTTGTCTGGGACAATGAAGAACTCGGCGCTTCTTTCCATGACGAAGAAATTCCATCTGATATGGTTGATGCTGCCAAGCAAGCTCGCGCTGATATGATTGAAGCCTGTGCTGAGCTCGACGAAAAGGCGATGGATGATTATCTCAATGGTATTGAGATGGACAACGTCACGATTAAGAAGCTTCTCCGCAAGGCCGTGCTGAACGCTTCGTTCTTCCCAGTTCTGTGTGGTTCGGCTTTCAAGAACAAGGGTGTTCAACCTTTGCTTGATGCAGTTTGCGATTATTTACCTTCACCTTTGGATCGTCCTGCTATTAAGGGCATTGATGTGAAGACAGGTGGCGATACAACACGCCCTTCATCAGACTCTGAACCGCTTGCTTTGCTCGCATTCAAGTTGATGGATGACCAATATGGTATTCTCACATTCTGCCGCATCTATTCTGGCGTGTTGAGCAAGGGTACATCGCTTTTGAACTCAACTCGCGACAAAACAGAGCGCGTTGGCCGCATGGTTTTGATGCACGCTAACAACCGCGAAGAAATTGCTGAAGCCCACGCTGGTGACATTGTTGCTCTCGTTGGTCTGAAAGATACACGCACTGGCGACACGCTGTGCGATCCTTCCAAACCAGTGATCCTCGAAAAGATGGAATTCCCTGAGCCGGTTATTGAAATGAAGGTTGAACCGAAGACAAAGGTTGACCAAGAAAAGATGGCTGTGGCTTTGTATAAGCTTGCTGCTGAAGATCCATCCTTCCGCGTTTCGACTGACTCTGAATCAGGCGAAACCATCATCAAGGGCATGGGCGAACTTCATCTTGATATTAAAGTTGATATCTTGAAGCGCACACATAAGGTTGAAGTTGTTGTTGGTGCGCCTCAGGTTGCTTACCGTGAAGCCATCACCCGCAAGATCACCAAAGATTATACACACAAGAAGCAAACTGGCGGTACTGGTCAATATGCTCGCGTGATTTTGGAAATCGAACCAGCAGAAAAGGGTGCAGGCAATTCGTTTGAATCGCGGGTCGTTGGTGGTTCGGTTCCGAAGGAATATATCCCAGGCGTTGAAAAAGGCCTGAACTCAGTACTGTCCTCAGGCCCGGTCATCGGCTTCCCCGTCGTTGACATGAAGGTTGCTTTGATCGACGGCGCTTACCATGATGTTGACTCTTCTGCCATTGCGTTCGAAATAGCCACACGTGCAGCAATGCGCGAAGCTTTTGAACAAGCGGGTGCCGTTCTTCTTGAGCCTATTATGAAGGTAGAGTGCACTTCACCTGAAGAATATCTCGGTGGTGTGATCGGCGACTTGAACTCACGTCGTGGTCAGATCCTCGGAACAACAACACGCGGCAACGCACAGATCGTGAATGCGATGGTGCCACTGGCCAACATGTTTGGTTATATTAACAATCTGCGCTCCATGAGCCAGGGTCGTGCTTCTTACACGATGCAGTTTGATCACTACGAGCAAGTTCCACGGAACGAAGCCGACGAAGTTAAAAAGAAATACGCTTAAGATTTTTGAGATTGATGGAGTAGACCCATGGCAAAAGAGAAATTCAACCGCGACAAGCCACATTGCAACATTGGCACGATTGGTCACGTTGACCATGGCAAGACATCGCTGACGGCAGCGATTACCAAGATTTTGGCAGAAACCGGTGGTGCGACTTATACAGCTTATGACATGATTGATAAGGCCCCTGAGGAGCGCGCGCGTGGTATTACGATCAATACTGCTCACGTTGAATATCAAACCAAGGCCCGCCATTATGCCCACGTTGATTGCCCAGGCCATGCTGACTATGTCAAGAACATGATCACTGGTGCGGCCCAAATGGACGGCGGTATTCTGGTTGTGTCAGCTTCTGACGGCCCAATGCCACAAACCCGCGAGCACATCCTACTGGCCCGTCAGGTTGGCGTGCCTGCCCTCGTGGTATTCATGAACAAGGTTGACCTTGTGGACGATGCCGAACTCCTCGAACTCGTCGAAATGGAAGTCCGTGACCTCCTTTCCATGGATGAATTCCCAGGTGACGACATCCCGATCGTCATGGGCTCGGCCAAGCTTGCCCTTGACGGCGACCCAGCCCAGATGGAAAACGTCATGAAACTCATGGACGCAGTGGATTCTTACATCCCTGAGCCTGAGCGTCCGATTGACAAAACCTTCCTCATGCCGATTGAAGACGTGTTCTCGATTGAAGGCCGGGGCACGGTTTGCACCGGTCGGGTTGAGCGCGGAATCGTGAAGAAGATGGAGGAGGTCGAGATCGTCGGTATCCGCGACACGCAGAAAACCACCGTCACGGACATTGAAATGTTTCGCAAGCTGCTCGACGAAGGTCGTGCAGGTGATAACGTCGGACTCCTCATTCGTGGTCTCAAAAAGGACCAAGTTGAGCGTGGCCAAGTCATCGCCAAGCCCGGCACTGTCAAAGGTCACACGATCTTCAAGTCTGAGATCTATGTGCTTTCGAAAGAAGAAGGTGGCCGTCACACGCCGTTCTTCTCGAACTATCGTCCTCAGTTCTACTTCCGCACCACCGACGTGACCGGCAGTATCAAGCTCCCGGAAGGCGTTGAAATGGTGATGCCGGGCGACAACATTAATCTCGAAGTCGAGCTCATCACCCCCATCGCCATGGAGCAAACCATGCGCTTCGCCATCCGCGAGGGTGGTCGCACCGTCGGTGCTGGCCGCGTGGGAGAGATCATCAAGTAAGAAAATTAAGGGCTTTGATTTCCGCTCACAAGCGGGAAGCCAAAGCTAGAATCAGGGGCATCCCGGTCAACCACGGGCTGCCCTCGATTCG
>JANYLQ010000062.1 GCA_025363755.1 Hyphomicrobiales bacterium | reverse complement strand
GAAAATCCCCTGCTCTCGGCAGCCTTGCCCATGGGCGAGCGTTTTCAGGGTGTACTACCTCCGGCTGCTCCGAATGGCGGGGCCTTTGCCATCCGTAAACAAGTGATCAAGGACATGGCCTTGGGCGATTACCGGCGGATGGGCTCGTTTGACAAGGTTGTCACCATTACCGAAGGCGAACTCACCGAAACTGAAATACAACTGTGTGAATGTCTTGATGCGGGCAAAATCGAAGATTTTATCAGGCTTGCCGTAAAGGGCCGTGTTTCCATTTTACTCTCTGGCGGCACATCGTCTGGCAAGACCACTTTTCTCAATGCCATTCTCAAAGAGGTTCCCAAAGGCGAGCGCATCATCACAATTGAAGACACGAGGGAAGTGAGACCTGTACAACCGAATTATCTGGCTCTGGTTGCCTCAAAGGGTGATCAAGGCCAAGCCAAGGTCACCATTGAAAACTTGTTGCAGGCCGCCATGCGCTTGCGCCCTGACCGGATAATTCTGGGCGAGCTTCGCGGCAGTGAAGCCTATTCGTTCTTAAGGGCGATCAACACAGGTCATCCAGGCTCCATCACCACCATTCATGCCGATAGTCCAAGTGGTGCATTCGAACAGCTCTCCTTGATGGTGATGCAGGCAGGCCTTGGTCTGCGCCGTGAAGAAATCATCTCTTATGTGAAATCGGTTTTGCCGATTGTGATCCAGCAAAGCCGCATTGGCGGCTGGCGTGGCACCTCATCAATCTATTATTCAAAAATGGAACAGTGGCACTCACTCAAGGCCTCTGGGGCCTTTACCAAAGCAGCAAAAACAAATGTCAAGAAATCTGGTCTTTAAATTCGTTTCGCTGATCATCTTCTGTCTTATCTTCGCATTGCTGTGGAGTCTGGTTTACGAGCTGGTGGTTGCGGCTCGCTATAAGCCAACACTCACTGCTGAAGGCACATCGAGATGGGCTTTGTTGCGGTTGCAAATGGCCGATCATTCATATCTCACCTATTTGAATGCTTGGAAGCACTTCTATCCGCGTCTGCTTTATCCAGCCACACAAATGGAAACCATCATACGGGGGGCAATCGCTGCGGCTGGTGTGATTGGGCTATTTGCGGCCGGATTTATTGCCTCGATCTTTCTCAAAAAACCCATGCCTTATGGGGAAGCACATTTTGGAAGCCTGCGCGAAGCCGAACAAAAGCGCCTGACATCAAAGAAAGGCCTTTTGCTCGGCAAGCTTGGACGTCGTATTCTAAGCTCGAATGATCCCGCTCATGTGCTGGTTGTTGGCCCTACGCGCTCTGGCAAGGGCGTGTCCTTTGTTATTCCCAATGGCTTTAGCTGGGTTGGCTCGTCTGTCTGGTTTGATCCCAAGCGCGAAAACTATGCGGCAATAGCACCCTACCGCAAGAAGATTGGCGACAAGGTCTTCATGTTTGCGCCGGGGCAGACCGAAACCCATAGATATAACCCACTCGACTTTGTGCGCCGTGACGAACGCATGGCCACAGATAGTTTGATCATTGCATCATTTCTGATCCCTGAAACCGGCGCGGAAATCTGGGGCCGTTCGGCACGGCTTTTGCTCTCTGCCATGGTGGGTTATGTGATTGCTTCACCTCAACATGAAAACAAAAGAACGCTCCGGTCGGTGACTGAACTGACCTCAACCGGAACCGACTTCAACCGCGTTCTCAAAAACATTGTGAAAAACGAAGCAAGTGAACTTCCGCGTTGGATTGTTGACGGCCTCAACCAATTCATTGCCCTTGAACCCGAAACCCGAAATTCTGCTTTGTTCAATGTGTCGATTGCCCTTAATCCTTGGAACAATGATCTGGTTGCTGCGGCGACCGAAACCACAGATTTTGATATTCGCAATCTCCGCCGCGAAAAAACCGCGCTCTTCATTGGCTGTTCAATTGCTGAACTCGATATTTTCCGTCCAATCATCAAACTTCTTGTGCAACAGATTCACGATGAACTCATGTCTGCAATCCCTGGGAAAGACGAGCCCTATCAAGTCCTGATGATGATCGATGAATTCAGGCAGCTTGGCCGCATGGATGACCTTGTGTCCAAGCTCACCATTAATGCCGGCTACGGCTTTCGCATGGTGCTGATCCTGCAAGACCTGGGTCAGCTTGATGAACTGTACGGCAAGCCCATTCGCACCACCACAGTTTCGGCCTGTCAGGTCAAACTGTTTATCAGGATCAATGATCTTGAAACCTCGGTATATGTCTCGGAAATGCTGGGCGATACCACACAAGAAATCAGGACGCCCATCATGCGGGCGGGTCAAAACATCTTCTCTGCCAGAGACAAAAACCTGCACTACACGGCAAGGCCGCTGCGTTCGCCGCAAGAGCTGCGCGGCATGTCGGAAACTCTGGCCATTGTGATCATTCCAAATGCTCCCGCTTTCGAAGTGGCAAAACTGCTCTACTATAAGCAGCAACCGTTCAAGCGCTATGCTGATGCAGCAAAATTAGTTGCCTTGGCCGTGCCGCGTTTGGTGATTGCAAAACATGTCGTTGAAAAAGCAGAAACCAACATGACAAACCAAATAATACCTTTGCCCACATCAACTGATGCCAATGACTCGTTCAAGGCGATTGAGCCTCAAGTTGTTGCAATTGAAAATGTACCCAACCCGTCCGCTCAACAATTTGAGCGCAAGCGCACAGCGGCCAACTTCAAAAAGAATTCTGATCCCATGATCGAGGGTCACGCCATGACAATCGATGAACTGCTGAGCAATTCAGCTGAAGCACTCCCAAGTGAAGCCTCCACCTTGGTAGTTGAAACGCACTCTAAGATAGAAACAAGGGAAGGTGCAAAGGCCTTGAACTTATTCTTGGCAGTGGCAAAATCATTTAACGATTGAAGCCATGAATGGATTGATGTATTTCACGCCCGTCTTTTCAAAATCACGGGTATTGCGCGTGACTACGGTCATACCGTGAACCAATGCTGTAGCCGCAATAAAACTGTCTCTGTCTGATTGTGGGTCGGGAACATGCAACTTGGCGCAGCGCATCGCCACAACCGTATCAATAGGCAATATTCGACGATTAAATGTTGTCAGAATATGAGTTTCAAACCACCCACGCAGTGAGGCGGCTTGCATTTTGTCATGTCTTGCAAGCAAACCGATGCCACGCTCAATTTCGAAAATAGTGATTGTCGAAAGGTAAAACTGCAAAACCGGTACAGCCGCAGCCCATTTCAAAACATTGGCATCGGCTTTTTCCGGCCTCCTAATTTCGGAGACAACATTAGTATCCAAAATATACATTAAGTAAAATCAACGGCACGCGATAACGGGCCAGTTAACCGAGGAACCTCGAAATCAAAATCACCGTCTTGGGTTTGCGCTATTGCTTCAAGCAAACTTGTTTTGCCATCTAGCAATTTTTCATACTCCTCAATGGTCAAAAGGACGTGGGCTTGACGACCGCGATCTGCAATTAAAAGTAGACCAGGCCAATGCTGCGCTCGCTACCGCAAAAAGTAATGTAGATGCGGCGCGTGCTAATACAACTGCTGCAAGATCCGGCATAGC
>JANYLQ010000038.1 GCA_025363755.1 Hyphomicrobiales bacterium | reverse complement strand
AACGGAGTTATTATTGTCATAACTTCGTCCATGGATGTCTACAAAGGCAACTGGGTTGGATTCAAGTATGATTTCCCAGAGAATAATAGAGACATTCAAAGTGGCGAAACCTTCAAATTTCAGTTTCAAGGAACCGACATAATATTGCACGACTACTTATGGACGGATGAGGATTATAAGCAAATCCTTGATCGTCTTGGTATGGGCATCGTCGAACATCATAAGCCATTGGGATACGACACCGATCCTTTTGAATGGCTTGATGAAAAGAAAGTTTCGCCAGTGGCAGTTTACATAATCAAAAAAGTTTAAAAGAGAGCAAAACATTAAGTCCGGCAATCGTTTCGCCAAGGCATCGCTCTAGGCCTTGGAGTGTAAGCCTGACGATGGATGGAAGACACCGTGCGCTGGTCTGGATATTCCGGTTCCCAAAACAGCATTCCCTCACAAGAATTCGGCCAATGAGTTTCACAGGTTGATAGGATTGGATTAGCAGTTGCGGAAGTACAGCCATCCTCCGGCTACTTCCGCTTTGGGATCCTTACTGGAAATGACACCTAAAAAACTTACACATAAACCTTCACACTTGTATATCCGTTTGTAAATACCCTAATATAAACAAGAATTTAACATGATGCAGAATGGACTTAAAATCCGTTGGGAGTAATCCCGTGCCGGTTCGAGTCCGGCCGCCCGCACCAGCGGCTTGAGAGTACGATTGAAGCTAGATGAGGATCACGAACGGGTTACCTCTAATGCCCATGGCAAGGTAGTTGCCATTTTATTGCGTGCTACCCTTGTAGCCATTTGGCAAGATAGTGGCCGCTTCTGACCAAAAAATATTAGTTGATTTATGCAACGCTGTACAAGTCTTAAAGCTTCATAGGGTAGGGGCGTTGCTACTAATACAATATGCAGGGAGCGCAGCATGTCTGTTGGTCTGTATGATATTTAGTGCCAGACGCAGTAAGGGATTACTGCATATGCGGTCTGCCGTCGGCCTGAATCAGTCATTCGTTAAATCAACGGCCATACCCATTAATTTTGTTTCAATTTTTTTTACTGTGTTTTCCAATTTGTTAAGTACAAATCGAGGTATCAGCCAATATTTCTACTTTGTTAGCTCCCGCGAGGCAGTGTACTCAACATGGCCGAAGCTTCACAATTTGAGTTTCCGCACTGGCGGGAGCAGCTCGCAGAAATAACAGCTGAGCGAGATCGTCTGCTATTGATACTTCAATCAATGGGCGATGCAGTCGTCTGCACCGACGCCTCCCGCGCGATTACATTCCTCAACACAAGGGCTGAATGTCTCACTGGTTGGACACAGGAAGACGCGATTGGGATGCCGATCTCAAATATCTTGGTTCTCACCCAGGAAGGTGATCTAAAGACTGTACTCGACCCAGCGCGCGACTGCATAACGTCAGGTAAATCTCAGATAAGCGAACGTGGCACGGTACTGACTGCTAAGGATGGGCTCCAGCGGTATATCGGTTACTCAGTGGCTTTGGTTTGCAGCCCATCGGAAGATCAGCTGGGCACGGTGCTGATCTTTAACGATGTAACCGAGATACGTAGTGAGGAAAAAGAGGTAGAGTATACTGCCAGTCACGATCCTCTCACCGGATTGCCCAATCGGTTGAGTTTCCTCAACTCCCTCACTCATTGGCTTGGCCTGGCTAAGCAAGATCAGCAGGGTACACATTGTCTTTGTTTTATTGACCTGGATAAGTTCAAACAGGTCAATGATTCCGGCGGCCATGCAGCGGGCGATGCGGTGCTCAAAGAAGTTGCTCAGATCATTCTTAAAATTTGTTCCAGTGAGCATGTTTCCGCGCGCTTAGGGGGTGATGAGTTTGCTGTTTTGATGCCAAATTGTGACACTCAACAGGCTAATTGGACAGCAAGGCGGCTTATTCGCGTTATCAAAGACACCGAGTTTAGCTGGGATGGAGCAACTTTCCGGATCGGCGCAAGCATCGGGGCGACTGTGATCAATCAACAATCGCCTGAGCTCAGTGAAATCCTTCATCAAGCTGACATGGCTTGCTACGCGGCCAAGGAGCAAGGCCGAAATCGATTGAGTTTTTACAATGGAAGACGCCGGACCTTGGTAGATAGTCTCTCCAGTGCGGCATGGATCAAGGGTCTGTAGCAGGGGCGTCGTGGGAGTAATCCCGTGTCGGTTCGAGTCTGGCCGCCCGCAACAGCGGCTTGAGAGTACGGTTGAAGCGAAATGAGGGTCAGGACTGTCTACCTCTATTTCCCAAGGCGAGTTATTGCCTCTTCATTGCACGCTACCCTTGAGCCATTTGGCAAGTTGGATGACGCTTCTGACCAAAAAGACGTCAATCGAATTACTCAGCGCCGTACAAGATTTAAACCTGCATAGGGCAGGGTACGTCCGCATTTGATATTTTATTAGACAAATTGTGATCTCTTCATGAGTTCTCAAATGGTTCAAATTCGGAAGTTATGGTGAAGGCGGATTGAGTGTCGGCAATGCGCACAACACAAACTGCTAAGCGATTTTAATTTGTGACAGGCGATACAAGGAATGTTCGATGCCGAGATCGGTCATTAGCAAACAATAGATAGCTCTTGTTCGGTCACCAACCATAGCGGGCTTTTCTGCAGCAAGCTAATCGGTGAAACAGTGTCGAACCTTCTCGATAGCCTTGGCGCTACCTTCAAGGTCATACTTTACATTGAAACCGTCGGACATGAGACCGATCGAGTGCCCATTCTCGATGAGTCCTAAAAGAGATATCTGGTCAAGGTTTGCAATCTCCAGGCTCATCGGACTCTTGGCTTGGCCGGCGATATGAAGTCGGGGATAGAAATCGACCAGCGCGACCATATCGTACAGGTGGGAAAGTGGCAGTCGCCAGCCGGGATTTGACAATCTCAGGTGCCAGATGCCGTCGCTTCGTTTTGCCAGCGTAATCGTGGTGCTATCGCTAAAAGTCGTGCGGACCCAACACTCTTCAAGCCTTCTGCTGCTGGGACCAATCTCGCTGCCGCCAGTCCAGCGACCATCCACAAAAAGGATTGTAGACTCTCCACTTGCGTTGGCCAAGGTGTGAAGTATGCCGATGAACAGTACTGCTGCGAACAATCGTTGGTACATTGCCGAAGTTCTCCGGGAATGGGGTTCGACTGAAGCTCTACAAAACCCTAGGCCATGAAACCGTAGTATTGCAAGAGTAGCTCCCCGATTAATCTTCTTCTTTGGATTAAAGTTACGCGCTCCACCCGTGATAGGTCATCGTATCTGAGATATGGTAGGTCGAAGGTTTTTACTACGCTTTGAACTTACTAATGATCTGCCACCTCAAAGATTTGTGAATGGGTTGCCCTTTTGGGCGCTCGACAGGTCTACGCATGAAGGCCGCGAAGCTAACCGGATTTCAGGCAAATTTCAGGGGATTTTCAACCTACTGTCAGGACATTGGGACTGTCCTGATCGATGATGCGGGGACTGATGGTTATTAAAGTCAGGTTTCCGAAGGGGCCGCCAATGCGGATTCTGAATCTGTCGATGTTTTTCATCCTCGGTCTGTTTGGCGCAAGTGCAGCCGAGCCACTTCAGCAGTCGTTTGACGATCCGATGTTCAGGCGCTGCCTGACATGGATGCTAGACGGTCAAAGGGGCGCTAGGCTCGACAGTATTTGCCTCGACGAGTATGAACTTCCCGCGCCCTCGGTTTTTCTTTGCGCCCGAAAGGTTCAAACTGGATTTTTGTCTAACACGGATCGCGAAGTCTGCGCCATTGTTTTTGAGGAACAAGTAAAAAAGGTGAGGGCTGGCTTTCTCAGATGAACCGCTTCTCGCCGTTCTTCCCAAGTGGCTTAACTCTCTTGGACTCCCGCCGCGCGGAGCGAGGCAATATCCTTCGCCAATTGTTCGCTATCGCTACGAAACTGCGTTCGCGCGAATGACGCGACCGTAAACGATGGTCGAAGAATCGCGAGTTGCTGTGCTGTCGCGCGGGCTTCTTCCATGAGACCCGCTTGCTCCTGTATTATTACAATGTCGGCCAAGCCGAAACCTGGCTCACGCGCGTGGTGCCCGCGAAACGCCTCAAGGGCTGCGTCTCGGCGACCAGCCAGCCGATAGGCGTTGCCAAGAACGCCAAAATACCACCCAGGATGTTTGGGGCTTAGCGCAATGGCTTTTTCAGCGTGGCCAATGGCTTCGGTCGCTCGCCCGCAAGATGTCAAGACGAAAGCTGAAAATCCCAGCACATCCGCCATGCTTGGTCCGAACTTGATGGCTCTGCGGGCGGCAATAGCAGCGTCTTCGAACGCCTGTCGCAAAAGTAATATGCCGGCCGCGGCGCGGTGAGCATCGGGATTTTCGGGATCGATAGCGAGCGCCTTCTCGACATAAACTTCCGCCTTATTCAACGATACCGCCCGGGGTGCCTCTGTATAGCCGTGCCGGGCATCAGCGAAGTATCTAAATGCCAGCATGCCCATCAAGGCTGCAGAGTTCGGATCGAGCGTTAACGCTTTCTCCCAACTGCGGCAGGCCTGAACATGGAAATCCGTGCCGTGTGAACTACGGGAATGGTTGAGCCCCTGAATCCAAAGATTCCACGCTTCAACATTGGTCGTCGTTGTGTAGCGCAGGCGTGCTTGTTCCCCCTCGGTCAATCGTACCTGCATCTCTGTCGCAAGTGTCAGGGTGATCTCATCTTGGATTGCAAAAAGATCCTTGATACTTCGGTCGAAACGCTCAGCCCAAATTTGAGTCCCTGATGTGGCGTCATTCAGTTGAACTGTAATGCGAAGCCGATCTCCTGATTTTTGCACACCGCCTTCAAGCACGAAGCGCACGCCAAGCTCTTGAGCGACTTGACCAATATCGACTGTGCCGCCTTTGTAGGCAAAGCTTGAATGGTGGGCGATCACAGTCAGGCCTGACAGCTTCGAGAGCGTCGCAAGGATATCTTCGACAAGCCCGTGTGCAAAAAATTCTTGTTCAGGTTCGCTGCTCATGACCGCAAAGGGAAGAACCGCTACGGATGGGTTGGCGGCAGCAAGTTCGTCGCGGAGCGGATGTACTTCGGAATCATCTACAACATAGCCACGCCTCGGAACCGTTCGGATGAAGTCGGTTCCTTCAGAACCCAACACCTTGCGAATGTCTTTCATGCACTGCGCGAGTGAATCGTCGGATACTTCGACGTCGGGCCAGATGGCGGTGAGGAGTTCATCTTTACCAAGGACGCGGCCCGAATTCTGAACGAGGTAAGTGAGAAGCGAGAGGGATTTGCGGCGAAGGGCAACATCAACCCCACCCTTCCTCAACCTCCCTTGCCGCAGGTCGAGAATGTGGCCGGCAAATTCAAATGAAGTGGCGTGTTGCATCAGCAAAACCGGGTCGCCTATCAAAAATCAACGAATATCCCTGTTACAAGTCTAGTTCAAGGAGCTGGCCTTCGCAAGGAACGGTTGCAAAGATCTGAGTGCGAAGCTGGCCCTAAGTCAATTCGAGTCTATGGTGAAAGCAGATAGACGAACGCCATTATGGCCGACTCATAAATCCGTTTGGAGTAATCCCGTGCCGGTTAGAGTCAGGCCGTCCGCAGCAGATGTTTGTGAATACGAATAGAAGAAGACGAGGACTTAGAAATGGCAAAAATGCGGAACGAAATTTTGGTATGTATTGTACAAAAGCGGGTGAGGCTATTTGGGTAACCAATTCTTTCCGTGGGTAATTGCCATCTGACCGGTTGGGACTCCTAAGACAACGTGGTCCCGGCTTTTTTGGGAATATTGGGCATTCATCGAAAAGCCACTATAAACTGTTGGAAAAGCGGCGTAATATTCTTCAGTATTTTATGAAAACACCAAAACCTGAATTTAAATTGCACTTTTGTCTATTGACGCATCATTGAAAGCCCAACGAAAAATGTCTGATTCAAAAACCGCGCCAGTGGTAGAACAAGCTGCGAATGAAGTTTTTCCAGATATGACACGTAAAGCGCTTGAGCAACGCATTCGTCAGCAGGAGATATTGTCTGAGCTTGGTGTGCTCGCGCTGCAAGGAGCGTCCTTCGATGATTTACTTCAAAAGACAGTGCACCTCACCGCTGAGGGCTTGAATGTTCAGTTTTGTAAAGTGCTGCGTCATATCCCTGATGAAAATCGATTGCTGGTTGTGGCGGGTGTTGGTTGGGATAAAGGCATTGTCGGGGTGGCGAGTGTCGGCGCAGATTTGCAATCGCCGGCCGGATTTGCTCTTCGAACGGGTAAACCCGTGATTTCAAATCATCTCGAAAATGAAGAGAGGTTTCGTACCCCTGAGCTTTTTGCTCAACATGGAATTCGGCGCGCAATGAACGTGATATTGCAAGGAGATGGCAAGCCATTTGGTGTTCTTGAAGTTGATAGTAAAGCAGACGACGAATTTGTTGAGCATGATCTGGCTTTTCTCCAAGGCACCGCAAATGTGTTGGGAATGGCAATCGAGCGTGAGCGCAATGAGCGCCATCTCAAATCGGCATTGGCACGCCAGCAATTCCTTGTGAAGGAAATGAACCACCGGGTAAAAAACAGTCTCGCAATTGTGGGAAGTCTCATTCAAATGCAAGGTCGCTTGGGCAATAGTGAAACAGCTTACCAATTTGAGGAGACTGCGCGGCGGGTCAGTGCCATCGCCCGCGCTCATGAGCGGTTATACAAAAACAACTATGTCGAAAGCATGGACCTTGGAGCATATGTTGAAGAGGTTTGTGAAGATGTGGATTCTTCAGTGAGCCATTGCACGGTGCATGTCGAGGCACAGCGCGGCATCAATATTAAAGCTGATGACGCAATTTCGGTTGCGCTCATCATTGTTGAGTTGGTTACAAATTCAGCAAAATATGCTTATCCGGATGGCACAAGTGGCAAAATTTGGGTGAACATACGGCGCGAGGGTGATGAAAATATTCTGATCGCCGTTTGCGATGAAGGGGCAGGCTTTCCGGATGAATTTGATCCGCAAAAATCACGCGGTTTAGGAATGCGTATTGTTCAGTCCTTTGCAAAGCAACTGCACACCACCTTGACATTTAACAATCGATCGCCGGGTTCAGAAGTTAAATTTATGTTCCCGATAGGTGAGATCTAACTTCGTCGCAGTGATTGATTACAACTAGGTTTACGATAATGCGATAGTGGAACCGTAAGCTATCAGGTGTTTGGGTAGACATGAAAACCTACAAACATTCATTTGGGATCATTGATTTTTTATTTCTCTTGGATCCGCAATACTTCGGAACGCGCTCAAACCTATTTGCGGGCTAAGGAAGATATCAAGCAGCGGATAGATGATGTCAATGCTGGTAAATCGAAACACACTTCAAAATAAATGCTGTGAGATTTAGAACTGTACGGCGTCTTCACACTAAAATTTTGATTGATTACGCATTTTCTAAATAGCCGCTTGCAGCTCATCCCCGATGCGGATGGTTTCGGCTACGAGCAAATCCAAGTCTTGGCACTGTGTACGATGATTGTTGATGGCAGCGCGAAGGCAATACTTGCCCCGCAATGTCGTGTCAGTAGGAACGGCTGTGCCCGCCTCTTGGATGCGCAACATGATTTCGGTGTTTAAGGTCTTCAGTTTTTCTTCATTTCCGCCATTGCCACAATAGCGGAAGCACACAATGTTAATTTTGGTCGGTGCCATCAGTTCAAGTTTCGGATTAGCTTTAATCAACTGCATGAGATAGTCGCCTTGGGCAATATTCTGGTCGATCAAGCGGCCAAATTTCTCGCTTCCTTGTTCTTTCAACGACATCCAGATTTTCAGCGCCTTGAAGCCGCGCGATAACTCATAGCCATAGTCAAAAAGATATTCACCCGCCGCAACTCCACGCGGCTTCTCTTCAAGATAGTCACCGTGCAAGTTAAAAGTCGCAAAGTGTTGTTTGGCGTCACGCACCAATGCGCATCCGGCTTCAAATGGGGCGTGAAGCCATTTGTGCGGATCAAGGGCCAATGAATCTGCATGCTGAATGCCATCGACCAACCGATGGCTTTTTGGCGCGATTTTAATTAAAGCACCAATACAACCGTCGACGTGGAACCAAAGGTTTTCGCGGCGACAGATTTTTGCAATTTCATTGATGTCGTCGATTGCACCGGTGTTGGTCGTCCCCACCGTGGCTATTGCACAAGCGGGGCGAAGTCCTTGAGCGCGATCTTCAGCAATCATGCGTTCAAGAGCTTTCGTATCCATACAAAAATATGCATCTGATGGCACCAGCCGCAAGGCCCTTGAACCGAGGCCCAACATTTCGAGCGCCTTCTGGTGGCAACTGTGCGCTTGGTCTGAGGCATAATAGCGTAAAGGCTGGGGCAGAGCGGTGACGCCTTCAAGACGCACATCTACACCAGCCATCACATTGCGCGCCACGTTGAGGCCGATGGCGTTGGCCATAGAACCACCGCTGGTTAATGTTCCGCTGGCGGATTTGGGAAAGCCCATCATGTCCTTCAGCCAGCTTACGACTTGTCGATCAAGTTCTGCTGCGGCGGTGTTACCTCCACCAAGATTAGAGCCATTGATCGCGCCTAAAAATTCACCCAAGGCGCCCGTGAAATTGCCAGCCCCCATATACCACCCCCAGAAGCGCGGATGAGTATTGCCCATGGGGTAGGGCATGAGATTCTGCTGCATCTCATGATAGACATCTGCCAAGGCGGTTGGGCCAGTTGGAACAGCGCTCTGGAAGGATTCACGCACCGCGTTCGGCATTGGTTGCCAAGCGGGCCGGTTTCGCAACTGGCTGAGTTGATCAACGGAATCATCAATCATACGATGGGCGATTGCGCGAACTTCGGCCCAATCAGAAGGGTCGAGCGTTTCTTCAGGCTGGTTTGGTTTTTGCGCCATAAATCTGTCCTGCACGTTCGAGGCGTACAGTTTTGTCCATCTGAAAAATATTGTCAAATTGAGTAGAGCGCGATTTTAGAAATGATGCCTCAGCGCGGGCGCAAGATTGCCGCTTTTCTTGATTTCAACATTTGGCAACCCGAGCCATTCTGCCATCTTCATTAATTCAGCGGCCATGGCTTTGGCTGTTTCCTTGGGATCAACCATTTCCTCGTGGTGGATTGCATTGGCGCGCAGCGTTCCGGTTTCGCGGTCGGCTTTGAGGCAGACGCGGCCGCTGATGTCTTCGCCATTGAGAAACGGCAAAACATAATAGCCAAATTTCCGTTTGGATTGAGGGGTATAGATCTCGATCCTATAGTGAAAGTTGAAGAGGCGTTCGGTGCGGTCGCGCTCCCAGCACAATGGGTCAAAAGGCGAGAGCAGGGCGGTGCCACCAGCTTTGCGGGGAAGTTTGGTGGATTTGTGGATAAATGTCGGTTTGGTCCAGCCTTCGACTTTGACAGGGATCAAGTCTCCATTTTCCACGCATTCAGCAATCGCCTTGCGAGATTCGGCGATGGGCAGGCGGAAATAATCACGCAAATCCACTTCAGTCGCGATGCCGAGGGCTTGCGCTGAGAGGCTGACCAGTGTGCGGAAGGTTTCATCTTCTGACGGCGTTTGAATGTTCAAGATAGTGGAAGGGATCACACGTTCTGGAATATCATAGATACGTTCGAATTTGTCGCGCTTGAGGGTGGTGACGAGGCCTTGATCGAACAAGGTCTCCATCGTCATCTTGCCTTTGCTCCAGCCCCACCATCCGCCTTCGCCTTTGCCGGAACCGGGAATGCTGCTGGCGCCCATCGGCCCGTTTTTGCGAATATGTTCGAAGGTTTTTTTCAGGAAGGCTTTTTCGTCTTTGGCAAATTGGTTCATCGACTTATAAGTGCCGTTTCCAGCGCGGGCCCGGTCCATGCGCCACCGCATGAAGTGATGCATATCCATCGGAACCAAGCTTGCCTCATGGGCCCAACATTCAAACACGTGACGGTTCGTTGCTTCAAGCGTGCGCTTATCCAGAACGCTTCTATCATAATTGCCGAGGCGCGAAAATAGCGGAAGGTAATGTGAGCGCACCAATACGTTCACGCTGTCGATTTGCAGGAGGTGCAAATCTTTGAGTGTGGATGCGATGGCTGTCCAAGTTTTCTTAGTGTCGCGGTTTTGGTTTTGGAAACCTTGTGCGTGCAGCGCAATGCGCCGCGCTTCAATCTTGGTAAGATCAGATTTCAAGCAGCAACATCGCCAGCCCAAGCGGCTTCGGCTGGTTTGGCGGCGTGGTTGGCCAGCATTTTGTTATTCACATAAAGTGTTGAGCAATAAGGGCAGATGATTTCGCTTTCACGGCCCATGTCTAAGAACACATGTGGATGGTCATATGGCGGGCTGGCACCGATGCACATAAATTCATGCGCGCCAATTTCGATTTTGGGCAGGCCCATGCTGTTTTGGAAATGTGGTGTTGCGGTACTTTGTGCCATGTTGTTCCTCAAGACTTGTAATGAGGAAAGCAAATAGCATAAAAGTGCGCCCATGCAAAAATTCAATTCTGACGGTGTGGAAATAGCCTTTGACGTGTGGGGTGAGGGGCCTCCCATATTGCTCATCCACGGCTTTGCTTCGAATTCGGAAGTGAACTGGGTTGGCACAGGCTGGGTGAAAACCTTGGTTGGTGCGGGGCGGCAAGTAATTGCGATTGATAATCGCGGGCACGGACAAAGCGAGAAGCTTTATGATTCCGCCAGGTATTCTGCACCCGTGATGGCCGATGATGCAGCGCGCTTGCTGCGCCATCTCAAAATCGAAAAAGCCGATGTGATGGGTTATTCGATGGGCGCGCGGATTTCGGCTTTTCTCACCATGCAACATCCTGAAATGGTGCGCCGTGCGGTGTTTGCCGGTTTGGCATCGCGGATGATCACGGGGGTTGGCGGGTCTGATGCCATTGCCGAGGCGCTGGAAGCCGAAGATCGGCCTTTGAACATCGACCGCGCTGCAATGACCTTTCGGATTTTTGCTGAACAGACAAAAAGTGATCTGAAAGCCCTGGCCGCCTGCATCCGTTCGAGCCGCGTGAAAATTAAAGAAGAAGCACTGGCCGCCATTCAGATTCCGGTCTTGGTGGTTGCGGGTGAGCTTGATGATATTGCCGGAAGTGTGGAAGGGCTGACGTCGATTATCCTAGGTTCGAAAGGCGTGGTTTTGGCCAAGCGCAATCATATGAATGCGGTGGGGGATTCTGGGTATAAGGCGGCGGTGGTGGAGTTTTTGAAGGCGCCATAGCTTTCAGGTTGCGCGCAAATAAATAAAGGAGTCTGATGAGTGCCATATGTGAAAATTGAGATTGCCAAAGGGATAGCAACTGTTGAGCAAAAAAGGGCCGTCATCAAAGGTATGACCGATGTGCTTGTAAAAGAGCTCGGGCGAAATCCAGAGTATATTTTTGTGGTGATTGACGAAATCGACACCGACAATTGGGGCCGGAAAGGACTGTCATTGACTGAGCTCTGGCACCAAAACTCGACACCGAAAGATACGGCCTAAGAAAAGCAGGATTGACGATACTCTGCAAATTCTCAGGACCTCTCCCCATATGTATCAAAGTGTGATAAGTCTATCACCCAATGGAGATGCTTATGGCACGTGATCAGGTTAAAGTTGTTGAGCGGATTGATCCGGTTTGGGATCGGCTTCGGCATGAGGCTGAGGAGATTGCACGGCAGGAGCCGGGGCTTGGCGGGTTTATTTATTCGGCGGTTCTGGAACACGACACGTTTGAAGACGCGCTGGCGCACCGATTGGCCCAGCGTTTAGGCAATGCGGATTTAGGGGCTGATTCCGTTATCAAAGCGTTTCAGGATGCCTTGCAGGCTGAGCCTGAGATTGGTTTTGCGGCGCGCGCTGATATGATTGCCACGTTTGACCGTGACCCGGCTTGCCACCGCTATATTGATCCGCTGCTCTATTTCAAAGGCTATCAAGCTTTACAGGCGCACCGCATGGCGCACCGGCTATGGGAATTGGGGCGCAAGGATTTTGCCTATTATATTCAGAGCCGTGTTTCCATGGTGTCCTCGATGGATATTCATCCGGCTGCTAAAATAGGCAAAGGTATTATGATCGATCACGGCCATGATATTGTGATTGGCGAAACTTGCGTAATTGAAGACAATGTTTCGATCATGCAGGGCGTTACCCTTGGCGGCACGGGCAAAGAAGCTGGTGATCGTCATCCTAAAATTCGTTATGGTGTGTTGATTGGCGCTGGGGCCAAAGTGCTGGGCAATATTGAGATTGGCCATTGCTCGCGTGTGGCTGCTTGCTCAGTGGTTTTGCATGACGTGCCGCCAAACCGCACGGTGGCTGGTGTGCCCGCCAAAATCGTTGGCACGGCTGGCTGTGCCGAACCTGCGCGCGCCATGGACCACCAGGTGGAACCAGTTGCGGACGAGACGGTTTGACGTTAGACCGACACGAAATCCATTGACGGAGTGCAGGAATTGAAGCCAGAAGAATTAGCCAAGCTCACCAAATATTTTCGTGAGAAGTTCAATAACCCCGCCATCATTGCAAAAGCTCGTCCGCAGAAAAAAGATTCCGGCGAGGTTTACTTGGGCGAAGAATTTCTTGGTGTGATTTACCGTGACGAGGAAGACGGCGAGCTTTCGTATAACTTCTCGATGGCCATTCTTGAGATGGATCTTGAGTAATTAACTCTGATCTGAGGCCAGCCTGCGCTTGGCCTATGCGTTGCAAACCTTGACCAATAGTAAATTCCTTGTGCCGAAATGGCACAGGCTTGCTATTGGGGAAACGTCTTGGCTGCGCAACATATTGCTTATTTATTCGCCATTGCCACAGGCATTGTTTCGTCTGGGGCGATTGGCAGTTTGTGGGCCATGGCATCGGGGGAAGCGCCGAGCTTTAAATTGCTGGCCGATGATGATTTTTTGATCCCGATCAAAGTGCCGGTGGTCATCCTCAGCGCGCCGACTACATTGATGATCGACGCAGGCTGGTGGTTGATTGAGCGGCCTCTGGTTGGGATTTTGATGTTACTCGCTGGATTGGGCTGGAGCTTTGTTCAAGGGGTGTTTATCCTGACGCGCGTGTTTGGTGTTAGCTGAGAAGACAAAATGACAATCTATCGTTTGGACGGCATTCACCCTGAACTGGCCGAGGAAAGCTGGGTTGCACCTTCGGCTGATGTGATGGGGCGAGTTCGCCTCAGGCATCTGGCCAGCGTATGGTTTGGTGCGGTGCTGCGCGGTGACAATGAATGGATTGAAGTGGGCGAGGGCAGCAATATTCAGGATGGCTGTGTGCTGCATTCCGATATGGGCGCACCCTTAACAATCGGCAAAAATTGCACGATTGGCCACAAGGCAATTTTGCATGGATGTGTGATTGGCGATAACTCACTGGTCGGTATGGGCGCTTGCGTGATGAACCATGCGGTGATTGGCAAGAATTGTTTGATTGGCGCTTATGCCTTGGTGCCGGAGCGCAAAATCATTCCTGATAATTCTCTTTTGCTGGGTGCGCCTGGTAAAATTGCGCGTGTGCTTTCTGTGGAAGAAGCCGAAGGTTTGGCTAAATCTGCCCAAGGCTATGTGCGCAATTGGCAACGCTTCAAAAAGGGCCTCGCACCCATTTAAAAAAAGAAGCCGACACAGGGTGGGATCTGTGTCGGCTCCAGGAAGTCCGGCAGCTTGGGGGATGGGGACGCCGGCCGGACCTGACTCTAATTCAAACGCTGCTATTTGCTTTGGCTTGAGACCAAAACTTGCGGTGTATTGTGTTGCAGGCTGATCCATTTTTTTGGATCAAGCTGTGATTGGCGTTTGAGAAATTTGTAACCCGTGTCTTTCCAACTAAGGATTTCATTGCGACGGTTGTCGAGTATGTAATCGCCCTTGTCGGTCATCACAGTGAGAATTGCGTGGCCTTCGCCGTTTTCGTCAAAGACGACGGTGATCAAAAGTTCATCTGCTGAAAAGCCCAATCCTTGCAAATAGCGCTTCTTCAACAACACGTAATCTTCACAGTCGCCCGCAGATACAGGATAAGTCCAGAAATCTGGAACGCCGTAAAGTTCCTGATCGCCAACTGGCTTAATCTTGGTGTTGACATAGGTGTTGACTTGATTGAGCTGGTCGAAGCGTTCTGCGCTCATTGCAATGCGCTCAACTTTGCCGCCTTTGAATTGACATTCGAGTTCACCGCGGGCGCAGAAATTCACATAACCAATTGGCGCTGGCGTTCCATCATATTCCTTGGCGAAATTTGACAAAGTGAGTTCGCCCTTAGCGCTGGGAGGCGTTATAGATTGTATCTTCGCGCTGTAGGCAGGACCGCTTAGAAGCGTTGCTCCTAAAAGCGCAGTCCCCACTGCTTTGTTAAATTTCATTTTGACGACCCACTTCTTTTTTTATTGTGCGGTCATCATAACAAAGCCATATTTAGGCCGGGTTGGTTTTGGTGATACAAGTCTATGTAAATGCTAGGTAATTTGTTTTAGTGTTGTTAACCATATGGGATTTGCAGGGGAGGGGTTGCACTTCAACCAAACGCCTGTTATTCACCGCGAACTTGCGCAATTTGGCATGCGGTCATGGCGGAATTGGTAGACGCACTACCTTGAGGTGGTAACGGGGAAACTCGTGGAGGTTCGAGTCCTCTTGGCCGCACCAATCTTTTGTTTACGCAAAAGACTGGGCAAATTGTTAAGCATGGTTTCGGATGGGAAGGGGCGTGGATTGAGTGAAATTGATCACATTGCCCAGATCCGAGACGAGTGGGGCGCTTTAAAGCCCGCCTTTCTTGTTGATCTGTTAACTGCACTCGATGCTGATGATGTAAAATCAGCACGCGCTCTAACGCGCGAACTGCACGCTGCTGATATGGCGGACGTGTTGCAGGCCATCGAGCAACCGCGCCGTGTTCAACTGATCGCAGTGCTTGGCAAGAATTTTGACGTTGAAGCTTTAGCCGAATTAGACGAGGGCACGCGTGATGCCATCTTGGATGATCTGCCCAATGACGTGATCGCGTCCGCGATTAAAAAGCTCGATACTGACGATGCGCTTTATCTCATCGAAGATATGGAGCGGAGTGAGCAGGTTGAGATTCTCTCAAAAGTTTCGAAAGAAGACCGCGTCACCCTCAGCCGTGGTTTGGATTATGCCGAAAACACTGCTGGCCGTTTGATGCAGACCGAGTTTTTCGCGGTGCCCGATAGTTGGAGTGTGGGCAAAGTGATTGATCATGCCCGCTCGTCCAAAGACATCCCGGATTCATTTGTCGAAATTTATGTGACGGATGAAAGCGAGAGGCTGGAAGGGGCAGTGCCGCTCAGCCGCTTGCTGCGCTCAAATCGTGAGAAGCGCATCTCCGATATTATGGACCGCGAGCAAACGGTTTTTTCTGTCACTGATGATCAGGAAGACGTGGCTTATAAGTTTGAGCAATATAATCTGGTGTCGGCAGCGGTGACTGATAGCACAGGGCGGCTGGTCGGTATGGTAATGGTCGATGATATTCTCGACGTGATCCGCGAAGAGTCTGATGATACAATTTTGCATTTGGGCGGTGTTGGCTCTGAAGAAGAAATTGGCGGCAGCGTGGTTGAAACCACACGGCTGCGGTTTTCTTGGCTATTCGTGAATTTGTTGACTGCCATTTTAGCGTCTTGGGTTATTTCTTTGTTTGATGCCACGATTCAGCAGATGGTGGCCATCGCTGTGTTGATGCCCATCGTCGCTTCCATGGGTGGGAATGCTGGCACACAGACAATGACAGTTGCTGTGCGCGCGCTGGCCACGCGAGAGCTTGGGCCTGTGAATGCCGTGCGCGTGGTGTTTCGTGAATGCGCTGTAGGTTTGATCAACGGATTTCTATTTGCCGTCATCATCGGTTTATTCGTGTGGTGGTGGTTTGGCTTTGGCGGCTTGGGGTTAGTCATCGCCATTGCCATGGTCATCAATCTTTTAGCGGCGGCACTGGCTGGCATATTATTGCCCTTGGTGCTCGATCACTTTGAAAGTGACCCCGCCATTTCCGCTGCCGTATTTTTGACAACGGTGACTGATGTAGTTGGGTTCTTTTCTTTCTTGGGGCTAGCAACGCTGTTTCTTAAATTGGGATTTCTTAAAGCATGATACGTATTCTGGTTTTGTTACTGGTGCTCATTCCTTCATTTGCTTTTGCCCGCGACGCAAACTGGGCAAAGCCAATTACGCTCGCAGGTGTTCCCAATCTCAACCAAGTCACACCCGTTCTGTTTCGTTCAGCCCAACCCGATGCAGCAGGCTTTGCCAACTTAGCAAAATCTTTGAAGATCAAAACCGTCATTGACCTGCGCGAAAGCCAAACCGATGCTGCCTATCTCGGCATCTCCAAGATCAGGCCATATTATGTGCCGATGAACGCGTTGCATATTACCACCGACGAGATCGTGGCTGCACTCACCCTGATCAAAGCCCATGAAGGTGAGGGGCCTATTTTGGTGCATTGCCAACATGGCGCAGATCGCACGGGCGTGGTCATGGCCATGTACCGCATCATTTACCAAGGTTGGAGCAAACAGCAGGCCATCGATGAAATGAAGAACGGTGGCTATAACTTCCATTCGATCTTTTTCAACATTCCGACATATATTGATAATGCCGATATTCCGGCTCTAAAGGCAGCCCTTGCCATTAAATGAACTAGCCGCTAGAACCCGCCCAAATTCACACTCATTTTAAGGAGTTTCGCTTCCATGGCACGCGTTACCATCGAAGACTGCATTGATAAATTGCCGAACCGTTTCGAGCTGGTTCTTTTGGCCTCGCACCGCGCGCGCGCCATCGGGCAGGGCACACCGCTGACTGTTGACCGCGATAATGACAAGGATCCCGTGGTTTCCTTGCGCGAAATCGCTTCAACCAACATCAACACCGATGATCTGCGTGAAGAATTCATCCACGCCATGCAAAAGCAAGTTGAAGTTGATGAGCCAGAAGCCACCGAAATGCCATTGATCGGCCATTCGAGCTCCATGTCCAACGATTCGGCTGATGCGCCAGAAGAAATGGAACAGATGACCGAAGAAGAACTGCTGCGCGGCCTCGAAGGCATGCCGCCAGCCGAGAGCCCCGGCAGCCAACGCAACGGATATTGATCCGTTAGTTACGTCATCAAAAAATCAAGGCCGGATCAAGCATCCGGCCTTTTTTATTGCTCTTAAGATTTCAAAGTTCAGTGCTTTGTTAACTGCACGCTCTGGGTAATTTCGCCCAGCGTTTTTCCGTTGGCCTTCAAAGCTTCATCAGAGCCCCAGAAAGTCAACATCAAATAGGCGCCAGGATCAGAGGTTTCAACAAGGGTGATGGCGAAATTGGTCGGGCCGTCTTTATCTTTACCGTCGTAGAGAAAATCATGCATCTTGAGGCCGTCTCTTTCTGAGTCCGAGGTTTTCTGGCTGCTCTGATCGAGAACCAAACCTTGGCTTGCCAACAGCTTTACTGTTTCAGCAACGGCGCCTGTAATGTCATCGGCTCTCACGGCTTCCACATCGATATAAATGCCGCGGTCAGGCGAGTTCATCTCAACGCCCTTATCGGTTTCATTCGGCTCCCACGCATCAGGTGCATTGATGGTGGCAATGGCATCTTCGGCCGGAATGGAAAAAACTTTAGCCTGTGCTGCAGGCGAAAACACCGCAAGGGCCGCCGCCACTGCGACAACGCTATAGATCGACTTAAATTTGAACATTATTTTTCTCGTGTTGAACTTCAGCCGGAATGGCCGTCTCGATCATAGATGTATTAGAACTGTGCCACCAGTTAATTGCGGCAATCGTAGTTCCTTTCACCGTCGTTTCTTGCACCCCTTCACCCTAAACCCACAGCGACGACATGCATTCGCAATGAACAGCAATATCCCCTGTTTGGGGGAGTTGCTGGCGCGTGTGATATGCCAATGTGCCAAAATCAAAGACGGCAATGTCTCGTCACTCATGCAGCGTTGCCTTCAACACTGTTTTTAAGGAGGACAAGACATGTCACATTTCCCTAACGCTTCGCGCTGGTTGGGCGTCGGATTTAAATCTGGTGGTCAACTTGGAATAGGCGGCGTCGAAAGTACAACGGCAAAACTTTGGTGTCTGCAGGACGGAGAGTCATTTGATCTCGAAATCATCAGCGGCCGCTGGGGCCTTGGCTTGGGCGGCAGTGGAGGGTTTGTTGTGGTGTTTGGATTTGGATTCACCGTGGCCGAAGAGTTGCACCGAGAACCTGCAAATGACTGGGGCGTCAACATTGCATTTACAGAAAAATTGATTTCCAAGAGCATGATCTCAAGTTTTCAATTTGCCCTATTGGAAATGAAAATGGCAAGGGCCACCGGCATCTTGAAACTTGCCCCCAGCACCTTGGAACAATTGAGAAATCTGGGGCACACGATTTTTGGCGGTCTTGAGGTGGCAAAACACAGCGGAGTTGTGGTCATTGATTTGCCATTTGCAGGTATCGGGCTTGAGGTTTCTGCATATGTCACAAGAGGCACAATGTATGTATCCAACTCCACTGATTGGATTGAACCGAACTGATCAAAATTACAATTAAATGAAGTGTCAACGTAATCCCGTCATCACATCAATAGTTTTTGCGCGTTCCACTTTCGTCGTATGTGAAGTCTACACACAGCTGCGGGGTGAGGGATTCAAATCTTTTCACCTCGGCTGGCCGCATGCCGCCGATTTGGTTAGTCGCCGTCCCATCACCGGATGCCTTCGTCAATTCCCTGCTGCGAACAAAAAATTTCCCCTCGCCATCCACAAATATCGTTATGTTGGCTTCTGAAAATGCCTGATCGGTATTATTGTGAAAGGTCAAGTTGACGTCGACCCAGTGGTCGTCAACTTTCTTAAACTCCCACTTCACAAACTTGAATAGATCGGGCGAACCCTGCTTACATCCGCTATCAGCCAGAGCGGGCGCACTCGCTAAACATGCCAGAAGGATTGCCATTAGATATTTCATGCCAACTTCTCCCCGATTAAGGTTCTAGCGCCGTTGCAGTGGATTGTCCCCATTGGGTCATCCAAATTCAATGCTATTGAATGATTGCCCTGTGGTCAACTCAGACGGGGATTGGCTGAGCTCAGTTGTTTGCAATTAAGTGAGGTGTCGGTGCACTCTATTTCCCTCTCCTCGTTGAGGAGGGGGTATAGTGATATCTGGTATAGTTCTACTATTGTTACCTACATCCAGATTTTTTGTGTAATATGTAACCGCAATTGAGCGTGAGTCAGATGTGTGCTGCACAACTCCTGACAGGAAGACATATTAATGGTGTCAATTCCATTTCTTCGAGCGTGGATCAAACGAAATAAGAGAAACACGGATCTTTGGGAGGTTGAGACTGATCGATATATACCTCGCATTTCTGCGGCACTTGATCGGTTAAAGCCTGCACTCGACATGTCACAACAAATTCCTTCCGGGCCGTTCTCAGAGCCATTATCGATGGAACAAACAATAGCTTATCATTTAGCTCTATTTGCCAGGAACGGTACAATTGTAGTCGACCAGCTGCTAGACAATGTTGGACTTCTTTGGAGCCAGGGCCGCATGGTCGGGGTTAGTGGCTTGATCCGATTTGCACTGGAATATTGGGCAGCTGTTAACTTTGGACTTGGCATTTTGAACGCGATGCAATCTGGATTGGACATTCAGAAGGCAGGTGAAAAAGCCGCTAGATTGACTTTCAGTGGGAAAACTCCTGTGAAATTGCCGTGGGGAGGTACCACCAACAATGTTGCATATAGTGTCCTCACTTTCATCGATGGTCTTAAGGGCGTTGAACCTGAAGCTCGCGATTTTTACGACTTCCTGTGTGAAGCTAGTCATCCCAACTTCTTGCAAAACACCTATTTCATTATGGCGAGTCGTCGATATACCAATTTCAGTAACGAGAGTTTCGAGGCCCATGCACATGAGTTGTTGAACAAAAATATTGAGATAGCAGAGAAGGCCGCAGCCGGAATGGCAAGAGATGTAGCCGCAATATTAGAAAAGACGCTACCGATGTTTTCAAAACTGCGATAACTATGAAGTTGCACGGTTTGGTCAGAATACAATATTTGATGGCCGCGAATTTAGTAATTTCTTTTCACCGTTAATACTTCAATTTGTCTTGCGCTGCCCGAGTGTCTTCGACGTTCCCTTGCTGGTCCCACTCATCCGCGATTCGTTTTAACATGGCAGATGTTCGTAGGAAGTTTTCCGCCAACTGACTCCAATTCCGATAGCGCTGCGCGAGTTCTCGTTCCTGCTTTCCGCCTTCAAATAAGCTTTTGGGGTTACGGTGACAGTGCATTTTATTTTTTCACTAAAGTTTCTCAAAGTGCTGTTCGTACCTCGGCAGAGATCAGGGTTTCTAACATATCGAGTTCGTGATATCTCAGTTACCGCTTTCTTACTGCCAAAATTGTAAAAACTGGGTCTTGCTATAGCTGCTAAACAAACAGACCCATTGGTCATAGTTTGGTATGCATTGGCAATCACGCTTACGGTCTTAGCAAAGCTGATCGAGGCAAATGCAACACTGCGCAGATCAACCTGCAAAATTCCTGCGTTCTTGCTGAATGATTTTACAGGCTGTGCTGCTTCGCCTCTGAGCAAACTGGTGCCCTTACGCGACGACATTCCCAAAAGTCCAAAAAACCCAATAAATATCAATAATATAACCAATAACACCAAAATCGATCTCCTTTCGTCAGGTGTATATAGACCTATTTTAGACATTTGCCAATCTTTAAATCCTATTAATTAGAAATAAATCATATTTTCTTCTCAGCCCACCCCTAAACCCCGTCCCCCCGCGCAAGCCCCTAGCATCCGGCCTTTTTTCTTATATGGTAGCCACATGATGCGCCAATATGAGTTGGTTGAGCGGGTTACGAATTATGACCCGGACGCGGATGAGGATATGCTCAACCGCGCTTATATCTATGCCATGAAGGCGCATGGCACGCAGAAGCGCGCTTCGGGCGAGGCCTATTTCAACCATCCTTTGGAAGTGGCTGCCATTCTGGCCGATATGAAGCTCGATACGGCAACGATTGTGGCCGCATTGCTGCATGACACAGTGGAAGACACTGAGGCTACGCATCAGGAGATTGTTGAGAAATTTGGCGAGGAGATCGCCGCGCTGGTTGATGGGCTGACCAAGATTGCCAAGCTAGACATGGTGACCAAGGAAGCAACCCAGGCTGAGAATTTGCGCAAGTTGCTTCTTGCCATGTCGAAAGATGTGCGCGTGTTGTTGGTGAAGTTGGCTGATCGTTTGCACAATATGCGCACGCTTAATCATGTGAAGCCCGAAAAGCGCGCGCGTGTGGCGCAAGAGACAATGGATATTTATGCGCCGCTGGCAGGGCGCATGGGCATGCAGCTGATCCGCGATGAGATGGAAGATATTGCTTTCAAGATTCTCAATCCTGAAGCGAATAAAGTGATTGCTGATAGGCTCGCGCGTTTGCATGAAGAGAGCGGTGATATGCTGCGCGAGATTGAAGTAGCGCTGACCAAGGAACTCGCCAGCCACGGCATTAACGCATCGATCAAAGGCCGCGAAAAGCGGGCCTATTCAATTTGGCGCAAGATGGAGCGCAAGCATTTGGCGCTTGATCAGCTTTCCGATATTTTCGCGTTTCGGGTTTTGGTTGAAAGTGTGGATGATTGTTATTTGGCTTTGGGCATGGTGCATCAGACGTGGCGCGCCGTGCCTGACAAATTCAAAGACTATATCAGTAATCCAAAACAAAATGATTATCGCTCTTTGCACACCATTGTGATTGGCCCGCATTCGATGCGTGTTGAAATGCAAATTCGCACCAAGTTGATGCATGAGATTGCCGAGCGCGGCGTTGCGGCGCATGCACTTTACAAAGATGTGGGCGAGGCCAAGATGGCGCAGCTTGGAGTTCGTGTACCTGCGGCTGAATCGAATGCGTATCGTTGGCTCAGGCATTTGATGGAAGTTTTGCAGGAAGGCGACAGCCCCAAGGAATTTTTGGAACACACAAGGCTTGAGCTATTTCATGATCAGGTTTTTTGTTTCACGCCTAAGGGCCAGTTAATCGCTTTGCCGCGTGGCGCCACGCCAATTGATTTTGCTTATGCCTTGCACACATCGATTGGCGATAGTTGCGTGGGCGTTAAAATAAATGGCAGGCATGCGCCATTGGTAACGCAGCTCAAGAATGGTGATGAAGTTGTCATCGTGCGTTCCGACGCTCAGGTGCCGCCGCCTGCATGGGAAGCCATTGCGATTACGGGTAAAGCTAAAGCCGCAATAAGGCGTGCAACGCGTGCGGCCATTCGTAAACAGTTCGCAGGTTTGGGTCGCGAAATTATTGAAGCGCTTTTAAAAAAGCAGAAGCATGAATTGGCGGACAAGGAGTTGAGTGCTGCCGTTCCACGTCTTGGTCATAAGAATGTTGATGATGCTTTGGCAGCTGTCGGGCGCGGTGAACTTTCGGGTCTTGATGTTCTGAAAGCCATGGGCCTTGCCGTTGATGAAAAGGATATCAGGGCTTCACGCCGCAAGCTCACTGGTAAAAAGGGCAGTGGTGAGGGGCGCATGTCACTTCCTGTGCGCGGTGCTGCTGCCAATGTTGCTTTGAAAATACATGCTGCCACAGGTGCTGTTCCGGGGGAGCGTATCGTTGGTATTTTAACGCCAGGCGAGGGCATTACGATTTATCCAATTTTTGCGCAGGCGCTGGAACAGTTTGACCAGCAGCCCGAGCGCTGGGTAGATTTGGCTTGGGGGGTGGCGGAAGAGGGCATGCGTTTTCCAGCGCGCATCAAAGTTATTTTGATCAATGAAGTTGGGGCACTCGGGCAAGTTACCCAATTGATCGGCGAGCATGGTGGCAATATTGATGAGCTGCAAATGCAGGCGCGGCACGGCGTGCGGGATTTCTTTGAGCTGACCATTTTGCTCGAAGTTTTCGACAACCGGCACTTGAATGACATTATGAACGGTTTAAAGAGCAGGCCATTGGTTTCGGAAGTAAATAGGGTGGCTGGATAATGCTTTCGCATGAACAAGTATTGGATGAATTTCGCGCGGCAGGTGCGCTGCTTGAAGGGCATTTTGTTTTGTCATCTGGTTTGCACTCTGCGCGTTACTTGCAATGCGCACGGGTTTTGATGGATGCCAAACGCGCGGAACGATTGTGTTCGAGCTTGGCCAATGCGGTTCGCGCGGGTGGTAAAGATGTTGAACTGGTGGCTTCACCAGCAATGGGCGGCGTGGTGGTTGGTTATGAAATGGGGCGGCAGCTAAATGTGCCCGCAATTTTCTTTGAACGCGTTGACGGCAAGTTTGCTCTGCGCCGCGGATTCAATATCGAAAAAGGTGCAAAAGTATTGATGGTTGAAGACATCGTAACCACTGGCTTGTCGTCGCGTGAGTGTATTGCAGCGATCGAAGAGGCGGGCGGAGTTTGTGTGGCTGCGGCGTGTTTGATTAATCGCTCGGGCGGCAAGGCAGATGTGGGCGTGCCGCTTTATGCTTTAACCGCTTTGGAAATTCCAGCTTATCCCGCAGATGCATTGCCGCTTGAACTTGCAGCCATTCCGGCGATTAAGCCTGGCAGTCGGAATCTCAAAACATGATCATCGGTATCGGCAATGACATGGTGGATATCAGGCGCGTGGAGCAGACGCTTGAAAAATTTGGTGATCGCTTTCGCGACCGGATTTTTACGGAGATCGAAAAGAAGAAATCAGACAATCGCGCGCAACGCGCAGCATCCTATGCCAAGCGATTTGCGGCGAAAGAAGCTTGTTCGAAAGCGCTAGGCACCGGTTTTAACCGTGGCGTATTCTGGAAAGACATGGGCGTTGTCAATGAACCTTCCGGACGGCCTACTATGGTTCTGACTGGTGGTGCTTTGGAACAGTTGCAGCGATTGATTCCTGCTGGAATGTCTCCAAAAATTCATTTGACGATCACCGATGATTTTCCTTATGCGCAGGCAATGGTCATCATCGAAGCCAACTGACTGTGATATGTGTGCAACAGTTGTCAGCCTTGAACTAGCCCAGATTGCATCACACATGATGAAAATTGTATATAAGCGACAATTGAAAAGGGGGCACGCGTCAAGCGGCCTTTAGGAAGCATGAACAAAAACGATCAAAGCCTTGCTGCCGCACGTGCATCTGGCAAGAAGCAGGAAGAAGGTGTTTGGGAGACCTTTAAGGTCATCATCCAAGCGCTGGCGATTGCGTTTTTCGTGCGTACCTTCTTTTTCCAACCTTTCAATATTCCATCAGCTTCGATGTATCCGACTTTGAAGATTGGTGATTATCTATTTGTTTCAAAGCTTTCCTATGGATACGGAAAGTATTCGTTTAACTTCTCCTTTCCTCCTTTCGTTGAAAAGCCATTTAATTGTTGCCCTGTCGACTTTCCGGGTCGCATGGTTTTGGCGGATACTCCAAAGCGCGGCGATGTGGCTGTGTTTAAATACCCGCAGGATTTGACAGTTGATTACATCAAACGTGTCATTGGTTTGCCGGGTGATGTGATTCAGATGAAGCAAGGTGTTTTGTTCATCAATGGTCAGGAAGTGAAGAAAGAACGAGTCGAAGACTATGTCGATCCGAATGGTGAAACTGGTGGTGGTGCTTCGGTGGCTCAGTTCCGGGAAACTTTGCCAAATGGCGTGACTTACAATGTGCTTGATTTCGGGACGAGCGAAGGTGCACCTGATAACACAGAAGAATATGTGGTTCCGGCAACTCATTATTTTATGATGGGCGATAACCGCGATAACAGCCAAGACTCGCGCTATCTCGACAAAGTTGGCTACGTGCCAATTGAAAACTTCGTTGGCAAAGCCGACATCGTATTCTTCTCATTCCAACCCGGTGCTAGTCTCGCGCGTATTTGGGAATGGCCGATGCAGATTCGTTGGTCGCGTTTTTTCCATTGGATTTAAGGGATCTTGCCGCGCGAACATCAAGACGCAATTGACCAACTTGAAAAGTTGATTGGCTATGAATTCCGCGTGCGTGAACTTTGCAGAACCGCACTGACCCATGGCAGCCGTAATGCCAATAGGCCTGATTATCAACGCTTAGAATTCCTCGGTGACCGTGTGCTCAGTTTGATCATCGCCGAGGAACTATTCATGCGTTATAGCCACGAGCAGGAAGGCCAGATGGCCGCAAGGCTAAGTTTACTTGTGCGCGGCGAAACCTGCGCTGCTGTTGGTATTGCAATGGGGCTGGATCAATTCATTCTATTGGGGCCTGTTGAAAAGAAAAAAGGCGTTCAGCGCAGCGGATCCGTTTTAGGTGATGTGGTTGAATCACTCATCGGTGCGCTCTATCTCGACGGCGGTTTGGATGTGGCGCGCGGCTTTATTCTGAAGCAGTGGGAAAAGCGAATTAATTCTGAGCCCGGCAGTTTGAAAGATGCTAAAACCATCGTGCAGGAATGGGCTCTGGGCCGCGCTTTGCCTTTGCCGCATTATGAGGTGGTCTCGCGCGAGGGATTGGAGCATTCTCCAACTTTCACAGTTGAATTGCGGGTTGGGCCGTTTGAAGTGACAAAGGGTGTGGGGGCTTCTAAGCGGGCTTCTGAAATGGCTGCGGCGAATGAATTTATCGCGCGCGAAGGAATTAGATAGATGAATGATATGACGACCCGCTGCGGATTTGCTGCCATTATTGGTGCGCCGAATGCTGGCAAATCCACGCTGGTTAACAAGCTGGTGGGATCAAAAGTTTCGATCGTCAGCCACAAGGTGCAAACCACGCGCGCTCGCATTCGTGCGATATATATGCATGAGCAATCTCAAGTGGTGTTGGTTGATACACCGGGCATTTTCAAACCACGCCGCAAGCTTGATGAAGCGATGGTGGAAAGCGCTTGGGCGGGGGCTGGCGAGGCTGATGCTGTTGTGTTGATTGTGGATGCAAGGCGTGGGCTCGAAGATGAAGTTATGAAAATTATCGAAGGCTTCAAGGCCAGCAATACAAAGGCCATGTTGGTGCTGAACAAGATTGATTTGATCGAGATCGAAAAATTGATGCCACTGGCCGAGCAGTGTTCTGCTGCCTTTCCGTTCACCGATACATTCATGGTTTCGGCGATCAGCGGTTCGGGTGTGGCCAAGCTGGGTGCAAAGCTTGCTGAAATGATGCCGATTGGACCATGGCTTTATCCAGAAGATCAAACAGCTGATGTGCATTTGCGTTTCATTGCATCGGAAATCACGCGCGAGAAAATTTACGAACGCTTGCATGATGAGCTGCCTTATTCGTCCACGGTTGAAACCGAGGCTTGGGAAGAGAAGAAAGATGGTTCGGTGAAAATCACCCAAGCCATATTTGTGGAGCGCGATAGCCAGAAGGCCATTGTGCTTGGCAAGGGTGGTGCGCAGATAAAAGTGCTGGGGCAATTGGCGCGCAAAGAAATGGAAGAATCATTTGAACGACGTGTACATTTGTTTTTATTCGTGAAGGTGCGTGAGAACTGGGCCGTTGACCCTGAACGATTGAGGATGATGGGATTACGCTGAAATGGAATGGCGCGATGAGGGCGTTATCATTGGGGTTCGCAGTCACGGCGAAACATCGGCTATTGTTGAAATGCTCACGGCTGAACATGGGCGCTGCTTGGGCATGGTGCGCGGCGGGCGCGGGCGGCAGATGCGGCCAATTTTGCAACCCGGCAATTTGGTGATGGCCACATGGCGCGCAAGGCTTGAAGATCATCTGGGTACCTATCAAGTTGAGCCGTTAAGTTTGAAAGCCGGATTTATTCTGGCGCATCCTTTGAGGCTTGCAGGGCTATCAACTTTGATGGCGCTTGCACAATTGTTGCCAGAGCGTGAGCCACATCCGAAGCTTTATCATGCAGCACACATTGTGATGGCCTCGTTTGAAAATGATGCCGTGTGGCCGGCCTTGTTGGTCCGCTGGGAGATGGGCCTTTTGGACGAGTTGGGCTTCGGTATGGATTTGTCAAAATGTGCGTCGACTGGTTCGGTTGAAGAATTGCATTATGTCTCACCACGCACGGGCCGTGCTGTGAGCCGCGAGGCGGGGCTTCCCTATCAAGACAAGTTGTTTTCACTGCCTGCATTTTTGCGCGGCGAAACTGATGTTTTGGCGGGTGATGTTTCGGCGGGCCTGAAACTTACCGGATATTTTTTGGAACGCCATGTTCTGGGCCCTCGTGCCATTGAAATGCCGCGGGCGCGGCAATGGCTGGCTGAAGGATTAATTAGCAGGGCTACCGCAGCGTGATTGGGCGGCTCAACCATGTGGCCATTGCTGTGCCTGATTTGGCATCGGCATCGGCACTCTACCGTAACGCGTTGGGCGCAGAGGTTTCTGAGCCGCGAGAGTTGCCAGAGCATGGTGTGACGGTGGTGTTCATCGCTCTGCCAAATACCAAGATCGAATTGCTCGAGCCGTTGGGGGATGCTTCACCGATTGCAGCTTTTTTGGCGAAAAATCTTTCCGGCGGTATGCATCACATCTGCTACGAAGTGGATGATATAATCGCCGCACGCGATCATCTGTTGGCATCGGGTTCTCGTATGTTAGGTGATGGTGCTCCAAAAATTGGTGCGCACGGAAAGCCCGTTTTATTCTTGCACCCGAAGGATTTCAACGGCGTGCTGGTGGAGTTAGAGCAGAAATGAAAATCGGCAGCATGATTGCGATTTATTTTGTGATTTGGTGGACAGTGTTGTTTGCCGTGTTGCCTTTTGGGGTTCGCAATGCCTCTGAAGCGGGCGAAAATGTAGAGGCCGGAAATGACGCTGGCGCTCCTATGGCGCTGCATTGGGGCAAGAAAATTTTAGCGACGAGTGTGATAGCGCTATTGGTTTTTGGTTTGGTGTACGCGCAACTTGTGCACCACGTGTTTAGCGGTTAACGCCGCTTGCTCTCAATATCCGGTGCTTGTGGGAATCTTGATTTGAGATCGCGTTCTGTCACACTCATATGATTGCGGGTGTATTGTTCGGATGCGTCGCGTAGGGGTTGGAAATCCCATGGGAAGTGGTGGCCTTGTTTCATGGCTTCGAACATCATCAGGCGGGATTGTTGGCTTTCCAAAACTTGAGCATGAATTTTAGAAATTTCGAATTTGGCTTCTACTTCACTGCGGAATTTTTTAGCCAGTGGATGAGATGAAGCAAGATTGTTCAATTCATTTGGATCATCAACCAAGTTGAACAACTGATCAGGATCAACTGGCGAATGGATAAATTTCCACGGGCCACGGCGCAACATATAAAGCGGGGCGATTGCACCCTCCGCCAGATACTCGCCCCATGCGGTTGCATCTGGGTTTTCTGTGATACCATGCAAGAGCGGTAATAGCGATCGGCCATCAACTTTGCGCGATAACTCCGAAGTTCCGCCAATAGCCGAAATCGTCGGCATTATGTCGGCCAGCGAAACAGGTTCTTTAACACGGCGCGGCTTGATCGATTGTGGATTCCAGATGATGAGCGGAATATGGGCGGCGGGTTCCAAATATGACATTTTATACCACAGCCCGCGCTCGCCCAAAAAGTCACCGTGATCTGATGTGAAAATGATGATCGTGTTTTCAAGCTGGCCGGTGACTTCTAAAGTGTTGATCAACTGGCCGAGCAGATCATCGATATAAGATATATTTGCAAAATAGCCATGACGCGCGGCGCGGATGTCGGCCTCGGTGACGGTGTAATCGCTCATTGCAGAAACATCGTAAAGCCGCTGGCTATGGGCATCGAGCTGATCGCGCGGCATATGCGGCACGGCGGGCAAGGAGATTTCTTCGTCCTTATACAAATCCCAAAACTTTTTGCGCGCTGCGTATGGATCATGTGGATGCGTGAAGCTGGCCATCAAAGCGAAAGGTTTTTTGGGCGAGAAGCGCGCATAGTCATAAAGCTTGCGTGTGGCTTGAAAGGCTACATCATCATCAAATTCAAGCTGGTTAGAAATTTCGGCCATGCCGGGTTGCAACACCGACGTCATATTGTGATACCACCAATCGATGCGCTCTTGCTTCAAGTGCCAATCTGGAGTCCAGCCGAAATCAGCGGGGTAAATGTCTGTGGTCAGTCGCTCTTCAAGGCCGTGCAATTGATCAGGCCCCACAAAATGCATCTTGCCGGAGAGGCAAGTTTGGTAGCCGTTTAAGCGCAGATAATGCGCCCATGTGGGAATGGCGGATGGGAATTCGGCGGCGTTGTCATACACTCCCGTACGAGAGGGCAGCAGGCCGTTCATTACTGTGGCTCTGGCGGGCGCGCAGAGAGGGCTGGTGGAATAGCAGTTTTCAAACACCACACCTTCACGAGCAAGGCGGCTCAAATTAGGTGTTTGCACCAGCTTTTGGCCATATGGTTCCAGAAACTGTGCGGCCAACTGGTCAGCCATAACAAACAGGATGTTGGGTTTTTTCGTTGTCGCCACTATATTCGGTCCCATGAAAACATTGCTGCTGGTTTTGATCCGCATCTATCAGCTTACACTATCATCCTTTATGGGGCGAGGATGCCGCTTTTTGCCGACATGTTCAGACTATGCGCGACAGGCCATTGAACAACATGGTGCAATATGCGGATCGGTACTGGCGGCTAAGCGCATTGCGCGCTGTCAGCCTTGGGGTGGGGATGGGTTTGATCCTGTGCCTGCGACATGCAATTGCGGCTGGCCCAAACAAAAAGAGCCGAAGTAAACTCCGGCCCTTTAGTCTTGTGATTTAGATTTGAATTAGAAAGCCCAGATCAGAGCGGCCTTGGTTTCCCATTCATCGCCCCAATGGTTTATGACGTTACAGCAAACTGACGTGTAATCGGCATCGCCAAGCTTTGTGTAAACGCTTTCGAGGCGGAAGCGGATACTGTCGGTAAATGCGTGTTCCACGCCAAGGCCCGCAACCCAACCAAATTGATCTTGCTTCAGGCCGTTTGGAACGCCAGCCACGATCCCGTTAAATTCGCCGCGGGCATAAGCGCCACCGGCAGTGATATAGAGCAATGTATCATCAAAGGCATAACCCATGCGACCACGCAGGGTGGCAATGCTATCGAGCTTAAAGCGAAAATCGGCAGTTGGGTCGATGTTGTGCACGATGTCATCGCTCATGCCCCAATCGGCTTCGATACCGAAAACAATATCGTCGATCTGATGGTTGTAGCCAGCGAGCACGCCGCCCTTATAACCGCAACCGGCATTGAGGTAGTTTATGCCGCCGCCAGTAACGTCTGTTATCGTGCCGTTGATGCAAGCCGTGCCAACCCAACCACCCGCATAAAAGCCCGACCAATCGTATGTGGCTGGGCGCAGGTGCTCGACGGGTGGTGGAGGTGGATCCAAGTCAGCCGCAAGAGCGGCTGCACCGGGAATGATCGCCGAAACGGCGAGGAAGGCGAGGAGAAGATACTTTTTCATAATTTTACCCACTAACTGTTGACCTGCAATGGGGCAGAACATGAACTGTTAAGGTTAATGCTGGGTTATTAAAAAGTTACGCAAATCTTAATGATTTTCGGGTAGTGTATCAGTTTGAAATTTGATGGCCTTGACAGGCTAGTGCATCCGGCACCAGTTTCCTATATGCTTGGCGGAAAGCATAGGAGACTGATCGTGTATCAGGTGATAGAATTAAATTTGCCGCACATCATCCGGTCAACGCGGTCATTGGATGGGGCGAGATTGATCATACACGCGTGGACGGATTTGTCAGCCGACCAGACATCTGAACTTGCCGCGCTAAAAGGATCACTTCGAAAGCTGCAAATGGACGATCCACTCAGTTATGACGAAATCTTTTTCTATTTAAAGGG
>JANYLQ010000032.1 GCA_025363755.1 Hyphomicrobiales bacterium | reverse complement strand
CAGCAGGAAGATGACGCAGACCGCCGCAACAATCACACTCTCCTCTGTCAAAGTGCCTTTCAGGGTTTCGATGGCGCGCTTGATCAAATCAGAGCGATCATAAACGGTCTTGATTTCAGTACCCGCAGGCAAACTGGCTTTGACGTCTTCCAGCCTTGCCTTCACATTGTCGATTACTGACAGGGCATTCTCACCGTAACGCTGAATGGCAATGCCACCCACCACCTCACCCTCGCCATTGAGCTCGGTGATGCCGCGTCGTTCGTCCGGCGCAAATTCAACGCGCGCCACATCGCGTAACAAGACCGGCGTGCCGCCGTCAGCCTTGAGAACGATCATCTCAATGTCCTTGGTATTTCGGAACAGCCCGCGTCCGCGCACGGCGTATTCGGTTTCTGAAATTTCGACAGTGCGCCCGCCTGTGTCCATATTGCTGGCACGGATGGCATCGCGCACAGTGCTCAATGACAGGCCAAAACTTTGCAACAGTCTGGGATCGACAATCACGCTGTATTGCTTGACGAAACCGCCCACACTTGCCACCTCGGCCACACCTTCGGCCTTGGCGAGCGAGTACCGCAACTGCCAATCCTGGATGCTGCGAAGTTGCGCGAGGTCAAGACCCTTGCCTGTGAGCGCATATTCATAAACCCAACCCACACCTGTGGCGTCCGGCCCGAGTGATGGCGTTACACCTTGCGGCAATCGCCGTGTGGCCGCATTCAAATACTCCAATACGCGCGATCGTGCCCAATAAGGGTCAGTGCCATCTTCAAAAATGATATAGATGAACGACACACCGAAGAACGAAAAGCCGCGTACCACTTTGGATTTAGGTACACTGAGAAGCGACGTGGTGAGCGGATAGGTCACCTGGTCCTCGACCACCTGAGGGGCTTGGCCAGAAAATTCTGTGTAAACGATAACTTGCGTATCTGATAAGTCGGGAATGGCATCGAGCGGTGTTGATTTAACAGAATAGAGACCCGCCAGCGCCAGAAACACCGTGCCGATAAAAACCAGCACCATGTTGCGCGCCGACCATTCAATAATTTTGCCGATCATGGTTTGGTTCCATCGGCGGCGGCCAAACCTGTCAAGGCAGCTTGCAAATTGCTCTCGGCATCAATCAGGAAGTTAGCGCGGGTGACAATGTTGTCGCCCGCTTTCAAGCCGCTCAAAACCTCAACATAGCCATCGCCCTTGCGGCCCAGTTGAACTTCTGTAGGACGAAACCGCCCTTCAGCCACTTCAACAATCGCTACTTGCCTCCTCCCGCTGTCAATGATGGCAGAAGCAGGAATGGCCAGCACGCTGGCGGTCTCGCCTGTATCAATCACCACATCGGCATACATGCGGTGCAGGAACCTGTGATCAGGATTGGGAAGCTCAATGCGCACCTGCGCAGTGCGAGTTTCTGGCTTAAGTTCTGGCAACACAAAAGCAACTGTGCCTTTGAAGCTTTCTCCCGGAAAGGCCCGCATGGTGATCGTGGCTGGGTCGCCGATTTTGATACGACCGATGTCTAGCTCGGCGACATCGGTAATAACCCATACGGATGTAACATCCGCAAGCCGGTAAAGCTCATCACCTGGCATAACGCGTGAACCGACGACCACATTTTTACTCATCAACACGCCATCTGACGGTGACGGCCAATCTAGGGAGAGCGGAATATCACCGCTTCCCCGAATTGATTTGATGAACTCCTCCGAGACGCCAAGGTTACGCAGCTTGCGTGAACCCGCAACGCCTTGTCCACTTGCCGCTGCGAGACGATATTCAACTGCGGCTTGGGTAATTTGCGGACTGTAAAAGCGGAACAGTGGCTCGCCTGCTTTCACGTGCTGGCCCGTGGCACCCGCATAGACCTTCTCGATAAAACCTTCAGCCCTCAACGTGACAGATTGCTGACGCCGCTCATCAAGTTGGATTGAGCCCGGTGCATGAACGGGTTCAGACAATACACGCATCTCAACGGGGGCCGTTTGCACACCTGCGCGCTGCACCTTTCCGACGCTGACTTTAACTATAGAAGGGTCGCTCGCTTCCTCATCCTCATAAACCGGGATGTAATCCATGTTCATGCCGTCCTTTTTGGGAACGGGCGATGTGTCAGGCAGCCCCATGGGATTGCGATAGAATTTTATCTTCTTTGAAGGCGTCAGTTCCGATTTTTTCTCAGGAGCAACGGGTTGGACTGGCATCAAGTCTTTCTCAAGTACAGGCAAATAGTCCATGCCCATCGTGTCCTTCTTGGGCATGGCCGAGATTTCTGGCCCACCCATTGGATCGCGGTAGAACATTATCTTCTGTCCATCAGGACCTACCGCAGTGCCTGCTGGAAGCTCATCGGAATAGACGGGGATATAGTCCATTTTCATGGAGTCTTTTTTTGGTGTAGCCGAAATATCCGGTTCACCCATGGGGTTCTTGTAATAGATGATACGACGTTCAGCGGAAGCCGCATTGTAGGCAACCATGATTTGCGAAGCCATGGCGTCGAATTGTGAACGATATTTGGTGGCAGCAAAGAAACCGCCCACACTGCCAAAGGCAATGAGTATCAAACTCAAAACGAGTTTCAAGAAAAAGCGCATAAGGAAATCCTCTGAAGAAATACAAAATGCAGACAACGCAAAGCGCTGCCCGTGTGGTCAGTTTCAAGGATTAAATGCGCGGAGGTCTTCGGAGGGGAGGAGAAGCGTGAGGCTCTAAAAATGCAGCGACAAACACAGACACCTTTCCGGGACTTGTGGCAAATACATTCAGCTCAACAAAATTCATTGAGCCAAAGCTGCTATAACAATTTGAAATGCAAGATTGCTTGGTCATGCAATCTGATTTTTCTTTTTCGCAGCATGATTTCTTCTGAGGGCAATCCGTTTTGCCCATGGTCATTGCTATCGCGGCGGAAGCTGGCGCGATTGATTGCAAAGGCGCAAACGCCAAGGCCGAAACGACCAAGCCGAAAAGAACGCGCTTAAAAGCTGCTATGAAACGAAAATCAATCATCTCGCTTCTTGTAGCTTTGAGTGACTGATAATGTCAAATTACGGAACCGTTACCGCAAAGCTCACAGCTAATAATAGTAACATATTTTCGCCATTGATGTTGTATCTGCAAATATCTGGTGCTTGGTCACGGCAGCAGAAAACATTCAAACTTTCTCAATCGCGCACTCTTGGAGGAAAGTTGGGCGTACTCTTTGCCCATCATTATCTGGCTAGTCAGGTATTGACAAAATTGTGTCTGGCACTTTAACCGCTATCAAGAATTTTGAAACGGCAAATAGTCGGTGATCGGGTTTATATGTTTATATTGTTTCGACGATTGATAATTGCGTTTCTTTCGCTTTCCGCGAGCAGTGTTGACGGCAATGGCTGCCCCCGCAGTTGTGATGACAATGCAACCATTGCACCAGGGGTAAATATCTATTCCGAAACTCTCTTGGGGAAATCAAATCCGGTCACGGCAAATGCCCTCTATCGCGTCTATGTGCCCAACCATTCTTCGAACACGGTTACGGTCATTGATCCTGCCACCCACAAAGTCGTTGACAAGTTTGTGGTCGGTCGTGGACCCCAACACATCGTTCCGTCGTGGGATTTGAAGACGCTTTGGGTGGCCAACACGGCCAACCAAACCTCGGAAGGTAGTGTCACGCCGATAGATCCAGTTACTGGAAAACCCGGGAAACAAATTCCTGTCAACGATCCGTACAATATTTATTTCATGCCGGATGGATCAGCCGCCATCGTAGTCGCTGAAGCTTACCATCAATTGGAGTTCCGCGATCCCCAATCTTTCGAACTGAAATCCATCATTCAAGTACCAATTTGCCGTGGCTTGAATCATGGTGACTTCGCCGCAGACTTATCCTTCGTCATTTTCACATGTGAATTTAATGGAATGCCGAATGGCCTCTCAGGTCGTAAGAACCAAACCATTGGCATTGGAAACGGACTAATAAAAATTGATTTGAAGGCAATGAGGTTGACATCTGCTTTGACCTTATCAAAGCGCGGAATGCCACAAGACGTAAGACTGTCTGCCGATGGTAAAACTTTTTATGTGACAGATATGTTTAACGCAGGGGTGTTCACCATTGATGCCACAACGTTCAAAGAAACGGGATTTATTCCCACTGGGGTCGGTGCGCACGGATTGATTGTCAGCCGTGATGGAAAATTTCTTTATGTCGCTAATCGGGGCTCGAAATTCATGCCAGACAGGTCACGGGGAACGGGAAGTGTTTCAGTTATCGCATTTGCCACAAACAAGGTAGTCGCCAATTGGACCATTCCAGGCGGCGGTAGCCCTGACATGGGCAACGTTACACCCGACGGCAAAGAACTTTGGCTTGCCGGACGCTTTGATGGACAAGTCTACGCCATTAACACCACGACTGGTGCGGTTACCAAGATCAACGTTGGCATCGAACCTCATGGACTTACTGTCTGGCCGCAACCAGGAAGGTTGTCGCTAGGGCATACAGGAAATATGAGATAGAATCTCAACACTCTCGACTTAAATGGGTATCAACTGCAAACGAATTGATAACTAAAGAAATCGCATTTGGGTTTATATCACCTGTTATCAAATACTTCTACAAAGTAGCAGGTTGATTTAAATATGGTCTTCCAGTTCGCGCGACGGATCATTTATTGTATTGTCTTTTCCATCCATCACCGGAACTATTTCGTGAATTTGAGCGCCGCTGCAGGAAATTGCGGTTGTTTTCGTGCGTATTTCTCATAGCCAATTTTCGTGCCAAATCTGGGATCTACACGGCGTCCACCTTGCTTTGCTGCACACATTTTGCACACTCTACCTTATATATATTTTGGCTAATGCCGCTTTCAAATCCTTCTGGTGAGTCTCAACAAGGTTCGAGCTGTTTGCCATTCGTTCAGAAATTTTGTTAGCAACCTCAATCACTTGATCAGCCGCAAGATGGGCATAGCGCGCCGTTGCCATAGATTGGGAATGGCCAAGCAGCTTTCCAAAGTTAGGAAGTCCTTGACCAAGGGGCACGCCGTTGGACGCAGACGTGTGACGAACATCGTTGATACCGCCATCTAGCAAATCTGGAAGCTTTCAGACTCGACGCCAAGGTTTCTGCCTGTCAGTAAAATACTGGTCTTCGATATCACCAACAATGGTATAGGGATCGCCAATCATGCGCAGGATCGATTTCAGCAGTTTTACCGCAACCGATCCAAGGTAAAGCGTTTTACGGCCAATCGTGGAGTCTAGCAGGATGGCCAGTCAGCTATCAAGATCAAGGTGAGCCCATTTGAGTGTTTGAATTTCATCAAGCCGACTATCCGAGTAAAATCACGATTGTAAAAACCTTCTGCCCCTTAGGTTAACTAATTTATCCAAGAAGCTTGAACAAGAGCAATACAAATCCTACAAAAATCAACCCGTTTTTACTTGGAATTTATCTTACAAACCGACCGAATCGCATGAATAGTCGTGCGGTATGGTGGATCATCAACCAAAGTCTCTTAGCTCTTGCGTTAAAATTATTTCTGAAGCGCAGTTTGCGGTTGTTAAAAATGATTTGAGAGTTGATGATGAAGTTATCGAATTAATAAAATTGCTTGCAAGAGCTGCCGCTCGGGAGGATTATCGTACATCTAAGAAGGCTGAAACGATATCACTGATTGAGGCAGACAGAGAATGAAATGCGCTGCAGTCTATGCAAGATTTTCATCAGAGTTGCAGCAAGAACGTTCGATTGATGATCAATTTGCAGTTTGCCGTAATTATGCGATGAAAAACAACTTAAACGTCGTCGCTACATTCGATGACCGTGCCCGATCTGGCTCGTCACTCTACGGACGCGATGGACTCATGGAGCTTCTAAGTGCAGCACGAGAAAAAAAATTTGAAGTAGTGATAGTTGAAGCTCTCGACCGTTTATCCCGGGATCAAGAAGATCTCGCCGATATTTGGAAGCGATTAAATTTTCTGGACATCGAACTTCGTGCCATTCACGAAGGAGCTGCTGACAGCATTCAAATTGGCATACGTGGTTTGATGGGATCGCTGTTCTTGACTGATTTGGCCCACAAAGTGCGCCGTGGCTTACAGGGGGTCATCCGCGATGGGCGCAGTGCTGGTGGTTATGCATTTGGATACCGTCCTATCCTCGGTCGTCCGGGTGAACTTGAAATCGTGGAAGACGAAGCAACAGTCGTCCGGAGAATATTTAGTGATTACGTTTCGGGAAAAACACCAAGGCAGATCGCTCATGCTCTTAATAATGAGGGCATCCGTCCTCCTAAAGGAAAGAACTGGATCGCCTCGACAATAAATGGAAACAAGAAGCGTCATTACGGGCTGATCCTCAATGAACTCTACGTCGGCAAGTTGGTCTGGAATCGGGTGAAAATGGTGAAGGACCCCGACACAGGGAAGAGGGTTCCACGACCCAATCCACCAGAGGATTGGCACAGAGCAGATGCGTTACATCTTGCAATAGTTAAAAAGGAATTATTTGAGGCGGCACAAGAACGTAAATCTTCGCGCTCATTTGAAACCCCTGAGAGGCGTCGCAAAGCTAAGTTTCTTTTATCTGGGTTGCTAAAATGTGGCTGTTGCAGAGGCGGACTCGTAATGAAAGACCGCGATCACGGGAAGGTGAGGATTCACTGTTCAACGATGAAGGAAGCGGGGACGTGTTCAAATCGCAAAATATTTTACATGGGCGAAATTGAAATGTCGGTTCTTGCTGGTCTGCAAAGCCACCTCCAAGCACCGCATTTGCTGAAGGAATTTGTCGCCGCATATTTGGAGGAGAGACAAATACTTGCATTTGAAAAAATGAAACGTCGTAGCCAATCGGAAAGTCACTTGGATCAAGTTAAACGATCAATTGATCGACTTTGGGCAGATTATGAATACCAACGTGTTCCCGTTGATATTGCTGGTCCAAAACTGTATGAATTGCAGGCTCAAAAAGTTTCCATAGAGGCTGAACTTGCAGAACTGCCGCAACCCGAAAAGTTAATTGAACTCCATCCAGCCGCTCTTTTACATTACGAGAAAGTGGTAACAGAACTACAAACAGTATTTCAAGATGGAATAACGCCGGATACCGAGGATGCCGCTGAAAAAATAAGGAACTTGATTTCCCATATAGTTATCCATTCTACCGAAGAAGGATTAGATATTGAGTTGCATGGACGTTTAGCTAAGATTCTAGGCCCAACCGACCTATTCCCCAACATGCGTATCGCTGCGTCGGGGGGTCTGATGGTGGCGAGAGAGGGAGTTGAACCCCCGACCCCAGGATTATGATTCCCGTGCTCTAACCAACTGAGCTACCTCGCCACGTGGGCGGCATATACGGAAAAGCCAACCCCAAAGTCAAGCGGCTGGTGTATCAGTTTCCAGTTCGTCACCTTCATCACCCAATACAAAGGTGCGCCAGAGTGAAATCCAAGCGAAATAGAGTGAGCAAAGTCCAAAAATCCCGAGCTGCAGCTTGTATATCCAATCATCATAGCCTGGGTTTCGCCCACTGATGACCAAACTTAATGTCATGGCTGCCCAAACTACTGTCATCGGAATTGTAATGCTCCGCCAATGCGTAACGCGCAATGGATGAACAAATTTAATTGGCACAAATGTGAGAACGCTAAGAGCAATGACCGTAATTAAATTGATCAGCCACCCAGTGTTGAAGAGGTAAAAATAAAGTACCACGACATTCCAAATTGCTGGAAAACCGACAAAATAATAATCAGATGACTTCATCCCAACATTGGCAAATGTATAACATGAGACGGCCATGATCAATGAAGCTGCAACCAAACTCCATGTGCTTGGAACGAAGTAAAACGGCACCGGAACCATGTTGAACCAGTAGATCATCAAGGCTGGCACAGCTACATAGGTGAAAAAGTCGATCACTAAATCAAGTGAAGCGCCATCGAAATTGGGGGTGTATTCAGTAACCCGAGCTTTGCGCGCCAATGTGCCATCAACGCCATCCACAAACAGGGCCAAGCCGAGCATCACAAATGCTAAAACAGCATCACCTTTTAAAACCGCCACCAAAGCCAAAAATCCGAGCACGATGCCGCTGGTGGTGAATGCATGAACCGACCAGGCAATACCTTTCTTGATTTCTTTATCGACGTTTGGATGCAGATTTAACTTTGCCACTGATACGATCTCTCAAATCCCCTGACCGACTATAGGAAACCCATGGGAGAATGGCAAACACCATCAAGCTTGCCGAACAAACTCTAGGAATGTGAAAAAGCCAAGCGGCTTTACGGCGTGAATGCGCCGCAATCGTAGTTTTTCGCTGCACAGCACTGTTTCGATCGGAAATTCCGGACGCCAGCCGAGTTTGGTTGCGTGTTTTGCAAAACCTTTTTCAATGGCACCGCGCAATCCATTCTCAACACTAAAATGATTGACAATGATAACAGTGCCGCCAACTTTTGTCACCCGCGCCAGTTCTTCAATGACTTTCTTTGGTTCAGGCACAACCGTCAAAACATACGTCGCTACGACAATATCAAAGCTTTCATCTGGAAATTCCAGCTTTCCTGCATCCATTTCGAGCAGCAATTCAATATTCGTACATTTTGCTTTGGCAATGCGAGACTTCGCCCGCTTCAACATTTCTGCTGACAAATCAATACCCGTCACGCGCAAATGCGGTTCGTAATGTGGCAGGGCCAATCCTGTGCCAACACCAACATCAAGCAAGCGACCAGAAAACTGATTGGCTTCTTTAACAGAGCTGCGCATGCCAGCTCGCACCAACTTCCCAAATGTTGCGTCATATACAGGCGCCCAGCGCTTATAGGCTTTGCGCACATCATCTTCGTCCATGCGCTGTAAAGTTTCTGACTTCAAAATAAGACATCTCCGTTGGAGCGTCGCAAATACGCTAAAAATTGTCGTTAATACAAGAAGTTTCGGGAAGGCTTGTTTTGTTTATCTCGCACCAGCGCAATGAATCCGCCGCCCAGAACACGCGCGCCTGTGCCAGCACTTTCATAAAAAACTGAAGCCTGTCCGGGCGAAACACCATACTCTCCGTTGGGAACCGTCACGATGACATTATCACCAGACCGCCGTAACGAAGCTTCCACCGCTGGCCGTGTTGAGCGAATTTTCACAAATACGGGTTGCGGGTCTTCTGAAATCGGTGCTGCACCCAACCAATTAACCGACTGCAAAGGAATATCCCGCTGCATAAGCGCTTCGTGTGGTCCCACAATCACACGCTTCTGAGCAGCATCAAGCTTCACAACATAAAGCGGGTCACCACCGCCGATCCCTAAACCTTTGCGCTGGCCAATGGTGTAATGAATGATCCCTTCATGACGGCCTAGCACACGACCATCGAGGTGAACGATGTCGCCCGGCTCTGCCGCGTCTGGCCGGATTTTCAAAATCACGTCGGCATAACGCCCTTCAGGCACAAAGCAGATATCTTGGCTGTCTGGCTTATCGGCAACAATCAACCCAAGCTCATTCGCCACAACGCGCACTTCACTCTTAGGCAATTGCCCAAGCGGAAAACGCAGGAAATCAATTTGGGCTTGCGAAGTTGCAAACAAGAAATAACTTTGGTCGCGGGCCATATCAGCAGGCGTAAACAAATCACGGCCGCCATTATCGCGCACGCGGCTTTCAATATAATGCCCTGTGGCCAAGCACGAAGCATCCAAATCTTTGGCGCGCGCCAGCAGATCAGCAAATTTCACTGTCTGATTGCACTTCACACAAGGGATGGGTGTTGAACCCTGCAAATAGCTTTCAACAAAATCATCAATCACCGCTTCCTTGAAGCGCGATTCAAAATCCAACACATAATGCGGAATATCGAGAGCCGCGGCCACGCGCCTTGCATCATGGATATCTTGACCGGCACAACAAGCGCCCTTGCGGCGAATGGCTTCACCATGATCATAAAGCTGAAGCGTAATCCCCACCACATCATAGCCCGCAATTTTCAAAAGCCCGGCCACCACGGAGGAGTCAACCCCGCCCGACATCGCCGCCACAACCCGGTGGTCTTTCGGATTGCCGGGCAAATTCATGGCGGCATGAACGCGGTCAATAATGGCAGAAGCGATTTTCATAAGGCCTAAATGGGCGGAAATGCGTGAATGTGCAAGATATGCCTTGATCTGTTCCGAATTGGTGCAAATTTTCCATCCAATTTGTAATTTGTTCATTTTCGCTTAGCTCAATTTTAATCTCATCATGTCAAAGCTATGAGCGTGTGAGAGCCGCCTGTTGCAGCCCTTACAAGTCAGTTTGTGTGAGTATGCGTTAATGAACGGTCAGTTGCGTCCACGCGTCAATTACGTCATCGGTCCTGATGGCAGCCCTTTGACGATTGCCGATTTGCCCCCACCCGGCCAACACCGCTGGGTGATCCGCCGTAAAGCGGAAGTGGTGGCAGCCGTCAGAGGCGGGCTATTGAGTTTAGAGGAAGCCTGCTCTCGCTATACTCTCACCGTAGAGGAATATTTGGGATGGCAGCGCTCAATCGAGCGTCACGGCCTTGCCGGCCTGCGCACCACGCGCATCCAGCAATACCGTCAGTAGTTTTAGGTTAGTTTGCGTAAATAAGGCCGGAGAGAAATCTCCGGCCTTTTGCGTTTTGGGGCGGGGTTGCGAGTTTAGGTGGAGATTCAATAGGTTAAGATTTTTTAGCGTTAAATAGGATTTTTAGCTTGACAGCGTACGGTGGATGGGCTACATCCGGTCATACTCCACAAATGGGTTAGCATTTTGGAGGTTCCCCTTTTCAACAACAGTCTTGAGCCCATCATGAAGATGACGTTGGGGTGGAATATCTCATGATATTAAACTAATTATTGAATATATTAGATAAAACCATCAATTCAATGCACTGTCACCGTAATTTCGTAATTTGTCATTGTAATTCTGTAATTCTGGATGCATCTGTGGCTATGGCTCCTACAATGAGAAGAATATCCGCTAGCTGAATCAAAATTGAGGAACTGCATAATGCTTGGATTTTGTTTTTGCCTAATCTAGTCTTCGCTTAAGTTTGTTGTCGATTTTTAGCCACTATCAATGTCAAGTTCGAGTAGAGGGTTTTATGTCTGCAAAAAAACAAGGTTTGCGTGTTTTCCCGTCACTTAAGCTAAGCTGGTCAATTTTGCTTGTGCTCATTCTATCAAATCAATTTGCAGTGGCCGCAGGAGATGGGCCACAAGGTATCAGCCAGCCTATTGTCCTACCGACTTATAATCCAAATGCCACACCTTGCAATAAACCTCTAGGCCTAACCAAAAATTTGACCTACGTGCAAGAAAACGAGCGTGAATTTCTTGAGGGTGTCAACCTTGGTTTAGGCGCTGCAGCGCGGGATCGAGGGTTGGGCTATCACAGAGTTATTGTTGAAAACGACGTGCCAGCTGCAGTAAAGCAGATACAGGAATTTCGGAGCGACAAAGGCGGAGTGCTGATCGCTACATCATCTAATCCAGCAGCCGTAAGTTCCAGCCTTCAAGAAGTAATTTGGTCTGGCGCATTTGTTGGAACAATCGTCCCGCCTCCAGCAACCTTGTTGCTCAATGCTCCACAATATGCCGCCGGCAAAGCACTCACCGATGCAGCAATAGCACATATTAATTCCAAGCTGGGCGGCAAGGCCACTGTGGTACTGCTGACACAAGATACGATGCAATTCTTGGCACCTCGATTTGCGGCGATGCGCGACGGACTGAGTGCTCTTCCTAACGTTGTAATCGTTGCCGATATCGCAGCCAATCCTGTGAGCAAAGAAGGTGGCTTCAAGACGATGAACATGATCTTACTTGCTAATCCCGATATTGACGTAGTGCTGGGCGGTGATGCGGTGGTGTTAGGTGCGCTTAAAGCTTTGCGAGCGGCGGGAAAGGATCGCCCAGATCAGTTTTTGGGTGGCATTGACGGAGAACCTGACGCAGTTTCTGAAATAAAGAAAGGTGACAGCCCGTTCAAAGCCAGTATTGCGCTCTCATCCCCTGTGTTTGGCTATGCGATGGGAGAGTATGGGGCCGATTGGTTAGAAGGAAAAAGCATTCCCCAAGCGATGGACATTCTGCCCAGTTCATTAACGAAGGAGAACATACGCCAATATGAGTCCGACCTCGCAGATCCGGCCTCTGTTTTCGCAGATCCGGGTCGCCGTGCAGCGTATCTAAATATGTATGGCAATATTTGTTATGATACCCGGGACCAATATATAAATTTTCCATGGTCGTCGGAAGACAATAAATGATGACGGTTGTTGCCGCGTATGGAATGGCGTATCTTTAGGCAAACTGCGTGAGCGGAAACGTAAGTCTGGCTATTGTACCCGGTGTCCCTTGTTCATATTCCATTTCTGCCGCCAGACTAATCACCATGGCGCCTATGATTTTAGTTCCAAATCCTGTGCCCTGCGTTTTTCTTTGCAGATCAATGCCGATCCCATCATCGGCAACAATCAATTCGGCTCGGTTTTCACCAATAGTCTTCAGGTCAATTCGAATTTCTCCCTTGCCGCTGGGATAGGCATATTTCAGGGCGTTGCTGACCCATTCGTTTAAGACAACACCCAAACTTATGCTCTGATCGATAGGCATTTTGACCGAGACAAATCGAGGCTTCAGTATAATTCCACGCATATCGTCGTTTACCGAAGATTGAAGATGCGACAGCAAGCCACCCAGATAATCGTCAAGGACGACAAAACGAACGTCGCCCGTAGTGTAAAGTTCTCGGTGGACAAGAGATATTGCATAAATCCGATCTCTTGTTTCGGCCAAAGCATTCTTTGCTGCCGAGTCTTTTACAGAATTCGCCTGCATATTCACAATTGTGGACACCATCGTGAGGCTGTTCGCAACACGGTGATTGACTTCCGATAATAATGCCTCCGCACGGTCTCTTGCCGCCTTTAGTTGTTCATTGGCATGTCCAAGTTCATCGGTGCGATGCTGCACGCGTTCCTCAAGATGTTCGTTGAGTTCCGACACCTCCCGCTCAGCTGCTGTTAACCCGCGCGTGTAGTTCGTCAGAATATTCGCTACAATTGCAACGACCGCCAAAATAACGAGGGTGCTAAGTACGGAAACCAGTTTGAGCAGGCCCGCAGTTTCTTGCTGTTCTGCAACACGATCAAGAAGCCTCTCGTCTGCGGCGCGGATAATCCCGCTAAGGTAAACGCTTGCTTCGTCCATGAGGGCTTTGCCATGATCGGTTTTGACAAGTGCGAGCGCTTGAGCATATTGCCGAGCTTGTTGAATGGACACCGTCTGATCCATATCTTGGATTTTCTGATTTACTACGTCGCCCAACCTTTGGCTCGCGCCTTGGAGGTTTGGAAACAATGAGAGACCCGATTGCAAAAGCTTCATCTGCTTTATGGCTTGAGATTTGGCTGCATCAAAAGGACCAAGATAGACCTCATTTTGCGTGTAGAGAAAACCCCTCTGACTGGACTCAGCGGTCAGTAAAGCTGTGCGCAAATCCGCCGCTTCCTTACGAACCTCCCGCAACGTCACCACGTCGTCAAAAAGTGCTTGGGTGCGAGAATTAAGCCAGAAAGTCGTTACCAACATCAACCCAAGAGCGAGAAAGCCCACAGTTATCGGAAAAATGGTGAGTCGAGGTCCCAGAATGCGAACCATTTTAAACCCTAAAATTCGATCTCAGTCATTGCATTTGTAAGCACAATAATATGAGACTTACAAGGTTGGCAGCGCCTTATCAAAGAGCACGGACAAATAATAATGGTTTCGCCGAGATGCACTAAAGTCTTTGCGAGAGAGACCAACCCGTATGTATTGGATACAAATTTTTTAGCAATCAACTTAATCAGATCACGCTGGATTATGCATTACGTTGCCGTCGCACCTAACTGAATTTCGGGCTAGCGGCAAGGAACCTCATTGGTCGCCTTGCGACAGCTTCTCCAAGGGAGAGGCGCGAAAAATTTTAGTCTAGCACTGAACTTCGTGCTTACCTTTGGGGAAGCTGCCACAACATGCGTGGCTTTTAATGAAGACAGCAAAATACCACTTTTTGCGTTTTGCGGACGCTACAAAATCCCAATCGAGCCAAGGCTATCGAAAATACTCAAATATACTTCCATTTGGTTATGTGTTAGTCTTAGCCTTTGCAACTTGGCTAATCTTTCATTGAACAAAGCCATTATCGAACCAACAATCCCAAATGCGCGAGTAGCAATTTGACCCAATCAGAAAATGTAAAAACACTTTATCAAGACGGTATTGTTGGGCTGAAGTCTGCCTTCTCGACTGCGTGGGTGGATGACATGCACGAGGATATGATGACGGCTTTTTGGTCGGCCATTCAACGGCCGGGTGGTGCGGTGGGTCGGGGCCCGCGGCGCTGGTATGTGGAAATTCACCCGCAAGATTTTCGCGGTTTTGCTGATCTCACATCGCACCCTTGGGTGGTTGAGATGGCGAGTGCTGTGTGTGGCCCGCAATATGAGATTGTGGAAATCGGTTTTGATGTGCCCTTTCAAGGTGCCAAAAACCAGCCATGGCACCGCGATTTTCCGTCACCGCCTGAAACGTTTAAAGACAAGCGCATTACCTCGCTGGCTTTTAATTTGACCGGCGTTGACGTGACGCCAGATATGGGGCCCTTTGAAATTGCGGTTGGTACGCAATGGGAAGATGGGCGCAGCTGGAAACATGAAATGTTTCCAGAGAAAGATGAATGGCCCAAATTTGCTGAGCGCGGAATTCGCAAGTTTCCGCAAAGAGGCGATGTCTCGTGCCGTTCGGCGCTGACCATCCACCGTGGAACAACGCACGCCTCGCCCATCGCACGACCGGTTTTGGTGCTGGGTATAGATGCTCCAGGGGCTGGCCACGCGGCTTTGCATGATATGATGGTAACAAAGGACTACTTCGATGCCCTGCCTGAAATCACACGCCAACATCTGATTTGCAAGGTAGTGGAAACTCTGATTCCACCAACACAAAAACATGACATAGAAGGGTTGGTTATGGGGGTGGAATAACGCTCGCGTTGCTGTTGTGGGTTTCAAGTAATTATTTATTTAGAGGTGTTGCAGAATTCCGACAAACAACGACGCTGAATTTCCGGCTACAGTTGTAACCTGTTCCAATGTTGCCACAGCAGCATCACCCGCTTGCAACTGAATAGCCCCGCCCTGCCCGCTCAGCACCACCGAACCTTCGAGAGCGAAAAAAACGGCTTCGATGTTCGCGAGATCAAGCGTCTCCATCCCACTCAATCTTAATACACTTGCCTGCGCCTCATATACCCCGCGTGTTGTGAAAAGATTGAGATCAAAACACGGGCCACCTCGTAATTTGCAATTCAGTGGAATATCGCAGGCAAAGGCGTGGGGCACGTTGCTTTCATGAACTTGTAATACGTGCCCGCCCTCAAATTCCAAATCCAAGCCATTACCTGAAATCTGCATGAACACGCGGTCCATGCCCGGATAGATTGAAAATGGTACATCACGGTCAATTCTTGCTTTGGCAAAACGCCAGGAAAAATCGGCAGCGCCGGGCTCCTTGTGCGATGCAATCTCCCACGACACACCCATGCCGTTACGCCACGGGCCTTCAAGCATTTCAGACTGGCGGATTAATCGTAGCATGGTTGGCCCCTTTATCTTTTGCTGCGCGCGCGGCATGATGCATACATGAACACGCAAAGCCAATCCATCCACGACATCGCGGTTGATCCGCGCAACGCACATATTTTAATTTCGGTGAATGGCGAATTACTGCCGCGCGAGAAAGCCGTGGTTTCGGTTTTTGATTCCGGATTTATTTTGGGTGACGGCGTGTGGGAGGGGCTTCGGCTGGTGAATGGCGGCGTGCCATTTTTGCGCGAACATATTGAACGGCTCTATGAAGGGGCCAAGGCGATTTTTATGGATATTGGTTTGCGCCCCGATGAATTGGTGAATCGTCTGTTTGCCTGCATCGATGCCAACAAGATGAGTGATGGTGTGCATGTAAGATTGATGGTCACACGCGGTGTGAAGGCCACACCTTATCAAGATCCACGAGTCACGATCACACCCGCAACAATCGTAATCATCCCCGAACACAAAAATCCAAACCCTGAAAAATTTGAAAAAGGTTTGAGCTTGCACACTGTGAATGTGCGCCGTGGTTATCCCGACGTCCAAGACCAGAAGCTTAATTCACATTCGAAACTCAATTGCATCACTGCCTGTATTCAAGCAACCAATGCTGGTGCAGATGAAGCCTTGATGCTTGACCCGCATGGCTTTGTGGCCACTTGTAACTCAACCCATTTCTTTATCATACGGCGGGGCGAAGTGTGGACGAGCACGGGGCAATATTGCATCCCCGGCATTACGCGCGGGAATATCATCCGCCTGTGCCACGATCTTTCTATTCCGGTTTTTGAAAAACACTTTTCGCTTTATGATGTCTACGGCGCAGATGAGGCTTTCGTCACCGGTACCTTTGCTGGCACAACGCCAGTGCGCATCATTGATGGCAGGCCGGTGCGCCATCCACTGTCGAACGATGATTGGAGTGGTGCGGGAGAGATTACGCGCAAACTTTCCGAAGCCTATAAAACTTTGGCCAAGCGTGACGCCACGCGAACTTTGTGATGTTTGAATTCATTATTGCATCCGTCATTATTGAACTAACGCCCGGCCCAAACATGACATGGCTGGCTGTGCTTGGTGCAACACGTGGTCGGGTTTCAGCTCTGGCCGCTGTTGCAGGAATATGCTTAGGGTTGACCTTTGCAGGTATTGTGGCGGGCCTTGGCCTCACATTGCTATTTGATAATTATCCCTCGTTGATCACAGCTTTGCGCTGGGTTGGAACACTCTATCTTTTTTATCTGGCCTATGATGCTTGGGTCGATTCTAATGCGGCTGAAAAAATTGAAATAAAATCCAACGGCGCCTATTTCGCTCAAGGCCTGATCAGCAACGTTCTGAACCCTAAAGCGTATTTATTTTATGCAGCCATTCTTCCACGATTTATAGTCATACCCGATCATCCTCATCAACAAGTGGCGTTGCTCACCGCAATCTATGTGATCATCGCAACTTTCATTCATGCTTCAATCGCTGTTCTTGCAGGCAGCTTATCCAATTGGTTGGAGCATTCGCCGCAAGCAGTATTGGTGCGCCGTTGTTTGGCTGTCGCCATCGCACTGGCTGCAATCTGGTTTTTTGTCTCGACTGGGAATTTGAAATGACAAATATCGCAATGTGGTCAGGGCCGCGTAACATCTCAACGGCTATGATGTATTCATTTGCCAACCGCAGTGATTGCGTGGCCTGGGATGAACCTTTCTACGGGGCCTATCTGAAAGAATCAGGACTGACACATCCGATGCGCGAAAATATTTTACAAAGCTGTGAAACAGATTGGTCGGAGGTCGCAAAGCGTTGCGCTAGCCAAAGTGAAAAGCCAATATTTTACCAAAAGCACATGACGCATCACATGCTGGCCAATTTTAGCCGTAAATTCATCCGTACCCTGACGAATTCGTTCTTAATACGGTCGCCGGAAAAGGTTTTGGCGTCTTATGCCAAGAAGCATGATGAAGTTTCACTTCATGCGATTGGCTTTGTTGAACAAGCAGAAATTTTTGATGAAGTCGCACAACACTTGGGCCATGCGCCGCCCGTGGTGGATGCTGACCTTCATCTTGAAAATCCACGCGAAAGTTTAGTGAAGCTTTGTCCGGCACTGGCAATTCCGTTTGATGAAGCAATGCTGCATTGGGCCAAGGGTCAGAAATCATGCGACGGCGTGTGGGCACCGCATTGGTATAATGCGGTTTGGCAATCGACAGGATTTGAGAAGCAGGCTGAGCGAGAAATTTCACTCGGTGCCACGTTGCACAAGGTGGCCGACCAAGCGAGACCCTATTATGAGAAATTGAAGGCTTTTGCGCTTTAGATCTTGATTAAATTTGAACAATCCGACCCCTTATCGTCATCCTCGCGAACGCGGGCATCTGCGTTATCTTTGATACAAAACACAGATGCCCGCGTTCGCGGGCATGACGATTTATAGTTTTGAAAAAATACAAATAGCACCCCCCGCCCCCCCACCAATAAAAAGGCCGGGAAATTCCCGGCCAATCTGAAGCAACTTTTTTTCTTATCTTACTAATGCATGAACCGGAATGCGACCCGTCATGTCGGGCATAATAGGCTTTGCGGTTGGTGTTTCTTTTTCAACGAGCATTTCAACTTTGCGTAAGTCGGCTTCGGCTTCTTTCAAACGCTCGATCATCGAATCATGCTGGTCGCGCAATTCACCAACGGTTTTTAAAATATTATCGCGGCGCCCGCGTACTGATTTGGCGGCCATTGAATAATTCACATTGTTGATGTCGCTCACGCCAGTGCGCTGCTCTTCAAACTTTACATGCGCATCAAGGTCATCATGCTTGCGCATCAAATCTTGGATCATCAGATCCATATCAGCCACTTGCCTGCGGCAATCTTCGGCCCGGAAACGGTTTAACCGCAAAAGACTTTCACGTGAACGCATTACTCTACCCATCCTTACTCAACACACCGGCGAAATAATTCGCCTTTTTACTTAGACTCGACTCTATTCACGATTCCACGAATCAACTAGCTGTGGTGAATCGCTTTTCAAAGATCATCATGAACAAGCAGGTTTAAGACCAAGTAAATTGCGCACTAACAAATGGTTACCGTAAAAAATGGCTTAACGCGGGATCCTCAACCACTAGATTTAGGGGGTCGAGGTTAAGTGACTACAATAGGTAGTGAGTAGGTCATTAAGAATTGAGTGAGACAGATTAGGTTTTGTTAACCTTTATAAGTCTATCTTAACATTCAGAGTTAATGGTTCATGATGTCGGTTTCCCAAAATGGGGCTGGCGGAAAATTCAGGGTCTCTCGGGCGACGAGGGATTGGCATAGAAGGGGATTCGCATGCGGGTTTTGTTGATCGAGGATGACACAGCAACGGCTCAATCGATTGAGTTGATGCTCAAATCCGAAGGGTTCAATGTCTATACGACTGACCTTGGTGAAGAAGGCGTCGATTTGGGCAAGCTTTATGATTACGACATCATTTTGCTCGATCTCAATTTGCCAGATATGTCTGGCTATGAAGTTTTAAAAAGTCTGCGTGTCTCGAAAGTTGGCACACCAATCCTCATCCTGTCTGGCCTTGCAGGCATTGAAGATAAGGTGAAGGGTCTGGGCTTTGGCGCTGATGACTATATGACCAAGCCTTTCCACAAGGATGAACTGGTCGCTCGCATCCACGCAGTTGTCCGTCGCTCAAAGGGCCATGCCCAATCGGTTATCCTCACTGGCGAATTGCTGGTGAACCTCGATACCAAGACTGTTGAAGTGGGTGGCCAACGTGTGCACCTCACTGGCAAAGAATATCAGATGCTTGAGCTGCTATCGCTCCGCAAGGGTACGACACTTACAAAAGAAATGTTCCTCAACCACCTTTATGGCGGCATGGACGAACCTGAACTCAAAATCATTGACGTGTTTATCTGCAAGCTGCGCAAGAAGCTGGCCAACGCTGCAGAGGGCAAGAATTTTATCGAAACAGTCTGGGGCCGTGGTTACGTGCTGCGCGAGGGCGCACCGCCAATGCCAGGACACGAACACGACGAAGAGATGCTGCGCATCGCTTAATTATTTACAATGCACCAAACTTGAAAGCCCGGACATCAAGTCCGGGCTTTATTTTTTGACATGCATCAATGCCACATGGACTCATTACCCAAACGCCCCCACTCTTAGACTTACAATGCCCGAAGGACACACCATACATCGCGCAGCAATTGACCAGCGCAAAATGCTTGTTGGAAAGAGGCTCGTAGTAACATCGCCTCAAGGGCGCTTTAGTGCTGGAGCAGAAGAACTGAGCGGACAGACCTGCACGGCGATTGAGGCATATGGCAAGCATTTGCTGTATCATTTTCAAATGGGATCAGCGCTTCACATTCATCTCGGGCTTTATGGCCAGTTCAGAACGGCCAAAGTGCCAGCAAAAGAACCGCGCGGGGCTGTGCGTGTGCGCTTGCTGAGCAACAGCCATGTGGTCGATATTAATGGACCTAATACTTGCGAAGTTTTAGATCGGGCTGGGCTGAAGGCCTTGACCAACCGCATCGGCCCTGATGTGCTGAGAGAAGATGCTGACCCTGAAAAAGCCTGGGCGAAGATCAAGGCAAGTCGTGTTTCGATTGGGCAGCTTTTAATGGATCAATCGGTCATTGCCGGAATTGGCAATATCTACCGCACGGAAATTTTATGGCGACAAAAAGTTCATCCTGCATTGCCTGGAAAATCTCTCGACCGTGTATCATTTGACAGTATTTGGAGCGATGCCGTGAAGCTTTTGCAGCTTGGGGTGAAGCATAATTCAATCATCACTGTCGATAATGTGACAAAATCGAAAACACGCTATGGCGAACGCTTCAATATTTTTGCCAAGGAGACCTGTCCTTCTTGCCGCTCTGAAATCCGTAAGTTCGAAATGGCGGCAAGGCGCGTTTTCAGCTGCGACATATGCCAAGTGCCACCGGAAATTTAACCCACGTGCAATGTTAATGTGGCCATCAACAAGGTCAGGCAACCCAAGCCAATCGATAGTGTCAGACGCAACCTCATCCAGCCTCGAGGTTGGGCCAGCACTTTGCTGATTTGTAAATCGATGAGGGGTGAAAGTAGAAGGCCTATTGCAATTGCACTTACGGCATAAGGCCACCACTTCAAATTTAAAAATAGCAGCAAAGCCGCAACCCATGAAATGAGACTTGGGCAGACTGCTGCAACAAATATCCATGCGTGTTTGGTTGGGGCAACAAGAGCCTGGCCCCACCACACGCCGCCAATAAAACTGAAAATCAGAGCCGCATAAGCAAAGCCGGAAACCAGTCCATACATGGCCAAGTCGTTATTGGTCAGCGCGAGAATACAAGCTGCCACCTGCGGCAATAGACCAGCGAGACCTAAGAGAAGTGCGCCTTGGTATAACGCGTTTTGAGATTGGGACATTTTAAAAAATTAGCCAAACTATAATCTTATCGCCACATAATTCTATTGGCGATGCCGCAAGCCTTACTCGCATGTCGTCGAGCCCTAAACTGCTCCAACAGCGAACAGACTGGTAGCAGTATCAATTATGGTTTCTTGCAGCGGGCGCTGCTTCCAACCTAAAATTTTAATTGCTTTATCGGATGATAGGTTTCTGACTTTGCCAAGCTCATGAAGTTGTGACCGAACAACCGGATCAAACAGGCTCACCAATCGCACCATAAAATCTGGCAACTTGCGCGATGGGACTGCTTTTCCGCGAGCACCCAAATGGGTTTTGAGCATCGCTGCAATATCGGCCATCCATACAAATTGGCCAGTCGCGATGAAACGTTCGCCCGCCGCCTTGGGATCAAGCATTGCGCGCACGTGCAAATCAGCAAGATCACGCACATCGACAATAGGGAATCCAAACCGTGGAAGTCCTGGCACGGATTTATCTAAAAGTTTTTTGACAATATCAACCGACGCACTTGCATCTTTGTCAAAGACCGGCCCCAAAACTCCACCAGGATTGATAACAACCCATTCAATCGCGCGGTTCAATTTAGCCAATTCCGCCCAAGCCGCGCGTTCAGCGATCGTCTTGCTCTTAGCGTATGCGTTGATTTCTGGATGATCAGAGTTCGTCCAATCCTTTTCTGTAAATACTCGTCCGCTCAAATTGTCATGCCCATAAGCAATCGCGACTGTAGACGATGTCTGCACGACACGTTCAACTTTGGCACGTGACGCTGCATACATGACACGCAACGTTCCATCACGTGCAGGCGCTATCAACTCGTCAACATTTTTAGGAATACTGGGTGGAAAAGGCGAAGCGACATGCAGCGCATAGCGCACGCCCTGCATAGCTGTGTCCCAACCCTTATCAGAATTAAGATCAGCTTCAACCAGATCAAGAGCTTCTTTGGAAATGCTGGCCCCATGCGCTTTTTCTAGCCAATGGCGAATTTCATCCGCACGCGTGAGTGACCTGATTGTTCCGCGAACCCTGTAACCTCGCACCAGCAATTGCAAAATAATATGTCCAGCAACATAGCCTGACGCCCCCGTGACGAGAATAAGATCACTCATGACAACAACTCCAACTGTACTTTCTTCATTGTTAAAGTCGAAGTGGACCCTATCTGTCAACAAAAATTTGACATTTCAGCAAAAATTGTCAAATATGTCTTATGAATTCAAGTGAACGCATTATCGAAGCGGCTATCACCATTTTTGGCCAGTATGGTTATCGTGGCTCATCCATGGAGCTGATATCGCAGGAAGCAGGCCTAACGCGCCAGGCGCTTTATCATCATTATGATTCAAAAGAGGCGATCTTCAGAGCCTGCATTGCAGCGGTAAATGAAGGCGCTTACGCCGCAGAAAAAGCAGCGGGCCTCGCCCAAGAAAATGCAGGCAAGGGATTAGCCGACGTCATCACAGCGCAAATTGTAGCACGCTTCGACTATCTGATTGATTGCTTGAAAAGTCCGCTCCACGCTGCAGAAATTTTGTCGGAGCGCCAACGCCAAACCCGCGACCTTTATCAAAGTTTCAACGATCAAAAACTCGAACTTCTTGTCCAAACAATTACATCGTTCTGCGCGGCGAGCGGTGACGTTTTGCGCGACAACATCACCCCGCTGGAACTTGCGCGCAGCCTAGAATTTGCCATGCATGGTTTTGAACTGCAAAAGGCCGATAAGAATTTACTGTCTGATCTTGTGCGCGTCGTGCGGCTGATTATCGCTGGCGCGTTGATCTCCAACCCATCGCCCAACACGGGTTCAACAATGAGTGCTAAGTTATGAACCAACTCTACATTTCCATCACTGGACTGCGCGTGAAATCCGGATTTGCGACAATGCGCTTTTGGTGTCTCACTGTCCCGGCCATGATGCAAGCTAAGAAAGCGGCAGGAAACATTAGTGCTGACGCCAGATCAGTGGACGGCACCCATCACACGCTTTCAGTTTGGCGCGATAAAGATTCGATGCTCGCCTATCTCAGAGGCGGCGCACATCTCAAAGCTATGAAGAACTATAAATCGTTAGGCTCTGGAAGCGTTTATGGCTTTCATGCTGACGAAGCACCAAATTGGGAAAATGCACTTAAACTATGGCGCGAACACGGACGGGCGGTTTAGGCTGCCGCCGCCACCACCACAGTATCATCCCCTTCCATGGCCATTGAAAGCTTCATATTTTGCGCTTCGCTTAACACGCGCGCGTAATAGGGTTGAACCAATCTGGCATCGAGTGTGGCCAAATCTGTTTGCCCTGAAATCACCGAGGCCATCGCTTCTTTAATTTTCGCACGATCACCTTTGGCTTTCACCACAAAGCCATTGCCTTCACCAGTCATAGTAATGACACCACCACGAGGCAGAGCGTCAATTGCGAGCAGCAACATGTTGAGCAACAGCTTCACATCTTGCTTCGGGCGATTTTCGCGCGGTACTTGCCAATCCAGCTTGATCTTTTCCTCGCCAACAAATGCTTTTGCAATATCCCCTGCCTCACCCATATCAATCTGAGCACCAGCAGAACCCGCAGCACCAAAAGCAATGCGGCAAAATTTTAATTTTGCAGTGGCGGATTTGGCGGCAGAGCGCACCATATCTAAAGCCGAGGCTTTCATATCCGCATCATTTTCAGGATCGTCCATCAATTCCAAGCCATTGGCGATGGCACCCACGGGTGAGATTACATCGTGACACACTCGCGAACACAAAAGGGCTGAAAGATCGAGATCGGAAAGGCGAGTTAAAGCGGTCATGAAATGATTCCAAAAAGTGATTCGTAGGCGTAGCTATATCAAATTGTAGCCTTCAATGTCGTATTGACGAAGGCCCATGAATGAGACCATAGAGCGCTCAAACTTCAGCCCCCGAAGGTTCACTTTGAAAAACATTACTCCGTCCTCACGCGCCCTCATTTTGGCCGATATCGCCCAGCGTGCAGGTGCCAAGATTATGGAAATCTATTGCACCGAATTCAGCGCTAACCAAAAGGCCGATCTTTCGCCTGTGACAATTGCCGATGAGCAAGCAGAAACCATTATTCTGGGCGAGTTAAAAAAACATTGGCCCGACATTCCAGTCGTCGCCGAAGAAGCCGCTTCCGCTGGCAAAATTCCAACTGTGGCGCAGCGATTTTTTCTGGTTGATCCGCTGGATGGCACAAAGGAGTTTGTCTCGCGCAACGGCGAGTTCACGGTCAACATCGCATTGATTGAAAATGGCTTGCCGGTTTTGGGCGTCGTCTATGCACCTGCATTGCCTCGCATGTTCTTGGGCGAGCAAAACCACGGCGCTCAGCTTTCAACACTCGGCGTTTCTGATCCACTGAGCAGCGCTGTTTGGCAATCCATGAAAACGCGCGCCCTGCCCGCTGATGGTGCAACTGTGCTGGCAAGCCGTTCACACCGTGATGCCAAGACCGAGGAATATCTCGCTACGCTGACGGTAAAGAAAATCATCGGTGCTGGATCGTCACTTAAATTTTGCACCATTGCTGCAGGTGAGGCTGATATTTACCCGCGCTTTGGCCGCACCATGGAATGGGACACAGCAGCTGGCCAAGCCGTGTTGATGGCGGCTGGTGGCAAGGTGAATTGCGCCACAGGCGAACCTTTGGTTTATGGCAAAACCCAGCGCGGCTTTGACAATCCAGCTTTCATTGCTTCAGCTTAAATACGAAATTTCGATTTTATTAACCAAGTTGAAAGCCAAAACGGGCAAAACCACAGCATGGACGGAATTCCGCCATGGCCGCGCCCTTATCTCGGGTCAAACCAAGGCACTATTGAGTTGAGGTTTATCATGCACACATTTTTTCGCTCTTTCGCACTAATGCTCACTTTGAGCGCCACGGTTGCCACAACTACCGCGATGGCTCAAACCACCAGCACCGCAACACGCGCGCCCAAGCGCAGCACCTACACAACCGATGAAATCATGGCCCAGGGTCACCAATTTTTTGGTAAGACCAGCCGTGGCTTAGCCCAAGCTATTGAATATGTATTTCAGAACGAAGGCGAACCGACAGCTTACATTGTGGGCGAAGAGGGTTCTGGCGCATTTGTGGGCGGCCTTCGCTATGGCGAAGGCACTATTTATTACAAGAATGGTGCAAAGAAACACATTTACTGGCAGGGGCCATCAGTTGGCTTCGACTTTGGAGGCAACGGCTCGCGTACGTTGACTTTGGTATATAACTCGCAATCACCAGAAGATCTTTATGATCGGTTTGCGGGCGTTGAAGGCACGGCTTATCTTGTGGGCGGTGTGGGCGTGAACTTCCAACGCAAAGATAATATCACCTTGGCGCCGATCCGCACCGGTGTGGGCGCTCGTTTGGGTGCCAATATTGGCTATCTGAAATATTCACCACGCGCCACGTGGAACCCGTTCTGAGGTAACTCGGACTTTGACGGAATTTTGACGTTTCAGACCACTATTGCAAAAATATAAACTGCAAAAGCCACACCTCTACCCATCGCTGTAGACCCAAATCTGCGTTAATATTATTCAAACGCAAGAGTCGTGTTCATGCTGTTCAAATGCTAAAGGTTAGCAATTCGTAAATATGGGTGGTTTTATGTCTCAAACTGAGACGCTGATGTTGGTGGCCTTAGGGTTTGTTTTGGCGTTGTTATTAGCGCTGCTGTTTGGCCGAGGAATGTGGAATGTGGCCATAGCTTTGGGTGCCCGCCGCAACGCCAAAAATATTCCCGTGCAAATGTTGGAGCTGCAAGCCGACCGAGACCGCTTGCGCGCCGAGCACGCGATGATGGCCCGCAAGCTGGAGCTGCGCTTAGAAGATATCAAAGCCCGCATGACTGAGCAAATGGCCGAGGTCTCACGCAGCCGCAACCGCGTGCAATCATTAATCCAACAATTGGAAACCAGCGAAGCCACTTTGACAATTCGTGACCGTGAAGTAGCCGCTCTGAATTCGCAAGTTGAAGCGCATAAAGCTGATCTTGAAGCTGGCGCATCGACATTGAGCCAATTGACAGCGAGCAACATTGGCAAGGATCTGGAAATCACGAAACTCACGCAGTCTGTTTCGCAACTCACTTTGAACCTGCGCGAAAAGAATGGCATGGTTGGCCGACTAAACGAAGAATTACAATCCAGCTTACGCCTTAACTCAATGCCTCCGGTAATAGTACAAGACCCCGATAAAGGTGAACTTCGCATCAAGCGCCGCATCGCTGAACTCTCGTCCATCTCTGCACAAATGATTGACCATCAAGATGGCAATGTGCAAAACTTAAACACGCCATTGATGAATATGACACAAGAGGTGGCTTTGAATCACCAAGCAATGTTGAGCGACAAGGTCGCTGACGCAGAACGCGAAGCCGAGGCGATGACGCTAGAACTCGAAGCTCTCGATAGTATGCTTGACCGAAAGCCCCCGCCAATTTACCCTGCGCCCACGCCAATAAAGCCATCGGCGAAAGCCAACATCATCTCCCTCACCCAACGGATTAAGGCTTTGCAGGGCGGCAGCGAAAAATAACGACTGAAGTTACTGGCGTTCTGCGCCGCGCAGTTGCGACCTCACGGCAGATTGAGATTGCCCTATGCCATGACACAAGCTTTAGTTTATGTTTGATGTTCAGAGCTAAATAAGGCGGGCTGGGAGATTTTGATGTTTGACTATGGCGGATTCAAATTTTCGTCCAAGGCGGAGATGATTGAGAAATCAATCAAATATTGGAACCCCCAAAAAACCAAATTCTGGGCCAAGGCTGGCATTGATTTGGTGATCGACAAGCGCGAGGGCTATTTCATTTATGATATGGATGGCAGGCGGCTGATTGACCTGCATTTGAATGGCGGCACATATAATCTGGGCCATCGCAATGCCGAGCTTGTTGATACGCTCAAAAACGCGCTCGACCATTTTGATATGGGCAATCATTGGTTCCCTTCGGTTGCACGCACGGCCTTGGCTGAATCTCTGATCAATATATCGCCCGGCATGACTTACGCCGTTTTTGGCGCGGGCGGTGCAGAGGCCGTCGAGATAGCCTTGAAGAGTGCGCGTTATGCCACCAAACGGCGCAAGATTGTTTCGATCATCAAAGGCTATCACGGCCATTCCGGTCTTTCGGTTGCAACAGGTGATGATCGCTTCACGAAAATATTTTTAGCCGATCAACCAGATGTTTTCATCCAAGTGCCGTTCAACGATTTGGATGCATTGGAGAATGCTTTAAAGGTCGGCGATGTTGCTGCCTTGATCATGGAAACAATACCAGCCACTTATGGCTTTCCGATGCCGGCTGACGGTTATCTCGCCGCTTGCAAAACGCTGTGTGAAAAATACGGCACGATGTATATTGCCGATGAAGTGCAAACCGGATTGATGCGCACGGGGCATATGTGGGGCTGGCAGTCCTATGGCATTCAGCCCGATATTATGGTGACAGCCAAGGGTTTGACAGGCGGCATCTATCCGATCAGCGCCTGTTTGTTGAACGAGCGCACGGGGGGCTGGCTGCATGAAGATGGTGCAGCTCATATCAGCACAACAGGCGGCGCAGAGCTCGGTTGCATTGTAGCGCATAAAATGATCGAGATCTTGCAGCGCCCCGAAACTATTGCAAATGTTCATTCTGTGACGAACTTCTTCAAAGATGGCATGGCCGAAATGATGAAGCGGCATGGCGATATTTTTACAGGTGTGCGCCAACGCGGGCTTATCCTTGGTCTTGAATATGCCAAGCCCGAAGGGGCTGTAGCTGTTTCGCGGGCCCTTTATGAAAATGGTGTGTGGGCCATTTTCTCTTCGTTGGATAAGCGCGTGCTGCAATGGAAGCCCGGAGTTTTACTTTCGCCTGAGCTATGCACCGAAATTCTGGAGCGTTACGATGCTGCCATGCCGCGCGCGCGTGAATTGATGTTCGCCAATGAAAAGGCCAAGTAATGCAGTTTGATATTTTGCCGAATGACGAACAATTACAAATTTTACTTGAGGTAGCGCAAGCCGCAACAGCGCATTATAATTTACCGAAGCCTTTAACAGTGAAGATGATCAATCTGTCGGAGAATGCCACATATAAGGTTGAGGCGACAGATGGCCAGCGCTGGGCCTTGCGCATTCACCGAGACGGGTATCATTCTAAAGCGGCAATCAAGTCTGAGCTTGCGTGGTTGATGGCGCTGCGTGATGCGGGTGTTGTGGTTACACCAAAACCCGTGAAGGGATTAGATGGCGAGATCATTCAGAAGGTCGGTCACAAGCAGTTAGAAGCGCCGCGACACGTGGTTTTATCGGATTGGGAAACCGGCGCGGAACCTGGCATAGGTCAAGATCTAGCAAAGCCATTTGAAGTGTTGGGAGAAGTAACAGCAAGGATGCATCAGCATTCAAAGCAATGGCAACGTCCTTCATACTTCACGCGTTTGACATGGAATTTTGAAACCAGTTTGGGTGAGGACAAACCGCATTGGGGCAGATGGCGAGATGGCATGGGGGTTGACCCAGCAAAACAAAAACTCTTTGGCCGTACGGTTGATGCCATTGGCAAGCGCTTGGCGGCTTATGGCATGGGCGCGGATCGATTTGGTTTAATCCATTGTGACTTGCGCTTGGCCAATCTGTTGATGGATGGTGAGAGCGTCAAAACCATTGATTTTGATGACTGCGGTTTTGGTTGGTTTATGTATGATGCGGCAACGCCCGTGTCATTTTACGAACATGAGCCACAGGTACCGGAGTTGATCGAGGCTTGGAAGCATGGCTACCGCAAAGCTGCAACTCTGGCAAAAGCTGACGCAGATGAAATCCCAACTTTTGTGATGTTACGCCGCTTGCTGCTTGTGGCGTGGATTGGTTCGCATTCCGAAACAGACTTGGCCAAATCCATGGGGCTGCCCTACACCGAAGGAACCACGGCTCTGTGTGATAATTACTTGCGTGATTACGCCTGATTAAGTGCTTCCAAACTCTCAGGCAAAATCTGCCCGCCATCGACCACAATCGTTTGGCCTGTCACATAGGCGGCTTCTTTCGACGCGAAGTATAAAGCGGCATGGCCGATGTCTTCAGGCGTGCCCAAGCGCTTTAAGGGTACCGAGGCTTCCATGGATTTGATGTAGGCTTCACCATTACCAACCAAACCTTCGGTCATAATATTGCCGGGCATCACCGCGTTGACTGTAATGCCATATTTGGCCAGCTCCAAACACGCTGTTCGCATAAAGCCAAGCTGGCCGGATTTTGATGCGCCATAATGTGTCCAACCGGGATAGCCGGTCACCGGGCCAGTAATGGACGATGTGATGATTACGCGACCTTGATCTGATTTTTTCAAATAAGGGATCGCTGCTTTTAGAGTTAGAAAGGTTCCTTTGAGGTTTGTATCCATCACCTCATCCCATTGGGCTTCGCTCATTTCTTCTAAGCGCGCGGCCGGAAATATGCCCGCATTGGCGCAGAGCACATCAAGTGCACCGTTTTGTTTGATCACACTCGCCATTGCCGCTTCCAAACTGACGAGCAAAGTGACATCGCCTGCGATGCCAAAGGCACCATGACCAATGTCTTCAGCTGCGGCTTGCGCTTGATCGAAATGCCGAGCCATAATTGCCACCTTGGCTCCTGCTTCCGCAAACACCCGCGCAATGCCTTTACCTATGCCCTTGCTGCCACCTGTGACTAAAACCGAACGGCCCATCAATGATGTTGTCATGCAACGCTCCAAAACAAAAATGGGGCAGCGTTGCCACTGCCCCAGAATTAATCCGTATACTGATTAACCTTCATTCACCATGCGGCCAATGTTGTTATAACCCGTTGGGTTCATCGACTTCAAAGCAAAGCCCCAAATGAGACCAATCAAGATCACGGCAGCGCCAGTCCAGATCAACCAAGTCTGGCCGCCCAGTGTTGAAAGATTGCTGATCAACATCCACACCAACACCAGTTGCACCACGAAAGAAATTGCGGGTGCGATCATAGTTGAGAACACATTGCCGCCGCCATTCTTTTGGAAATAGCGGATGATCGCAATGGAAACCACAGCTTGCAGAACCAGCAACAGTCCAGTGCCCAACACTGCAAACAACGTATAAACGCCCAGATAGGCTTGGGCATTTGGATCATTGGTGCCGTAGAAGAATGCATAAAGCACTATCCACAAAGCAGCAAAACCAGATTGCACAATTGAAGCGGTATGAGGGCTTTTGTAAGTGTCATGTGTATTGCCGAGTGCAGAAGGCAGAACGCCCTCACGACCAAGCGAATACATATAACGCGAAGCCGTGTTGTGGAATGCCATGCCACACGCAAATGAACTGGTGAGGATAAGCAAGCTCATCAGTTCCTTGGCCCATCCACCGACAAATTGATTGAGTGGATCAAGGAAGAAGTTGCCCGAGTCACTAAACGCTTTGGCCAACATATCACCTTCCGTTGGATAAGCAGAAACCACGCAAAAGCTGATCAATGTGTAAAACAAACCAAGACCAATCACTGAATAATAAAGTGAGCGCGGAACCACGCGTTTTGGATCGCGTGATTCTTCAGCATAGTTTGGTGCCATCTCGAAACCGACCCAAGACCAGAAGGCCATGAATATGCCAACCGCAGCAGCACCGACAGGAATATCCACCGCGCCAACTTTTTGTGCGGCCACCGGAACGGCGACATTGAATACGTTGAGATATTCACCGCTGAAATTTGTGCCAGTCTTTGCAAAAACCACGCCCAACGCGAAAATTGCCAGCATGGCGACTTCAGCAACCAGCGCCACACCGAGAACAGCAGCAGATAACTTCACGTCACGGTAGCTGAATAGTCCTGCGCCGATCACAGCAGCAAGCGCCAGCCACAGCCAACCCACGTCAATTCCAAAATGCGATTTCAGCCACGCGTTGCCGAAAAAGGCAAACAAGCCATAAAGGGAAGATTCAAAAATGCTGTAACAAACAAGGGAAGTTAAACCCGCCGACATGCCAACTTCACGGCCAAGTCCTTGGCTGATGAATGAATAAAAACCACCCACCGTTGAAACGCGTCCTGCCATTGCGGCATAGCCGACTGAGAAGAGTGTAAGCACGATGGTGGCCAGCAAAAATGCAGCTGGCGTATGCGAGCCAATGCCGTAACCTGCAGCGAAAGGCACGTTGCCCAACATGGCAGACATGGGTGCTGCACCCGTGACGGTTAAAAACAGTACACCAATAAGGCCCACCGCTTTGGATTGAAGGCGATCCACGCCTTTGTTATGCGAAATATCGATCGCACCTGTTGCGTTTGCTTGAGACATCTTGCCCCTCCGTTTGTTTCACGTTCCCCTAATTTGGCCCGCCCCTATACTGGAACTTCAACCAAGCGTGGATACTGCTGCAAAAATCCTACTTTGCCAAGCCCATCATTTGCACAACTTCTGCGCTGCTCATCACATGACAATAGATCATGTTTATGATTTCCAGCTCCTTTCTGTGCAACTCATCTGAACCTGCCGCGCAGCAATCCTCGAGAACAATCACGTTGAAACTTTCATCAGCCAAGCTGCGCACAGTTGAAGAAATACACTGATCCGTAAAAATTCCAACGCAGATCAGATTCTTTATGCCGAGATTATGGAGGATCAAACGCAGATTGGTGCCGGTCAATGCTGAGTCTGTTGTCTTTGTTACAACAATCTCATCGCCCACTGGTGCAAGCTGCGCCACAATTTGCGAGGGTTGATCGTTCTTTGGTAACAACAGATTATTCCATCCCGGCATTTTCTGAGACAAGGAACGATCCCGACCATCTTTGGTGTGAGATGCAATACGGGCGAACAAGCACTCGATGTGATGAGCGCGAAAAAGCTTTAGAATTTCCGACGTCCGAGGGATGACCTGACTATGCATACGTGAATGAAACGGAGACCATAAATCAAAATGCGCTTGCTCGACTTTGGAAAGCAAATCGCGGTCAGGCCTTTCAAGATAGGTGTTTTGGACATCAATCACCAGCAAGGCGGTTTCGCTGGGCAAAAGCTTCATATCATCAGGTTCAGGTGCCGTTGCATAGTAGATCGAGCGGTGTTCAGTTTTCCAGTTCATTGGTTCCTCAAAAACGATGGGTGTAAAGGCCGCGGCGTTCGTAGATTTCCGCCGCCTCTTCAAAGAATGCAGCAATCGCCGGCGCTTTATGTTGGTTCCGAAATATTTTCGCCACATCCAAAATCTGCTGCTTTGTTTTGGCACGTCCGGGCCGCAGCAATTCATATGAACTCATAATAAAATCTTGCGGCACATTCACGAGTTCAGCGGCACGTTCGAAGTTCAATGCGAGTGTTGGACGGTTTGCAGCGCGTGAAATTTCAGCCTGATCGGCCAGTGCTTTTGGCGTGATGCGCAAGTCTTCCATGGTCACATCACCATTCAACAAGGCATCCAAAGAAATATCGTCCAATGATTTTCCGCGTGTACCTTTGACTTCAGCGCTGCGGGTTTCGGCCAGTGGATAATCAGCCAATGTCAATTTGCGGGTCATAATTTGAATTTCACTTCGATGTTTTGAGGTGCAGCACCTTCCGATGTGAGCGCCGTTTCAATTGCGTAAATCAATGCAACACGCGCATGATAGCGCGAGCCCATGGCTTCTCCTCTGGTCGGAACAACGACGGGTTCCGGCATTTCACCTAAAGCGTAAGCGGCGGCGTTGGCACCGAAACCTTTATAGTGTTCGAGCTGAGTAATCGGCGCGTTCGAAAACAGTTCCAGATTGTTATGTGGCAAACGATCACGTTGATGGATGACCGCCGTACCCTTGGCCTGAATTCCAATGCCAATGCCAGAGCCTGAAAGGCGCGCGGCAGACAGCCCGAGGAAGGATGTGTCAGCCGTGTGATTGAAGCGCACAATACGCGCCTTCAAACCACGAGTTTCGATTGCAGTGATCATATTTTTCAAAATATCGGAAAGCCTGTGGCTTGCAGTCGTCTGGAAAAGCTTCAAGCCAAAGGCCGGACTGATACCAATGACGATTTCATTTTTATCATCGCTCGGAAGGGCCTCGCCAATCACGCGGTAACCAATGCGCCGCGCCTCTTCTTTTTCATGCATTGCTTCAGAGCGCAGCACTTCATCTTGATCGAGCACATCCCGGATAGAATTGATTTCAAGACGGCGAGATTCGGAAACGCGGTAACCTGTTCCAGGCCCTTGATATGTGTTGGGATCGTTGATGGCACTTACCACTTTTCCATGTCGCACCATGGCCGAGGTTTGCAGATAGTCACCGGAGACACGAAGCTTCACAACGTTCAAAAGGTTTTCGGCTTCCTCCCTGAACCCTCGTTTTGCCAAAGCCTTGATTACATCCACAACCGTTATACCGCGATCTTTGATTGCCTCGCTGATACCCGCCACTTCGCGGGGCATATAGCTGCGCGTTTCGTTTGAACCAGAAGCAATGACAACGCTTTGTTTCATATCAGCAGTGGGCTGGCCCAGCTCTAATTCTTCAAACACCGCAGCAATGCAATCGACAGCCTTGCGGCGCAGATCGATTGCTTTTGATTCAGGTAGAGGTGTCAACCCGCCATCAGCTTCAAAATCGCGTTGCAGCACTAAATAATCCTCCATCTCTTCGCCATTAAAGAGCGATGGATTGAAAGAATTATCATAAGCCAGAATAGAGCCGAAGCCAGAGCAGATGAGATCAGAACCGCCAATGAGATAGGGCAGAATTTTTGCGCCCACACGAATTTCAGATTCAGTTGAGCGTGCGTCATTGCCCGACGCACATTCGAGATCGAGCCAAACTGCGATCAAGTTTTCGGCCATCAATTCACGAACGCCGCCCGGAATTGTGGCTGTTAAAGGCGCACCATCAATGCCGCCATTCTGGGTACCCTGCACACCCATACCGCGCTGCAAGCATAAGCAGCGTGCCTCGAGGTAAAGCAATGATTTGGATTCATGAAAGCCCATCAGCAACTCAGACCCCGCGCCAGAGGTGCACCGCATTTTGATGCCACGAGAGGCATAGGCGGCGGCGAGAAACGCCTTTGACCATGGCGTATCATCACCATCGATAAAAGTCTTCTCCGTGCCATAAACTGAAACGGTTTCCGCATAGGATGTAAAGCCCGCCATACCGATGCGCAACTCTTCGGCTTCCTCGCTCGAACATTGAAATAATGTACCCCAACGCCCCACAGCCGAACCCACTGCACAAGCCACAGCATTTGACCATGCGTTGCGTGACACACGCATTGTTGTTTCAATTTCATCAAAACCAAAGGCTACCGCTGTTGCCGCATCAGCGGCGAGCTGAAGTGGATCGTCTTTCGCATTGGTCACATGCGCCTGATTGCCAGGCGTTTTACGAGCCCGCATTTTAGAATAGGCAAACGCAATTTCCAGCGCGTTCAAACGCGAAACAACATCGGCCAGTTTTGCCGGTGTCATGCCATGCGCCAAGCGCACCAAAGCTTCGCGTGGCACATTCATATCAACTAACATGCGGGCAACCTGCCCAGAGTTCATCGCCATGGCTTCTTCAGCAATCGCAGGATCAATATGATGGCGCGCAATGAATTCATCGATCATATCGAAATCATGAGCCAACACACCGTCCATGCTGACGATAGAGCCCGCGCTGATTTTCACGCTTGGCTTTGGATCAGCAGGACTTGAAAAGGCTGAAAATCCATTAGCCGGGTCTTCCTTGGCGAACTTGTCTAAACGCAGCGGACGCTCGTCCCAATCCGCATATCGCCGCCATCGATTTGGATTATCAGCACTGACCATAGACCAAGTTTGCGTGGAGGATGCCTTAAGAGTCAAGTCTTGCTCGAGGCAAGTGTAGATTGATTTCGATATGGCTAAGTGTTTAAGCGGAATTCGATTGTAATGAACATACAGCTTGCCAAGGGGATAACCGCTTTAACGGGCTTTGAGTCACTCACTTTCAGTGAGTGAGATAAGTTCACTGGCCGCATTAACAGTGGGACCATCTATTGAGTGATCAGTATTGCGCGAAAATCATTCACGTTGGTTCCTGTCGGACCTGTGGTTAAGAGATCATCCGCAAGATTAAGTGCTGTCCAGGAATCATGTTTCGCCAGAAGTTTGGCAATGTTTCCACCGGCTTTCACAATTCGCTCAGACGTTGTTCCGTCGACAATGCCACCTGCATTAATCTCTGAACCATCAATTCCATCGGTATCTGCTGCCAAACAATGAATTTTTTTAATGCCCGAAATGTTCTCCGCAAAACTCAACAGAAACTCAGAATTGCGTCCGCCTTTACCTTCGCCTTGCTGTCCGATTGTTACAGTCGTTTCGCCTCCAGAGAGCAATAGACACGGCGCGTTAAATGGTTGATTTCTATGTTTTATTTCACGGGCAATGGCCGCGTGCATTTTCGCAATCTCCCGAGCTTCACCTTCAATCGCGTCTGAAAGGATGTATGTAGGTATGCCAAGACTTCTCGAAAAAGCAGCAGCAGCCTCCAGAGACTGGCCCGCCGAAGCAACAAGATAAATATCATTTCGCTCAAGTCTTTCATCTGTTGGTAGCGGCGCACCATCAGCCTTCGAAAAAAACTTAGAAAGTCCAGCCGAGATCGGAATGTTAAACTGTTGCAAAAATCGTAAAGCATCTTGGATGGTATTTGAATCTGGAATCGTCGGTCCACTTGAGACAAGCGACAAGTTATCACCTGGAATATCGGAAACGACAAACGTAACAACCTTTGCAGGATAAGCTGCAATCGCGAGCCTTCCACCTTTGATTTTTGAAACCTGCTTTCGAACTGCATTCATGGAAGAGATCGGAGCACCCGAACGCAGCAGAGATTCATTCAAGAATATTTCATCTTCCAAAGATAACCCATCTTGCGGTGCTGGCAGAAGTGCAGAACCACCACCAGAAATAAGTGCAATCACCAGATCATCGGCTGTAAGATTCCGTACCAGATCGAGCAGTTTAGCGGAAGCGACCAAACCCGCCTCGTCAGGAACTGGATGAGACGCTGTCAGAAACTCAATCTGCTTCAAGTTCGCAGAAGTCCCATGCCGAGAAACAACGGTTCCTTCCAGTGGTCCATTCCAAACAGACTCAAGTGCTTCGGCCATCTGTCCCGCAGCTTTGCCGGCCCCAACAACAATGGTTCGTCCTCTCGGCATAGCAGGCAAGTGTCTTTTTATTCCGGGCAGCGGGTTGCCCGCACTCACTGCCACATTGAACAATTGAACAAGTAATTTCCTTGGATCTTTGAGGAGCGCCTCAGATAGTGACATGATAGCTATGCGATGCGCAACTGCGACGTGGGATCAAAAAACACCGCTTTATCTAAATTAAAAGCCAGATCGCTATACTGCCCCGCCTGCACATTTGCATCAGCACGCAAACGAGCCACCACCTCTTTTCCGCCGAGCTTGGTAATTGCGAAAGTGTCAGAACCTGCAGGCTCCACCACCTCAATCAGGCAATTGACTTTGACGATCGACGCGCCGTTGTAGGAGGCGCTCGCAAAATCGGTCAACGCCTCCGGCCTGATTCCAAAAATCACATCTTTATCTTTGTAAATTTTCAGGGCAGCAGATGTTTGCTTCAGGTCGATCGAAACGCAGCGCTCTTCATTTTGGCCCAGCATAAGTTGAGTCTTGCCACCAGTTACAGACATTTTTCCCTTCAATAAATTCATCGCGGGCGAACCCATAAAGTCAGCCACAAACATGTTGATTGGATCATTGTAAATTTCAGCAGGCGATCCAAATTGTTGCAACACGCCGTCTTTCAGAACGGCAATCTTTGTGGCCAATGTCATCGCCTCCACCTGGTCATGGGTCACATAAACAATCGTCGTTTTGAGCCGCTGATGCAGACGCTTAATTTCAGTCCGCATATCAACCCGGAGCTTAGCATCGAGATTGGAAAGTGGTTCGTCAAACAAAAATACTTGTGGCTTGCGCACGAGTGCCCGCCCCATAGCAACACGTTGGCGTTGACCGCCTGAAAGCTGCCCCGGTTTCCGATTAAGAAGATGTCCAATCTGCAAAAGATCGGAAACCTGTTTGACGGAACGATCTCGCTCATCGCGTGGAACGCCGCGCATTTCCATGCCAAAAGAGATGTTTCCGGCGACTGTCATATTTGGATAGAGCGCGTAAGACTGAAACACCATTGCAATATCACGTTCAGACGGATGCAGTTGACTAACATCTTTTGCACTTATCGTTATTGTGCCCTCGTTGATTGCTTCCAATCCTGCAATTGTATTGAGGAGAGTGGATTTACCGCAGCCTGATGGCCCGACAAGAACCAGAAATCCACCCTCCTCTATTTCCAAGGAGATATTCTTGAGGACTGGCACCGTGCCATAGTTTTTCGAAAGATTTTGAATGTTGAGAAATGACATGACTAACCTTTTACCGATCCTGCCATCAGACCGCGAACAAAGTAACGGCCCGACAAAATGTAAACCAAAAGTGTGGGGAGTGCGGCCAAGATAGCGCCAGCAAAGTGTACGTTATATTCCTTCACGCCAGTGGAAGAGTTTACGAGATTATTTAAAGCAACAGTCATCGGCTGCGAGTCAGCATCGGAGAAAGACGCTCCAAACAGAAAATCATTCCAGATGTTGGTAAATTGCCAAATCACAGTAACCACAATAATCGGACCGGAATTAGGAAGTAGAATGCGCCAAAATGTTTGAAAAAATCTGGCCCCATCCATTTGCGCCGCGCGCACCAATTCTGTTGGAAACGCTTCGTAAAAATTTCTGAAGAACAATGTTGTAAATCCAAGACCATAGACCGTGTGGATTGCAACCAGTCCAGCGATCGTTCCTGATAGACCAGCCAATCCCAAAAGACGTGCGGATGGGATAATCACAATTTGAAATGGGATAAAGCAACTGAGCAACATCATAGCGAAGATGATTTCGCTGCCTCTGAACCGCCATTTGGTAAGCACATACCCATTCAAGGCGCCGAGCATGGTTGCGATAAAAACGGCAGGAACGACCATCAAAAGAGAATTCAAGAAATAGGGTTTAAGGCCTGTAGGTTCAACACCAATTTGTGCAGTTGACCAAGCACTTGACCACGCTGCAACAGTCCATTCATGGGGAAGAGAAAGCATGTTGCCTTGCTGAATTTCGACAAGAGGCTTCAAGGAATTCACGATCATGATATAGAGCGGCAAAAGATAGAAGATCGCAACTATCAATAGAATTCCGTAGACCAATAAGCGCGTGGCAAAGCCCATTTTTACAGCTTGCTGGCTCTGAGAGGAACTCATGATGATTTCTTCTTTGCAAGTTCAGAATAAAGATATGGAACGATAACAGCAGCAACCATCATCAACATGATGATTGCTGATGCCGATCCCATGCCCATTTCATTGCGACCAAATGTAAATTTTTGCATGAACAATGCAGGCGTCCATGTTGCCGTGCCTGGACCACCATCTGTCATCGCAACAACCAAATCATAGGACTTGATTGCAAGATGGGCCAACACCACAAACGCAGACAAAAAGACCGGCGTCATCATCGGAATGATGATGCGGCGATAGAGCGTCCAGTTTGATGCGCCATCAATTTGCGCTGCTTTGATGATCTCATTATCGACACCGCGGAGACCTGCCAAAAACATCGCCATAACAAATCCAGAAGATTGCCAAATGGCGGCGATCACAATTGTGTAAATTGCAAATTGACTGTCTTTGATCCACCGGAAGGAAAAACTTTCAAAGCCCCACAATTTCATCACATGCTCGAGGCCAATGCCGGGATCAAGAAACCACTTCCATGCGACACCCGTGACAATAAACGACAGCGCCATGGGATAAAGATAGATCGGGCGCAATACACCTTCACCGCGAATTTTTTGATCAAGCAGGATCGCCAGTGCGAGACCAAGAACAGAACAAATTGTAATATATAAACACGTAAAGATCGCGAGATTGCCAAGAGAAATCCACCAATTTGGATGGTCGAACAGTCGTTCGTAATTGGTAAGGCCAACCCATTTTGTGAGGTCGGGAAGCAGTTTAGATCCTGTCAAAGACAGAGCTCCCGTGAACAATATGAAGCCGTAGACAAACACCAGAGTAATGGCAAAACTGGGGGCTAATACCAGTTTGGGGAGGATATCTGCAAAACGACGTCTTGCCAAAACCCTGGTGAAAGTTTGCTTTGATGTTTGGTCATCAAGCATTGCTAACCCACCATGAAGTGCGTGCACCTTGATGGATGTTGAGTGTTTTCGACTCGGTGTAATCTTCTACCGAATGACGGCCCAGTTCCCGGCCAAGCCCAGATTGTTTGACACCTCCGAACGGCAATTCCGGAGTTCCGTCCATAAATGTATTAACCCACACGGTGCCAGCCCGAACGCCTCTCGATATCTCCAAACAGGTATCGATGTCTTTAGACCAAACACTTGCAGACAATCCAAACTGGGTTGAGTTGGCAATGTCGAGGGCTTCAGTTTTTATCTCAAATTTCAAAATGGAGATGACAGGACCGAAAATTTCTTCATGCGCAACTTTCATTTCTGGTTTCACGTTGGTGAGAATTGTAGGCGCCATATAATCACCCATGCCAAGATCAAGGCGCTCTCCACCTAATGCGACTTCAGCGCCCTCTTCTTTTGCGCCCGCGATGTAAGATGATATTTTTTCAAAATGGAGGGGAGTGATGATGGCACCCACTTGCGTTTCTGGGTTGAGGGGATCACCTACTCGCACTCTTTTGGATAGGCTGGCGATACGATCGGTTACATTTTCCACGATGCTTTCATGAACAATAAGACGAGAACCCGCGTTGCAGCATTCCCCTGCATTGAAGTAACCGCCAAACACTGCCGCATCCACAAAAGCCTCAAGGTCAGCGTCGGGAAAAACAATCTGCGGATTCTTTCCGCCTAGTTCCATCGACACTTTCTTCATCGTTCTGGCCGCTATGGCCATGGCGGAACAACCGACTCCAGTCGATCCCGTAAATGAAATCATATCAACGTCAGCATCACCCGTAAGGACGTCACCAAAGACCGCCCCTTTGCCGCTGATGATATTCACAACACCCGTTGGCAAACCAGCATCTAATAACAGCTGACCCAAAAATAGAGTTGAGCCTGAACTCAATTCGGACGGCTTAACAACCGCCGTGCAGCCAGCTGCGAGCGCAAAAGGCAGCTTTTGCGAAACAATCAGGAATGGGAAATTCCATGGGGTGATGATTGATACAACGCCAATCGGTTCGCGCAAGACTATGCCCAGTGTATGCTCACCCAGATTGTTGTAACTTTCGCCATAAAGTGTTCGCGCGAGAGAGGCGGCATAGCGCCAGATATCAATAGCGCCATCAATTTCACTGAGAACTTGTTGAATGGGTTTTCCACTCTCAATCGTGTCCAAATGCGCAATTTTTTCCCGGTTTTGTTCAATCAAGTCTGCAACTTTATGCAAAAATTTTGAACGCTCAGCGGCCTTCATACGCGGCCAAGGCCCATGATCAAATGCTTTGCGTGCAGATGCTATCGCCAATTTTGCGTCGGCAACCGTGGCCGATTGATAACGGCCAACAATCGTACCGTGCCCCGGTGCCAGCCTGCTTGAGGTTTCGCCAGACTGCGATTTTTGCCACGCACCATCAATCAACATCATGTACTCTGGTGCAACGTAACCTGCTAAAATTTTTGGCGTAATATAATGCGACATCGTCTATCCTGCTTTGACATTAACGGAGACACGGTTTCCAGTCCGCGCGGATTCTGCAATGGCCAAACCTGTGGCAAGCGACCACACACCATCGTGACCGGTGGCGGCTGGCTTTGATCCCGATTTTACGGCGTTATGGAACGCCTCGACCGCAGTCTCGTAGAGATTGCGATGTTCAACAGGAAGTTCACGTTCACTGTCTTTGTTTCTAAGTATCACGCGGCCAATCGGCTTTTGTGTCATCACGTCGGTTCCAATCAAGCAACCTTCCGAGCCGTAAATTTCAAAACCTGTTGGCGCAAATTGCACTGTGAAGGCATCGTGAAATTGCGCAATCAGACCAGATTGAAACTGCATGATGCCCATGACACCATCCTCCAAACCAAGACTGGCCAAACCACTGCTTTGGCCAATGGCTGTCACCTCAACAGGGTTTTCACCAAGGACGAAACGCAACGTATCTGCATCATGAACAGCCATATCGAGGATGACTCCTCCGCCAGCATTGGGCTTATCGATGCGCCAACCTTGCAAGTGCGACGGAAGTTGAACAGCGTGATGAACCCGTGCTGCGATGGGGCGTCCAATCAAACCATCTGCAATCGCCTTCTTCATGGCTTTGTGTGAACCTGCGTTACGCAGATGATGATTGGTACCAAACACCACCCCTTTATGATCTGCTTCCGCAACCATCTTTTGAGCATCGCCAAGATGCAACGCCAAAGGCTTCTCGCAAAGCACATGCTTTCCAGCGGCAATAGCGGCCAAAGCTTGCGGAAAATGCAATTCGTTTGTGGTCGAAATATAGACTGCGTCAATGCCACGATCAGCCAAAACGGTTTCAATATCGGACGTGGCGAATTGGATTTTATATTCGCTCGCAAAAGCTTTGGCGCGGTCTGCATTCGAGCTGACGACAGCAACGACTTCGCCGCCTGTCGCGCGAATAGCAGCAATCATCCATTCCCGAGCAATCGTACTTGCTCCTACCAACGCCCAGCGAACCATCAAAATTTCCAACCTAAATTATTCTTGATCTATTAAATTGGTCTACTATTGGATCGTTCCAAATTAGTCAAACAAAAAATCTCTGAAGCGTCAGATATCTCAATTTTCTCGCAAATTTACGGCGCTATCGGGTGATATTGAGAAAATAAATTCGCGTATCAGAATTCAAAATCAAAAACCAAAATGCCGTCGATGCCGCCTGCCGCGGCTGCAACAATTTTAGCACCTGTTGCTTGGTGTTTCGGGTGATTCTGGTATGCGCCAAGGTCTTGCCAGGTTTCAAAATCGATCGTGAAACCATGCATAAATCCACGTTCGATGTGCTCCGGGCTCTCGCTGCGTCCGCTTTGAACTGTCCCCATGCCAGAAATTTCTGAGCGTATGTGATCAAGCTCAATGAAAATTGCTTTGATCTGACTTTCACTGGTTTCAGGTTTGAATTTTATGAGTACGATATGTCTAATCATGTTTCAATTCTCAAACTTTACAAGGGCCAGTAGACTGCCGAACAATCAATTTTGTTTCTCCGAGAAACTTGCGTGAATCAACTGCCTCGCCCTTGATCAATTGAACCAAACGCTTGGCCGCCTCCATCCCCATATTACGAGTGCCAACGCTCACAGTCGTCAAAGGAGGGAATGCATACGCAGCTTCAGCAATGTCATCAAAACCAACAATGGAAAAGTCGCGACCAACACTCAAACCAGACTCGTGAAGCAAGCGAGAGGCACCCAGTGCAACCACATCATTATGACAAACTGCTGCAGTCGGTTTTTGCGGGTGCGACAACGCAATCTCCATTGCCTCTGCCCCTCCTTGCCGCGATGGTGCAGAATTTATGATCAGCCTGTCATCAGCAACCAGGCCAACATCACGGTGCGCTTTACGCCAGCCCTCAATTCTCTCCTTTTGGACAGCAAAACTGTTATCACCCCCCAAGAAAGCGATCGACCTATGACCAAGCTCAATTAAATGACCGGTTGCTTGAAGAAAACCAGAAATATTATCAGGGCCAACATAGGGAAAAGGGCAGTCATCGACCACACACATTGCCACAACGACGGGCAAGCCTTTGGGGAACGACTCCGATATTGTCCACGCTGTCGTTCCTCTGGCAGGACTAAGCACAATACCGGCCACACCATGCTCGCGCAGAGCGCGAATCGCATTCGCCTGCTGAACAGGGTCTTCATTCGCGTTGGCTAAAACGGGCAACATGTTATATCCCGCCAAGACTTCTTCGATACCCGCTGCCAGTTCCGAAAAGAACGGATTGCTCAAATCTCCGATGACAATGCCAGCAAAATCAGATTTTGCCTGGCGTAAGCCAGCCGCCGAGCGGTTGTAAACATAACCCAATTGTTCAATTACATTTTGAACCGTTTCGCGGGTTTCTTTTCGAACCAACGAACTACCTTGCAAAACCAATGAGACAGTCGATTTCGATACCCCCGCCACACGCGCAATATCAATAATTGTTGCACGAGATTTGGGGGTCGATACCTTAGCCGCCATTAATTTTCGCAAAGTCTTATTCGATTTCAGCATTCAAATATCCAGTATGGAACGATCTTCTCTAGCTCGTATGCCTAATTTCAACAACCAAAAATCTACAGTTCTCATCAACTCCACCAAATTCAATCTTTTACTTGACATTTGGAACGTTCCAATAAATGCTAAGTAACTAACCAGTCTAATGTAATCGAGACCGGTAAAAACAACGAACAGTTTTTGGAGGAACCTAATGAACTATATTTCTGGAGTTAAACGTATTCGGTCAATTGCTGCGGCCTCTCTGGTCACTGGCCTGTTGGCAAGCTCTTCATTCTGCCTGCCTGCCTTTGCCGATGGGTCTGTCGAAGTTATGCATTTCTGGACGACAGGCGGTGAAGCGGCCGCTCTTAAGGCGGTCAAAGATAAAGTTGAAGCCGCTGGTGTTAAGTGGGTTGACGCTCCTGTTGCAGGCGGCGGTGGCGATGCGGCAAAAGCGGCACTTCAAGCCCGTATCGCTGCTGGTAACCCGCCAGCGGCCATGCTGATGTTGGGCCAGAATATCATTGATTGGGCCAAGGCTGGAATGCTGGCCGATCTTGGAGAAATCGCCAAAGCAGGTGATTGGGAGCACGCGTTGCCTGAAGCAGTCAAAGAGTTTGTTAAAGTAGACGGGCGCTGGGTTTCTGCTCCGACCAACATCCACCGCGTGAACATGGTTTGGGCTTCAAAGGCAGCATTTGAAAAAATCGGAGCTCAACCACCAAAAACGTGGGAGGAATTTAATGCGCTTGCTCCAAAATTCCAAGCTGCGGGCATCATCCCACTGGCCCATGGTGGCCAAGCTTGGCAAGATGTGACACTTTTTGATAGCGTTGCTTTAGGAATTGGTGGGCCAGACTTCTACCGCAAGGCTTTCGTAGATCTCGATGCAGGCACGTTGAGCAGCGATACGATGGTCAAAGTTTTTGATGAAATGCGTTTATTGCGTGGAATGGTCGATAAAGATTTCTCCGGGCGCGATTGGAACCTTGCAACAGCGATGGTGATTGAAGGCAAAGCTGCCATGCAAATCATGGGAGACTGGTCAAAAGGCGAATTTACAAACGCAAAAAAACAAGCGGATGTAGACTTCCTCTGCTTCCCTTCTCCAGGTACGCAAGGAGACTTTGCATTCCTGGTCAATTCGTTCTCCATGTTTGAGCAACCAACTGACGAAGCCAAAAAGGCACAAGCGGTATTGGCAAACGCAATCATGGACAAGGGCGTGCAAAACAAGTTCAACATTGCCAAAGGCTCCATTCCAGCAGTGATCGGAACTCCCGAAGATGGCCTTGATTCCTGCGCAAAGAAGAATATTGCAGATTTAGCCGAAGCATCCAAAGCAAATACGGTCGTGCCAACAGTTGCCTACACTCACGCAGCAAATGCCGCTGTAACTGGAGCAATCACCGACGTCGTAACCAAACATTTCAATTCTGAAATGTCATCATCAGATGCCGTTGCAGAATTGGTTAAAGCGATCACTGCCGTAAAGTAGCAGCATCACAGGTCTTGGGAGCGACCAAGTTGGCCGCTCCCAGCTCAAACATCAATACTCATATTTGCTCTGCGCCACGCTTTGGCCCGAACCAGAGAGTGACGAAAAGCACTATAACCGCAGCAAGAACCATCAACGTGCTTGCAGCATTGACCTCAGGCGTTACGCCAAGGCGCATTTGGCTGTAGAGGCGCATCGGGAGTGTGGTGGCACCCGGGCCGGTCACCAAACTGGAAATAATCAGGTCATCAAATGACAGGACAAAGGCAAGAGCCCAGCCGGACAACACACCCGGCAAAATAAGTGGAAACGTAATGCGCCAAAAAGTTTGCAGTCTGCTGGCACCAAGGTCGGAAGACGCTTCCTCCAAGGTCGAATCAAAGCCACTGAGCCGCGCCTGCACGGTCGCAGCGACAAAGCAGAGACCAAATGTCGTATGTGCGAGAAACAACGTGAGGAAGCCGCGCGGCAAATCAATCGCCACAAATAATAGCAAAAAAGCAAGACCGATTACCATTTCAGGAATAATGATAGGAGCAAGAACGAGAAAGCCAAACAGTTTCTTGCCGCGAAAGCTTTTGATACGCACAAGCGTCATTGCCGCCATGACGCCAATGATTGTTGCTGCAGTCGCTGACACAAAGGCCAGCTTGAATGACAGCCACGCGCTCAACAGAAGCTGTGTATTCTGAAACAAAACACCATACCATTTCAACGAAAAGCCAGCCCACACGGTCACGAGACGGCTGTTGTTGAAGCTGAATATCATGACCAGAAATATTGGCAGATAGATAAAGCCAAGGCCGAATACGACTGCTGCAAAGTTAAGGGATGAAAAACGCCGACCACCCACTGACACCTGCGAGGCTTGGCGTACATCCGCTTTGGCTTGGGCTTTTTGCAGCGCAACAATTGGTAAAAGCAGAAGCAGTAACATGCCAACAGCGATGGACGCAGCCAAAGGCCAATCCTGATTGTTAAAAAATTCAGTCCACAGGGTTTTGCCGATCAGGGCCGTGTCATTGCTGCCAAGAAGATCAGGAATGACGAATTCGCCGATCATCGGAATGAAAGCCAACAAACATCCTGCATAAATGCCCGGCAGCGAAAGTGGCAAGGTAATTGAAATAAATGTTCGCAAAGTGGAGGCACCCAGATCACGCGATGCCTCAAGGAGCGAGTCGTCCAGTTTGTCCAACACCGTAAACAGCGGCAGGATCATGAAAGGCAAATATGAATAAACAATTCCGATAATGACGGCGCTTTTAGTGTTGAGCAACGCGAATGCCCCCGCGCTGAAGCCTAAACCTTGCCCCACCATATCAAGAAACCCATTAGGTTTGAGAATGGCCATCCATGCATATACGCGGATCAGAAAGCTGATCCAGAATGGCAAGACAACAAGCGCCAAAAGCAGATTCCGCCATTTCTGCCGTGCCCGTGTAAGACCGTAAGCCATGGGATAGGCAATCAGCAGGGTAAGTGCGGTGGCAATTGCCGCAGTTTCGAGCGACAGCAGGTAGGAGCGAAAGTAGTAGCCATCAGTCAGCAGCGTCACATAGTTTTCAAAATCGAGAGCTGTGAGGAATGTCCAAAAACCTTCAACACCCTTGGTTACGTCCAGTTGCGGAATATAAGGCGGCCTAGCGCGTGCCTGATCAGACAGGCTGATTTTGAGTATGAGTAGAAACGGAATAACAAAAAAACTGATCAGCCAAAGATAGGGGACGACGACGATCCGTCTGTTGGTAGCGCCGTCCCGTGCCATCTTTCAGAAAACCCTATTCAATGCCCTTGGCCCGGTTCCAGGCCCGTTGCCACATCTTGTCGGTCTTTTCACTTTTCACTTTTGGCAAATGAAATTTCTTCTGCGCTTCAAGTGAAGGATAATAGTTTGGATTGCCTCTGATTTTTTCATCAACAAGCCCAAGTGCCGCCTTGTTCGCCGTAGCAAAGCCCGTCTCATTGGCAGCAGAGGCAGCGATCTCCGGCTTCATCATGAAGTTGATGAAAGCATGGGCCGCGTCCCGGTTGGGAGCGTCTGACGGAATGGCCAACGTATCAAACCAGACCAGGTTGCCCTCCTTTGGAATGCGGTAGGCGATGACAAAATTATTGCCAGCTTCTTTGGCGCGGTTAGTGGCCACTTGCATATCGCCAGAATAACCCATGGCAACGCAAAGATCGCCCGCAGCAAGGCCAGCGATGTAGTTAGAACCGTGGAACTGGCGAATAAAGGGCCTAACTTTGGAGACCAGATCAACAGCCTTTTCCAAAACTTCCGGATCATCCGTGTCAGGATCAAGACCAAGATAGATTAGCGCGCTGCCCAGAACTTGCTCAGCATCATCAAGAACCGAAATACCGCAATCCTTGAATTTGGCAGCCACCTCTGGATCGAATACCATCTTCCATGAATCAACGGGCGCATCAGGCATGATGGCTTTGACTTTTTCTTGGTTGTGGCCAACGCCTGTCGTGCCCCACATCCACGGAACGGCGTGAAAGCCAGTTGGATCAGCCTCGGTAACTTTTGCCATGAGCGCTGAATCAAGGTTGCCCAAATTTGGAAGCCGTGCCTTGTCTAATTCACCCCAAGCCTTCAAGGGAATTTGGCGAGCCAAATGAGGTGAGAGATTTGGGGTTACCACGTCATAGCCTGAATTTCCCGCCAGGATTTTGGTTTCGACAGTGTCATTCGAGTCAAACACGTCATAAGTCACCGTGTTGCCTGTTTCCGCTTCAAATTTCTTGACTGAGTCTGCACCAAAATAGGCCTCCCAAGAATACAGCCTCACTTCGCCCGCAAATGAAGTGCCAGTCATGGCGGCGAGAAGTGCCAGGCCGGACACAAATGATTTGATGCTCATAGTCGTTCTCCCTGTTTGTTATTTTATGCTACTGGCAAAAGTCGCATGGGCGATGGCTTGGCTATTTCGCCATAGAGATCATTGCGGCGATCGCGGAAAACACCCCACATACGCCGCAAGTTTGCAATCGTTTGCATATCAAGACTTGCTGTGATGACGCCTTCTGTCACGCGGTCTGCTTCAGCAAGTTTGGCACCCGTATGATCCGCGATAAAAGACGAGCCATAAAATACCATCGATCCGCTCTTGCCAGTTTCAATACCAACACGGTTGGAAGCTATGAGTGGCGTAATGTTGGCTCCGGCATGGCCTTGCATGACACGCTGCCAGTGGTCCCGCGAATCCCACGCAGGGTCAGACGGCTCGGAGCCTATTGCTGTCGGATAAAACAAAATCTCCGCACCTTGCAAAACCATGCAGCGGGCCGCTTCTGGGAACCAATGATCCCAACAGATACCTGCACCAATTTTGCCAATAGCTGTATCGTGAACCATGAAGCCCGTATCACCATTCGCGAAATAAAATTTCTCGCTATAGCCGGGCGCATCAGGGATATGACTTTTACGGTAAAGACCCAGTGATTTGCCGTCGGCGTCAATCATCGTGAGTGAATTAAAACGGCGGCTACCGTCTTCCTCAAAAAAAGAAACAGGCAAAACCACGCCAAGTTCTTTCGCGAGACTGGATAAGCGAGCCACTGTTGTATGCCCTTTGAAAGGCTTGGCGCGTCTATTATGCGCGGCATCAATATCGATACAAAAATAGGGCCCTTCAAACAGCTCCTGAAGCACTACCAATTTTGCACCACGTCGTGCAGCCTCTCTTACATGAAGTTCAATTTTGTCGAGATTGGCATTCAGATCATCACTGCAAGAAATTTGTACAGCGCCGACAACGAGCTGGCTCATGATGTTTTTCCCAAAGGTTGCTGTTGCGTGGAACAGTGAATACCACCACCTGATTCACCGATAGCGTCAACGTTGAGGCTGACCACTTCACGATCCGGATAGAGTTGCCCCAATATCTGCGCCGCTTTTTCGTCAGCCTTGTCGTCACCGAACTCTGCACTGATCACGGCACCATTGCATACGAAGTAATTCACGTAGCTCGAAACGAAGTCCTTGGATCGTGACCGGATGTTGATTGGATCTGGAATGACCACGATATCAAGCTTGCGGCCTTGTGCATCTGTCGCCTTCTTCAATACTTCATAAGTTTCAAAAGCGGCAGCCGACCACGGATCACCATCAATGATTTTTTCCGGCAGTTGGATCAAAACTTGGCCTGGCTTCACAAACCGTGCCAAGGCATCGATGTGATAGTCAGTTATATCTGCATCTTTGACACCAGTTGCCCAAATCATTTTGTCAGCCCCAAGCGCCTCGCACAAAAGCTTTCCGATATCGTCCTCTGTGCCGGTGTTACGATTGGAATTGACCCAACAGCTGGCATGGGCAATCAAAGTTCCTTCACCGTCGTTTTCAACGCCCCCGCCTTCGCCCTTCACTGCATTTTCAAATATGGGCAGACCGAGTTTCTCTGAAACACGTCGCGCGATCTGTGCATCATCTTCATGCTGTTGCTTTTCACCCCAGCCGTTGAAATTTAATTCACTGGTCGCGATCTGTCCTGCGGCGTTAGCGACGAACGTTGGTCCACTGTCGCGGCACCACAAATCCTGCACAGCCATCGGCCAAATTTCCACACCACTTTTCAGATACGTCTTGGCATCTTCTGCTTGCTCTGGCCTCGCCAACAGAACAACCGATTCGAACTTTGCAATGCTGTTGGCAATCAACGCGATCTTCTCACGCACAGCATCGAGGTCATCTTGACTTCCATAAATTGATTTAACGGCGGGCCATTGCATGAAGGTTCTCAAATGCGGAACTGACTCCAACGGCATTTGAAATCCTGCTGCCTTTGCCGAAGTCAAATTAGATGCAAGTGCGGAATTACCAAATGATCCTGCGAAAAAACTCGCTGCAGCGGCTTTCATCGAATTGCGACGGTTCATGCTATCCTCGACACCGGTTGTTCCTGCGTAATACAGTGGATGGCGCCACCACCTGCCGCAATGGAATTGACCTGCACCATTACGACTTTACGATCAGGATAGGCGGCCTGAATTGTGGCTAGCGCTTTGGCGTCACTGGCAATCCCATAACCAGGGACAATCACCCCGCCATTGGCAATATAAAAATTGATATATGAGCGGCAGAAAATATTGCTGGTGATGGTGGCATCCACGGCCTCTTCAAGCGGCAGAACTGTAAAGGACCTGCCTTTCGCGTCCGTTTGACTGAGTAGACAAGCCAGATTTTCTTTAAGGACGCGGTAATGAGGATCAGAAGGGTTGGGGTTGCTTTCGAAGAGAACCACGCCTGGTCTCACAAATGCACACATACCGTCAATATGGCCGTCGGTCTCCTTGTCCATGGGATCGCCCGGCAGCCAGACCACCTTCTCAACACCCAACATCGCCTTGAGTTCAGATTCAGCAAGCGCCTTGTTCACACCCGGATTGCGATTGGGATTGAGAATACTGGTTTCAGTGATGATCAAGGTGCCTTCGCCATCCAATGCAAACGATCCACCTTCACATGTGAGCCATGAATTACGCATAGCTGCGTTTTCTCTTTGCAAGATGCGGCCTGCCAGTTTGTCATCTTCATTCCACGGCGCGTGCTTGCCGCCCCATGCGTTGAAATGCCAGTTCACGCCGGCAAGTTCTCCGTCTTGCCCGACCACAAATGAAGGGCCACAATCGCGTGTCCAAAAGTCATCGACGGGCATAACCACTACATCTGCAAGATTGCCGAGCTGTTCGCGCGCGGTTTCTGCGTGGTCGGGATGCGCGACAACCGTAACGGGTTCAAACTGTGAAATCGCCCCAACGATCTCAACATATTCTCGCTGCATGGGGGCGAGGCGGGCTTCATAGAGGTCTTCGCGGTGCGGCCAAATCATCCATGTGCGCTGGTGTCTGTCAAATTCAGCAGGCTTGCGAAAAACAATTTCTGCTTGAAATTCATTCATATTTTTGTTCACAGAAAAAACTTTCTTCAATTGGTTTGAACCACACTTTGCCGCATCGCACCGTCTTCTTGCAAATGAGAAGCACAACCACTAAACATGAATAACATTCATATGAGACGATTTCGCAACATCCCGCCTCTACAGTACCTCATGGGTTTCGAGGCCGCCTCACGGCTCGAAAGCTTCAGCAAGGCGGCGGACGAACTTGGCCTATCACAAAGTGCTATCAGCCATGAAATACGGTTGCTGGAGGAGCGCATCGGCCAACCGCTGTTCATCAGGCACGGAAGGTCCATTCGCCTCACTGATGCTGGACGAGATTATCAACGCAGTGTTGCCAGGTCGCTGGAGCAGTTGGAAGCTGGATACAAGCGGCTTGAGCCATTTCGCAAACCTGGAAGTGTCGTGATCTATGCACCACATGATTTTGCGGCGCGTTGGCTTTTGCCCAAGCTCGCTGAATTAAAAAAAGCTGTGCCAAACTGTGACCCGTGGATCGACACATCTGGAGCAGAAGTCGATTTCGAGGAAATGGAAGTCAGTATTGCAATTACACGAGCCCGCGAGGTTAACCCGGCTCTGATTGCACAAACTTTGTTTGAAGATGCTTTGGTTCCGGTCGCCTCTACTGCGCTCATGAAATGCGAAGTTGGAAGCGCTGCAGAGCTTTCCAGATTTCCACTCATCCATGACGAAAGGTCAGAAGGTTGGAATGATTGGTTCGAGAGCGCTGGCGTAGCCGTTGGAGAAATTTCAACAGGTTTAGACTTTAACAACAGCGATTTGGCACTTCAAGCTGCCATACTTGGGCATGGAGTTGCGCTTGCAAGTTTACCACTCGTGCAAAAACTATTGGCGGAAAAAGTGCTCATGCAGCCTCATCTCCATAGCCTGAAAACGGGGCATAGCTGGTTTGCCGTATCAACGCTCAAGGAGCATTCCGAACCAACGACCAAGGACACCTGGGACTGGCTTATAGCAATTTCGAGCAGCTTCGATTTACGTCCGAGGTACTGATTTCCAAACAGTCGCAAAACAGTTCGACTTGCATTTTGGCTAATTAGTCCGCAACATCGTGTAACATGTCAGCTTCAACTTCATCACCTCAACGATTTGACATTCATAATTCGGATGTTCCAATTGTGTGCCGCTCGTGCGAGGCGCGACACAAGGGTATCTGTGGCGCGCTAACGCCTTCCCAGCTCAGCACATTGAGCAAAAACACAACAATGCAATCGATTCCGGCAGAGCAACAATTTGGGATGGAAGGCGACAAACCTGTTGCTTACTCAAATATCATCAGCGGGATTGTCAAACTTTCCAAACTCATGGCTGATGGTCGACAACAAATTGTTGCCTTACAATTTGCGCCAGATCTCGTTGGAAGGCCTTTTGATATAACAAACAAGACCTCCATTGAAGCAGCGACTGATCTCAAGCTGTGTTCTTTTCCGCGCAAGGCCCTGGAATCTTTGATCGCCGAAGCTCCTGATTTAGAGCACCGTCTGCATCAACAAAATTTGCGTGAATTAGACGACGCTCGAGACTGGTTGTTGGCATTAGGACGAAAGACTGCAAATGAACGCGTGGCCAGTTTTATTTACTTTACAGCATTGCATATCGACCCTGATGCGCTTTCAAAAGGCCAAATGATTAGGTTTCAATTTCCACTTAAACGATCAGATATTGCAGATTTTTTAGGCCTGACGTTGGAAACCGTCAGCCGCCAAATCACCAAATTGCGACAAAGTAAAGTAATTGCTTTAATTGACAACAGCACTTGTGAAATTATTGATCTGCCAATGCTTCGCAAACTTGCTGAAGCCGAAGAACTGCCGAAACTTTAGACACTAGACAGAACTCTCACTTTTCGCGATCACTGAAAGAATCACCACGCGCTCAAAAGCAATGTGGCGGCGCATGCCTTCAAAAAAACCCCGCAGCATCCAAGACAGCGTTTCCGCTTTTGCCCTATTTTGAGATAAAATAAAATCTCGAAGCGCCAAATAGATTTCTTGGGCATAGTCTTCATCTGCCCAATGTTCAAATCTCAAGCGTTCAATATTTTCATTCATTGCAACATTTAGTTGCTCGAACCGATGCAAAGCTGGATATATTTTCTGCTCTTCAAACTCATGCGCAGATTTTACAATTGCCATAATATTTTGCGCAACGCCTAAGCTTGCTTGAACGTTAATCGACGCAGGCAACGCATCTGCTATCGCTTCCAAATCGCTGCACAAATTTTGCAAAGCATCAAAGTGCCTAACTAGCATCGCAGCGAGTGAAGCTTCGGCGGGTTTCGTCATGAGAATTACACCTCTGATTCACCGCATGGGGGAAAACCTTCAAACTCGACCAAATTCCACGACCCGTCATTGATCTGGATCAATGTCGAGCTCCGCCAATTCTGCAAAATACAGACTAGCAACATTAGGCTGTTGCGTTTTCTCAAACTTCTGCCGGAAGGTCTGCCATATGAAAAATATGAATGTCGCCATCTCAATTTCTGTGGCAACTTTTACAGCACTTTTAGGAGCGGCAATAGGCCGAGACGAAGCTTTTCGTGCACACATGTGGGTGGCATTTGCTGTGCTTGGCATCGCCACAATTTTTGCGTTCCGTAATGTAAAATTCGCGGCAAATGGCTATTCCTTCCCGGTCGAAGACCAATCCAAATATCTTGATGGCGTGGTGCGTTATGGCGTGATTGCCGCGATGTTTTGGGGCATCGCCGGATTTTTGGTGGGCGTGGTCATTGCCTCAGAACTTGCTTGGCCCTTGCTTAATCTTGAACCCTATTTCAATTTTGGCAGGTTGAGGCCAGTACACACCTCCGCTGTAATTTTTGCGTTTGGCGGCAACGCACTCATGGCCACTTCATTCTACGTGGTTCAACGCACCTGTCGCGCAAGACTCTGGGGTGGAAATCTCGCGTGGTTTGTATTTTGGGGATATCAATTTTTTATCGTGATGGCAGCAACTGGCTATCTACTGGGCATCACCCAAGGCCGTGAATATGCCGAGCCAGAATGGTATGTGGACATTTGGTTGACGATTGTCTGGGTGGCCTATCTCGCGGTGTTTCTTGGCACACTGGTTAAGCGCAAAGAACCTCATATTTATGTGGCCAACTGGTTCTATTTATCCTTCATCGTCACAGTTGCCATGTTGCACCTGGTCAACAATATGGCCGTACCCGTGTCTTTCCTTGGCAGCAAATCCTATTCCGCATTTTCGGGAGTGCAGGATGCGCTCGTACAGTGGTGGTATGGCCACAACGCGGTAGGTTTTTTCCTTACAGCTGGCTTTCTGGGCATGATGTATTATTTCGTGCCAAAGCAGGCTGGTCGCCCGATCTATTCTTACCGCCTTTCTATCATCCATTTCTGGGCTTTGATATTCCTGTATATCTGGGCTGGCCCCCATCACCTGCACTACACCGCTTTGCCCGACTGGGCGCAAACGCTTGGCATGGTATTTTCAGTCATGCTGTGGATGCCCTCATGGGGAGGCATGATCAACGGCTTGATGACGCTGTCAGGTGCATGGGACAAACTGCGCACCGATCCGATTTTGCGCATGTTCGTGCTGTCCCTCGCATTCTATGGAATGTCCACTTTTGAAGGCCCGTTGATGTCGATCAAATCTGTCAATGCCCTGAGCCACTATACTGATTGGACGATTGGCCATGTGCACTCAGGTGCGATGGGCTGGGTTGGTATGGTTTCATTCGGTGCGATCTATCACCTTGTCCCGAAACTTTGGAATCGCGAACGCCTCTATAGTCTGCGTCTGGTCAACTGGCATTTCTGGCTGGCCACACTTGGCATCGTTGTCTACATCTCGGCCATGTGGGTATCGGGCATCATGCAAGGTCTCATGTGGCGCGAGTATAACGACCAAGGTTTCCTCGTTTATTCCTTCGCCGAAACTGTGGCGGCCATGCACCCCTACTACGTCATGCGCATGTTTGGTGGCCTGATGTACCTCTCCGGTGCCTTGGTGATGGTATTCAACATCTACAAAACAATCCGGGGCGAGCTTCGCAGCGAAGTGCCCATGGGCGAAGAGTCTATCCCTTTTGACTCGGCCACGCTGCAACCAGCCCGTTGAGGAAATAAAATGTCCAACACCGCCAAAAAAACGCTCCTCAGCCGCCACGCCATTATTGAACGAAACGTGACTCTGCTCTTGGTATTGTCGCTTCTTGTCGTAACTGTCGGTGGTCTTGTTGAAGTGGCACCTTTGTTCTGGCTGGAAAATACGATTGAGCATGTCAAAGGCATGCGGCCATACACACCTCTGGAACTTGCCGGCCGTGACATCTACGTGCGCGAAGGCTGCTATCTCTGCCACAGCCAGATGATACGTCCGTTCCGCGACGAGGTTGAGCGTTACGGCCATTATTCATTGGCCGCTGAATCAATGTTTGATCATCCCTTCCAATGGGGTTCAAAGCGCACAGGCCCAGATCTTGCACGTGTTGGTGCCCGGTATTCCAATGAATGGCATGTGCAGCATTTGAAAGATCCGCGCTCCGTGGTGCCAGAGTCAGTGATGCCAACTTATGCGTTCCTTGCTGATAAAGAACTTGATATCAACGCAATAGCCTCCCATTTGGTCGCAAATCGTGATGTCGGCGTTCCCTACTCCGATGAGATGATTGTTAATGCTGCAACTGATATGCGCACGCAGACTGATCCAACAGCAGATAGCGCGGCGATGGTGAAACGTTATCCTAAAGCAGTGGCCGCTGATTTTGATGGCGATCCTAATCACCTGACTGAAATGGATGCCTTAGTTGCCTATCTGCAAATGCTCGGAACCTTGGTTGATTACTCGGCATACAACCCCACCCAAGATGATCGTTGAGGAGATGCACCATGAATGTCGATTATAATTTCTTACGCGAATTCGCAGATAGTTGGGTTCTTCTTATGATGTTTCTATTCTTCGTGTCTGCCGGATTGTGGGCACTGCGTCCTTCTGCTCGCAGTTTATATAACGACGCTGCCTCCATTCCGTTCAAAGAGGATTGAAGATGTCCGACCACAACGAAATTGATAGCGTTTCAGGTGTAGAAACAACCGGTCATAGCTGGGACGGCATAAAGGAACTTAACAATCCCCTTCCCCGCTGGTGGTTGTGGACATTCTACGCCTGCATTGCCTTTGCCGCTGTTTACTCGATTGTCTATCCAGCTTGGCCCGGCTTCACCAGCGCCAGCAAAGGTATTTGGAATTGGTCAAGCCGAGTCGATATTCGCCATGAGCTTGATGCCGCTGAACAAGCAAAAGCCGAACAATTCGCTGAGATCAAAAGCCACGACATAAATGCAATATTGGCAGATGAAAAATTACGCGGTTTTGCTGTCGCAGCTGGATCTTCCATATTCAAAGTGCATTGTGCAACATGCCATGGATCAGGCGCTCAAGGCAGCGCTGGCTTTCCAAATCTCAACGACAACGCTTGGCTGTGGGGCGGAAAACCTGATCAAATTCTGCATACCATTACACATGGCATCCGCGATACATCTGATCCAGATACGCATTCATCACAAATGCCCAACTTTGGCAAAGATGCTATCTTAAAGCCCGATGAAATCAGCGCTGTTGCAAATTTTGTGCGGCAGATTTCCAAACAAGACGCTGATCCCAAACTGGCAGCAGTTGGCGCAGGCGTGTTTAAGGACAACTGTTCTGCGTGTCATGGTGATACTGGCGACGGGAAGATTGAATTTGGTGCGCCAAAACTTAATGATGCCATTTGGGCCTATAGCGGAGACTTGGCCGCCATCGAACGCCAGATCAATAATCCACGACACGGAATGATGCCTGCTTGGGGTAAAAAACTGGGCGAAATATCCGTCAAAGATGTTGCAGTCTATGTTCATTCATTGGGTGGCGGTGAATAGGGTGACAGTTCACACCATCATCGAAAAGCAACCTGTTGAGGCCGTAAACACCGGGGCCAAAGCCAAAGGCGCGGTGCTCTATTCAGCGCGCACTAAAATCTATCCCAAGCGTGTGCAAGGCCAATTCCGCAGGCTCAAATGGGTCATCATGGTGGTAACGCTTGCCATCTATTACGTAACTCCGTGGTTACGTTGGGATCGCGGCCCCTACGCCCCAAACCAAGCGGTGTTGATTGATATTGCCCATCGGCGTTTCTATTTCTTTTTCATTGAAATTTGGCCACAGGAATTTTTCTATATTGCTGGTCTTCTGGTCATGGCGGGTGTTGGCCTGTTTCTTGTCACCTCGGTCGTGGGTCGTGCATGGTGTGGCTATTCCTGCCCCCAAACGGTTTGGACAGATCTATTCATCGCCGTGGAACAATATTTTGAAGGTGATCGCAATGCACGCATAAAGCTTGAAGCAGCACCGTGGTCGCTGCGTAAAGTAACACTTCGACTTCTCAAACACGCAAGCTGGGTTTTGATCGCCATTGCCACAGGTGGGGCATGGATTTTCTATTTCGCCGATGCACCCACCTTGTTGACCAGCTTCCTAACTGGCCAAGCACCATTGGTAGCTTATGCCACAGTCGGTGTTTTAACGGCGACAACTTATGTCTTTGGCGGATTAATGCGTGAACAGGTTTGCATTTACATGTGCCCATGGCCACGCATTCAAGCTGCGATGTTGGACGAGGATTCGCTTGTTGTTACTTATAATGATTGGCGCGGTGAACCCAGAAGCCACGGATCAAAGAAGGCAGCGGCCCAAAGAATTGCTTCTGGTGATTGTGTTGATTGCAATGCGTGTGTTGCTGTTTGTCCGACAGGCATAGACATTCGCAATGGACAACAAATGGAGTGCATCACCTGTGCCCTCTGCATTGATGCTTGCGACAATATTATGGACCGCCTCGAAAAACCGCGAGGCTTGATTTCATACTCTACGTTGCGCGACTATAATCACAACATGGCCTTGGCCAAAGATGCAAATGGCGCGATTATTCCGAACCGAATCCGCAACGCTTCCGGCGTGTTTGTTGATGCTGTAAAGCATTTCGATTGGCATGTATTTTTACGGCCTAGAACGTTGCTCTATGTGAGCCTGTGGAGCTCTATCGGCATTGCTATGTTATATTTTCTCGTAACGCGAGATCGCTTAAGGCTTGACGTGCAGCACGATCGCAACCCCATAGCTGTCAAACTTTCCGATGGATCAATCCGCAATGGATACACTGTAAAACTACTCAATATGGTGCAAGAACCCCGCGCAATTATTCTCTCACTTCAAGGCTTGCCCGGCGCCACGATGACGATTGCAGAGCTGAAAGATACGAGTGGTCGCAGTACCGTAATTGAAGTTGAACCGGATAAATTACGCGCCCTTCACGTGTTCATCAGCCAACCTCCACAGATGCTGCGTACGGGGCAAACGCCTTTCACAATTTCAGTAAACGATCCACAATCTTTTGAAGCCGATCACTACAATGCACAATTCGAAGTGCCGGGAATAAGCCAATGACACAAACAGCGCCGCGCAAGCCATTCACAGGATGGCATATGAGCCTTATCATTGTAGGTTTTTTCGCGGTGGTATTCGCTGTCAATGCCATGCTTGCCGTTTCTGCCTATCGCAGCTGGACGGGACTTGTCGTCGAAAACTCCTATGTTGCAAGTCAGAGCTTTAATATTGATACCGAACGATTGTCGAAGGCGCGCGTTGGCATCAGTCACACGCTGCACTACAAATCAGGACACTTGCAACTAGAGCTGTTTTTAGCAGACGGCAAAGCAGCGCTCGCGTCAGACATAGAAATATCTTTGGGAAGACCCGCAGAAAGTGCACAAGATTCTATTCTGCATTTATCCCCGGAAACGGATGGTCGTTATGGTGCAGATGTGCAAATTGCTCCTGGCATCTGGATAGGAAATATCACCGGAAAAATTCAAGGCCACGCAGATCTTATTTTGCCGTTCAGGCTGAACGTTGAGGGGAGCAACTGAAATGTCGTGCTGCGCTGGCTCGCTTCCTGCCCAATTGGCAGCTGAACAAATTTTAAATAAAGAAAACCAACTGGTTCAGGAATTGCGTGCGCAATCGCGGCTGCTGACCGATGGATCGGCGCTTTATACCGTGTCAATTCCTGCCATCCACTGTGGCCAGTGCATTTCAACAATTGAAAGGCGTTTGGCACAAGTTGAAGGCATCAAATCTGCTCGCGCTAACCTATCGTTAAAACGCGCGACCATAACGTTAGCCGATGGCACACAATCACCCCTAAAATTTGTTCAGGCGTTAGAAAACGCGGGTTTTGCCGTTCACACTCTTGATGACGAGACGATAATTTCTGGTGATCCGGAATTCAAAAATTTGGTCCGTTCACTTGCCGTTGCCGGTTTTGCTACTGCCAACATTATGTTGCTTTCGGTAGCGGTTTGGTCTGGTGCAGGGCCTGCCACAACTGAAGTTTTTCACTATTTGTCGTCTATCATTGCCGTTCCCACCGTTGCCTATTCAGGCCGTCCATTTTTTCACAGCGCTGCTGCCGCGCTGAAACATCGCCGTGTGAATATGGACGTGCCTATTTCCTTGGGCGTTATTTTGGCAACTGCCATGTCACTGTATGAAAGTTTTTTGGGTGGTGGCCATGCCTACTTCGATGCCGCGGTGTCACTTCTGTTTTTCCTACTCATCGGGCGCACTCTCGATCATCTTATGCGCAGCAAAGCGCGCGATGCCGTTGGACGGCTGGCTAGGCTTTCTGCCAAAGGCGGCTTGGTGGTTTTAGCCGACGGGTCGCTTTCATACTTACCAATTGAAGGCATTCATCCCGGCATGATTGTGCGGGTCGTGGCGGGTGAGCGTGTTCCTGTTGATGGTATTGTGTTTGACGGTGTAAGCGATGTGGATCGTGCATTGGTCACAGGTGAAAGCGCGCCGACTGTTGTCACCAAAGGATCAAGCCTTGAAGCCGGCATTCTCAACCTTACCGGATCAATTGATATAGAAGTTGTACGTGAAGCAAAGGATTCCTTTTTGGCCGAAGTACTGCAAATGATGCAGGCCGCTGAAAACGGTCACGGGCAATATGTACGCTTGGCAGATCGGGTTGCTAAGCTTTATGCGCCTTTTGTGCATGTTGTTGCGCTCGCGAGTTTTCTGGGATGGATGGGTGCAACATCAGGCAACTGGCACGAGGCCATCACTGTTGCAATTTCGGTTCTCATCATCACCTGCCCTTGCGCCTTAGGTTTGGCCGTTCCTGTTGCCCACGTGATAGCGGCATCGCGCCTGTCTTCCATTGGTGTTTTGATGAAAGATGGCTCTGCGCTGGAGCGTTTAGCTGAAATAGATTCTGTAGCATTTGATAAAACAGGAACGCTTACGTCAAACCAAGCTACTATTGGAATGAATGAAATTCCATCAGGGAAACTTTCGCGCATTGCAAAAGCTCTCGCGCTGCGCAGCATTCACCCCGCAGCCCAATCACTCGCCGGAGGTATTTCTGAACAACCCTATGTTGGTATCAAATTGCTTCACGAGATTCCGGGTTTCGGCGTGGAAGGTTATGTCGATGGACGCCTGGCAAGGCTGGGTCGGCAATCTTGGGCTTCTGAAGTTGCAGCAAATGGTCAACGCCAGCTAGCGGGAGGAGGGCTTGGCTTTGCTTGGAGCCGTAGTTCTCTATACCATGTGCAATTGAACGAAGAACTTCGTGTCGGTGCGCGTGAGACTGTGCAAGCTTTCACGGACGCACAAATATCAAACATAATTCTGTCCGGGGATTCAGCAATTGCTGTTGCTAAAGTCGCAGCCATTGTTGGCATAGTTTCTGTAAAGTTTGGTTTGCGGCCCGGTGACAAATTGGCTTATTTAAAGACCCAAGCAGACTTAGGCCGAAAAGCGCTGATGGTGGGTGATGGTTTGAACGATGCGCCAGCGTTGGCTGCGGCTCATGTTTCAATGGCTCCGGCTTCAGCATCAGACACGGGCCGCATGGCGGCTGATTTTGTGTTCACCAGTGATAATTTGATGTCTGTCTACAACGCATATAATATTGCCTGCCGTACCCAGAGCATCGTGAAACAAAATTTTGGCTTGGCAATCGCTTATAATCTACTCGCGGTACCTCTCGCCGTCGCAGGAGCATTAAATCCGCTCATTGCAGCAATTGCAATGTCGAGCTCTTCCATTTTGGTGGTAGGGAATTCAATGCGGCTTTACCTTGCTGGTCGCACGGACGAAAAACGGAGCCAATCTCAGTCGCCCATTATTGTCCCTAACATATGGAAAAAAGCCGCATGACCAGTTTGGTTGTACTCATTCCAGTAGCCCTAGGCCTTGGCATTTTGGGACTGGCCGCATTTTTTTGGAGTCTGACCTCAGATCAGTATGATGATCTCGATGGCGCAGCCGCACGCATTTTGGAAGCGGATGATATAATATCGCCTTCCTCACAATCTTAAAAAAAATCTATTGAGCGCTTATGAATCCACGAACATAGACCCAAGATTATGTCCCGCTTTTAAATTAAAACAACAATTTCAATTGCTTAATTTCTTTGTGGTGATCCCTGCGGGAGTCGAACCCGCCTTTGCAACGTGAGAGGCTGCCGTCCTAACCGATAGACGAAGGGACCTAAGCAGTTTTTCTTAAAACTGCCTCTAAAACGATTTGCCTTCAAATCGTCCTAAGTAGTTTTTCTTAAAACTGCCACTAAAGCGATTTGCCTTCAAATCGTCCTAAGCAGTTTTTCTAAAAACTGTTGCTATCTATATTCTATTTCTCAGGGAGCGCAACCAGTCGTTCAATTTCGGAAATCATCGCTTCAAGGCCAACTTCAAACGTTCGAGCATGATGAGCTGGACTGAAAAACCGGCCCACCACCATGATGGCGGGAAATTTCTGCGCTGCTAGTTCATTGGGAACGGGCTCTGCTGCCGATGGCCCTTTGGCATAACCGATGGTTTCATCTAAACAATTGCCAACGAGGAAATAACCAAAAATTCTAAACTGCCGCGCCCGCATTTCCACATCAAGCCCGGTTGCTTCAAACACATCTAAAACCTGATTGAGAACATTCAAGCCTTCCAAAGAATTCATGCGGTATACCGCAAGGAAAGGATAAAATCCGGGGTGTCGCAATGCCATTTTGCGGTAGTTCCAACCAAGCTCTCGCATCCGCTCTTGCCATGGCCTCTGGCTATCTGGAAATTCGATTTCAGCCAAACAGATATTGGTCATAGCATCCATCAAGTGCGCCTTGCTTGGAAAATAATGATAAAGGCTCATCGCCTCACACTTCAATTTTTGAGCAAGAGTTCGAAAGCTCAACTTTTCTAAGCCTTGAGCATCTGCAATAGCCAAAGCCTCTAACGCGATCGTTGCACTATTCAAAGGCTGCCGTTTCGAGATTCGCTTTTTCATCCAGATAATTAGCCCGCAACTGTTTGCCCGCGCAATGCGTTGCAAAACAATCCACTGGTCTGTTTGATCAAACCAGTGGCGGAATGATTAGCCAATACGAAGTCACTGTCCGCCCATTTCTTTTTTGAACTGAGCAAAGTCAACTTGCAGTCCATTAAGAGTCGTGCTCGAGAACCGGGTGAGGGCTGCCATTTCCACCGCTTCACCAATCTCAGCATCGCTGGCACCCAGCTGCTTGGCCGTCATTGTGTCTGACCAAATGCAATATTCGCATGGAATTTGCGCAGCCACAGCCAGGGCAATCAAGGCCTTGGTTTTACCCGGCAGTGCAGTCTTGTTTGAGAGTTCTAAGTCTTTCTCCAATTGCCAATACCCAGCAAGTGCCGCATCTGGCAACTGCTTAACAAAACTTGGAACTGCGCCAAAACTTTTTGTGATGTCTCCATAAATCATCTTTCTCTGCGCAGACATATCGTCGGCCTGCGCTGCCGCTACCAAACTTCCTAAAACCCAAGCCACTGTGAATATTGTTTTCATCGTAGTCTTCATTTTTGTCTCCTCAAAATTTACCTTACGCTGTAAGGTATAAGTTATACTTAAAACTTACAGCGTAAGATTACAAGTAAAAAACTTGTCCTTTATCAAAAATGAAATCACAATTTTTTGAAATTGGGGAGGGATGCAATTGCAAAGACTAATACGGCTTTGTCTGGAAATGTGCGGGTCGTGTGAAGGCGGGTGACAATCTTTGAAGAAATTGCCAGTATTAATGCCACCATAAATATTTTAATCCAATCATATCATGAAAAAAACCAAACACCTTCTCGCCGCTCTTGCAATGTCCGCTCCGTTCGCACTCTGCCACCCTGCAAAGGCCGAAGGTATCGATTGCAGCAAAGCCGCAAACTACGTGGACAAAATAGTATGCGCCGACGCAGACATTAAGGCGCAGGACGCGACTATGGCGGAACTTTTTGCCGTTGCCCGTATCAGTATGTTTGGCAAAGGCCCGTCCGGAGAAATTGCCAAACAAAAGGGCTGGCTTGCCAACCGCAAAGATTGTTTGGCATTGGCAGCCGACAAAAGAGCCAGCTGTGTGCTTAAACTTTACAAAGCCCGCAACCTTGAACTGGCTTTCTCAGCAATGCCAAAGGCACCCGAAGCTGCGCTCAAGATTTTACACGACCAGAACGTTGAGACCGAACCCTACTATGAGGCGCTTTCAATCTTCGCGTCCGAACCTGATGGTGCGGACTGGTTCACCGCTGAACTTTCTGAAAAGCGCGAAAAAATCATAAAGCTGGTGATTCCGGTTTTTGAAGATATCCAGAAAAAAGCAAATGCCGATCCTAGCAAACATTTCAACGCCGAGCTTTTTGAGGATGGAAGCATATCTAAACCGGAAGACATTTTGAAATCCAGCCGTGACTTCGCTGGTTTTTTTCGTGCTACGACATTTGATGCAACTACGCCCATACCTTGTGGCTACATCGTGACACATCAAAGTTTAATTGATGCCACCAATTCTTATTTCGGATCAACAGCGGATAATTTCATTATCAATAGCAATTGCAGCGTTACCGCGCCCCCGACGCCAAACCTCGATTACTTAGTTCGGCAAATCAACAAGGCTTGGCCGACCTGTGACGGGACAATACGCTTTTCAGCATATCGCAGCTTCAACGTCGCAGTTGATAAAGTGCTCTCCCCATCAGCGCGTGCCATTGAAGATTACAGAGTAGCACCGCCTCAAGCCAAGGACCAAGATCACGCTCTCGCCGGTGTGAAGAAAAAAACGATCCACGCTACCGAGTCAGAAATGACGGCTTATTATGTGAAATATCTAGGAGTCACCCCCGCAAAGGCCGCCGTGTTTGCCAAAGGGAAAATTGCCGATGTGCTTAATGATGGGCAGCTATGTGAATGATCGCAACTAACCGCACCACATCAAGATTAGCTATGCTATAGGCCGCCCATGTCTGACACCGAACAAGCCCTGAAGACCAACGCCACAGAATCCGCACGCCTTGATAAAACTCTGGCCATCGCATTTGTCGATATCAGCCGGGCTCGCTTTCAAAAGCTGATCGCGGATGGCCGTGTGCGCGTGGACGGAAAAGTGGTTGATGACGGCGGCGCGAAATTAAAGCCGGGCCAACTCATTGAAGTTACCATCCCCGAAGCCGCGCCCGCCGAGCCGCAGGGCGAAGCCATTGAGCTGGACATTGTTTTTGAAGACAAACATCTCATCGTCATCAACAAGCCAGCAGGCCTCGTGGTGCACCCTGGCGCTGGTAATGAAAACGGCACATTGGTGAACGCCCTAATCGCTCATTGCGGTGCCAGCCTGTCTGGCATCGGCGGCGTCAAACGCCCCGGCATTGTGCACCGCTTGGATAAAGATACATCGGGGCTTCTGGTGGTCGCCAAAAACGATAAAGCTCACGCTGGACTCTCCGAACAATTTGCCAGCCATGGCCGCGATGGCCGGATGGAACGGGAATATCTGGCTTTCGTCTGGGGTAAGCCCGAGCGCCGCCAGGGAACAATTGCCACTGGGTTAGACCGCTCCGCCAGTAACCGCCAGAAAATGGCTGTATCCAACTCTGCCATGGCCCGCGAAGCCATCACGCATTATGAAACAATCGAAGAGTTCGGCAAACCAACGATTGTCAGTTTGGTGCGCTGCAACCTCGAAACCGGCCGCACCCATCAAATTCGCGTGCACATGGCGCATATCGGCCATCCACTTTTGGGCGACGGAACCTATGGAGCAGGCTTTTCAACCTCCAAAGTCAAACTTGCGGAAGCCGCAAGAAACAGCCTTAACTATCTGAGAGGACAGGCTTTACACGCCGCCGTGCTGGGTTTTGACCACCCGGTGACTGGGAAACATCTGCGTTTTGAGGCCAAACTGCCAAAACCGTTGTCACAACTTCTCCATGATTTAAAGCTGCAATCCGCTGGAACTTAAGCGTCGTAACAACATTTACTAATCTGCAACAATAAAAGTGTCTTTTAATTTTGAAAGCGCACCCTATATCTGTTGCAGCGGGGCCGCCAAAAGACGGCCGAAAAGGATGGAAAAATTGGCTAAGTCAATGAATTTACCTATGATTTCTGGTGCTGATGGCAGCCTTAACCGGTATTTGCAAGAAATCCGCAAATTCCCGATGTTGGCGCCTGAGGAAGAATATATGCTCGGCAAGAGCTGGAAAGAGCATGGTGACACCCAAGCTGCGCACAAACTCATCACCAGCCATCTTCGGTTAGTGGCCAAAATCGCCATGGGTTATAGGGGTTATGGCCTGCCGGTGGGCGAAGTGATCCAGGAAGGCAATATTGGCCTGATGCAAGCCGTTAAGAAATTTGAGCCCGACAAAGGCTTCAAACTGGCAACTTACGCCATGTGGTGGATCAAAGCTTCGATCCAAGAATATGTGTTGCGCTCATGGTCGCTAGTAAAAATTGGTACGACTGCAAGCCAGAAGAAACTGTTCTTCAATCTGCGCCGCATCAAAAGTAAAATCCAAGCTCTCGATGAAGGTGATCTGAAACCAGATCAAGTCAAATACATCGCCAAGACCCTTGGCGTGGACGAGAAAGACGTGATCTCGATGAACCGCCGTATGGGTGGCGACACATCTCTCAATGCGCCTTTGCGCAATGATGCTGACGGCGAAGGCGAATGGCAGGATTTTCTGGTTGATCACAGCGACACACAAGAGACTGTGCTGGTTGACGCCCAAGAATCCGAAATGCGCCACGGCCTGCTCGGTGAAGCCCTGAGCAAACTGAACGACCGTGAACGCCGTGTCATCGAAGCCCGCAAACTTCAGGATGAACCATCAACTCTTGATGACCTGTCCAAGGAATTCAACGTGAGCCGCGAACGCATTAGGCAGATTGAAGTGCGCGCATTTGAGAAGCTGCAGAAAGCTGTGAAGAATGCCGCCCAGAAAGCGATGCTGCCCAAAGGCACACCGCTGCTAGCGGGGGCTGGAGCTTAAGGTAAGACCGTTAGTTTAAGTGAGTTTGCGTAATTAAGGCCGGATGGAAACATCCGGCCTTTTGCGTTTTTAGCGCGTTCGAAGTTTTGGCGGGATTTCAATAGGTTATGATTTTTTAGCATTTAATAGGATTTTTAGCTTGACAGCGTACGGTGAAGTTGCTATATCTTGCCATACTCCACAAATGGATCACCATTCAGGAGCTTCCCCATTTTCAACAACAGTCTTGAGCCCATCAGGAAGACGACGTTGGGGTGAGGTGCGATAGAAATATTCTAATCAATTGTTTTAAATGATATTCCTAAGAATTTTGTGAGCTGTCACCGTGGTCAAACTTCAAAATTGAGATATTTGCCGCGTTATCATTCCTCAAGACCAATTGGGAGATCGTGTATTCGTGTCGTTTGTTATAATCTTCATCATGTTGGTCGGCGTTTCCATTGGTTATTTCAACAGACTCATCTTGGCCCACCACATGCCGTATGCGGGCATCGTCCACCGCTTCATCGTAATTCCTGTTCCCTATCTCGCTCACCATCGCAGAACCGAGCGGCGAAGTTCTCAACGAGAAAACCGATATCCGTAAACGCTTCTTAGTCGCGTTTATTGCCTTTGTCGGAGCCTGAGCACGAAGCACCGTGCCAATTGTTATCAATTGACCAATCTCGTTGAACTATTCTTTACCGCTCCAATGCTACTTTCAAGCAACGCTTTTCCACAGCGTGAGGGCTTGGGAGTTGTTTGTTGTGTCAATCAGGAAATTAGCAGGCCTAGCCTGTGCGTTAGTCACCCTGACAAGTGCCGAAGCGGCATCCGTGTCACCACCCGTAAAGCCAGCATCAGTTCAAATTGCCGAAGACTCGGGCGGCGAAATTATTCAATACCTTCTGAAGCAAGTTCAGTTCCGCGAGAGCCACACGCAGCTTCAATTCATCGGACGCTGTGACTCTGCCTGTACGCTTTATCTTGGGCTTCCACCAAGCCAGCTCTGCCTGACGCAGGACGCCTATTTCAGGTTCCATCTCCCCATCGCTGACGACGCGCAAACGGTGCAAGATGCGACGCGCATCCTGCTGATGAAATATCCACCTTGGGTTAGATCTTGGATCAAGACTAATCATGGCTTGAGCACCGAACTGATAACGATGGATTATGCCTACGCCAGCCGCTTTCTGAAACCTTGTGCCACACAGGCGAAATCCGCAACGTGAATCAGGTCTGACTGACAAGCACTGACGAAAGTCGTCGCTCCATTAAGGCAACCGGACATAACAGTGTTGGCCTGTCACTGTCGTCTGCTTGTTTGATTTCGTAGTCGTCAATTTAGCAAGATATTACTTCTTGCCGCCGCCTTTGCCGCCACCTGTCGAGCCACCGCCAGAAGTGCCGCCATTGCCCGGGTTGGATGAATCACTGCAACCAGAGCCAGTGCAGTTGCCTTCATTGCCGTTTCCTAGACCATTATTATTCTTGGCCGCCACAACAGCTGCCGGTGTCGGTTTGGCAGGTACTTTTATTTTCAGGGTCGAAGCTTCGGCATTACACGCAGTATTTGTGCGGCCATAGATGTCAACAAACCTCTTCAATGCTGCCGTTGTTCCAATATCGATGGCGCGCTCGCATTGGCATTCAAGCAATGAATGCCCCTTCAAGCAGGCCTTTATAGAGAAAGCCGCGGCCGATTGAGGTTGAAAATTGATTGTCGTAATTGCCGATAACGCCGCAACCCCCATTAAAATCTTTAAGGTCATTGCCCGATTCATTTTTTTTACTCCTACACGGATATCAGCCCCTTGGCGTCAGATTAGCATAAATTAAAGGTAAAATCACGAGGAGTCTTTAACGGAGCGTTAAAAAGAGTCTCATTTTGGGACGCGAGATCCGTACATGGGGTTACGGTGACACCCCTTGGTCTGCACTCCATAATTGAGACACGGTAATTTCTGTGACAGAGTATCTGACGGTAATCTACAAAGACTTTTCCCTTTTTGGACCGCGCCACGTTATTGTTGAGAGCCTTCGTCCTTAACAGGAGGGCCAGCATCTTTCGCTTGGGTCATGTTTTTGATCCATAAGCTGAGCTTTAGATTTTTACGCGTTGGTTAAATTTTGTGCGAGCCGTTCTGCAAACTGCTTCCAATTACGCAATGGGGCGGATGCTATTGAGGCGCTTCTCCGGTTCCTATACTCGACATCAAAACTCAGTCGCTCAAAGTGTCTCTCTAGTCTTTTTAGATCCTCACCATCCACCATATCCACAAGCTCGCCGCCTACTTCCGGCAACGATGAATTACTCTGCGATACGACTGGCTTGCCGAACCAAAGACTTTCTCCAATTGACAGGCCCCAGCCTTCATATTGGCTAATATAAATTGAAAACAGGCTTTGTTGATAAAGCCAAGCAAGTTCCGTGTCGCTGCAATTGCTGAGGTGAAGAATATTTTGGCTCAAAGCCGTTCTTAAAATCAACGAAGCTGTGTAGGGCAGACTATGTGCGCTATGGAATCCGACCAGAACGAGCTTGGGCAACTTTGAACCATGTTTGCGGTATAGGCGCTGCCAAACTTTTACGGCAAGCAGCGTGTTCTTCCGCTCTTCCAAAGTTCCTACCATCAGCACAAATTTTTGGTCTGCGAGTGAAGCAACTTTTATCTTCAGATCAGACTTTAAAAATTTTACCGTTGGTCCTGCCTTTATAATTTTGCCGCGAGTATCAATTACTGCAAACTCATGCGCCAATTTCAAAACTGCGATGGGCCGTGATTTTGAAATCGGAAAATGCTTGAGAATGTCCTGTTTGCTGAAATCAGAATTCGTCAAGATTACATCCGCAGCAGCCAATGCCAGTTCGGTGTTGGCGCGAAAACGGCGCGTGTTCGCTGGCCTCACAAACTCTGGCCGCGCCACGGGGATGACGTCATGGATGAATCTGAAATGTTTGGCGCGGACACTTTTCCCCGCCTTCAAGCCAGCCTCAAACGCCGCTTGGTTCCAATACCATTCCATGAAGAGTAGGCGATCCTCCATGCGAAATACCGCAGGTTTGCCCTTGTCTCCAGTAAAAAGTCCGTCAACCGAAATGCAATGAAACGTGGCGCTCTCTTCGTCAAAGACCAGTGTTTTGATCTGCTCTTCACCGAGCAACTCATGCAAACCCACAACACTGTTCAAAGTCAACCTTTGGATGCCGGAGACAGGCTTCCCATTACGGACAAAACGCGACAACTGAGAACAGTCAACATAGATCATATCAATCGCTTAATCATGCCCGCCTTGCATTGCAATACACTACTCAATTTGGCTGGAAAGAGGCCAGTAATTCGTGAATATTATTGCATCGCGAGAAGCCAGCTACTATGGCTTCCGTTATTTGCATGGAACCAGCGATAAATGAATTGGGCAGTTATAACGCCGAGCTATAATCTTGATCTTGAACGTTGCAAACTTCTGTGCCGCAGTATGGATGTTTTTTTGAGCGGGCCTTGGCATCACTATGTCGTGGTCGATCCGGTGGACATTCCGCTCTTTGCGTCTCTGGCAGGGCCGCAGCGCACAGTCGTCAATAGAGCTGATATATTACCGTGGGGTATGTGTTATGTGGGCAAAGTGCCTTTCATGCGGCTGGGGCGGCTTTGGTGGTCTTGGCGTCATGGCCCTATTTTCGGATGGCAGATGCAGCAATTTGTAAAAATTATGATGGCGTCTTATGTAAAGCAAGAAGCCATGATGTTTTTAGATTCCGACATTTTTTTTCTCAAGCCATTCGATATCCAAACATTTTCACGTGAGGGTAAAATAAGATTCAGTTCGGTGGAATCTCCACTGCATTCTGACAATAAAATGAACAGCACCAGCCTTAAATTGTTGGGTTTATCTGCCCATGAAGCAACAAGGTGCGTCTCTGAAGATCAATTTGTAACTTGGCATCGCGCAACGGTTGTTGCAATGCAAGACTATATTTCCAAATTGCACAAGAAGCCATGGCACGAAGCCATCGGGTCCAAGATCATGTTCGCTGAATACGTGCTCTATATTTTATTTGTAAACTACATCCAGAAATCAAATCCGCATCTCTACGAAGATAACACCATCTATTGCAAAACCCTGTGGACGAAGGAAACGGCCAAGACCACGGACATCGCCGATTTCTGTTCCAGTTTGGATCCTGAACAGGTGGCGGTTTGCATCCAATCCTTGATCGGCATTCCGATCGAAGCTTACGCAGATGAGCTCCAACAAGCCATTCGGCTGAGGCAATAAATCGATTAAGCTGTGGCACGGGGTTACGGTGACACCCTTGGACTGCACCCCACTAATTATTCGAGTTATTGAAATGCGACCTCTCGTCCATGACCCCTCACCTATCCCGTTGTTTTGCAACAGGCCTCTTTCCTCTCCCGCTACGCAGTAGAGGACGCCAGTATTATGCTTCCAGTGGCTTCAAATCCTGCAAAATTGTTGGCAAATATTCTGACACAGTGGGGTGAATATGCATTGTCCGCGAGATCGCCGTATAGGGCGCACCCACTGCCATAATATCAAGAAACGCATGCACAACTTCGTCGCCACCAATACCAAGAATGGCCGCGCCCAGAATTTTTTTGCTCTCGGCATCCACAATAACTTTCATAAAACCTTGGATTTCGCCGCGCTCACGGGCTCTGCCGATTGAGGTCATCATGCGCTTTGCAACCAGCGCTTTGATGCCCTTGGCGCGCACTTCTTTTTCGCTTAATCCCACGCGGCCCAAAGGCGGATCAACAAACAGGCCGTAGCAAGAGATGCGGTCTGAAATCCGGCGCGGGTCATTGTCGAGCAAGTTGGCCGCAACAATCTCATAATCATTGTAAGACGTGTGCGTGAACGCGCCACGACCATTCACATCGCCCATCGCCCATATACCATCAACATTGGTGCGGCATTGATCATCAACGATGATGAAGCCTTTCGCATCAGTAGCAATGCCTGCTCTATCGAGCCCCAGATCTTCGGTGTTGGGTTGCCGTCCAACGGCCATCAACACGTGGCTGCAATCAATCCGCGCTGCTCCAGTCTTGCTTTCAATATTCACATGAATAACATCGCCCGACTTATCGAACGACAAATTTTTGGCGTTGAGCCGCACATCAATGCCCTCCTTTTCGAGGATGTCTTGCACGGCCAAACACACATCATCATCTTCGCGCGCAATCAAACGGTCGGCCATTTCAATCACCGTCACACGCGAACCAAATCGACGGAAAGCTTGTGCAAACTCAAGCCCAATATAGCTGCCTCCGATGATCACAAGATGTTCAGGCAGAAAATTAACGCTCATCATCGAGGCATTGGTAAGATATGGAATTTTGTCGGCACCAGGAATTGGTGGCACAAACGCGCGACCACCCGTATTAATGAAAATATTATCGGCAGAAATAGTCTCTTCATTGACACTGACACTTTTGGGGCCTGTAAACCGCGCATGCCCACGGTAAACTTTTCCATTCTCTAAGCCCATCATCCAATTTTCGACACCATTGCGCGATTTTTCAACGATCGCATCTTTGCGGGCCATAACGCGTGCCATATCGACCTTGATGGACCCCTCAATTTCAACGCCGTATTCTGAAGCGCGACTCGCCAAATGGGCAGCATAAGCAGAGGCCAGCATGGTCTTTGTTGGAACGCAGCCATTGTTTACACAAGTGCCGCCGAAATTTTCGCGTTCGATAATTGCAACTTTGCGCCCCGCGTTCGAAAGCCGCTCGGCAAGTGACGGCCCCGCTTGGCCAGAACCAATGATGATGGCGTCGAAATGGGTTGTCATGGGGTACCTCTTTTTGATGCTGCGGGAGCTAATCGTTAAATCAAATCACGGTTTAAAGCGCAAGGCATGGTTCAATAGCCGAAAGTAATTGCGAGAACTTGAGACTTCAGAACGAAAAAACTATTGAAGATATAATTTCTTTGAGAAGTTCCAACTTTGCGTCAGCCAAAAGCCCGCAACAAGATATCCGCCCACCACATCAGAAAAATAATGCACCCCCAAGAATATACGCGATGCTCCAACGAGCAACGCCAACAACACAGCAATAAACCAAACCACAATTCGACTTGAGCCTTTTATGCTGGGCGTTACGATCAATGCAATTGCCAGAAAAAAAGTCGTGCCATAAATCGTGTGGCCGCTTGGAAAACTGAAAGAGTTGGGCAGAGTATTGGCAAACACTTCGACTGGTCTTGGTCGGTGAATGAGCAATTTCATTAATACCTCAGTGGCTCCCGTTGCGGCCATGACAAAAATGACAAATTTCACCTCATCCCATTTTTGTTGAAGTCCCAATATGATTAAGGTCAACACTGTCAGCGTCGTGATCGCCAATCCCGATCCGAAAAAAGTGATGGCCTCCCACATGCGTTCGTTACCTGCGGGAAAAACGCCCAATGCCCAACCGTGAAATTCAACGTCGAAACCATTGGTAACGCCAGACCAAACACACGCCGTCAGCACAGCGAGCAAAACAAAACAAGCCACTGATATTGATGTTTGGCGTTTCCGCGTCATCTGTTTTCGACTTTTGTATCATCTGCGAAAGGTACAATAACATTCAATGATTTCGGCCGTATCCGATATTTGAGGGGCGATTGCAGCATGATCACCTCCCCATCCACCGCAACTTTAATAAAGCTGCGTTTGGTTTTGACTGAAAGAGAGGTCGTATCAAACTTCAAAACATCGGATTTGGGCTGGGCGTTGGAAAGGAGCGAGAAAAAATTATACAAAAGTCCAAGCCTAGTATATCCGCGCGGCATCATAACACCCAACTTGCCGCGTCGAAGTGTGGTGCGCGTTCCGAGGGTTGGAAAACTCACATCATAAACATTGTTCCCCACAAACAGCATCGTCGCTTTATAATCGGCCTTTTCGAGCTCTGCCGCATTCAGATTTAATCGTAAAAGGCGGAACCTGATTAAGACCCTAATCGTTGCCCGCGCAGCAGCCGGCCATTTGCTTAAACCCGTTTTCTGCAAGCTTTCGCGTAATTTCACAATTGAGGGATAAAGACCAACACTTGAGTTGTTGACGAATATATGTCCGTTCACTTCTGCAACGTCGATCAATTGAACATGACCAGCCATTATAATTTTGATCGCCTTGGCGATGTCGGTTGGAATTTTCATATCCTTGGCAAAGTGGTTGAGGGTGCCTAAAGGAAGAACGCCAAACTTAATCTTCCCCACGCCAACCAAAGCAGATGCAACGGCATTGACAGTGCCATCGCCACCACCTGCTACAATAACATTGTATTTTTTCTGAACCGCTGATTTCGTCAAAGCGCTGATATCATCACCTTCGCGAAGTTCGACAATGTGCGGCTCAACGCCAAGGCTTTGGAACAGCATTTCAATGTCTTCGATGGATGGCGTTTCGCTTGGACCAGAACGTGGATTTATCAGGCAACAAATTTTCAATTGATCACCATCTTTGTCGTCAAGCCACACTTCTGGAAAAACGATATCCGCACTTTTCAGCGGCGCGGATATCATTCAATTTAATTTACTATTTTGCGACCGCAAGCTGTCCACGAATTTCGCCGTCAGGAAACTTGGCGGTGTGAACGTTGACGTAAGTTTTGCCTGCTTTGATATCAGCAATCTGAGCATCGGTAATGTCCGCACTACCTTCCATAATTGCCTTCGACATATCAATTTCTGGGCCAGCTTTTTCACCAACAGCCGCTGGGCCGTGGATATGGGCTGCTGTTGCATCTCCGGTAAGTCCGTCGAATTTAACAGTCCAGGAAACCTTCTTGGCATCCGTATCGACCGTCACTTCAGCAGTACCCATGCCTTTGCTATCTGTGGCCGGTGTTTCTTCTGCGGCAGTCATATCCGCGTGAAATTTCATCATTTCAGCTTGCGCAGCAGAAATTGTTCCTGCCAAAGCAAAAGTAAGACTCATAACAGCCAAAGCAATTTTAGTATTACTCATAATATTAACTCCATGTGATTTAGTTTTCAGCCGTCGGTCATTAACGCTTTAAAATGCTGTTCTGTTCCCGCCTACGTGAAAAATTATGTTTGTTGTCTAGCGATCGCTAATACAAGCTACCGTCTGCCTGTTCTGGCAATGTACGCCCTATATTCGTCATTACTTCGGGCCCAACAAAAATCTGGTCGGCATAAATTTTGTCGCCCTGCGCCACGACGCCCGTTGCCACGCTCAGATAATCGCGGCTCACTAGTGCATGACGGTGTGGCGGGCTGCTTACCCATTGCTGAAATATCTTTTGCGCGGCTTGAGGGTCGCCCACGTCAGCATGGCTCAGTCGCGCTGCATTCTCACCCATGCTCGGCAAATTCATTGCACCATCTCGCAATGCCCGCATCCGACTATCAAAATCATGTCCACTGCTGGCCACATGTCCCATGAAATTATGCTGCATCATATCCATGGCATGAGCCAAGCTGGCATCATGCGCCGATTGATTAAGCACCAATCCACGCAAACCCTTGGATTTGCGATATTGATTAGCCATTTGAAAAAGCTGGCTCTCCAAGTCCGGGCGCTCAACTTGAAGCCCTGAGGAAACCATGCGCGCCATCAATTGTCGGTAAGTCTCGCGCGCTTTGGCAGGCAGAGCCAAAACGACCAGTGCACAAACCGATAATACAACTAGACAATTAAGTTTTCTGACCAAGCCAAAACCTCAATACGAATCACGTTCACATCGGCTATCTTTAAATCCGTTATGAACCAAATTGAAACGACAGACATCGAACAATTGCGCAAACACGCGGCGCAACTCGAAAAAGACATTGCCCATTTGATCCGCCACGATCAACTCACTGGCTTGATGAATCGCAGTGCTTTTGTCTCAGATGTTGATCGTATTATTACCGCCACGGATTATTCGCAAACCAAAGGTGCAATGATTGAAATCGGCATCCGCGGCATTCCCCGAATTACCGGTTCATTGGGCAGGCACGTTGCTGACTATGTGATCTCAGCATTGGCCGCCCGCCTCAACAGAATGCGCGAACCTGAAACACTCTGCTGTCGTTTGGACTATTGGAGTTTTGCAATCTTCATTCCGAAGATTAATGATCCACTTGAAGCATTGACCACAGCAAAATCATTTATCGAAACTTTGAATAAACCCGTTGACTGGGTTGATCGTCATTTGAAAGTTGAATTGGGCGCAGGTGTTGCGCTCACCACCGAAGGTCAAAAAGATGCGTTGGAGCTTTTGGAAAATGTCAGTCTTGCGCTGAAATCCGCCACTGAAAAAAATGGCCCGGGCTATAGCTTCTTCAACCCGGCCCTCGCCCAAATCTCCAAGCGCAAATCCGACGTGATGCAAGCTTTGCATGATCCAAGTGATAAACAGCTTTTTAAATTAAATTACCAACCCTTCTTCAACGCAAAATCTGGCGAGTTGGTTGGCTTCGAAGCACTCATGCGCATGAACCACACCGAGCTTGGTACAATATCACCAGCTGAGTTCATTCCAGTGGCAGAAGAATCGGGCGATATTACTAGGCTTGGCGCTTGGGCCCTGGCCGAAGCCTGCCGCGAAGCTGCCAATTGGCCAAACCATCTCATCGTCGCTGTCAACATTTCACCTGAGCAATTCTACAGCGGCACATTGCTGACCGACGTTCATAACGCGTTAGAACTTTCAAGCTTCCCTGCTTATCGGCTCGAGCTCGAAATTACCGAAAGCACCATGCTCAAAGATTCTGAAATGGTGATGTCGCAATTAAATGCTCTGCGCGATATGGGCTGCGCCATAGTACTCGATGACTTTGGCACAGGCTATTCCAGCCTCAGCTATATGTGGAAGTTCCCATTTTCAAAATTAAAGATCGATCGCTCGTTTATTCTGGCATTAGACGACACACATTTGGTGCGAGGAATGTTACGGTCAATCATCGATTTGTCACGTAATCTTGGATTAAAGATCACTGCAGAAGGCATCGAAAAACCAGAGCACGTGGCCCTGCTGCGCGAATATGCCTGTGATTATCTGCAAGGCTATTTAACAGGTAAGCCTGTGAGCGCCACCGACATCGCTGCAATCATTCTTAAAAACTACGCCAGCCAGTTGCGCGACCAACCGCACCCAGCGGCAGTAGATCCACAATTTCGCAGCAACATGCAATCCTCATAATCTGCATATTTTATGATGTCCTCACCACCAGCTTCCCACCGAGAATTGCCCGTTTTTAAGGCCTTCGCACATATATTGAGTGGTGTCTCCGCTCATTGGCGCAGCGCCCTAAAACCTGCTTTGCCATGGCTGGTTATGGTTGCATTGCTCAATGCATGGGTTTTAAAATCACAACTTTCATCGTCAACACCGCAGCCCGAGCAAAACGCGAATTGGATAGATTTGGTCGTGGCGGTGGTTGGTTTAACCGCCGGGTCTTCAATTGCGGTTTCGTGGCACCAATTTATTTTACGCGATGTGCCTTTGGCATCGGTTCAAATGTTTCGTCTTGACCGCACCGTCTGGCGCTATTTAGGACGCATTTTTACAATTATCGCAATATGCTTCATTCCATTATTGGCGCTTGTGTTGGCAGTAGATTTTGCACCACCACTACTGATGCCAATAATATTGGGATTGTTCGTCCAACTTGCGGTTTTCGGCTATCGCATGTCGCTCACTCTGCCTGCTGCGGCTGTCAACAACACAACATTTGGTATGCGAGAAGCGCTCGAGGTCACGCGCGGCAACAATCTCAGAATTTTGGCGCTATTAGTCATCACGATCCTGATGATACTGGCCGGATTGATGGCATTGCTAACCATCGTCGGAGTGCTCAAGATTATTAATCCCTTGCCAGCACAGCTTGCTGTTTTCGTATTAGGAATACCAGTCGTGTTTTTTAACACGCTGGTAACAACAAACTTGCTGACGTCTCTTTATGGTTTCTTTGTTGAAAAGCGCGACTTCTAATCCGCAAACGGATCCTTCATCAAAATTGTATCCTCGCGCTCCGGCGACGTTGAAAGCATCGCAATCGGGCATTGGATCAGCTCTTCCAGATAGCGTACATACTTCACAGCCTGCGCCGGAAGCGCCGACCATGATCGCGCGCCTGCCGACGTTCCTTTCCAACCCTCAAAGCTTTCGTAAATAGGTTCAACTCGGGCCTGTTGATCTTCTGCCGCCGGGAACAAATCAATGCGCTTACCATCAAGCCTGTAACCAACACTCACTTTAATTTCGTCAAGCCCATCGAGAACATCAAGCTTGGTCAGCGCAATGCCTTGAATGCCAGACGTCTTAATGGCTTGGCGCACCAGCACCGCGTCAAACCAACCCACACGCCGCTTGCGACCCGTTACAGTGCCAAACTCATGGCCACGTGCGCCAATCCATTCACCCACATCATTGGCTTGCTCCGTCGGGAAAGGCCCAGAGCCAACGCGCGTTGTGTAAGCTTTGCAAATACCTAAAACATAACTCACCGCCGATGGGCCAAGGCCCGAACCCGCAGCAGCCTGCCCTGCCACAGTGTTTGACGATGTCACATAAGGATAAGTGCCATGATCGATATCAAGCAAAATGCCTTGCGCCCCTTCAAACAAAATCCGTTTGCCATCGCGGCGCATATCATCAAGCTTGGCCCACACGGCATCAGAGAACGGCAAAATCTTCGGTGCAATTTCTGTGAGCTGCGCCATGATCGATGCTGCTGTGTGTTCGGGCTGACCCATACCACGACGCAACGCATTATGATGGTTAAGCATCCGGTCGATCTTTGGGCCAATCGTTGCCAAATCCGCAAGATCATTGACGCGAATGGCCCGCCTTCCAACCTTGTCTTCATAAGCAGGGCCAATGCCGCGACCCGTCGTACCAATCTTGCCATCACCAGCAGCAGCTTCACGCAATTTATCAAGCTCGCTATGGAGTGGCAAAATCAAAGTCGCGTTGCCCGCAATGCGAAGATTATCGCGATTGATCGTAACACCCTGCTTGGTCAGCTTTTCAATTTCAGCGACGAGCGCCCAAGGGTCAATCACCACACCATTGCCGATGACAGAAAGCTTGCCAGGCCGCAAAATGCCCGATGGCAAAAGCGAAAGTTTATAAGTCACACCGTTGATGACCAGCGTGTGCCCAGCATTGTGCCCACCTTGAAACCGCACCACCACATCGGCGCGTTCCGAAAGCCAATCCACAATCTTCCCCTTGCCTTCATCGCCCCACTGCGCGCCGACAACTGCCACATTGGCCATGATTTAAAACCTCTCAGACATGACAACGGCTCCTGCCAAGATTCTGGCGGAGCCGTTGCAGATGCATACACCAAACCGAGTTTGGCGCAACAATCTTTAAGGGTTCATGCTGATATGCACAGCCTCCGGAGCCGTCACTTTATAACCCGTTTTGATGTCCTTTTTCGCCTTTGGCTCCAAATCAAAATTCCAAGCCAAAACGCCGCGTTTCTTATCCAAATCCGTAATTGAAGGCACAGTCATCCCAGCCAACGTCTCAACTGTAATTTCTGATTGGGTTGAGAACGGCTTGCGGTCAATCACAGTCACCGGAATCGTCACATCGTGCAAATTGGTTACCGACATATCCCACGCCAATTCCTGCACGTTGGACGAAGTAATAATCCCTTCCGTGCCAGAATTGCGCTTCACCTCAGCACGTTTGACCTTGATCAGATCATCAGCGCCAAAGCCAAGCTTCGCATCTTCGCCAGCGCTGAGTTGCGGCAAGGCACCCTGCCCCATGAACATGCCGTCCCGGAACAAATTGACCACGCCCGGCAAATAAGGTGCGTCGCCCTTCATGGTGAAAGCGGCTGTGAGATAAGCATTCGGATCAAGTCTCGGAACAGTGATCGCCTGGAGGGCCGCTTCAAATTGATCAGTGGCAATGCGCACTTTTTTCGCCGTGCCTGTATTGTCGACGCTCACGCGGCCGCCAATGATATAATTTGCATTGAACCCCGCCATTTCAATTACGGCTTGGCGTTGTATCGCCAACACATCAGTTTTCTTCAACGCATTTTGTGCCAGAAGGCCTGAATCAACCTCATCTTTTGCTTTATCATCCGCGACCATAGGTGCCGCCACCGCGGGCACATTAGCCTCACCCCCAGCGCGTCCCAAAGCTTCAGCCATTGCAATTTGAATTGGATCTTCGGCCAAATCTGGTGCCGCTGTCGAACCCGTCGGCCGCGCCGTCGATAATGTCATCGCAACATCATCCCAAACTTCGCCGGTGTTCTGCATCACCTCAGCGCGGCGGATGATTTCCAGTTTGGCCTTTTCGCCCCTTGCAGGAAGCGCCAGCTTCGCATCATAAAATGGCTGCCAACCAGCACCACCAATACGGTAACTTACTTTGACAGAACCTGTCATTGCCGCTGAAGTCACCACATGCACAGACACCTGCATATGGGCTGCCTCATCAGGTGCCAAACTCTCAGCCCTGATGTTCAAATCCGCCACCAATTTATCGATGGCCTTCTGGCGTAATTGTGCATCATGGATCGATTTCGAAATCGTTGTTAGCCGCGCGCCAACTAAATCAACCAAATTTCCCAAAGCCGTTGCATCAACTGTTTTTACCGTTTCGGTCGTCGAGACCGGCTGCAACTGCTTATCGGCAAGTGACATCAACAATCTTTGCTGCGCCTGCGCATCCGAAACTGTTTGATCCAGCCCCGAACGCTCGTCCATCAAAGTTTCAATCTGATCATTAATGACTTTGCGTTTGGCATCAATATCTACCGAGGAAAGTTCAATGATCTTCGAGTCAACCGAAGTAATCTCCAATCCCGTATTGCCCGCACCATCCACTCGGATTGATTGCGGGTCAATTGAACCCGGCAAATCCTCAAGCAACAGCGTGTGCTCCCCGGGCTTTAGATCAACAGAAGTGACGCGAATAACATCGGCCCCCTGCGGATAAACTGTTACAGCATCAATGTGAGAAAGCGTTTTAATGTCATCCGCAAAAGCAGGCGTAAAAGTACTGCTTAACAAAAGCAGCGCAACTAATTTAGTGTTCATGAATTCCTCCCGACGGCCAGAAAGGCCATTGGGCAGTCAAGAAATGCGCTCCTCGCGGCAATTCTACGGCAGGATAACGGCAAACATGGACAGTTATTAAGACGTAGTTACTGTGAAATCAGTTTTGGTTTTAATCGTCACAGAACTATGGCAACTTGTCCAACTCGGGGTAATAAAATGGAAGTAACAATAATGAAATCAAAAACTAGCCTGATCCTCTCAACTTCAGTTTTACTATTCGCAAGCACGCTATCACATGCATTCGCGGGCGACGAAGAAGCAGCGCGCTTAAAGAAATTATTTTCAAGTTATCTCACCGATACCAAAGGCGTTGTGGACGTTAAAGCCGACGGCGATGGCTATGTCGTTCGGTTGGACTTTAACCCGCTGGCTGCACAATCAGGTGGTACGGTAAAAATTACGCCAGTCGAATTTAAAATGGCCAGCCAAAGCGACGGGAAATGGCAAGTCGTTCAGGATCAAGCCCTAACATTGACCATGGACTTAAAGGAACAAGGCGCGGTTGACGAGAAAATTGGTTCAATCAAAATATCAGGAATCTTTGACGAAAAACTAAACTATTTTTCCAAACTTACCGGCGAGGCCACTGACATAAGCCTCGTTCAAAAAATGAACGATCCAAATTCGGGCGCCGTTGATATTAGTGCGACTGTAAAAAGCGTTCAGATCGACCAAACTGGTACCCCCTCGGCCAATGGCGGCGTCGATGTGGTTTCAAAATATACGATTGGGAATTTAGTCGAAAACATTAACACCGCGGGAAAGCCAGAAAGCGGCATGCCCCCGATGAACCTGGTAATCAACGCTGCAGGCGGCAATTACGATCTCGATGCGAAGGGCTTTAAGTCAAAACCATTTTTGGACGGATTGGCATTCTTTATTGCACATCAAACCAAAGAATTAGTTAGCAAAGATCAAGCAACGTTGAAAACAACATTGAAAGATGCAGTGCCCGTCTGGGAAAACATGTTGGTGAATGCGAAGTTGAATACTGTCACTGTCGCCAGCCAATATGGACAATTTGGCGTTGATACAGTTGAAGTTGTTGTCGACGTAAATGGGATTACGAAAGACGGAAAACTCCGTGAAAAAATAGCCTTTAACGGATTCAACGTGCCAGCCGCTCTCGTGCCACCTTGGGCTACGAAACTCGTCCCAAAAAATGTGTCTTTCGATTTTACTATATCAGGATTTGACCTTGCTTCACCAGCACAAATGATTTTGGATCAACTTGATCTCTCAAAAGAACCGCCTTTGCCAGAAGGATTTGAGCAGGTGTTGATGCCCGCTTTCATGCCCAAAGGCACAGTTGATGTTACGCTCAACCCCACAAGCATCGACAACGAGACCTACAACGTTAAAATTGAAGGCAGCTTGGCGGCTGGTCCTGCAGCGCTGCCCACTGGCAAGGCTAAAATATCCGCTAAAGGCGTCGACGAAATCATGAAAATTATTCAAGAGGCGCCCCCTGAAGCAGGCTTACAACAGGGCGCAGCCTTGGTCGTCGTCGCTAAAGGCATGGCCAAAGCCGAAGCGGATGGCAGTTTGACGTGGAATATCGAGGCCTCGCCGGATGGCAAAGTTCTCGTCAACGGCATTGACCCAACGAAGCTAAAATAAGTAAAAATTACGCCGTTCACGTCACCCACATAACCAACATCGTCATTCCCGCGAAGGTGGGAATCTCTGTTTTCCTAGTCTCAAAACGCAAATGCCCGCCTTCGCGGGCATGACGATTTAAAATGGAGAACGAAGAAAAAAGTCAGATTTTGAAATCCAACCCTAAAACTGGAGTGCTTTCACCTGCTGCACATTCGCCAACTTCCGCACATCTTCCATCACATGCTCGGGAACGCCGCCATCAGTTTCAACAATACAAATTGCATCACCACCTTCGCTCAAACGACCAAGATGAAACGTTGCCATATTGATTTTGGCATTGCCTAAAACAGTGCCAACTGCACCAATAAAGCCAGGCTTATCCTTGTTGGTGATATAAAGCATGTGCTGCCCAAAATTACATTCCAGCTCAATACCCTTAATTTGAATAATGCGTGGTTTGCCATCTGAGAACACAGTGCCCGCAACTGCTCGTTCATATTTTTCAGTTTTCACAGTGATGCGGATATAGGTTTCGTATGCACCACGTTTCGATTGCTTAACTTCATCAACTTTAATACCGCGCTCTTTGGCCACCACTGGGGCCGACACCATATTGACCTGCCCCATTTGCGGAGCCAATATTCCAGCAAGTGCCGCAGAAGACAGTGCCCGGGTATTCATCTCACCCACATCACCGGCATATTCAATCACAATGTTCGAAATCACCCCATCGGTCAGCTGCCCTGCAAAGCTGCCCAGCTTTTCAGCTAACGCAACAAAGGGCCTCAGGCGTGGCGCTTCTTCGGCAGAAATTGAAGGCATGTTAAGTGCATTGGTCACAGCACCCTTTATTAGATAATCAGACATCTGTTCGGCTACTTGCAAAGCCACATTTTCTTGTGCCTCGCCGGTAGACGCACCAAGATGAGGGGTCGCAATCACATTGTCCAATTTGAAAAGCTTGTGATCCGTCGCAGGCTCAACTTCAAACACATCAAGGGCCGCACCCGCCACATGCTTCGAAACCAATGCATCGTGAAGCGCATCCTCGTTCACCAAACCGCCACGTGCACAATTGATGATGCGAACACCTTTCTTCATGCGAGAGATAGCAGCAGCGCCGATAATGTTGCGGGTCTTGTCAGTCAAAGGTGTATGAAGTGTGATGAAGTCTGAACGTGTAATAAGTTCAAGAAGCTCAACCTTTTCGACACCAATTTCAAGCGCGCGTTCGGGTGAAAGGAAGGGATCATAAGCAATCACTTTCATTTTCAAACCCAACGCACGATCGGCCACAATGGAGCCGATGTTACCACAGCCAATAACACCCAACGTCTTGTTGAACAGCTCAACACCCATAAAGCGGTTTTTCTCCCACTTGCCAGCCAATGTTGAAGCAGAAGCTTCCGGAATTTGTCGCGCTAACGCCATCATCATTGATAAGGCGTGTTCAGCGGTGGTGATTGCGTTGCCAAACGGGGTATTCATCACCACTATACCACGCTGCGACGCAGCCGGAATATCCACATTGTCCACACCAATACCCGCACGGCCAATCACTTTGAGTTTCTTTGCAGCTTCCAAAATTTTCGGTGAAACTTTCGTTGCCGAACGGATGGCCAGTCCATCATACTCGCCAATCTTGGCAAGCAAGGCGTCCTTGTCTTTGCCAAGATCTGGCAGATAATCGACATCAACACCGCGATCACGAAAAATTTGAACAGCAGTTTCAGAAAGTTTGTCAGATACTAATACGCGAGGTGCCATTGGGCTTCTCCTGCTAGAATGAATTTGAAATGAATTAAACGGTGGCTTGGGCATAAGCCCAATCAAGCCAAGGCATCAGGGCTTGCACGTCTGTTGTCTCAACAGTTGCACCACACCATATCCGAAGACCCGGAGGCGCATCACGGTATGCGCCAATGTCGAAAGCAACACCTTCAGCATCAAGCAGCTTCACCATTTTCTTTGGTACATCTTCGTTGCCGTCAAGAGTCAAGCATACCGAAGTGTTCGAACGAGTGGCGGGAACTTTTGCCAAGTGATGCGCATAAGAATTTTTGGAAATCCAACTATCAATCACCGCAGCATTATCATCTGCACGTTTGCGGAGTGCTACCAAGCCACCAATCGACTTGGCCCACTCCAGCGCTAAAACATAATCTTCAACACACAACATGGAAGGCGTGTTGATCGTTTCTCCTTCAAAGATGCCATCGATCAATTTGCCACCCGACGTGAGGCGAAAAATCTTCGGCATTGGCCAACTAGGCACATATGATTCCAAACGAGCGACAGCACGCGGCGATAAAATTAAGACACCATGTGCACCTTCTCCGCCTAAAACTTTCTGCCAGGAGAAAGTCACCACATCGAGTTTAGAAAAATCCATATCCTGCGCAAAAGCAGAGGACGTGGCATCGCAAATCGTCAAGCCTTCGCGCGAAGAGGGAATCCAATCAGCATTCGGAACCCGCACACCAGAGGTCGTTCCATTCCATGTAAACACCACATCACTGGCAAAATTAATCTGGGCCAAATCAGGCAACTCGCCATAAGGAGCAATAATCTTCCGCGCATCTTTCAGCTTCAGTTGTTTTACCACATCCGAAACCCAACCCTCGCCAAAGCTCTCCCATGCAACCATATCGACACCGCGAGCACCCAGCAGCGACCACATGGCCATTTCAACAGCACCCGTGTCAGACGCAGGCACAATGCCTATCTTGTAATCGGCAGGAACGCCGAGAACCTCGCGCGTTAAGTCAATGGCCTTCTTCAAACGCTTTTTACCCAAAGACGAGCGATGAGAGCGACCGAGAACAGCACTGTTGAGAAGTTGAGGTGTCCAGCCCGGAAATTTCGCGCAGGGGCCGGAAGAAAAATTAGCGCAATTCGGCTTTGTAGCCGGCTTCATATCTGTCATTTTGATCTCCATCCTTACAGATGGGAAGGCCCTCGGTGGGGAGAGCTCGCCCGACGACGCGTTTGCAACAAATTGCGTCGTCGATCAAGCACTAATTTATATTACGACAAATGTGCCTTCCAAAAACCTAACATGCGCTGCCAGCCCAATTCTGCTGCGGCTCTATCATGCACATCGCGCTGCTCGTTCATAAAGGCGTGATCAGCATCATATCGGTAAAACGCAGCATCTTTTTTGGCGCGTTTTAGCTCAGTCTCAAAATCATCGACCATCTTAGGAGTAATGTAATCGTCGCTGTTGGAGTAATGGCCTTCAAACGGCACGTTCAACTTGGTCACATCAATCGCACCAGCGGGCGGCATGCCGTAAAACGAAATCGAAGCCGTAATTTCTGGAACATGAGCCGCAGCGAGAAGCGAAACTGCTCCACCCATGCAAAACCCAACGATGCCCACTTTGGCATTTGACTTCGTCAAATATTGTGCAGCACCGCGCACAGTCTGCGAAACGGCGTCCTGAAAATCCAGCGAGCTCATCTCAAGGTTTGCAGCAGCGTGATCATGGTAGGGTACCACGGTTCCCTCATATAAATCTGGTGCAAGAGCATCATACCCGGCAAGCGCCAAACGATCACACACACCTTTAATCTGATCTTGAAGACCCCACCACTCTTGGATAACCAAAACACCCGGCGCATGATCGTGCCCAGCTTTAGCCAAATATCCTTCGGTCTTTTTTCCGTCAACGCGCGAAAATGAAATACGTGTACCCATAGTGATCACTCCTGAAAGATTACACCATAGCGAACAACAAAAAACGCGCTACGGACATAAGCCCGCAGCGCGTCTTTTTAGATGATCACGCTCGATCGCGGATCAGAACTTAAAGCGTAAACCTGCTGTCACAGAATGTTCGATGGCATCATCGCCCGAAATCATTGTGTCACGGAAATGGTAACCAACATCAAGAGCCAGATTACTTGTCATATCAAGCGAAGCACCTACAGTTGCTCCAAGAGCAACGCCTTGATCGCTTAGGCCCAAACCAGCACGATTAACCCAACCATAACCAGCACCTACACCAACATATGGGGTGATTGGTGACTCGTTTTTCCAATCATAATAAACATTGCCCATCACAGCTGTCGTGCTGAGTGTAGCACCAGGAGCTACGCTATAATTGCTCGTCCAATTGCCAGTAACATCCGCACGGAAATTGTCGTTGAACTGATAACCAACACCGCCACCACCTGTAAAAGCACCAACATCAGCTGGGCCTGGCGAAGTTAAATAGCTGGCACCAATATCACCGCGCAGGTAAAACCCTGTCATGGTAGACGTCTCTGGTGGAATATAAGCATTATTATCAGCAGCCTGTGCTGAAGCCATAAACGGCAAAGACACCACGCCCACCAGCAAAACAATTTTAAGATTTTTCATCACACACCTCGTTTACAAACCATCCCGGTCGATGAGTTGAATATGGTGTCCGCTTGTGTTTGGAGACAGGCGACAAAATGGCTAAAATGTGAACGATCTAGACTGTTGCCGTAATGCAACGGTTTTTGGGTCATTTTGGAACACCTCGTTCACAAAAGTCCCCTATAAATTAACTATGTCACCATCCAGTAGAATCAGCCGTCGTCACCTCGCGCTTTTGGCCATTCTGGTTGTCATTTGGGGGTCTTCATTCGCACTCAGCAAAATTGCCATTCATGATGTTGATCCAAACTGGGTCGCCGCATTGCGCCTGACCATTGGCGGCTCGATTATTTTTGCTATTGCCCAATGGTACAATCAGTCACCATTACGAGTGCGCAAGAGTTGGCCTAAATATGTTTGGTTGGGTGTCATAGGCAACGCCCTGCCATTCATTCTCATTAGCTGGGGCATTCAATACACAAGTTCGGGCGTCACAGGATTGTTAATGGGAACAATTCCTCTTTTTGTAATTGTGATTGCGCATTTCTTGTTGCCTGACGAAAAACTCAATGTGCAAAAAGCCTGTGGTTTCGTATTGGGCTTCATCGGCGTGGTAATATTGATGAACCCACAACAATTGCTCGGTGCATCATTTCAAAGACAAGAACTATGGGGCGACCTTGCAATCATCCTCGCTTGCCTATGCTATGGCATTCACAGTGTCACTGCAAAGCGCTTGGGCTTCGACAAACCATTTCAACAAACGTCTGGAATTCTGTTAGCCGGCGCGGTCGCCGCTGTACTCTTTGCCATCACTAAAAACCCCCATGGACTCGAAGCGCTAACATTCAATTCATCATTGGCAATCCTAGGGTTAGGCTTGTTTCCAACTGCCATATCCATGGTCATCGTCTATTATCTGATGGAACACATTGGCCCGAGTGCTGTGTCGTTTACAAACTATCTTGTGCCTATCTTCGCATTGTTGCTCGGCGCAGTGGCGTTTAACGAAACACTATCATGGAACATCGCGCTGGCTTTGCTCTGCATTCTAGCAGGCATCGCAATAACCAGCTTTTCACGCCGCTGACTTTGCAATCATACCACAAAGATCATCAACCAATTTTTGCACCAAACCAGCATCTTCGCCTTCCGCCATCACGCGGATTAACGGCTCAGTGCCCGATGGACGAATGACCAATCGGCCCGATTTTCCGAGCTTTGCTTCAGCATCTTTAATCGCCGCTTTCACATGCGCATTTTCAAGCGGCTTGCCGCCTGAAAATTTTACATTCTTCAAAATTTGCGGCAAAGGATCGAACATATTGCAAACTTCACTCACGCGCTTGCCTTGGCGAATCACTTCACCGAGCACTTGCAATGCAGCAAGCAGACCATCGCCCGTCGTTGCAAAATCCGACATCACAATATGGCCAGACTGCTCTCCACCCACATTAAACCCATTGGCCCGCATATGCTCGACCACATACCGATCGCCCACTTTAGTGCGAGCCAGTGTCATGCCTTTCGATTCCATAAAGCGCTCTAACCCAAGGTTCGACATAATTGTAGCGACCAAACCACCGCCCCGCAGAGCACCCCGCGCCGCAAACGACATGGCAACCAATGCCATAATTTGATCACCGTCAATCACAACGCCATTCTCGTCGCAAATGATCACTCGGTCTGCGTCGCCATCAAGCGCTATGCCGATATCGGCACGGGTATCGCGCACCCGTTGACACATCGCTTCAGGGTGCGTTGAACCACAATCCGCATTGATGTTCATGCCATTAGGTTCATCACCGATTTGAATGATCTCGGCACCTAATTCCCAAAGGGCGGGAGGTGCTGTTCGGTATGAAGCGCCGTTGGCTGTGTCGATCACAATCCGCAAGCCGTCCAAGCCCGTCTCACCAGCATAAGTGCGTTTGGCAAATTCAATATAGCGGGCACCGGCATCTTCAACCCGTTTCGCTCGGCCAATGTGGTCAGAACCAGCAAGTGTAATCTTTGAAGAATTATCGACCAAGTCTTCAATCTTCAATTCTTGCTCGTCCGAAAGCTTGTAGCCGTCTGGCCCAAAGAACTTGATGCCGTTATCGTAATAAGGATTATGCGAGGCCGAAATCATAACGCCCAAATCAGCGCGCATTGAACGTGTCAACATGGCTACAGCTGGCGTGGGTGCTGGGCCAAACAAAAATACGTCCATACCTGCCGCAAGCAAACCAGCCGTCAATGCTTGCTCAATCATATAACCTGAAAGCCGCGTATCTTTGCCGATCACCACGCGGTGCCGATGGCCACCACGGCGGTGCAATTGTCCAGCGGCCATGCCAATTTTCATCACAACATCAGGGGTCATTGCCCCAGTGTTGGCTCTGCCCCGAACGCCATCAGTTCCAAAATATTTCCGCGTCATAGCTTATCCCACTCAATACCCCGAAATCGGCTTTAGCAAAAACTCTTAAATATCCGCCGAATCCGGATTCAATCCTGCATTGAACATAGCTAAACTTTGGACAGTTTCCACCACATCATGGACGCGTAGTAAATGTGCTCCCAGCATTGCAGCTTGCAATGCCCCCCCAATTGACCCTGCAACACGATTGGCTGCCGTTTTTTCGCCCGTTACGGCACCAACAACACCTTTGCGAGATATGCCAACCAATACGGCAACGCCAAGCCCGTGGAATAGTGTGATTTGGCGCATCAATTCAAGATTATGCCTAAACGATTTTCCAAACCCAATGCCGGGGTCAATGCAAATATCCGAGAGCGGAATTCCTGCTGCCACAGCTTTTTCAATCTGCGCCGCCAGCCCATCGTAAACATCGAGTGCCACATCATCATATCGAGGAGCAAGTTGCATGGTGCGTGGATTACCTTGCGCATGCATCAACACAACCGGCAAACCCGCCTTGGCCACAACACCCGCACTCAGCGGATCAAAACCCAAGGCCGAAACGTCGTTGATAATCTTGGCACCGAATTGAGCCGCTTCAGCCATTAAAACCGATTTGCGTGTATCAACCGAAACAACATGATCCTGCGCCAACGCAGCAATGACTGGCATAATCCGTGACCGCTCCTGTTCAATCGAAACTTCATCCGAACCAGGCCGCGTAGACTCACCGCCAATATCAAGAACGTCGGCACCTTGCACTGCCAATAAACGGCCATGGCCAATAGCAATCTCGGCAACATCAAATTTGCCTCCATCAGAAAAGCTATCGGGCGTCACATTCACAATGCCCATGATGCGAGTCTGATCGAGACTTAGACCCGCAAAGTCAGGCCGCACACACGTCACGTTGTCAATCAAGGCATGTTCACGAAGTTCGGAAGCATCGATCTTCCGCCGCGTGACCGACTTTCCGTCGCGGATAATTTCTTCTGCTGATACAAATCCGATATTAGGCAGCCCGCCCAAAGAAAGGGCCAAGCCGCCCGCGATCATCTCGCGCGCATCTTGGCCAAATAGAAGACCTAAAGGTCTAAGATAGGTTTGAGCCACCTAAAAACTCAAGCCTGAGTTTGCGGTTCCAATCCGCCCGCACGTTTACCAGTACGCGGAACAGTTGGCGTATTTGCAGTAGGTCGGGTCTTAGGCGGCTCGTCACGGTTGATCTTTCCGCCAGCTAACACCAGCTTTACATCTTCACCAGACAAGGTTTCATATTCCAGAAGCGCCTTAGCCACGTTATGAAGCCCATCGCGATACTTGGCCAAAATCTTTTTAGCTTTCGCTTCGCCAGTCTGAATCAGATTACGTGTTTCAAGATCAATCAACTTAGCGGTATCTTCAGAGAGATTTTTGCTCTGAGTCACACTATGACCCAAAAATACTTCCTGCTCATTGGCACCATAACGAACCCGGCCCAACTTATCGCTCATACCCCATTCCATAACCATGGCGCGCGCGAGTGATGTCGCCATTTGAATGTCGCCGACAGCACCGTTGGTCACATTTTTCTCACCGCCAAGAATAAGCTCGGCTTCACGGCCACCAAACAATACAGCAAGGCGAGATTCACACCATTCCTTCGAATAGCTATGGCGATCACCATCAGGCAAATTCATCGTCACACCCAAAGCGCGGCCACGCGGGATAATCGTAACCTTGTGCAATGGATCATAAGGCACCTGCAAACCAACAATGGCATGCCCCGCTTCATGATAAGCGGTATTCTTGAGCTCGGCCGGGTTCATCACGAGCGAACGACGCTCAGCACCCATCATCACCTTGTCTTTGGCATCTTCAAACTCAGCCTGAGTGACCATGCGCTTATTGCGACGCGCAGCAAGCAAAGCAGCTTCGTTCACAAGATTAGCGAGATCAGCACCAGAAAACCCCGGCGTGCCCTTGGCAATAACTTTCGCATCAATATCTGGAGCCAGAGGCACATTCTTCATATGCACCAACAAGATTTGCTCGCGACCCTTCACATCAGGATTGCCAACAGTAATCTGGCGATCAAAACGACCCGGACGCAACAAGGCAGGGTCAAGCACGTCGGGGCGGTTTGTTGCTGCAACAATGATCACGCCTTCATTGGCTTCAAAACCATCCATTTCAACCAGCAGCTGGTTTAGCGTTTGCTCACGCTCATCATTGCCACCACCTAAGCCTGCACCACGGTGCCGACCCACAGCATCAATTTCGTCGATGAAGATGATGCATGGAGCGTTCTTCTTGCCCTGTTCAAACATGTCGCGCACGCGGCTTGCACCAACGCCCACAAACATTTCAACAAAGTCGGAACCTGAAATCGTAAAGAACGGCACACCAGCTTCGCCAGCAATGGCGCGCGCCAACAAAGTTTTACCTGTGCCCGGAGGGCCAACGAGCAATGCACCCTTTGGAATTTTGCCACCGAGGCGTTGGAACTTTTGTGGGTCCTTCAAAAACTCCACAACTTCCTGCAAATCATCCTTCGCTTCATCAACACCAGCCACATCTTCAAATGTAATGCGGCCATGCTTTTCGGTTAATAGTTTCGCCTTGGATTTACCGAACCCCATGGCCTTGCCCGAACCCGATTGCATCTGGCGCATAAAGAAAATCCAAACGCCCGCCATCAAGATCAAAGGAAGCCAAAACATCAGCACATTTGTAAAAATAGATTCACCAGCGGCAGCTTTAAAACTCACTTCTACACTTTTGGCGTTCAAACGGGACAAATCGCCATCCGTTATGACGCCAAGAGTCTCGTAGACAGAACCACCTGCATCCTTGGCGATAATCGATGTCACACCACTTGTACCGGAATATGTTATGCTTTTAATTGAACCATCATCAACTTTCTTGAACAGTTCAGAATAACTCAATTCTTTATTGCCAACATGCATTGCCTGATTTTGGAAAAGACTGAACAGCGCCACCAACAAAACGGCAATTACAATCCAAACTGCAAAATTACGAAACTGGTTCAATTTAATCCTCGATTTCTGCCTGCGCTCCGGTTGGGAGTTTCAGGCATCCTGAATGGCATTTACTTAATATAATGACTAGTGTTTGTAATTCCAAGTCCGCAACATATGCTTAAGACCAATAAATTCGGCTGTAACCCCATCGCCCACCGAGTGAAATGGCGCAGCTAAAATAGCCTTTCCACGGCAAACAACAGGTAATCCACCGTCAACAAAAGCAGGTACGTCGTGTCTGCGTGGAATCTCTCTAAATTTACCAGCAGCCTCAATTACCGCTCCTACAGGCCCTTTTACTAAAAATCGACCATCCCAGATCACCTCGCCAGAGAGCGGAATTGTCACGGGCAGCATAGAAATTCGCCCCGGTTCACGTGCTACCAAGATTTCATCCCTACGTTTAGCAAAAACCAATCCACCTAAGGTTCGGCGAGCGCCATTTTCATCTTGTAACCAACTCAAAAGACTTTGACGCTGCTTAAGTTCCGGAAAATAGCTCGCACCATTGATCTGCAATAGTCCCACCAACACCTCGTCCGCGACTTCCCCCTCAATAGTTGCCAGTGCATCTCGCGGAAAGCAAAGTAGCCCCAATTCCGAAATATTAACGTGCGCTTCAATCCAATGCGCAGCCATGTCCCGAACAGCCGCCACCAATTGCTGCGCTTCCATAGCAGAGTTCGCAGCACTCGCATTGTCGGCCAACTCTGCCCTAACCCGAACCCGCTCATAGCGCTGGTCTGAATTGCTGGGATCATCAATCCAAGTAGAGTTCTGCGCCAAAAGAAAGTCCCGCAATTCCTTTCTCCGCGCAGAAAGCAAAGGCCTCATAACCCGAACGCCATTCCAATCACGCGAAGGCCAAATTCCAGCCAGACTCTTTAAACTAGATGTTCGCGTCCTCCGCATCACAACGGTTTCTGCCTGATCATCGGCCGTATGCGCCGTTAAAAGAACGGTGACATTATGGGCCAAACACCACTCTGTCATAAGATCGTAACGCACTTGCCGTGCTTTTGCCTGTAATCCCGAAACAGGTTTTTCACCCAACCATTTCAAAGTCACATGAGGCAGCTTAAGCGCTTTGCACCATGCGGCAACCTGCATGCACTCATTAGCTGCCTCGGCGCGCAATCCGTGATCAACCGACAAAACAGTGAGAGCAGTTTTATAATTTTGGCGCGCATTCCATTGCTGCACCAAATACAACATTGCGGTAGAATCTGATCCACCCGAAACAGCTAACGCAACACGGTCGAAGCCTTCGAGGCCAGAAAAACAACTATCAAATTGAGATGAATCTGTTGGCTTAACAGCCAGCACGCTTAAATTCCGCCTGCGCGCGTTTCTTCACTTCAACTGCGTTTGGGAACTCATCACCAACAGACCCAAGCACCGCGCAGCCCTGTTGGCTTTGCCCCATCTTGTTCATCGCAAGACCCAACTTCAACATGCTATCAGGAGCACGTCTACTTTTTGGATATTGCTTATAACCGGTGAGATAATTTTGCGCTGCATCTTGATATTGCTGTTGCGCATAAAAAGTTTCACCCAATTTAAACTGTGCACTTCCCGCTAAATTATGATCAGGATATTTCGCTAAAAATTCCTTGAAGCCGCTTTCTGCATCGCCATACTGCAATTGCAAAAGAGATTTTTCTGAACGCAAGAAAAGATCATCCGGCGTTTCAGGTTGAACAGAAACTGTTTCTACAGTGGCAGAACCATTATCTGTCACAGCCGCCTGATCAGCGCCATCGGGCGGAACAATCAACTTACCCTGAAAACCACCATCGCCGACTTTTGCGGCGCTATTATCCATAGAGCCCAAAATCTTTGCTCCTGGTGCAGCGGCAGCGACCTGGTCACCACTTGTTCCATATATCGTCTCACCAGGCGCTGGCTCACCCGCGGTCGCCGCATCTTGCTGCAGAGGAACCTGCTCGATGGTTTCAACACCATTCGCAGAACCCGTAATCTTTGGTTGAGGCGCCAATGAAGGTGCCAGAGCTATCTTCTTTTTAAGAGGCAAAACTGGCGGCTGTTCAGCAGCACCCAACTGCTGTTTCGGTGCAGAGGCCAATTGAGCTTGCAGCTGCTTCACAGTGTAATTGAGTTCTTCAACTTGCCCAACCAATTGTTGCAGCTGCTGTTGCAACTGGTCAACACGGTTCGACACATCATCTGCCATCGCTGGGGTGAAAGCCGCACTCATCAAAAGAGCAACAACAAAAAGCTTACGCTTGATCATCTGAGTATATCCAAAATCTCTGTTGCCTAACTAGTTGCAACCCAATCGCGGAAAAATTGAGGCCTTTCAAAGGTCATTAAAAAAAGCCTCAAACTGTAGCGAATTTGCAACAGTTAGTTTGCTCCACCCGTAATCACAGTTACAGCACGACGATTCTGCGACCAGCATTGTTCAGCGTCACACAAAGCCACTGGGCGCTCCTTGCCGTAAGCAATCGACGAAATGCGATTCGCCGCTACACCGTTCTTGATCAAGAAGCCGCGAGCAGCCGTGGCACGGCGTGCGGATAGCGAAATATTATATTCGCGTGTGCCGCGTTCATCGGCATGGCCTTCAACCTGCACGGTAACATTCGAATATTGCTTCAACCATTCCGCTTGCTTGGCCAACGTATCTTGAGCCTCTTGCGAAAGCGATGTTTGATCATTTAAGAAATAAATGCGGTCGCCAACATTGGTTGTAAAATCACCTTTCGATCCGGGAGCCGCTGTTCCAGCGCCACCACCAACAAGACCGCCACCACCGTCACCAGAAGGATCAAGGGAAGGCTTCTTGGCACAGGCGGCCAACGCCATAAAGCAACAGCAAATGGCAGCAAATTTTAAACCAGCAACACGCGTCATCATCAATCCCACTCCTTCGATGGCTAAAGCCCGCCCCATCCCAGGGAACCAGATTCGCCTAAATTCAACGCGCCTTTGGCGCAAAACGTCTCCTCACACAAGTGTGGGGACACATGGTTAACAAATCACAAACATTGGCCAAAAGACCCTTTTTCGAAATAAACCCGCTTGTTGCAGCCGTCATAACCGCAACAGAACGGCGAGATTGTGGCCAATTCTAATCAAATCCGAGCCACGTGCCTATTCACGCAAGCTGTTGACGATCTTTAGTTAAGAAGTGGTGACCAAGCCGGGTCAGAAGAAAACTGCGGTGTCGGAACCCGTTGCTCATTATATCCCGAGATATCGACCGAGAAAAGCTGCGGTCCACCTGATTCGCCGGGCTGTTCGCGGAAAAACATCAACACACGACTATTGGGCGACCATGTTGGCCCCTCATTGTGAAAACCTTCTGTCAGAATGCGCTCGCCTGATCCATCAGGGGCCATCACTCCGATCCCAAACTTGCCTTCAGCTTGTTTCGTAAAAGCAATATATTTCCCATCTGGCGACCAGACCGGCGTTGAATAACGCCCTTTGCCAAAGCTGATGCGATTTTGTGCTGAGCCATCTGCGTTCATCACATAGATCTGCTGCGTGCCGCCGCGATCAGATTCGAACGTGATGCGCGAACCATCAGGCGAGAAACTGGGCGCGGTGTTGATCGCTGGCACATTGGTGAGTTGGTGCATCTGTTTTGAACGCAAATCCATTTCAAAAATATTGGCATCGCGACCATCGTCGCTTTGCAAGCTCATCACAACATTTTGCCCATCTGGTGAAAATCGCGGCGCAAAACTCATGTTGGGAAAATCGCCTACGATTTCTTTCTGCCCCGTATCCAAATTGAAAAGATAAACCCGTGCGGCCTCAGCACCGATCGAGGCGTAGGTAATTTCTTGGCTGTTGGGTGAAAAACGCGGCGTCAACAAAATATCTTTGCCATTGGTCAAAGTGCGAGCGCCAAAACCATCTTGGTCCATAATTGCCAAACGCTTGATGCGTTGGTTTTTGGGGCCAGACTCGTCCACATAGACAACGCGCGTATCAAAATATCCGTCAAAACCTGTAACTGATTTGTAGATCAAATCTGCAATTTTATGCGCGATGCGACGCGCCGATTTTGGTGAAGCCGTAAAACTGGTTCCACCCACCAACTGGCCCGTATTCACATCATAAAGCTTGAACGCAATCGTCGCCTTGCCACCTTGGTTGATCACTTGCCCCACGACCAAATCACGCGCCTGCACTTGCTTCCAACTATCAAATTGCGGAGCAGCTTCAAAGTTGCCAATTTTTTCGATGAATGATTCTGGTGGCAGAGGTTGGAAATAACCCGAATGCGCCAAATCATTGGCAATAACGCCAGCAACGGTCGCAGCCGTATCGCCGGCGTCTCCATCAGCAATGAAAGGAGAAATCGCGATTGGAATAGGATCAATCTTGCCATTGGGATTAACTGTGCCATTGACAGCAAAGGCTTCAGGCACAAGAAAACCAAAGGTCACTAAAACAATTGCAATAAAACGGAATCCAGTTCTCGAAGTCATTTTAGGTGCGTCACTCTCTCATGTGCCAGAAGCATTTGATGAATCAAAATTAAAAACGTTATCTTTCCAGAGATCGTAATTCTCCGGCGGTAGTTTGAAAGGCTGACATTCCATGATAGCCGCAACCCCAGCGCGCCCAACGCCATCATGCAGAGCGTCGCCACTTCCATCTTGTGATTCAGGTTGGCCCGAAACCGTACCGTCTTGGTTAAGCCCAAAATGCACCGGAACCACGATCTTCATTTCGCGAGAAGCAACGGGCGGGCTGAAGCACCTGTTCAATTGGTTTTTTAGCGCGTCGATAATAGTGGCCGTAGCTGCCGCATCTTCTCCTTGAGCATCGTTGGCCGCAAGCTTGGGCGAACCCTCTGCTTTTGAAGGCTTGGCTGGCGCTGTGCTTTCACCTTTTATCTTGTTCAGCAAATCCGCTTCAGCCTGAGCCAACATCTCAGCCCGCTTCTTTTTTTCATCAGCCTTCTTCTTCACCTCAGCCTTTTTCTTCAGATCATCAGCCTTCTTTTTTTCTTCGGCTTTTTTTTGATCTTCGGCGGCCTGCTCTTCTAAAATCTTTTTCAAAGCATCATCAGCCACTGGCTTTGGCTCTTCTGACTTTGGCGGCTCGGTCTTCTTCAACAGGTCAGTCAAAGCTTTGGTATCAGGTGGCGGAGTTTTCGGCTCCGACGGCGTTAGATCGGGTTTTGGCTCAGGTGGAACAGGATCTGGCGGCTTCACAGGTTCATGCGCCGCAGTCTTCACCTCATCAGCCACCTTTGGTGCAGGTGGCACATCTTTCACAATCTTGGTGGGCTTGGGCGCGGGCTTGGCAGGTACTGGTGTGGCGTCCTTTGCCGTGGCCATTTGCTGGGTCTTGTCACCGATCGTGCTGATATCCACCTGAATAGCTTCGATGGGTTTCACGTCAAAAGGCTTTGGTGCCGAAAAACCAACCAATGCAGCAAACAAAATTGCCGCATGTAACCCAATCGATATGGTGGCTGGTTTCTTCATGCTCAGTTTGCCGGTGCTGCCTTATCTTTCGGAAAAGTCACAAGGCCAATCTTGGTATAGCCAGCCGAATTCAAAACACCCATCACCTCCATCACTGCGCCATAAGGCACAGCGGTGTCAGCGCGGATCATCAACTGTTCCTGATTGCCATTCTTGGCCAATGCCTGAAGTTTTGCAGCAAGTTCGCCCAATGGAATTTCAGTCTCTTGAATATAGACTTTGCGGTCTGCCTGAACAGAAATCGTGAGTGGCTCCGTTTGCTGATTCATCGGCTTGGCTTCGGTTTTCGGAAGTTCAATGGGAACACCCACAGTCATCAAGGGTGCCGCCACCATAAACACAATCAACAACACGAGCATGACGTCAACAAGGGGTGTCACGTTAATTTCACTGATCGCCCCATGCGAAGACCGACGGCGCGAATTGCGCCTCGTATATCCGCCAGCCCTAGCTCCACCTGCACCCATGTTTAAGCTCGTTCATCCAGCTGGCGTGAAATAATGGCTGAGAATTCATCAGCGAAATTCTCAAGTCGCGTACCAATTTTGCCAGCATCAGCAGAATACATGTTATAAAAAATTGTCGCTGGTATGGCAGCAATAAGTCCGATGGCCGTGGCAATCAAAGCCTCCGCAATGCCAGGGGCCACAACAGCTAAATTGGTGTTTTGCGAGTTGGCAATGCCCATGAAGCTCGTCATGATACCCCAAACTGTTCCGAACAACCCAATAAACGGGCCCGCCGAACCTGTGGTGGCCAGAAACAACAGACGCGATTCAAGGCCACCCATCTCTTTTTGAATGGCCACGTCCATCACTTTTTCAATACGCTTTTGTACACCAGCAAAACCTGCCCGCATGGCAGAGCCTTGGCTGCGCTTCCATTCTTCCATGGCCGCCACAAATATCGCCGACAGCCCTTCCGTCTCACGCTTAGACATCATGGTGTATAAATCTTCGAGTGATTGTCCAGACCAGAACGTGGACTCAAACTTGTCATTGGCGGCGTTCATGCGGCGCACCGCATAGAACTTCTCAAAAATAATCGCCCATGACCATACCGAGGCCAAAGCCAAACCAATCATCACCAGCAAAACTGGCCAAGACGCCTGAAACACCAAATGCCATATCGAAATCTGTGCGCCAGCGCTCACAGCTGCAGTCGTAATCGGATCCATAAATCTATCTTTGTCCCTCAAGGCCGCCCAGTGGCCTAACTTCCCCCAAGAAGCCCGCCCCCTCAACAGCCTAAATCTGTCAAAACTACGGCAATTCAAGCGTTTCTCGAATCACCCTGTCGCCCGAAGCCTTATAGCCTAGGGTTGAGGGTGGTTGAATCAGTTATGGTTAATGGAGGGTTAGCGGGAAAACTTCTGCGCGAGATCGGACGGAATGCGTTGAGGACGACCAGAGGGCCCAATAATCGCAACCGTTACTTTGGCGGAAAAAATTTCGTCCGCCCCACGCCTTACCATTTGCGCCAATTCAAATCTTGCGCCGCTCATTTCTATGAGACGCGTTTCCACATCCAACACATCTTCAAATTTTGCGGGCCGCAGAAATTCGCATTCCATCTTTCGCACCACAAAAGCTTGGCCCTCGGCAAACATCGCATTTTGATCAACACCAATCACCCGCAAATAGTCCGAGCGTGCGCGTTCGCAATATTTCAAATAGTTTGCATGATAAACATAACCCGAAAAATCGGTGTCTTCATAAAACACACGCACTTGATATTTGAGAATTTCAGACATCATCGCCCTCAAGCGGCAAAATACCTTGGGTGATTTCAGAGCGCTGTGGAACGGCGAGCCCTAAATGTTTAAACGCGTGATGTGTTAGCAAGCGTCCACGCGGAGTACGGTTCAAAAAACCCACCTGCAATAAATAAGGCTCCACCACATCTTCAATGGCATCGCGGCCTTCCGAGAGCGAGGCGGCAATCGTATCAATGCCCACAGGCCCGCCACCAAAATTGATCGCGATACATTTGAGATAACGATGATCGAGCGCGTCCAAGCCAGCATGATCAACGTCTAACATACGAAGCGCTTTATCCGCAGCAACGCGGTCAACTTTCGTCGTGCCATCAACCGAAGCAAAATCACGCACACGGCGCAAAAGCCTTCCCGCAATGCGCGGTGTGCCGCGCGAACGTTTGGCAATTTCCATCGCACCATCTTGGGTGATCGGCATTTGCAAAATCCGCGAACCGCGCTCAACAATATCCAACAACTCATCATCCGAGTAAAAATCAAGCCGGATGGGAATACCAAACCGATCACGCAGCGGCGACGTCAAAAGCCCCGTGCGCGTGGTGGCGCCGATCAAGGTAAACCGCGCCAAATCAATTTGCACAGAACGCGCTGCTGGCCCCTCGCCAATGATCAGATCAAGCTTATAATCTTCCATTGCGGGATAGAGAATTTCTTCAACCGCAGGAGAAAGCCTGTGAATTTCATCAATAAATAAAACATCACGGTCTTCGAGGTTGGTCAAAAGTGCCGCCAAATCGCCCGCCTTGGCAATCACCGGCCCAGACGTGGCCCTGAAATTGACACCAAGCTCCCGCGCCATAATGCCAGCAAGCGTGGTTTTACCCAACCCGGGAGGCCCCGCAAAGAGCACATGATCTAGCGCCTCTTTGCGAGCTTTGGCCGCTTCAATGAACACCGAAAGATTTTGCTTGGCCTTGGATTGCCCAACAAATTCCGAAAGCCGCTGCGGACGTAGATGCGTGTCTAAAGCGTCTTCAGGTTTAAGTTCTGTGGTGAGAATGGGGCGGGTCATTTCTGTTAGATCGACCTGTTAAAAAAGCGTCTCGCCCTAAACCAGCAGACAGATGCAGCACATAAATGAGTAAAACCGACTAAAATTAACAGATAGGGAATTTTCGTAGTTTCCCCCATTTGCTCACTTCCTGCCAGTTTTTGTGGATATAAAATTAGATAAATCGAAATTGGTAAAATGCTAGCAGTTAGCGGAACCCAAAGTGGCAAAGTCTTAAAACGGAGGTTCCAAGTAGCGGAAATCACCCCTGTGATCGCAGCTTGTATGCCGCCAAGGGCGTAACTCGCAAAAAAGCCGACAATAAGAATAAGTGGAAGCGTTTTAATTCCATTCACAAATCCTTCTCTCACATAGTTGTTGTAAAATTCCGGTTCGACGTAAATCCCAAATGTACGGAACATGAACACCGCCAAGACATGATAAATTGGAATAAATGTTAAAAAAACAATACACCCCACGGGCGGACCCTGAAAAACAAAATGGGAGAACACAATTACCCAACGAAGTATTTCGCTGCTGGGCCATGTTCTATTATTCTCACCTGAATTCGACGGGGGAAGACTGGTTGCACTTTTCATCCCAGCGCCAACTCTTTCAGCGCCCGCCTGATCAATTGCTCCGTAGGCTGATCATCTCCGTTCTTCTTGATTGCTTGTGAAACCGCCATCGCCGCCTGTGATTGCCCGTAACCCAGATTGACCAAAGCTGATACCGCATCAGTCGTCGCCGTTGGTCGTGGTGATGACAATTCAGATGCCACTTGCCCCAGCTCAGACACAGCAAAGGCCGGCACCTTGTCTTTTAATTCCAGCACAATCCGTTCCGCCAATTTCTTTCCCACACCATTGGCGCGCGAAATCATCGCCTTGTCTTGCAGCGCAATGGCATTGCCCACTTCTGATGGCGACAAAGTTGAAAGAATGCCCAGCGCCACCCGCGTGCCAACACCTTGCACCGTCTGCAAAAGCCTGAACCAATCACGCTCTAAAATCGTGGCAAAGCCAACGAGGCGAATATTATCTTGGCTCACCAACATCTCGGTATGCACCTCGCCAAACTCACCAACGGGGACAAGCGCGCGCAAAGTATTGGACGAGCAAGACACAAAATAACAAACCCCACCCACATCAACCATCACCCAATCTGGCCCGGTTGAGTCAATTCTGCCTTTTAATTTGCCAATCATGGATGCACTTTGCCACTATCCCCGTCATTCCCGCGAAGGCGGGAATCTCTGTTTCCTTGACCAAAACGCAGATGCCCGCCTGCGCGGGCATGGCGATCTGGCTGTGATTGAGCTACCAATCAAAAGTGAACAAGTCAAGAACGCGCCAAAATCTTGGCCAAAGTCTGCGCACCCCGGTGATGCGCATGGCAAATGGCAATTGCTAACGCATCCACCGAATCCGCAGTTTTCATAACAGCGCGTGGAAGCAGCAGTTTGACCATATGCTTCACTTGGTCCTTCTCCGCATGCCCGGCCCCCACCACCGTTTTCTTAATCACATTGGGCGCATATTCAGAAACTGGGATTTGACAAATGGCGGGGGCCAGCATGACGGCACCTCGGGCTTGCCCCAGTTTCAAAGTGGCGCGCGCATCTTTATTGACGAAGGTTTCTTCAATCGCGGCTTCATCAGGCGCAAATTCATTCAGTACACTGATCAATTGCGAATGGATTTGCAACAAGCGCGTCGCCAGCGGCGCGTCGGCATCGGAATGAACGGCACCATCGGCGATGTAAGATAAACGCGAACCTTCAGACTCAATAACCCCCCAGCCGGTATTTCGAAGGCCGGGATCTAATCCGATGATCCGAACTATGCTCATTCTTCCGGATTAAGCTTAGCCGCAACTTCGTCCGACATTTCGGCATTGGTGAAAACCATTTGCACGTCATCTTCTTCATTCAGCAAATCGAGTAACTTCATCAATGTTTCAGCTTTTTCAATTTCTGCAATGGGTGCCATAACATTTGGTTTCCACACGATCTTAATGCTTTCAGCTTCGCCAAACTTTGCAGCTAATGTGGCGGAAACTTCGCCAATGCTTTCAAAAGCACACGTCACCACATGCGATGTCTCATCTGAAGCAACATCATCGGCACCCGCATCTATGGCCGCATCCATAATCGCATCAGCCGAAATTTTAGCTGGCAAATAGGTGACTTCACCCACGCGCGCAAACATAAATGAAACCGAATTAGTTTCGCCCATGTGGCCAGCAAGCTTGGTGAAATGCGAGCGCACATTGGAAGCTGTCCGGTTGCGATTATCAGTCAGCGCTTCAACGATGATGGCCACACCACCGGGGCCGTAACCTTCATAGCGCACATTATCAAAATTTCCGCCTTCAGCACCCGCAGCTTTTTTAATGGCACGTTCAATATTATCTTTCGGCAAATTTTCAGCCCGGGCATTTTGGATGGCAAGACGCAAACGGGCGTTGGCAGATGGATCAGGCACGCCGGCTTTGGCCGCCACGGTAATTTCGCGGGCCAGTTTGGAGAAAATTTTGGAGCGCATCTTGTCCTGCTTGCCTTTGCGGAACATGATATTTTTAAATTGTGAATGACCAGCCATGGTGCGCCCCTTAAGATTCTGTTCAGACCTTATAGCCAGTCACAATCTATTCATACAAGCGCCCAGCTTTAACCAGCTTTTAACGTTAACAAGCCAGATTGAAGCCAGTAGGTTTGTGTGTGGAGTTTAGTATGAATACAAAATTGGCTTCGATTGAAACATTCTCGTTTGACGGCGAGAGTTTTGGCGCTTCTGGCGCTGCGGCATTGCGAAAGGTTAAATCATTGGCTGATTCTGCCCCCACGGGAAGGCTTTTTGCCTCCATCGCTACTTTGACTGAAATGAGTAATGGCGCGACAATTGCTCTTGAAAAAGGCCAAATGGAAAAAGCCACCACCATCGTCCGCAGGCTTGCCGACGCTGGTGAAGCCAAGCTGCCAAGTTTCTTCCGCAAAAAGGCATAGAATCGAATTGCGATCTCTTTGATATGCTTAAGTTCAATTTGAAGCTTTAAACAGGCTGAGGTTTGCTTGCGCCTAACACCGATTTTTGGGTTGTAAGTATTTCAGATTCGCAAGTTGTTTGAACCAGAATGACACCGGCAAATATCAATGCTGCTCCCAGTAAACTAATCGTAGTAAAATTTTCGCCGAGAAATAATACGCCTCCCAAGGCACCAAAAATGGCTTCCATACTTAAAATAACTGCCGACACTGAGGCTGACACTTTTGTCTGGGCGACCGCCTGCAGCACATAGCCAAAACCAGTTGAGAGTACGCCCAAAATTAAAAGATCTGGAATCGCATTAGGCAGAGTCTGCCAGTTGAATGACTCAGTTAGCAGGCCAAATATGATGCAAAAAATACCTGTGACAACAAATTGAAATAATGAAATCAAAAGAGCCCCATCAAATTTTCTCACAAACTCGGTCAGACATATTGCCCAGATCGAATAAACAAAAGCAGCCAAAAGGCACAACACGTCACCAATCGTTAACGCGTCAAGCGAACCACCCGCCATCAAAAACGTGCCAACCAGCGTGATGCCAGCGGCAAGCAATGTGAATTTTCCTGGTTTTACCCTCTGCAAAAACCAAATGCAGATCGGCGTGATCACTGTCCAAGTATTGATAAAGAAACTGGTATTGATGACCGTAGTATAACCAATTCCGATTTGGGCAAGGCACACCCCCAGACCAAAGGCTACAGCTGTGACCACGGCCAATAATTTTCCCGAATGTCGAATTCGCGGAAAATCTCTTTTAGCATTCCAAGCAAACGGAAGTACTACGATACTGGCAAGCAAACAGCGAAGACCAACCGTCGTTATTGGCCCCAGAAATTGAAGAATATTCTGCTGCGATACGTTGCTGAAACCCCAAATGAACGAAGCTAAAAGCAAAAGACTATGCGACCGCCAATTCAACATTGTCGACTCCCATTTCAGAAATTATTAGTTTTTAATGGCGCCGTTTATGCTTTGTAGGACGTTGAAGACCGACGACCATAAAAGCCAAAGCTAAAGGCACTTCTTGAATGTTAAGCGGGGATTCGTCGTAATTTTCTTGCTCGACACGGCGTTCTTCAAATTCTTTTTTGTCAGGATCAAATACAGTTTTAGTGACGTAGCTTTTAAAGGTGTTGTAATTTTTCATGGCCGCATCCTTTGCATTTTAATTTTTGCATCACCATTCCGCCAAAGGCAGAAGTGCATACATAAATTACTGTTGACCCCTTCCACCTTTGAGCAATTATCCCAAAGCAGTCGTCATTCGTTTAGGTGAAGTACAAAAATATACTGCGGTGCTTGTCACAAAAAATGAATCATCTTGGGCCAATAGCAAAGGGCCACACGCACGGAGGGGGCGTCCCGCGCGCGGCCCTAAGCCATCTGCAGAATTCCAAAAACCAGCTTCAACCCTGGTAACGGAAATTGAGAGTAAGCTGGACATGATCAGAGGGAGAAACCATAGACACACGCCAACTTACGACATGGTTAAACACTGAATGAAAGAAATGTCGTCATCCAAATGGATGATGGATAACTTCTTACATCATTGGTCGTTTACGATTTTGCAACTGCGATTTTTTCGCTGCGTTGTAAAATTACTTGCGCGATAACCAACAGCAACAGCGATGACAACAGCACCACTGTTCCCACTGCGTTAATCTCAGGTGTCACGCCTCGACGGATCGAAGAGAACACATAGATGGGCAATGTTACATTCGGACCTGCCACGAAGAATGTGATGATGAAGTCCTCAAACGAAAAGGTAAAAGACAAAAGAAAGCCCGCAAGAATTGACGGCATTAATAACGGCAACACCACTTGCCTGAATGTGCCCATGGGTGTTGCATATAAATCTTCTGAAGCTTCAACCAAACTGCGATCCATGCCGGTGAGGCGCGCGCGCACCAGCAGACACACCACTGCAAGGTTGAACAACACATGCGCGGCAATCACAGTCCAAATTCCCATTTCGATTTTTATATTCCACAGCGAAAGCAATAATGGATTGACCATGTTGAACAAAGTGACAAACGCAATCAATGTGGAAATGCCGATTACAATTCCAGGCACCATGATAGAAATGTAAATCAGCGCATCGAATATGGTTCGTGTGCGGCCTGTAACGCGCTCAAGGCCGAGTGCTGTCATCGTGCCGATAATGGCCGAGAGCAACGCTGTCATTCCCGCGATGATCAAGCTGGTAATTAAAGCTTGCAGGATCAGTGGGTTAGAAAAGGCCTTGCTATACCACGCTAAGGAAAAGCCTTGCCAATCCATCGCATATTTTCCGGCATTGAAAGAAAACCCAACGATCAAAGCGATTGGAAAATACAAAAACAGATAAACAAGCGTGGCATAGATTCTCATGTTTTAGACCATTGCAACGCGGCGCTGGTCGGTCTTTCCGAGCACGAAGCGCATATAGAAATACATCGTTACGAACATGATGATGACTAATGCTATCGATACTGCGGCACCGAATGGCCAGTTGCGCGATTGCAAGAACAAATCAACCAACGCATTACCGATGAAGTAAACTTTTCCACCACCGAGGAATTGCGGCAAAATATAATCACCCATCAGCAGAATGAAGACCAGCATTGAGCCTGTGGCGACACCCGGCAACGACAATGGCAAAGTGATTTGTAAAAAGCTTTGCCAAGGCTTGGAGCCAAGATCAGCAGATGCTTCGAGCAACCGCTTATCAAGCTTTTCAAGGCTGACAAATATCGGCGGTACCATCAGTGGCAAAAACCCATAAACAGCTCCGATCAAAACTGCATAAGGTGTGTTGAGTAAGCGCACATCAGCAATGCCAATCCATTCCAACCAAGACGGAATGCCCTTCGAGCCAAGGATCATCATCCATGCATAATAGCGCAGCAATTGGCTCGTCCAAAACGGCGCCACCACCAACACCAGCATGGCATTGCGCCAGCGCGGTGAAACTTTAACGGCAAGAAAATAGGCCATCGGATATGCGAATAAAACTGTGAGTGCAGTGGCCAACGGTGCCAACAACAATGTGTTGGTGAAAGCTTTGCCGCGGGCCGGCAAGTTTAAATAGTTATCAAATGTGAAGGCGGCTTGATAACCACCTTCAGGTGCTCGCACGCCAAACGAATAAACCAGCATGACGAGCAATGGCAGCACCAGCAGAAAAACAAAAAACACCCCCGCAGGTGCCAGCAATAGTGCTGTGAGTGTGCGGGAGTGTTTAGCATCGTTCATAGATCAAGCAGCCTTGAAGCGCGCCATAATTTCGGCACGCACCGGGTTCGTCAAAGTTTCAGCCGCACCAAATTCCAACTTCGATAGCAATTCTTTGGCAGGATAGAGAATCGGATTTTCCAACATTTCTTTCGGCACCATCGCGTTCACGCGCGAGTCAGATGATGGCGCACCGTTTGATTTCACTTCCTTGGCGTTGATTTCGGGCGTAAGCAAATAATCCATCAAAGCATAACCAGCCGCGCGATTTGGTGCACCTTTTGGAATGGCGTAGTGATCCGCCCAAATTTCTCCGCCATCTTTCCCCAATCGGTATTCCATCTCCTTTATGTCGCGGTGCAACTGTGCGCCATCATTCGTCCAACACATCGACATAACAGCATCGCCATTGCGCATCGAGGGTTGATAGTCTGAATTGATGCCGAAGAGATGTGGCTTTGTCGCCAATAACAATTTTTCTGCTGCCGCCATTTCACCTGCATCAACCGAATTGAATGAATGGCCAAGCGCCTTCAAAGCACCACCAATTGTGGTCAATTGATAGTCATGCACCAAAACTTTTCCAGAAAGTTCGCCTTGGGCCGCATCAAAGAAATCCTTCCAGGTTTCAGGAGTCTTCTTCACCTTACGCGTATCGACCACATAGCCCGTGGTGCCCCAGTCTTTCACAATGGCATAAAGCGTGCCATCAATTGTGCCGGGCCCCGTAAACTGCGGATCCTGCGTTGAAGCATCATAATTTGGCACCAACTTCATATCGAGTGGCTCAATTAAATCGAGCTTCTTATAGGTCGAGATTGTGTAGTTGGTCGGCACAAACAAATCCCAACCCGTGGAACCCGCTTGCAGCTTGGCCAACATTTCTTCGTTCGACCCAAAAATCGTAACGTTCACTTTAACGCCGGTATTTTTGGTGAAATTATCGATATTTTCTTGTGCAAAATAATTTGGCCATGTAGTGAAATTCACCGTACCAGATAGGCCTTCAGCGAATGCCTTACGGGGTTGCAGCCCCGGCACCGCAGCACTCATCACGGAGGTGGCAAGGCCCAAACCCGTGACACCTAAAAAATGCCGACGTGTAACCGAACCTTTTTCATAACGGCGCAGTTCCTCGAGAAATTTTTGCGGCTTGATTGTATCATTGCTCATTTTCAGTCTCCCTTGGTTTTAAGTTGTTGTCAAAATTTGTGCGGCAGATTTATGCCAGCCCACGGCGGCCTTATCGCCAATATCAAATACACCCGATGCATGTTCCGATTTGCGTGGCGATAACACCGTAAAGTCGCCCAGACTTTCATGGCGCACAAGATACTCCGTATGTTCGCCTAAGAAAATACGATTAAGCACGGTCACATCAAACGCATCGGCGAGGCCTTGTGGCAGGGTTTTGCGTGTGGCAGAAATTTCAAGAAGTTCAGGCCGCACACACAACACGGTATCTGCCTTCGGCCCGACAAAAAAATTCGCCTTGCCCACAAAGCCCGCCACATATGAATTAATCGGCTTGTCATAAAGCTCGCGTGGCGAACCAATTTGCACAATGCGCCCCTCGCGCATCACACACACGCGGTCTGACATTGATAAGGCTTCTTCCTGATCATGCGTAACCAGCAAAAATGTGATGCCCAAATTGCGCTGTAAATTTTGCAACTCAATCTGCATCTCGCGGCGCAGCTTGCGGTCAAGTGCAGCCAGCGGCTCATCAAGCAACAATACTGCGGGTCGATTGATGAGCGCCCTTGCCAGAGCCACACGTTGTTGTTGCCCGCCTGAGAGTTCATAAGAACGCCGCTTTTCATAACCACTCAGGCGCACCATCTCCAATGCATCGGCAACTGACTTGGCGAGCTCAGCGTCGGCTGGTTTGGGCCTGCGCTGGCGCAAGCCATAAGAGACATTATCGGCCACGTTCAAATGTGGAAACAGCGCATAATGCTGAAACACCATATTTACCGGGCGCAGAAAAGCAGGCACTCCTGTCATATTCTGTCCTTGAATGGAAACAGCACCTGACGACGGCTGCTCAAACCCCGCCATCATCCGCAGGCTCGTGGTCTTACCACAACCTGATGGGCCCAATATCGATAGAAATTCTCCTGCTTTCACTGCAAGATTATTGTCGACCACAGCATGTACATTGCCGAAGGTTTTAGTCACATTCTCAAACGCGATGACAGGCTGCTCAAACAATCTTCCACCCCGCCAGTTTCATGGCATGAATTATTATTGAATGGATATTGAGATTAAGAAATGCACTTGGCAAGTACAAATTAAATCGGGCGATTAAAGGGATAACTGAAGTTTGGCCGCTACCAACCTGCCACATCCACTTGAGATAACCGCCCCCCTACTCTTATCGGAGCCACCATCACGGCCAGCCCCGTGCGATCATCTGTTTCAACCGCCACGCCACACACCGTAGCTGGGCCTTCAGCTGGCTTCATGCGTTCGACGGGCAGCTTGCGCAGGAAGCGTTGCAGCGGTTCTTCTTTTGCCATGCCGATGATGGAGTCGTAATCGCCGCACATTCCAGCATCAGTCATATAAGCTGTGCCGTTTGGTAAAATCTGATGATCAGCAGTTGGTGTGTGCGTGTGGGTGCCCACCACCAGCGAAGCACGGCCATCGACAAAATGGCCCATCGCCATTTTCTCAGATGAAGCCTCAGCATGCATATCAATCAAAATCGCATCGCAGTCGCGGCCCAGTTTACATTGCTCAATCTCGCGCATCACGGCGGGGAATGGATCATCCAGTTGCGGCTCAATCATCACGCGGCCCATCGCTTGCAACACCAGCACGCGTTGGCCTTTTGCTGTCTCCACCAATTGCGCGCCGCGCCCCGGGCAGCCTGCAGGCCAATTGATTGGGCGCAGCATATTGCGCTCACGCTCAATAAAAATCAGCGCTTCTTTCTGGTCAAACGAGTGATTGCCGAGTGTCACCACATCAGCCCCAGCTTCTCGCAGTTTCAAATAAATATCTTCGGTAATGCCAAAGCCATGCGCCGCGTTTTCGCCATTGACCACAACGAGATCAGGCTTGTAGCGCTCGCGGATAATGGGCAGCTGTTCATAAACCGCCTCGCGCCCAGACTTGCCAACCACATCGCCTAAAAATATCAGCCGCATTTAAAAATCTCTTTTTCCGTCATCATATAATCCAGAGGTTGATCATGCGCACCATGCGGCACCCCGCCCACCTCTTGACCCGAATAACCAACACCAATGGCCACTATATTCTTCAGTATACGGAGCTTTTCGAGCGTCCGGTCATAAAACCCACCACCATAACCGAGGCGAAACCCTTGGCGGTCAAAAGCCAAAAGCGGAATGATCAACACATCAGGCTCCACCAAAGGCGAAGTATCCGGCGGCCGTTCAATGCCCCACACGCCTTTAACCAAAGGCTCACCCGGCAACCAACGCCTGAATTCCAGCGGCAAGCCCTTACCCAAAACAATCGGCAAACACGTTGTCCAACCCTCGCCAGCCAACTTGCCTAAAAGCAGTCGCGTATCGATTTCTGATTGATAAGGATGAAACGCCGAAACCACGTTAAAACCAGCCCGCGCCTGAAAAGGAAACGGCAGGGCCGCCAAAGCCAGCGGCGTACGGTCTTTCCACGTTTCGTGGGCCATAAGTCGCGCCGAAGTGGCGGCCACACGGGCCTCTTTCTTAATCTGAACTAAATCCATATCCCCTGCCTTAAACAGGCGGAGGGAAAAAAGGAAGTGGCAGGCCACTTTCGTAAACTTGCGCAAAAGGATTTCAGTCATAGACTGAAAGTGGCGAGCCACCATGGGCCGTGGGAACTGACGATCCCTGGTCCCTACTTACGTAGGTGGGCGCCGTTTGAATCAGACCACGGTCTGGCTCAGGGACAGCTCCCAAGATGATCGATTATAGGCCCTGGGAAAAATGGTTCCACACGCACCGAGCAGCATCGCCGTTTCCTATGTAGGAGTTCGCTGACGAAAAGTCCACCTGTCAGCGAGCTGTCATGTCGTCACGGCTAGTCAGGCGCCATGGCCAACCGATTTGGCCGATCAATGGAGTTAACCACATGAACCGTTCAATCATCATCGCCGCCTGTGCCATTCTTCTGGCCGGCTCATCATTTGCTGCAACTGTTGCAAAGCCAGCTTGCGCCACCGATAAAACCAAATTTCAGCCACAAGCCGCGTTGATCGCCAAGCTCAAGCTCGAAGGCATCACCGTTTCCAAGATTAAGGTCGAAAAAGGTTGCTACGAAACTTACGCAGTAGACGCAAAAGGCAAAAAAGCCAATGCAGCTTACAATGCTGAAACATTTGAAATGCTCGACAATGCAGAAGCTGGCGAACAATAATATCCAAATCTCAGACGCGCATGGGGGCGTGCGCGTCTGGGACCCTCTGGTACGGATTTTCCATTGGAGCCTCGTGGCCAGTTTCGCCACGGCTTGGTTCACATCCTCGTCGCGGGATGAAACCCACCAATGGATCGGCCTGATCGCAGCGGCCCTCATCGCATTCAGATTGCTATGGGGCTTTGTCGGCTCGCCCTACGCGCGCTTTGCCCAATTCATTCGAAATCCGCGCGTCGTTTTCAACTATATCATCGACATTCTCAAAAGCCGTGAAGCCAGATATGTAGGCCACAACCCCGCAGGCGGCATGATGGTGCTGGCTCTTTTGTTCGGCGTGGCAGGCACGGCACTCTCCGGCTATCTAATGACCACCGATGCCTGGTACGGCGAAGACTCCATGCAAATCACGCATTCAGTTTTTGCATATGGTGTGGTGTTATTGCTACCAGGCCACATCGGCGGCGTGATCCTTGCGAGTGTCCGCCACAAAGAAAATCTAGTCCGTGCTATGGTGACGGGTAAAAAGTCTCAAGCGCAAGACGGTGATATAGCTTAGCCCAACCAAATCAGTTACTTTCACATCATGGATGAAAATGTGAAACTGCGCAGACGCGATCAATGGCTGGCCTCTTTCACATCCTTTTCGCGCAAAACCATCGCACCCCTTCCACTTGGGCAATTCTGGCACGAGTTTCTGATCTTCGGAATCAAACAAGCTTGGGCCTGTGTTTTTGCAGCCGTGATGATCGCATCAATCTTTGGCACCTATTTATTCTATCCAAAACAAGCCGAATTCGCACGTTACGATTTTCTGTTTCTCTTGGCGCTTTCAATGCAGGCTTTACTCATTCTGATGAAATTCGAACATCGCGCAGAAGCCAAAGTCATCGCCATCTTCCATGTCGTCGGCACCATCATGGAAATTTTCAAAACCTACAAAGGCTCATGGATATATCCCGAAGCAAACTTCTTTCGCATTGCAGGCGTGCCGCTGTTTTCAGGGTTTATGTATTCAACAATCGGCAGCTATATAGCGCGCTGCTGGAGATTGTTCGATTTCCGTTTTTCAAACTATCCAAATCGAAATGCGACTTGGGTGCTTTGCGCCGCTATATATCTCAATTTCTTCACACACCACTATATGTTCGACCTGCGCTGGGTAATTTTTGCCGCAACAGCTTTTATGTATCGCCGCACATGGATCTATTTCACCTGCGATCAAATCCCAAGGCGCATGCCGATGTTGCTTGGTTTCTTTCTTGTCGCAGTTTTCATCTGGTTTGCGGAAAACATCGGCACATTCACATCAGTTTGGCTCTATCCACATCAGATCAAAAACGGTTGGTCGCCCGTTGGCATTGAAAAACTGGGCTCGTGGTATTTGTTGATGATCATCAGCTTCGTGCTGGTCACCGCAGTGCACGAACCAAAAAATGCTACTCAGCCGCCGCCTTCGCCATAGCCTCAAGCCGCGCCGCAGCCAAATCCAGTTGCGTCGTCAAATTAGTTTCCAGCGTTTTCATCTGCGTCTGCACCAGATTGCGACTTTCGCGCAGGCCCTGCACCTGTTCTTCCAGCGCTTCAATCTTGTGAATAGACTCGCTCAAACGATCGGCCACCATCAAGCCGCTCATCACCAGCAAACGAATATCGCCGATTGAACCAACGCTTGATTTAATGCGAACAACCTCTGCATCCAACAATGAGGCAAGCTCACGCAAATGGTCTTCCTCACCATCGGGGCATTGCATTGTGTAGGGGCGATCAGCAACCGTAACAACAACATTGGCCATCGCTAAGCTCCACTGTTCGAGTGTAGCACAGAGCGAATGCGCCCCATGGCCGTATCAATTTTGCCAGCGGCCTGCTTGCTAGTATCCACCAATTCAGCAGCTTTGACGCGCACTTGATCAAGCTCTTTGTTCAAACGCTGTTGGTCGCGTTGAATGCTTGCAGCTTCGCCTTCTAACGCCTTTAAACGGCGTGTTTCATCTGTATTGCTTTTCATCGCCATTTCAAATTGGCCCAAAGCCTTTTCAAAGCGAGAAAACGCAGCATCTAACTTATTCATCTCAGTCATATTCGCCCCTTGCCATAACCGCCCAAGTTCACAGCAATTTTCCTTTTAGCACAAGTCTTTGGCCCGCATAACTGATTCTTTAGGCCAGCAAAACCCATTAAGTCCGAATTTTGAAACGCTCAAATCCGGCAATTGACAGCACCGTTGCCGGTGATAACAAAGCTTTTGAACTCTATTTTGCAGCCTTAGGAATTACAAAATGACCGATACGCACGCAGTTGCCCCCCGCACCATGGCCAACGCCATCAGAGCTCTTTCCATGGACGCCGTGCAAAAAGCCAATTCCGGCCATCCGGGATTGCCGATGGGGGCAGCCGATGTGGCGACTGCGCTTTACACCGATATTTTGAAATTCGATGCCTCTGCGCCGCATTGGCCAGATCGTGATCGGTTTATCCTGTCGGCAGGCCACGGCTCGATGCTGCTTTATTCGATTTTGCATCTGACCGGTTACAAAGACATGACCATGGAGCAGATCAAGAATTTCCGCCAATGGGGTTCAATCACCGCTGGCCACCCAGAATATGGCCATGCCACAGGCATTGAAACCACCACAGGCCCATTGGGACAAGGCATTTCCAACGCCGTGGGTTTTGCCATGGCCGAGCGCCATTTGAACGCGCGCTTTGGTGATGACCTAGTCAACCACAAAACCTATGTGCTGTGTGGCGATGGTTGCTTGATGGAAGGCATTTCCCAGGAAGCTTTGTCGCTTGCAGGCCACCTGCGTTTGAAAAACCTGATCGTGATGTGGGATGATAATGGCATCACTATTGATGGCAAGGTTGGTGTTTCAGATTCAACGGATCAACTACAACGCTTTGCCGCCTCTGGCTGGAATGTCGTGCGTGTTGATGGTCATGATCATAACGCGGTCTACCAAGCCTTGCTCACCGCTCAACACGCTGATCGCCCATCCATGATCGCCTGTAAAACCATCATCGGGTTTGGCGCCACCAACAAGCAAGGCACACAAGGCGTGCATGGCTCGCCACTGGGCGCTGAAGAAATCGCCGTGGCCCGCAAAGTGCTGGGCTGGGATGCTGCACCATTCGTCATCCCTGCTGATATTTTAAAAGCATGGCGCGAAACCGGATCGAAAGGCAAATCAGCTCGTGAAGCATGGGAAGCCCGCTTGGCCGCCTCGCCACACAAGGCCGAATTCACCCGCCTTATGAAGGGCGCATTGCCAAAGAATTTTGATGCGGCCATTGCTGCCTATAAAAAGGAACTGGCCGCCAAGCCACCGCACGTTGCCACCCGCGCTTCATCACAAGCCGCCCTCAACGTCATCAACCCGATCGTTACCGAAACCATGGGTGGCTCAGCTGATCTCACGCACTCGAACAACACCAATTCAAAAGATCAAAAATCGTTCAACGTCGCTGATTATTCCGGCTCATACGTGTCTTACGGCATCCGTGAACATGGCATGGCCGCAGCACTCAACGGCATGGCGCTGCATGGCGGTGTGATCCCTTATGGCGGCACGTTCTTCTGCTTCACTGATTATTGCAGGCCTTCCATCCGTCTTGCCGCCTTGATGGGCATCCGTTCCATCTTTGTGATGTCGCATGATTCAATTGGTTTGGGTGAAGATGGCCCGACGCATCAACCGGTGGAACATCTGGCTGCCTGCCGCGTGATCCCCAATGTGCTGGTGCTGCGCCCCTGTGACGCTGTGGAGGCTGTCGAGTGCTGGCAGATCGCCTTGGAGTCTGCAAAGACGCCAAGCATTCTGGTGATCACCCGCCAAAAACTAAAGCCAGCCCGCCTCACCTATTCCGCAAAAAACTTGTGCGCGCTGGGTGCATATGAGCTACAACCTTCAGCCAAAAAAGCCAAGGCGGTTATTTTTGCGAGCGGTTCCGAAATTGAAATCGCCATGGACGCCAAAGCTCAGCTCGACAAAAAAGGCAACCCCACCCGCGTGGTCTCCGTGCCATCGATGGAGCTGTTTGAACGCCAATCGAAGGCCTATAAGGCATCCGTCCTCGGCACCGAAAAAATCCGCATCGCCATTGAAGCCGGTGTGAAAACCGGCTGGGAAAAATTCATCGGCGACAACGGCCACTTTATCGGGATGACAGGCTTTGGCGCGAGTGCGCCTGCTGAAGTGCTTTATGAGAAGTTTGGGATTACGGCGAAGGCCGTGGTGAAGGCGGCGACGGCAAAAAAATAACTGCCCACCACCACCGTCATCCCCGCGCAGGCGGGGACCCCGCTTTGGTTCTTGACGACTACAAGATTGAGATCAGCTTATTGGAGAAACTCCAACTTTGACAAAAGAAAAAGTGATGGCGCTTGATGAAAATATTGTGAGTGCCATCAATAATTTTTTGTTTAGTGTTACGGTCCCGATATTCTCCGACTCTCAAAATATAGTCGACCCAAAAGCAACTGGAACTTTTTTCGAAATCAGAGGTCGAATATTTCTGATAACCGCTAATCATCTTTTCGACGAAATAGACGCTGACACGCTGGCCGTACCCAAGGGTTACTCTGGCAAGAATCAGTTGCAGATAATTGGAAAATCTGAGGTCTCTCGACCGAGAGGATCTCATGCGGCCTCCATTGATATAGCGATAATCGAAATTCTTAATCCGGAGACGATTGCTATAGTGAAAAAGGGCTGGCAGCTGCTTGGACTGGAAAACGTTAGTCAACTTTCTCCTGATGGCGATTTCTTGCTCAGTGGCTTTCCTAGCAACACGATCAAAAAAGTCGGTAACGACTTTGTTGGAATCCCGTTCTCAATCATTTCGGAAAGAATTGAGAATATACCGAATAGTGCAGAGCAGCCAGTTGATCCGAGCATTGATCTATTCTTTGAATATGGCCCTACAGCGTTTAACTTAAGAGGAGAGGAAGTTCCGAATCCCAGACTGCAAGGCGCAAGCGGCGCTTCTGTATGGCAAATACAAAAACTTTCCCATGGCACCACATGGACGCCGCAGCGTGCGCTTAAGTTGATCGGGGTTCAGTCTAGCGCGCGCCATGGAGAATTTTTCAGAGTTAAAAATTGGCATTACGTTTTACTAATGCTCCAAAAGATTGATCCAGCTCTCGTTCAGCAACGAAAAGAGCCGGGGCCCGCCTTCGCAGGGGTAACGGGGAGGGTGGGCTTGCCTCTCTTGCCACCTTGATGTACGCACCTCGCAAATTCAAATCAGGAGCTTTTCATGGCCGCATTTCGCACTCTCGATGATGTTAATGTTTCTGGCAAACGTGTTGTCATCCGCCTAGATCTCAATGTGCCGATTGCTGATGGGGTGGTGACTGATACCACGCGGATTGATCGCGTTGTGCCGACACTTAAGGAACTTCTTTCCAAAGGCGCAGCCGTCATCATCCTCGCGCACTTTGATCGGCCAAAGGGCAAAGTGGTTCCGGAAATGTCACTAAAGCCAGTTGCCCCCGCGCTTGAAAAAGCCCTCGGCCACAAAGTGCATTTCCATTTCACCGATTGGCAGTCAGCACCTCATATTCATGCAAAGCCTGGTGATGTGATCCTCATGGAAAACACCCGCTATCACGCCGGCGAAGAAAAAAACGATCAAGGCTTTGCCAAAATGCTTAGCGGCCTTGGCGATATATTTGTGAATGATGCGTTCTCGGCCGCCCACCGCGCACATTCTTCAACTGAAGGCATCGCCCACATCATTCCGGCTTATGCGGGCCGCGCCATGGAAGCCGAACTCAAAGCTTTAGGCGCAGCGCTTGAAACACCAAAGCGCCCAGTCATTGCCATTGTCGGCGGCGCTAAAGTTTCATCAAAGCTTGATCTCCTCAGCAACCTGATGAAAAAAGTTGAAGCCCTCGTCATCGGTGGTGCCATGGCCAACACATTCCTATTTGCCAAAGGCAACCAAGTGGGCAAATCACTTGTCGAAAAAGATCTGGCCGACACCGCCCGCAAAATCATGGCCGAAGCTGAAGCCGCCAATTGCGCCATCATACTTCCCGTTGATGCCATCGTAGCCCATGAATTCAAAGCCCACGCGCCCTCGCATGATTATGGCGTGGACGGCATTCCATCGGACGGCATGATGCTGGATGTTGGCCCCATGTCGGTTGACCTCATCAAAGCCGCCATCGACAACGCCCACACATTGTTGTGGAACGGCCCATTCGGCGCATTCGAAATGCAACCCTTCGACGCCGCAACAGTGGCCGTGGCCCAATATGCAGCAGCACGCACCAAAGCTGGAAAACTCGTCACCGTTGCAGGTGGCGGAGACACCGTGTCAGCCCTCAATCATGCCGGCGTGGCAGATGATTTCACTTACATCTCAACAGCGGGCGGCGCATTTCTTGAATGGCTCGAAGGCAAGGATTTGCCAGGTGTTGCGGCACTGTTTGTGAAGTAGCAATACGCATGGGCATAACGCCCATGCAAATTGCTTTGCTGTTCTAATCAAAACCTTTTGCTAATAGGCACCTGTGACCACGTTTTCCCCCACCCGCGCCAATACCGCCGTCTATGCGATCCTTTTCGCGGCGGCTGGTTGCCATTTGATCAACGACACGCTGCAAGCCGTCATGCTTTCGGTCTATCCCATGTTGAAGCAAAACTATGCCTTAAGTTTCAGCCAAGTGGGATTATTGACGATGGTCTATCAGGTCACGGCCTCGATCCTTCAACCCTTAATCGGCCATTTCACAGACAAAAAGCCCCTGCCTTATATCTTGCCATTCGGCCCGGCGTTCACGGCGCTTGGCCTCATCCTATTGGCGACGGCACATTCTTATCCAGCATTGCTAATCGCCGCCGCTTGCATCGGCATAGGTTCATCGATCTTCCACCCCGACGCCTCGCGCGTATCCAGGCTTGCTTCAGGCGGGCAATATGGCATGGCGCAGAGTCTGTTTCAGGTGGGCGGCAATATCGGCACATCAATTGGCCCACTTCTCGCAGCGGGCATCGTGCTGCAACGCGGCCAAACGAGCCTCGCTTGGTTTGCAGGCCTTGCCGCCGTATCAATCATCATCCTATCGGGCGTCGGACGCTGGTATTCCACCCACCTCACACAAAAGAAATCTGGTGATAAGATCCTTCAATTTGGCCTCGATCAACGCACGGTCAAAATTTCACTAGCCATTCTGGTAGCGCTCATGTTTTCAAAATTTGTTTACATGGCCTGCATGCATAGCTTCTATACTTTCTATCTCATCGATAAGTTTGGCGTCAGCACTCAAGCAGCCCAGCTTTATCTCTTCGTTCTGCTCGGCGCTGTGGCCGTGGGCACTTTCGCTGGCGGCCCCATTGGAGACCGGATCGGCCGCAAATCCGTCATCTGGTTTTCAATCCTCGGTACGCTTCCATTCTCGCTTGCATTGCCACACCTTAGCTTATTCTGGACGGTGGCCTGCACCATTCCCATCGGGCTCATCCTGTCATCAGCATTTTCCGCAATGGTCGTTTATGCCCAAGAACTCATGCCCGGCCGCGTCGGCATGATCTCAGGTTTATTCTTCGGCCTCGCCTTCGGTTCAGGTGGTTTGGGTGCCGCCGTGCTGGGTGTAATCGCCGACCACACCACGCTGCAGTTTATTTTCGAGCTCTGCTCCATCCTGCCTGCAATTGGTCTTCTGGCCTTTTATCTACCCAGCACTGAGCAATTGAAATCAAAGGCATAAAGCCCGATACTGCGGCAAATCATTTTTGCGAGTCTTTAATCCACATGTCTGCCCGCTTTTACCTCGTCGCCCCGAACACGCTTGAACCCGCCCAAATCATCGCCTGCGCAAAAGCCGCCTGCGCTGCGGGTGATTGCGCCACCATCATTGTTCCAGAATCCGTGTCAACCGAAGACGTAGCAGCGCTGCAAAGCCTAGATCTTGCAGTCTTCCTTCAAGACGTTGAACCACGCATTGTGAGCAGGCTTCGCGCTGATGGTTTGCATTTGAGCAACATGGAACATGTGATTGTCGATCTGCGCATGTCTCTGCCGCGGGATGCCATGGTTGGCATTAATGCCGGAACTTCGCGCCACACCGCCATGGAGGCCGCTGAGCAAGGCGCTGACTATGTGGCCTTCAACCAGAAATCTCAAACCGTCGGCGAGCCCCTCATCAAATGGTGGAACGATATTGCAGAAATCCCTGCCGTGCCGTTTGATCCGCTAACACCAGCAGACCTCGCCACAATGCTGCCCCATAACCCCGATTTTATCAGGCCTTCCGATGACATGTGGCAAAGCCCCGATGCCGCCGCGCGCATCATCAATGAGCTGAGTGCTAAGCTAACTTCATGATTCGTATTCTCGCCAGTCTCCTCATTTTGCTTTGTTTGGCCGCGCCTTCTCGTGCTGATGATGTAACATTCGAAGAAGCCATGGCTCTGTTCTCCGATGGTAACTACGTGGATGCCAAACCCATCGCTGATGCATATGCAGCAAAGGATGATCCGCGCGCCTTCGTCATGCTAGGCACCATGTCGCAAAAGGGTTTGGGTGTTGAGGTCGACGCGCCAACCGCCAAGCTCTGGTTTCGCAAAGCCGCTGAAAAAGGCAATGTCGATGGCGAATTGGCGTTGGGCATGATGCTGCTTGATGGCACATTGGGCGAACCAAACTTGAATGACGGCAGCGCCTGGCTTGAAAAAGCCGCCGCCGCCGACAATGCTCAAGCCCAATATAATTTAGGACTGCTCTATAGTGGCATTTACAATAATAAACCCGATTGGAACAAAGCCTTCGAACAGTTTCAAAAAGCCTCAGATAGTGGCTTGGCCGAAGCGCAATATAATTTGGCGCTGCTCTATACGGATGGTCGCGGCGTTGAAAAGAATTCCATCAAAGCCGCTGATTGGTTCGCTAAAGCCGCAACCCAAGGCATGCCTGATGCGGCCCTCGAATATGGCGTTCTCGTTTTCCGCGGTGAAGGCGTTCAGAAAGACGAAACGCTGGGCGCCAAATGGTTGCTCGTGGCCGCAAACCATGGCAATGCGGTAGCTCAAAACCGCATGGCAAAACTTTATGCATTGGGCAAAGGTGTGACCGCAGATGCCATCGAAGCCGCCAAATGGAACATTCTGGCTAAAGCGGGTGGCCGCGCCGATGCTGAGCTTGATGATGCCGCCGCCAAACTCGCCCCATCAATCGTAAAAGAAGCCGAAGCTCGCGCCGCTGCCTTCAAGCCCATGGCAACCCCAGCTAAAAACTAGCCTTCTCATCCAACACTTGCTATCCACCCTCCAACAAATCCGGAGAATGCCCTGTGACCACCCCTATCATGACCCTAATGATCGCCGCCGTTCGTAAAGCCGCCCGTGGCGTGCAGCGTGATTTTGGTGAAGTGTCCAGCCTGCAAATCTCCGTCAAAGGCCCCGGCGATTTCGTTACCAACGCCGATAAAAAAGCCGAAAAAACCTTACGCGAAGAGCTGCTCAAAGCCCGCCCCGCTTACGGCATTCTCGGCGAGGAAGAAGCCGAACACAAAGGCACTGACCCTGATCATCGCTTCATCATCGACCCCATTGATGGCACGTTCAATTACATGCATGCCCTGCCCTATTTCGCCATAACCATTGCGCTCGAACGCAAGGGCGAGATCGTGGCAGGTGTCACCTATAATCCGATTACAGACGAACTCTTCCACGCCGAAAAAGGCTCGGGCGCATTTGTTAATAACAAGCGTATGCGCGTGGCGGGTCGCCGTGAATTGGTTGATAGCCTAGTCGCCACAGGCCTGCCCAATCGCGGCAACAAAGATCATGCAGAACGCCGCGCCGAAATGATGATTATGCAGCTCCGCACCGCTGGCATCCGCGCCATGGGTTCGACAGCGCTTGATATGTGCTACGTGGCCTGTGGCAGGCTCGACGGCGCATGGCATGCAAACTTAAATCCTTGGGACATGGCAGCAGGCGTATTGATGATCCGCGAAGCGGGTGGCTTTGTGCATGGTTTGAACGGCGAGGCAAACCCTTTGCTTTCAAACAACTACATCGCCTCTAATGCTGACCTGTTACCGCAAATGAAAGCTGCGTTGGCGGAAGCGAAGAAGCTTCCTGCTGCCTAGAGAATGATCAACTTAGGATGAACTAATCTTCCAAATACGTCGTCATTCCCGCGAAGGCGGGAATCTCTGTTTTCTTGGATCGGAAACGCAGATGCCCGCATGCGCGGGCATGACGAACTGAAGCTAATAGATCAATCAAAAACGATCAAAGTCTAATTAAGCAAAGTTCGGCAATGCGTTTGCGGGTCAGCCGAACTTTACGCTAAACCTCTCCAATGCTCCGCATCAATTGCCTTCTCGCCATCAGCTTGCTTTGTGCAACAAATCTGCGCGCAGAGCAGAACACGGGCTTTGGCTATCACCTCCACAGCTGGTCGGAAACGGGCTTTACCCGTTTCATCCAGTTGATGGATAAGTTGAAGCAAACGGGTGGCACAGCCGCCCGCATCGATACCAGTTGGCAAAACTTTCAATCAAAACCAAAAACCGCCTTCAACCCCAATTCTTCAAAGCTCAAACCAGTACAATATTTACGTTATCTCGGCGACCGTGGTTACGGCGAGAATGGCGGTAATCTATTTGAGGCCTATAAGGATTTGCATAACGCACATGTGCTGGGCCTGAAATCGGTTTTTAACTTTGGCGTCATTCCAGAATGGGCGCGTCAACCCGCATCGAATTTCGCAACTTGGAAATCAGGCGAAAAAGGCGAATTTACCTATCACCCAACACCTGAACAAATTGCACGCCTCACCGAAAACTCCCTCGCCAGCCCAGATTATGTCGGCCAGTTCTTCGCCGACTTGATAATCTATATTTCCAAACAACCAGATGGCAACGCCACGCTGCAAGGCATGGGCGGGTGGGAAGTGTTCAACGAAGTGAGCACCATCTATGGCAACGGCACGCCGCCGATCATAGGCAGCAATGATCCCGCCGATGCATGGACACGAATGCCATACACAGAATATCTTTCAATGATTGATGACGCACTCGTCCGCGTGCACAGCGCCTATGCCAGCATTGGTCTGAAATATGGCCCACCGATCATTGCCCCTCCGGTCGGCGGAACTTACAACTCATCTTTCTGGCAAGCGATTGCCGACTACAAACCAAAACACGCAAGCACGACCAATGCATCGGGCCATCTCGCCTTGGATCAAATCGGGCTGCATCCCTATGGCAACACTGTTCAAGCTTGGCTTGAACCCTACACCAGCTATCACAAGCAACTTGAAGACGGCGCCAATGATGTGCGCGGTAACATGACCTATGGCCGCGTGTTGATGCCCACCGATGATCGCTTCACATGGGGCACATTGATTGATCGCGCCCAGTCCACACCGTTCAAAGATCGCGTCTTCGACTATGCCAGCCGAAACAATAACGCCGACCAATATTTTGATACTAACACGGAAATGGGTGTAACGCGTACCATGGCGCGCTTTGCCCAAATGGGTTACGGCAAAATAAGTGTTAATTTTTCCGAATGGGGCGCCAGCTCCTATGTTGGCGATCCGACCAAATCGGATTTCTTCGCCCAGCTCAACACCACCTTCGCTGATCCCTTCAAATATGGCGATGTGCCTTTGGGCCAAACCTTGCCACAAGAAATGACCGAAAATACCCAAGCCGAGACACTGGTGCAAACACTGGGCCTGATGCGCAACTGGGATTTTGTGAACACGGCAACAGTTTATGAGATGTTTGAACAGCCAGCAGATGGCGCGGTGCAAAGCGATCAATATCAATATGGCTTAGCAGCTTCAAAATTAGAACCCAGTGGCCAACCAAACTGGAAACCAGTAGGCTTGGCTTACAACGCGTTTTTGAGTGGCCGCGAATATCACAATATGCGGTCCGAAGGCCAAAAGGGTATCGACATCCACATCTCAGCATCCGATGGCACGATTGATGAAGCCCAAATAAACCCGAACGCCCATAATCTTATCTTATTCAACGACAACAAAACCCACACGATCTCAACAGGTGCTGGCGACGACATTATCTTTGGTGGCGGTGGCGATGATTTCATCTCAGGTGGCGCTGGCCACAACCGTCTCTATGGCGGCTTTGGTAATGATATAATTATCGGCGGCCAAGACAACGACAAAATCAATGGCGGCCCCGGTGATGATTTGCTTTCCGGTGGCGGCGGCAAAAACCAATTTATGTTTTCGACCTACGCCACATCAGGCAGCGGCTATGACGGCGCAGATACAATTACCGATTTCAAAGCATCTGATATGTTGACCATCATTGGCGGATACAGTTTTGAAAAAATGCAAATGCAAGAGGCAAAAGAAGGTGACTTAATGGGCGTGAAGATTATCTACGCCTCGAATGGCTCATCGATTTTTTTGCAGGGGATCACAAAAGAAAATCTTAAACCCGAAAACTTTCGCATCTTTGAAGCGCATGACTAATCAAGTCAAAAATAACCCCAACAAAAAAGCCGCTGATCACCAGCGGCCTTTTTAAATTCAGTTTTTTAAACCTTAGAAACCAGCGCCACCAGCACCAGCTCCACCGCCGAAGCGCTTAGGCTTCTCGATCTTCTTTGGCATCGGCAACAGACCTTCACGCTGCAACTTCTTGCGGGTCAATTTGCGGGCGCGGCGCACAGCTTCAGCGGCTTCACGAGCGCGCTTTACGGACGGCTTCTCAAAAGCATCACGCATCTTCATCTCACGGAAAATGCCTTCACGTTGCATTTTCTTCTTCAGAACTTTCAAAGCCTGATCAACATTGTTGTCACGAACGATAACTTGCAAGCGAAACCTCGAACTAAAAAAGAGTTAAATAATTTAAAAAGGCCCGGATGGGGCCTTCATTGCGCGAGTCCCTAACACAGGCGCTCACCCCTGTCGAGGGGTTATACGGTTATAATGCCCCATTTTCCGTCCTGGCCGAGATTCAGCCTTTCCGTACAGGTGAAGACCCAAATTTGGCTGATTTGCCAGCTTTTCCCAAGCATCTGCTTCATCGCCCAGCAAATTGGTCATAACCACGTCAGAATGCCTGAAAGTAGCTCCCAAAGGCCAGCCTGCTACGGAGCGGATATGCTGCTCAAACTGCGAAACCACGCAAGCATCCTGTGTCCAATGGCCAGAATTATGCACGCGAGGCGCTATTTCATTCACATAGAGCGAATGCGCGCCCACAAAAAATTCAACCGCCAGCACCCCCACATATTCAAGCGTATCCGCCATCCGCTGCGCCAAATACACAGCCTCAATGGCCAACTCCACATCAAGAACGGCTGGCACTGTGGAGGTGTGCAAGATATGATTGCGGTGCACATTTTCGGTGGGTTCGTAAGCCGCAAACGCGCCATCCACCCCACGCGCGCAGATCACCGATATCTCACGGTCAAAATGCACAAATCCTTCGAGGATAGCTGGCTGATTCTTCATAACAGCCCAGGCCGCATCAATGTCAGACTCAGAATGAAGCTTAGCCTGCCCCTTGCCATCATATCCTAAGCGCGTGGTTTTGAGGATCGATGGATATTCGATCATCAACCCTGCCCGCTTGCGCAATTCTTCCAGCGAATCCACAGACGTAAAATCCGCCGTCATCGCACCCATGTCCCGCGCCAACCATTTTTCTTTCAAACGATCTTGCGCGACAGACAAGGCCTTCGAACCAGGCCGCACGGGTTTTAGTTTTTCAAGAAACTCCACCGCCGCAACCGGAACATTCTCAAACTCATAAGTCACCACATCAACTTCAGCAGCAAACTCCAGCAACGCAGATTCGTCCGTATACTGAGCAACCATGTGCGACGCTGATACTTGAAATGCCGGGCTATCAGTCTCAGGCGCAAATATATGACACTTCAACCCAAGAGGAGCAGCCGCAAGCACCAACATCCGCGCCAATTGCCCACCCCCTAAAATACCAATCACTGAACCTGGCGGCAAAGCACTCATGCTTCATCCTTGGGTGCAACGGCAACAGAAACTGTCTGCTTTGTCACCCACGCTTCAAGCCGCATGTTCAAAGCCTCATCCTGCAACGCCAAAACGCGCGCCGCCAGCAAAGCCGCATTAATCGCTCCGGGTTTACCAATGGCCAAAGTGCCAACCGGAATTCCACCCGGCATCTGCACGATGGAGAGGAGCGAGTCTTGCCCTGATAATGCTTTGGATTCCACCGGAACCCCAAACACTGGCAAAGTGGTAAGCGATGCCGTCATGCCCGGCAAATGCGCCGCCCCACCAGCGCCTGCAATAATCACTTTGAATCCGTCGGCTTTTGCACTCTTGGCAAATTCATACATACGCTCTGGCGTGCGGTGCGCTGAAACAATCTTGGATTCATAAACCACGCCAAGCACATCGAGAATGTCAGCCGCGTGTTTCATCGTAGCCCAATCAGACTGACTCCCCATAATAATGGCGACAACAGGTTTCAAAGTTTATTCCTTTAAGCAATAATATCGGGGATCAGCATATTTTCAATTTGTGAAATTTTGTCCTTAATGCCCAATTTCATCTTTTTCAATCGCTGAAGTTGAAGTGGGTCGGCCTTGCCCGAAGCCTGAAAAGCGGCAATCGCGTCATCCAAATCCCGATGTTCTTGATAGAGCTGGTGCAGCTTTGATCGCAGTTGAACTTCTTGCAGCGTATCCATGGGTGTATTCGTTAACCTTTGGCGCGAAATCTAATATATTTTTCAACTATGCGCTTGTGAAGCATTCGACAAGCCCCCATTTTTATGTCATCTTCCTGTTGCAAACACGTGTCGTGATTTGCGCGTAGGTTCCCAACCCTTTTATGCGGAGAATGGAATGAGCCTGAAAAGCCACTTAGATGAACTAACTGTTAAACATCAAGCTTTGGAAAAAGAGCTGAAGGACGCTGTTGCACATCCGGCCACAACGGATTCACAGCTTGCAGAAATAAAGCGTCGAAAGCTTAAAATTAAGGATGAAATCACGCGTATTGAGCGTGAAGTGAAACAAGCCGCCTAAACACTTGATCTGGGCTCAATGAGATCCCAAAGATTGCCGTAAAGGTCTGCAAATACCGCCACAGTGCCATAGGGCTCGTGGCGCGGGGGTTCTTTAAATTCAACACCGGCCGCCATCATGCGTGCATGGTCTTGAGCAAAACTTTCTGTATTCAAAATGAAACTCACGCGCCCGCCTGCGGATTTACCGATGGCATTGATTTGCGTTGGCCCAACAGCCTTCGCCAGCAGCAGATTAATTCCGCCTTGCAACTCTGATGAAACCAAAACCCAGCGCTTGCCCTCGCCCATATCCGTGTCTTCAATCAACACAAACCCAAGGGCATTCACAAACCAGGCAATTGCTTCATCATAGTCGCGCACGAGATATGTGATCGCTGAAATCTTCATCAACTGAATTTTTACCGAGCAGAGAACTGTGAAACCTCATCATTAAACTGCTTCATACTTGGTTGGCGATGTAGATAACTGACAATAGGCCCGGTGATCCACCAGATAAGCCCTGCCAAAGCAAACGCCGCATAGCCATCAACTGCATAATGCCAGCCAAGATGGATCGATGTCACAAATATAATTGCAGTAAAGCCGAAGAAAATATTACTGAGCACCCGCGAAATTGGCCGAAACGCCAGCGCGACTAAAAACGCCGATCCATTATGCATCGAAGGAAAAGCAGAAATTCCAATCGCAATTTTTTTGCCCTCATAACCATCCCACAAATGCTGCTGCATCGCCAAGCTGATCATCGGCATTCTCGAATTGGCGTCATGCAGATAGGCCATAAGTCCGACATAGGGATCGTTCGGTAAACCCAAAGCTCCATAAAACGCTGGGCCTGCGGAAGAGAAATACACCGACAGCAGCCCGCCACCAATCCACCACAACAGCATATAGGACAAGAAAAATCGACTGCGCAATTCGCCTGTTTGTTTTTGAAATCCAAACCATAGCAAGGCACCGAACATCACGAAAAACCAAAGGCTATAAAATATATTTCCAACAAAAGTTATACCCGCATGCCCCATTACAGTTTGCAAAATCACCCAAGGGTCAACACCAAAATGTAAGGTTCGATCTAACTGTGCAAGCGTTTCGTCCCACTCAAAAGGATGAATTGCAGGGATCGATGTCTTTAACTCTAACAACGCTTTATTGAGAAACACTATTGCAACCAAAATCGGAAGTCCGTTCACCAATCGCGCAGGGTTCTGAACAAATTCAGCAATCTCCCGACGGAGCTCGATAAACGGTGATTGACCAGCCTTCAAATATCCAAGGAATCGCACCAACAAAACCGAAAACAGTCCAATTGGCAAAGCAAACATGAGAACACCAATTGTCACCGTCAACATCGTCACCAAGCCGTAATGAGGTAATCGTTCGAACAAGACAAAATTTGTGATGAAATAGCAGGCAGGCACAACCAGCAAAAACCATTGTGCGGCAAAGCTAGCAAAAACAATCCTCAATCCAGAAAGTCCACGTTGGCCAAACGCCAAAGCCAAGTCAGTCATTGCAAACATATCCAATCGTTAGTTCTAGGAATGCTACAGCCGGAGGCCATTAATATGAGTTAAGGATTAAATTAATAATGCAATATTCGACAAAAAAACTGCGTAAGCGGGCCAAATTACCAAATCAAATTCAACAAAATGCAACCAGAGGCTTTTCTCGTAGTTTCAAACTCTCTTTAGCCTTGTGCCTGATACAAAGAGTATCGCGGCCAGAGCAGATATGGCCGCAGAAGTATACATCGCAACATTAGGCGAAATAAACCAAGCTTTTCCACTCATGAAATATCCAAACTCTTGACTAAAAAACAAAGTGCCGAGCAACATCGATACGCTCATGACGCTAGCGAGCCCACCCTGTAATTCGCCCTGAGCGTCATCAGGAACCAGTTTGGAAATCAGTGCAGAAAGCATGGGCTGCACAAAGCCCTCTGGCGCGTAGAGAAAGAGTGAAACGGCGACAAACGTGAAATGTGGAGCAGCAGCAAAACCAATCGAGCCAACGACCGCTGATATCAGCCCGATAATAGTCAATCGAGATTCGCCAAAATATTTGACCGCCGGAGCCGTTAGAAACGCCTGAACAATCGCCATTATTATCCCAAATATTGCGAGTGTAATGCCGATCATTTCAGCGCTCCAGCCAAACTTGGCAATGCCCCAGAATGGCCAAATCGCTGGATAGACTGCCGAAGCAAAGAAATAAACGAACATCACAGCGCAAAGCGGCAGCACGCCACGGTAGCTCCGAAACACTTTGAAAGTTCCAAATGGGTTAGCCCTCGCCCATTCAAAACCCCGTCGTTGCTCGGGATTCAATGTCTCCGGCAAAACAAAATATCCAAACACAAAATTCAAAAGTGAAATACCAGCCGCCACAAAAAATGGCACGCGTGGGCCATAAGCGCCAAGCAACCCGCCAATAGCTGGCCCAATTACAAAGCCCAAACCAAACGCCGCCCCCATCATACCAAAAGCCTTGGCGCGTCCTTCAGGTGGCGTCACATCAGCGATGTAAGCATTGGCAATCACATATGATCCACCGCAGAGCCCGGCAAATGTGCGCCCCACAAAAAGCCAAAACAAACTGGGTGCCAACGCTGTAACGAGAAAATCAACGCCTAGTCCAAATACTGCAATCAACAAAAGCGGTCTGCGTCCATAAGCATCCGAAAGATTACCCAGCGTTGGCCCAAACAAAAACTGCGTTGATGAAAACGCAAAAAACATCCATCCGCCGATAAAAGCAGACGCAGCAAGGTCAACCTTTGCGACCTGTTGAATTAATGCAGGTTGCACAGGAATAATCATGCCAAACCCCACCATGTCAAAAAGCACGGTGATGAAAACAAAGGTTACAGCATATTTGCTGGTGGGTGATGCGGTCATGATTCTTTTCATTGGTTTCGATACTTAACAACTACGACAAAGCTGCTAAGCTAAGCAAATGACTTTCAAAGATAAACATGTTCTGATCACCGGTGCAGGTCGAGGCCTTGGCGCAGCTTTTGCTGTGGTATTGGCTGATCTTGGTGCCAACCTCACGCTGACAGCCCGCAACACTGAGAATGTAAAAGCCCTCGCAGAGTCTATTCGATTGCGAACTGGCCATTCTCCTGCCAGTTTTAAAATTGATTTGGCCGATGCGGGAGACGTAACCCAACTCGCCAAAAAATTCCGCGATGATGGGCGCCCCCTTGATATCTTGATTAATAACGCCGCCACCTGGTTACCAGGCTCGATGACTGATCATGATGCCTATGCAATCTCAACCACCATCGCCAGTAACGTGACAGGCACCCTGCTTCTCACGCGTGGCCTACTTCCCTTGCTCGAACATTCAGGTGCTGGCGACATTATGAACATTGTTTCGGTCAGCGGCATGGTCAACGCGCCCCTTCAAGGCGCATCAGTTGCATACATCGCATCCAAACACGCACAGACGGGAATGACCGATGCGCTCCGCCAAGAACTGCGCGGAAGGCCAGTGCGCGTCAACGCACTCTACCCCACTTTCATCAAAGACATTTCTCCCCTCAATGAAGCTGAATGGAACGCAACACCCAGCCCAGACTCGTGGATCACCAATCGTGACGTTGTTGAAACAGCCCTGTTCGCCCTCAGCCGCCCGCGTCACTTAACGCTTGCCAACATCGTGCTCGAATCCGACACAGGCAACTTTCATACACATTAAAGCGTTTTGACTTTTCAAAGAAAAGTCAAAATCGCCGTTGGAAAACTTTTTCACCAAACACCGCACTATAGGAGCTCGCCTTGAATCTCAAAAACCTCATCGCCATCATCACCGGCGCATCCCGTGGCATAGGCCTCGCCATCGCTGAGCGCTTCATTGCCGATGGCGCAACAGTGGTTATGACCGACGTGCTCGACGAGCAAGGTCAAGCTGAAGCCGAGCGCATCGGCGCAACTTATTTGCATTGTGATGTATCAAGAGCAGCAGACGTAAACTCAGTCGTCGCCGCAACAGTCAAACAACATGGCGCGGTTGATATTCTTGTCAACAATGCAGGCATCTCGATTGCTGGAGATTTCCTTGAAATCACCGAAAAACAATTCGACACGGTGATTGGTGTCAACCTCAAGGGCTCGTTCTTAATGTTGCAAACCTGTGCGAAGGAAATGGTCAAACAAATCGCCACTGGCCGCAAACCAGGCGCTATCGTGAACATGTCATCGGTCAACGACACGCTCGCAATCCCCGCCATCGCACCCTACACAATGTCCAAAGGCGGTGTGCGCCAACTCACCAAGGTTGCGGCACTGGCCTTGGCTCCCCACGGCATCCGCGTGAACGCTATTGGCCCGGGCTCCATCATGACAGACATGTTGAAATCAGTCGCCACAGATAAGGCAGCCATGCACCGCATCATGTCGAGAACACCACTGGGCCGCATTGGCCAAGCCAGCGAAATCGCTTCCATCGCATCATTCTTGGCATCAGATGATTCAAGCTACATCTCAGGCCAAGTAATCTACGCCGATGGCGCACGCATGCCGCTTAATTATGTGGTGGCGGTCAAGGAGTAGTTTGTGATCAGTCAAATTGTACCCATTACCAAAAGCACGTCATTCCCGCGCAGGCGGGAATCTCTGTTTTCTAACCCTTAAAACGTAGATGCCCGCCGTAGCCTGTCCTCGCGAAGGCGGGGGCGGGCATGACGATTTTAAACAATGGATTAAACCAGAACGCTCGATGTGCTAATCAACCTTAATAACCTGCCCCGTAATCGCACCCTCAATACTCTTGGCAAAAGCCAAACCAACACGCCGCGATGAAACCGCATCATGGCCCGGGAAAAATCCATCATATTTCTGTTCAGCTTCCTGCAGCAAGCCGGGGCTCACCGCATTGATCCGAATGCCGCGCGGCATTTCAATGGCAGCTGAAATCACAAACGCATCCAGCGCCCCATCACAGGCTGCCGCATTAGCCCCTTGACGAATAGGGTCGCGCGAAAGAATGCCGCTGGTCAGCGTAAACGAACCGCCATCATTAACATGAGGATGGCCAAGCAAAACCAGATTGACCATGCCCATCACTTTATCTTTCATACCGTCAAGAAACTGCGTCGGTGTCATTGTATCAATCGGCCCGAAATATGAATGCCCGGCTGTGCAAACCACGGCGTCCACCTTGCCAATCTTGGCATACATGGCGCTCACTGATGCAGCGTCCATCATATCCACAGTCACATCGCCAGATTTACGTCCAGCTTTGATAATCTCATGGCCAGCCCGAAGCCCGCCAATCGCTGCTTGACCAACTGTACCCTCGGCACCAACCACAAGAATGCGCATTTCTATTTATCCTCTTCGAGTTTCAAACCCTTCAACTTCGCAAACACTGAATCAGCATCATATGTCTTTTCAACTTCGCGTGGTGCTGGAATTGCGAGCGCTTCAGCTTGAGCACGCTCGGCCTCAGCCTCTGCCATCGCAGCGCTGTGTGCGGTTGTGCCTGTCACTTCAGATGCCGGAATCAGCGTGCGCGGAGCCGCAGCATCCTGCATCGGCATTTTCTTCATGCCCTTTGAAGCCGCTTTAGAAACCGCCAAATCCAATTCCAATTGTGAACAAAGGCCAAGTGTTACAGGATCAACTGGCTTGATATTCGAAGCATTCCAATGGTCACGGTCACGCACCGATGCAATCGTATGCTTCGTGGTGCCAACCAATTTCATCAATGCAGCATCAGTCAGCTCTGGATGATAACGCAACAACCACATAATCGCATCAGGACGATCACCACGGCGCGATACGGGCGTATAGCGCGGGCCAGTCGTTGAGCGCTTCACTGATATTGCAACTTTTGAAACCAGAATTTGCAAGCGGTGATTAGGATCAGCCTCGCCCTTTGAAATTTCATCACGGGTCAATTGTCCGCCCGTCACCGGATCCATGCCCTTAATCCCAGCTGCCACATCGCCGTCCGCAATGCCCTTCACCTCAAGCTCATGCAACACGCAAAGATCAGCGATCTGCTTGAATGTAAGCGCAGTATTTTCAACCAACCAAACTGCAGTGGCTTTTGGCATCAGAGGTGCGGACATGTGTTTCTTCTCCTTCAGAACCGTATTCCGGCCCTGTATTGTTTGACATAACGATGTCGGGGATGAAGGTCATATAGGGCTTGGGAACCACCAATGCAAACGGATTTAAACCGTCAGCACAATCTTCCCCACATGAGCCGAACTCTCCATCAGGAGGTGCGCCTCCACAGCAGCAGCAAGAGCAAATGTCTTAAATATCTGCGGCAAACATTTTCCCGCCGCCAGCAATGGCCAAACTTTCTCTTCAAGTTCGCGCGCAATAATTGCCTTTTCCGCCACAGTCCGTGGCCGCAAGGTTGATCCCGTATAAGTCAGCCGCTTTAACATGATTGGTAAAAAATCCGCCTCAATCTTCGATCCCTGCTGAAACGCAATCTGCACAATCCGCCCATTCAGCGCCGCAACTTTTAAATTTCGCGCCACATAATCCCCGCCCACCATATCGAGAATAACATCTGCCTTAAGACCCGCCTTCTCCATCTCGGCCACAAAATCTTGGGCACGATAATTAATTGCCACATCCGCCCCAAGTGCCAAACATTGCTTGCACTTCTCGTCGCTGCCCGCTGTCACAATCACATATGCCCCAAACTGCTTGGCCAATTGAAGCGCCGTGGTGCCAATCCCGCTTGAACCGCCGTGGATCAAAAGCTTCTCGCCAGCCTTTAATCCTCCACGCTGAAACACATTCGTCCACACCGTAAAATAAGTTTCAGGAATAGCAGCCGCCTCTATCATGCTCAAACCAGCAGGAACCGGCAGCACATTATCCTCCGCCGCCACTGCATATTCCGCATAGCCGCCACCCGGCACCAAAGCGCAAACCTTGTCTCCCGGATGATACCTCTTCACCCCCTGCCCTAGCGCCACAACTTCACCGGCAACTTCAAGCCCGGGCGTTAAAGGTGCACCAGCTGGCGGCGGATACCCGCCTTGTCGTTGCAAAATGTCTGGTCGGTTCACACCCGCAGCTGCGACCTTGATTAAAATCTGCCCCACCCCCGCCTCAGGCCGCTCAATATCGCCCAAACTCAAAACCTCTGGCCCGCCCGGTTCGCGTATGGAAATTGCTTTCATGTGGTTCATTATTGGATTCCCATCTTTCTATTGTGACCATTTCAAGACTGTTGCATGCTCTATAACACAACAAGGAGCAGGCCACATGGACCTTGAAAACGAACCCCGCGCCAAACCCCACATGGTTATCGGCGAAAACTTGGACGCCATTTCAATTGCTGAATTGGAACACCGCATTATCGCTTTAGACTCCGAGATTGCACGAATTCGCGCTGAGATTGCGAAAAAACAGTCCGGAAAAGCCGCAGCCGACGCTTTTTTCAAGAAATAATCATAAAATTGAATCGGTCTGCAACCAAAATTAACCAATCAGTAATACTTAATGTTTACTGTAAATAGCAACCCAGACCTTCTGGGTTTCTCCGAGTGGGTTCTGTCCACTCTGTTTGACGCCTCCCTGTTTAAACTCAAAGCCGCATCTTCATGCGGCTTTTTTTCTGGCCCGAAACTTGCTCCTATCGCCTGAACTTGACGCAAGCATAAAGCCGCGCCATGATCAAATTTGGGGATAGTTTTATGTTTGTGAGTAAGGGGCGATTAACCATGCAGGGCAATTCAGCGATGGAAACAGGAACAATCGACTTCCTCGCAAAATTCACAGACTCCGAACAATTCGAAAAAACCTTTAAAGAAGGCATGGGCCTCGTTGAAGAAACCGCCAATTATTTAGACGGCGAAGGCCGCATTGATGCCCGCGCGCTCGACCGTGTAGGCGCCATTGCTTACGCCACAGAATCGATGCGCCTCACAACACGCCTCATGCAAATGGCCTCATGGCTCCTCCTCCAGCGCGCCATCGCCACGGGTGAAATGAACCACGACGAAGCCCTCAAAGAAAAACATCGCATTAACTTGAGCGAAATCGGCAGAGGTCACGACCTCAAAGGCGGCGAACAAACGCCCGACGGTTTGAAGGACTTGGTCGAACGTTCCCTGCGCCTGTTAGAGCGCATCAAGACTTTAGATTCCATGTTAAACCGCAAAGCCGTGAACAACGATGAAGTCAACGACACAACATCAGTTGGTGCCCAACTCAACATGCTGCAACGCGCGTTTAAAATAGCATAAAGCGTCATCCTGAACTTCGTCACCCCCTAGGCTCCGTCACCCTTGCAAAGGCAAGGGTCCAGCTTTTGGTTCAACGAGTGTGGCTGTTGCGTCGATTGCGTCATGCAAATCCAACCAATCGGGGTTCATTTGTTCGATCTGCCGGAATTTCCAATCCCGTTTCCAAACTTTCAATTGCTTCTCGCGCTTGATGGCATCGAGCATGCCATGGTGGTGTTCGTACCAGACCAGGAGATTGAGTTTGTATTTTGAAGTAAAGCCCGGAGTGGTTCCATTTTTATGATCCCAAACCCGGCTCCATAAAGCACTGGTGACACCGTTATAGACTGCAGGGTGTTTTTCTTGGGACATGACCCGAGCCTATGGCCACTGTGAATGCGGTTCAAGAAGAAGCTGGACCTTTGCCTCTCGCTTCGGGCTAGCCACGTCGCAAGGGTGACGACACCCACCAATTTCGTCATTCCTGCGAAGGCAGGAATCCAGCTTTTTTAAAGCCGTCCCGACCTCAAAGCTGGACCCTTGCCTTCGCAAGGGTGACGGGAATGGGTGTGAGGACTGAATTTCAGTAGCAACCACTCCTGAGTATAAAAATAACTTCACCTATTATGTGATTTTATACTGAATAACTCACTGAGTTCGAGATGTGG
>JANYLQ010000052.1 GCA_025363755.1 Hyphomicrobiales bacterium | reverse complement strand
GCATTAAAACAATAAAGAACAAAATAAGAACATTGTCAAATTATTGTGAACTAGGTATCCTCAGTGATTGCAAAGATATAATTGGCTCGCAAATAAAGTTGGACATTTGTTGAATTATCTCAATAAATTCAAATGGCAGCTTGGGTACGGTTGGTCAGACCGCGTAATTTATTACATAGCCTGAGCGCGATCCTTTCGGGCCGCCCATTAATTTACTGAAAAGGACAGGCTTAGAACCCGAAGGTCGTCAGTCCAAATCTGGCTCCCGCAATTAGATGTCGCATTGTTCGACACATGAAATAAATTTCATCGCTTTCTAATTTTGCAGCGCACAGTAATTGATCATCCCAAATCTGGTACGCCTAAGTTTACATCAGAAAAGCGTTGCTTAAATTTAAAGCAACTTTTTTTTCGTTATATTACAGTATTTTAGGTTCGACTAAAACTTGGCATGTCTGTTGCAAAGTATTTTCAGTGCACAAATTGCATCAAGGGAAAAGCAACATGACAAACAGACGGGGATTTTTGAAATCAACAGTGGCCTTCGCAGCACTTGCTGGCGCGGCACTGGTTCCACAATTTGCCTTTGCCGAAGGCGAGACCATTAAGGTTGGTATTCTTCATTCACTTTCCGGCACCATGGCAATCAGTGAAACGACATTAAAAGATGTGATGTTGATGCTGATCGAACAACAAAACGCCAAGGGCGGCTTGTTGGGCAAAAAGCTCGAAGCTGTAGTGGTTGATCCCGCTTCGAATTGGCCGCTGTTTGCTGAAAAAGCTCGCGGCCTGATCTCGGGTGATAAGTGCGCCGCAGTATTTGGCTGTTGGACATCGGTTTCGCGCAAGTCCGTTTTGCCGGTGTTTGAAGAACTGAACAGCTTGCTGTTCTATCCTGTACAGTATGAAGGTGAAGAAAGCTCGAAGAACGTATTTTACACAGGTGCTGCTCCAAACCAACAGGCCATTCCAGCTGTTGACTATTTGATGAACCAAGGCGTGAAGCGCTGGGTTCTGGCGGGCACCGACTATGTCTATCCAAGGACCACGAATAAGATTCTGGAAGCCTATCTCACGCTGAAGGGTGTTGCCAAAGAAGACATCATGATCAACTACACGCCATTCGGACATTCTGATTGGCAAACAATTGTGTCAGATGTGAAGAAGTTCGGTTCTGCCGGTAAGAAGACAGCCGTTGTATCTACCATCAATGGTGATGCTAATGTTCCATTCTACAAAGAGCTCGGCAACCAAGGTGTGAAGGCAACAGATATTCCTGTTGTGGCTTTCTCGGTTGGCGAAGAAGAGCTTGCTGGCCTTGATACAAAGCCACTGGTTGGCCATTTGGCGGCGTGGAACTATTTCATGTCCATCGACACGCCATCCAATGCCTCCTTCATCAAAGATTGGCAGACTTTTATTAAGAGCGACAAGCGCACTACGAATGATCCCATGGAAGCGCATTACATTGGTTTTAACATGTGGGTTGCAGCCGTGACAAAAGCTGGCACGACGGATTCTGATGCCGTGCAAGATGCCATCATCGGCGTCACTGTACCAAACTTAACAGGCGGTTACGCCGCTATGTTGCCGAACCATCACATCACCAAACCTGTGTTCATTGGTGAAATTCAAGCCAATGGTCAAATTGATGTGGTCTGGCAAACACCCGGTCTAGTCGCTGGCGATGAATGGTCTGACTTCTTGCCAGGCTCAAAAGATTTGATCTCTGATTGGCGCAAGCCCCTTCATTGCGGCAACTTCAATGTGGCAACTGCAAAATGCGGTGGCGCTACCTAACTACTAAAAGGCGAAGGCCCGGCTGGGTTCCTCCCCCGGCCGGGCTTTTATAAGGAGGATTGAGTTTTTATGGGCGTTTTCAGATATCTTCTAGCTGTGATTTGTTTGTGGCTCTCCGTGTCAACCTCTTTGGCACAGGATGTAAGCATGCTTGTCGACGGCTTGGCGATTGGTAGTTTCAAAGAACGTGAAGCCGCAATAACAGCTTTGGTATCCTCGGGCAGCCCTGCTGTGGTACCCGTCTTGCAGGCTCTATCTGACGGCGCATTGTTTGTACGAAAATCCGACCACAAAGTATTTATTGCAACGGCTTCAGGCGATATTTTTAAGCTTGCCGATCCGCTTAACAATGTCGATGCAGGCCAAGCCGCAAAGGCCGACGTTGAGAAAATCAAAGTCAATAATTCGCTACGTGAAATGATCAGCAACGCGATGAGCGGGTTAACCTTATTCAGCAAAGACGTGAAGGTGCGCAAAGATGCAGCGTTGGCGGTTTTAAAATCTGGAGATGCCTCAGCCTTACCAGCCCTCGAAAAGGCAATTCCTGCCGAGAGCGATCCGGCGGTAGCGGATATCATGCGTGTTGCCGCTGCTGCCGCGACGTTAAAAAGTAATAGATCAGACGAAGCAAAAAAAGCCGCCATTGATACGTTGTCAAAGCAAACAAACCGCGACACCTCATCCCTTCTCACTTCTTATGCGGCGGGCGTTTCTGACCCTTTAAAAAGTGAGGCCTTGGCCGCGGCACAAAAAATTGAAACTGCCCTTTCCACATGGACAGCGGTGCAAAATATTTGGTTTGGCTTGTCGCTTGCTTCGGTTCTTTTGTTGGCTGCCATTGGTCTTGCCATCACCTTTGGTGTGATGGGGGTGATCAACATGGCGCATGGCGAAATGGTGATGCTGGGGGCTTATACAACTTATGTGGTTGAGCAGCTATTTCAAACCTATTTCCCGAGTGCTGCTAATTACGCTTTGGTTGCCTCCATTCCTTCCGCCTTTATCGTTTCTGGACTGATGGGCATTGCTATAGAGCGCAGCGTTATTCGTTTTCTCTATGGCAGGCCTTTAGAGACATTGCTTGCCACGTGGGGTGTTTCGCTGATTTTGCAACAGGCAGTGCGTAGTATTTTTGGGCCTACCAACAAATCAGTGACAACACCATCTTGGATGAGCGGTTCAATCGATTTTTCAAACGGACTTTCCTTTACCTTAAATCGCATTGCAATTCTAATTTTTGCACTGGCAATTTTTGCAGGTTTGATGCTTTTGATCCGACGCACTTCGCTTGGTTTGCAAATGCGGGCTGTGACACAGAACCGCCCGATGGCTAATGCGATGGGCATCCGCTCATCACGCGTGGATGCGTTAACATTTGGGTTGGGTTCTGGTGTCGCTGGGCTGGCTGGAGTTGCGCTTTCGCAGATTGATAATGTGAGCCCCAATCTGGGGCAGAGCTATATTATCGATTCATTTCTCGTTGTTGTGTTTGGTGGTGTGGGTAATTTGTGGGGCACATTGGCTGGTGCCCTTACGCTGGGCATTGCCAATAAATTCTTGGAGCCATTTGCGGGCGCTGTGCTTGCCAAAATTTTCATATTAGTTGCGGTTATTTTGTTTATACAGAAAAAACCACGCGGGCTGTTTGCGCTCAAAGGCCGATGGGTGGATGCATGATTACTAAATCCCTCATGCCGTCACTAGGGCGCGCTGGCTTCATCTTTCTGGCCGTGCTTGCTGTGGTCGGCATCGCTGTGCCCACGTCCAATCTTTTCACAAGTACCGATTCATTCATGCATGTGCCGGATTATGCAGTCACGCTAGGTGGAAAATATTTGTGTTATGCGCTGCTCGCTTTATCAGTTGATCTGGTCTGGGGCTATTGCGGAATTTTGAGCCTTGGTCATGGGGCATTTTTTGCACTCGGTGGCTATGCCATGGGCATGTATATGATGCGCCAGATCGGGGCTCGCGGCGTTTATGGCAATGCCGAACTTCCGGACTTTATGGTGTTTCTGAATTGGAAAGTTTTACCGTGGTATTGGCATGGCTTTGAATATTTCCCCTTTGCCGTTTTGATGATCGTTTTGGCACCGGGAATTCTGGCCTTCGTGTTTGGATGGTTTGCCTTTCGCTCACGTGTGACCGGTGTTTATTTGTCGATTATAACGCAAGCGATGACTTATGCGTTACTCCTCGCCTTTTTTCGCAATGATATGGGCTTTGGCGGCAATAATGGCCTCACAGATTTTAAGGATATTCTTGGTTTTTCCGTTCAAGCCGCAGGCACACGGGCCACTCTGTTCATGCTTTCAGCATTGGCGCTCGCGTTATGTTTTATCGTCGCCCGCGCTATTGTGAATTCTAAATTTGGAAAAATCATCATTGGCATTCGTGATGCTGAATCGCGCACAAGGTTCCTTGGTTACCGTGTGGAACACTATAAGCTGTTTATTTTTGTGATTTCGGCGATCATGGCGGGCGTTGCTGGTGCACTTTATGTGCCGCAAGTAGGCATCATCAACCCTTCCGAATTTGCGCCTTCCAATTCAATTGAAGCTGTTATCTGGACGGCGTTTGGCGGGCGTGGGACGCTTTGGGGCGCAGCACTTGGTGCCATCGTCATCAATGCTGTTAAAAGCTATCTCACGGGCGCTCTGCCCAACGCTTGGCTTTTTGTATTGGGAGGGTTGGCTGTCGTGGTCACAATTTATATGCCCAAGGGCTTGGCAGGATTTTTCGCGGGCTGGTCAAGGTTGCCCACAAAATCGAAATTGCCGAGCAGTCTTGCAGAGGCTGCAGAATGACTGCCGAAACCCTACTTTATCTCGAGGGTGTTTCTGTTTCCTTTGACGGTTTCAAAGCGTTGAATAATCTCAATCTTGATGTCGGCACCAACGAAATGCGCGCCATCATCGGCCCTAATGGTGCTGGTAAAACCACTATGATGGATGTGATCACCGGAAAAACAAAACCGGACGAAGGTCGTGTTTCATTTCGTGAAAATGCGCTTACCAGCATGGACGAGGTGGCCATTGCGGAGATTGGCATTGGCCGAAAATTTCAAAAGCCTACGGTTTTTGAAAGCCATACGGTTTGGGATAATCTCGAGTTAGCGATGAAGGCGAAACGTTCAACATTTGCATCGTTGCACTGGAAGCTAACCGCTGGCCAACGCGATACTATTCAAAATACGTTGGAACGTATTAGCCTTGTGCCTTCATCTCAAAACTTTGCAGGTAATTTGAGCCATGGCCAAAAACAGTGGCTTGAAATTGGCATGTTGCTGATGCAAGAACCAGAGCTCCTGCTGGTGGATGAGCCCGTGGCTGGCATGACCGATGCCGAGACTGAGAAAACCGCAGCTCTGCTCCGCGATATTGCCAAGACCAGTGCTGTGGTTGTGGTTGAGCACGATATGGATTTCATTCGTGCTTTAGATGTCCGTGTCACGGTTCTGCACGAAGGCTCGGTTCTTGCAGAAGGTCGTCTTGATGCTGTGCAGAATAACCAGCGCGTTATCGATGTGTATCTGGGACGATAAGCATGCTTGATGTGAAATCAGTAAGTGTTTTTTATGGTGCAAGCCAAGCCCTTTCTGAAGTATCAATTGCCGCTGAGGTAGGTAAGGTCAGCTGCATTCTCGGGCGAAATGGCGTCGGGAAAACCAGCCTCATTCGCGCAATTGCAGGCCTTCAACCTTTGGCAACTGGCGAGATTGTGTTTGATGGTGAAAATATCAATAACTTGAGCACAGCGCAAAGAGCCCGCAAAGGCATCGCACTTGTTCCGCAAGGGCGCGAGATTTTCGCAACCCTCACCGTCGAGGAAAATCTTAAAACGGGTTATGCGTGTTTGCCGCGTGCAACACGCCATATCCCAGATGAGATTTTCGAATTATTTCCCGTGCTAAAGAATATGCTTGGGCGTCGCGGAGGCGATCTTTCCGGTGGACAACAACAACAGCTCGCCATTGCACGCGCGTTGGTAACGCGTCCACGCCTCCTCCTATTAGACGAACCCACCGAAGGCATTCAACCATCAATCATAAAAGACATCGAACGTGTAATCTCTTTGCTGCGTAGTCGCGGTGGCATGGCGATCATTCTCGTAGAACAGTATTTTGAGTTTGCAAGAAGACTTGCCGATAATTTCGTGATTCTCAATCGCGGAAAAATAGTTTTGGCAGGTGATCAGCGATCATTACAAGACGATGTCGTGAGGTCTCACCTCACAGTCTAAGATGTTTAAATCTTAAGTGGATTGGCGATGGTATTAGCTTCGAAGACTTTACTGGTTCAAGTGCGATGACAACTATGTCTGCTCCGGATCAAGCGCCAATTATGTAAGTTCAGCTCACCTTCCGGCGTTTGTTTTGGCGGTGTTGGTCGATAACAACGGCAGAAACAATAATAATGCCTTTAACAATTTCTTGATAGTAGGCACCCACTTGCAAGAATGTGAAGCCGGAAGTAACTACGCCTAAAATAATCGTGCCAATAAAGGTGCCGGTAATGCGGCCCACGCCGCCTGCCAGCGATGTGCCACCGATGACACAAGAAGCAATCGCGTCGAGTTCATAACCAACGCCCATGCCCGGCTGGGCTGACTCGGCGCGCGCCGCTGTCATTACCGCCGCAAGGCCCGACAGCAGGCCAGCGAGAGTATAAACCTTGATCAGGTGGTTACCGATATTGATGCCTGAAACGCGTGCTGCTTGTGGGTTGGCACCAATGGCATAAGTGAACTTTCCGTAGCGCGTATAGGTGAGCAAAATGTGGAAAATAATGGCCACAATCAGAAATACGATCACAGGCCGCGGCACCGGAAAGCCCATGATTGGAAAACTGTGGCCAAACCAGCTGAAACTGTCAGTCAGCAAAGCCACGGGTTGGCCAAGCGTGTACCATTTGGCTAGACCGCGCGCTGAAACCATCATGCCAAGTGTGGCTATAAAAGGCGGAATCTTGGTTTTCGCTATAATAAAACCATTGACTGCCCCTAAGAGAGCTCCGAGTGCAAGGCCCACAGCTATGGCCCATAACGGATTAAGATCAACCCAGCCGTTACTCAAGAAAACCGCGCGATCATTGGTTGAAACTTGCGCGAAACTGGCCGCAACCATGGCTATAAATCCAACCATAGAACCTGAGGAAAGATCCACGCCAGCTGTGATGATTACCTGGGTTACACCAATGGCGATGATGCCTGTAACTGCGACTTGAAGAACGATGATTGAAATGCGCTGTTTGTTGGCAATAAAGCTTTGGCCGATGAAGTACCAACCTAAAATTTCAAAAACCAGAATAATACCGAACAGCACCAAAAGGATTGAAAATTCGGGCGGGAATCTGCGTACTTTTTTCAAACCAGTAAGCGATTTGCCCTGGTCTTTTTGAACATCGGTCATAATTCCACTCCTCGTCCCATCAATGAGACGCTAATTCCATAATCTTTACTTGATCTGCATCTTTGCGATCAAGGAATCCGGTAACACGGCCTTCATGCACCACCATGATACGATCAGACATGCCCAACACTTCAGGCATTTCAGATGAGATCATGATTACAGCAACACCTTGGCCAGCTAACTCTGAAACGAGTCGGTGAATTTCCGCCTTTGCGCCCACATCGATGCCGCGCGTTGGTTCATCTAAAATCAAAATCCGTGGTTTGGTGAGCAACCAACGCGCAATTAAAACCTTTTGCTGGTTGCCGCCCGAGAGGTTCATGATCGGCTCTTGCATATCGGGCGTGCGCACGCGCAGGGTTTGCGCCATGGCTTGAGAATCGTTTGAAAGTTGGGCTTGCTGCACAAAGCCATAATTTACATAGCGGTTTTGCAACACGGCCATTTGGGTGTTGTCTTGAATATCAAGCAACAGGAAGCAACCCGTGTCCTTGCGGTCTTCGGTCAGAAAGGCCATGCCATTTTTCATGGCCATGCCAGGAGATTTGATTTCAATCTGCTTACCATCAATCTCGATTGTGCCAGAACTTGCTGGCGTCACGCCGAAAAGCGTTTCAGCAATATTGGAACGGCCAGAACCAACAAGACCGGCAATCCCTAGTATTTCACCTTCACGGACATCGAAGGTCACGTCCTTGAATACGCCGTTCAGCGTGAGGCCTTTTACCGAGAGTTTCACGTTGCCAATCGGAACGGTTTCTTTGGGGAACATCTGAGTGATTTCGCGCCCCACCATCATACGGATAATATCATCGCGCTTCACTTCGGTGGAAAGCTTGGTCGCAATATATCGGCCATCGCGGAAAACCGAAACTTCGTCGGCAATGTCAAACAACTCGCTCATTTTATGGGTGATGTAGATAATGCCTTTGCCTTGGGCTTTGAGCGCTTTGATAATACTAAAAAGATGCGCCACTTCCTTTTCGGTCAAGGCGGATGTTGGCTCATCCATAATCAGCACATCAGAGTTGAAAGAAACGGCCTTAGCAATTTCCACCATTTGGCGATTGGCCACACTGAGCGTTCCAACTTCAACCATCGGATCAATATCAATATTCAGGCGCTTGAGCAAATCTTCGGTGCGGCTGCGCATTTCGCTGTGGCTAATAAAGCCCCACGTATTTTTGGGCTCGCGCCTAATCCAAATATTTTCAGCAACTGTCATTGGCCCCATCAGGTTTAATTCTTGGTGGATCATGGCAATACCATTTTCCAAAGCATCGAGCGGGCTGGTGAGGCGAATATCAACACCACGTAATTTGAAGCTACCTGAATCTGGTGTGTAAATTCCAGCGATGATTTTCATCAGAGTTGATTTGCCAGCACCATTCTCGCCCATCAAGGCGTGAACGGTTCCGCGGCGCAGTTTAAACTGAACATTATCCAATGCCAAAACGCCCGGAAATTCCTTGCGCACATTTTCAACCTCCAACACATATTCTGCATTGGGAACAGCACCGCTTTCGCGCACGGCTTTCATCGTTGAAGGGCTGACCATCGTTTCACTCATTAAAAATGCGCCATCCCGAAGGATGGCGCATAATACAATTAATGTCGATTAGTTCTTGGCCATGAAATCAGCCATGTTGGCCGGTGTCACGAGTTGGAAAGGAATGTAAACTTTCGCATCCACTTTTTCACCCTTGATCAGCTTCATAGCTGTATCAACTGCGCCTTTGCCTTGGCCAGCAGCGTCTTGGAACACAGTGACGTTCAAATCGCCAGCTTTCATCGAAGCCAAAGCTTCTTGTGTGGCATCAATTCCGCCCACTGGAATGTCCTTGGTTGACATGCCAGCAGCTTTCATCGCCTTGATGGCACCCAGAGCCATGTTGTCATTGTTGGCGATAACAGCGGCCGGCTTCTTGCCAGCAGCGATCCAGTTGGTCATCAAATCTTGGGCCTTAACAGGATCCCAACCAGCAGTTTGCTCGTCAATAATCTTCATGCCAGAGCATTCTGGTGTTGCAATAACTTCATGAATGTCCTTGGTGCGTTGAACCGCAGCTTGGTTGGCAAGATCACCTTGCATAACCAAAATGTCGCCTTTGCCGCCTATGAGCTTGCAGATCGCCTGGGTTTCAAGTGTGCCTGAATCCTGTTCGTTTGAAGCAACGAAAGCACCTTTGGCACCAAGCTTATCAACGTCAGCTGGCTGGCGGTTTACGTAAACAATTACAATGCCAGCATCGTTGGCAAGCTTGGTCATTGGGGCAGTAGCTGATGTGTCAACAGCGTTCACGATCACAGCATCAACTTTAGCAGCGATGAAGTTTTGAATTTGTGAAAGTTGCTTTGCAACATCGTCATCAGCGATTTCGATTTGCACTGGTTGCTTGGCATCAGCAGCAGCTTTTTCAATGCCCTTGCGTAGTACTGTTAAAAACGTGTCTGAGTTAGCCATTGATACACCGATGTTGCCAGCGAACGAGGTCGATGACATCAAACCGAGAACGGCGGCGGCGAGAATAAGTTTCTTCATAGTAGTGCTCCTTCTATCGAGTGTCCGGCAAGCACCCGTTGACTGGGCCGGAATCCTCTTGCGAGGAAAGGCGTTTCAGCCGCACAGCGACTTGGCGCGAAATGATAGAAGAACGGAATCATAAAACTGGCTCCTCCCTTTTACCACCCGTGCTTCTTTTGGCGCGTTGCGGTTTACCCAAGTGAACCATTTGTTTCACACGGGCGTAATGATAGAAAGAATATTCCATTTGGTCACAGAGTCAATCGCCACACTCGGCGCTTAGAAGAAACTGTCAAAAACTATCAAATCTGAAAAACTAAATGTTTTCGCTGATATGGATGTCTGCAGGAAACAGGAGCGGCGGCAAATGCCGGGGCTCGCTTGCGTTACAGGCTTTGATCATCATTTTCACCAATCGGTCAGCCATGATAATCGTCGGGTGAGACAAAATCAGATCCACTGTCCCATCAATCAAGGCTGAACGCGTGGTCGCCGTCAATTCATTGCAAACTGCAATAATGTCCTGAGCTCGACCCGATTCACGCAAGGCCGTGATTAAGCCTTCTTGTCCGCCGCCTGTGACATAGATGCCAACCAAATCGCGATTCTTGATCACCATGTCTCTGATTGCTTCATAGGCAATTTGATCATCATCCAGATTGACGATAGGCTCCAGCAAAGTAAACTGCGGCGCATGTTCGCGCATGTAACTTCGGAAACTAATCTCTGCCAGTTCTTGGTTTAGGTAACGGTGGCTGCCCACCAGAATGCCGATTTTACCAATGTTCTTTGCGGTGCGGCTGATAGTCCAAGCAGCCGTTCGGCCCACTTTACGCCCATCTAATCCCACATGGCCAGTACGCGCAGTCGTTGAAAGTTCGCTCAAAAGGGTGAACACAGGCGTGCCGTGTTGAACCAACTGATCGACGGCCTCGTTCACCAATGGATGATCAACAGCTACAACGGCTAAAGCATTAACCTTGGGACCAATCAGGCGGATACGATCTGCAATAACTGTTGGTGTTATATCTTCGATAAATTCGACAACGGGCTTTCCGTCAATCGCGTGGTTGGCTTTTGTTGCCGCCGAAAGTTCCTTTCCGAGCGACTGATAAAACGCGTCGGGCTTTTGCAATAAAAAAGCGAATTTGCGCTTTGGTGTTTCTGTCAAGCGGCGTTTCAGTAGGCCCGTAGCATGATAGCCAATCGCCTCGGCTGCCTGTACCACGAGAATGGCTGTATCTTCGCGAACTGGCAACCTACGATTCAAAACACGGTCAACAGTCGCCACGCTGACACCGGCTTTTTTGGCTAAATCTGTGATGGTTGGGCGCGAGACCATTGCAAAAGCATTTCCAATTTCCAGAGCTAGTATCACATGAAATAAAATGATGCAATTTGATAGATACATTCATAAATCAATTGTTCTCTTAGAATGTTGATTCTAGTATGCGTCGCACCTAGAGGGCCTATTCCATGACCGATGCCATATTCCCGCGCGATTATAGTCTGCTCGGCCGCGATGCAAAGCGCGCCGAAGAAGTTGGACTGGCCAATGCGAAGTGGTATCAAGCTCCGATTGAGAGAGTTCGTCTTAAAGAATTGATGAAGCGATCCGACGGCCCGGCCATTCGCGATACTTTAATCTGGATAGCATGTTTCATTTTAACCGCCGGGTTTGCGATTTATTTTTTCCCAAGCTGGTGGAGCCTGCCGTTTTTTTTGGCCTATGGCGTTCTCTACGGTTCATCGACAGATTCGCGCTGGCATGAATGTGGCCATGGCACAGCTTTTAAAACACGCTGGATGAATGATGCGGTTTATGAGGTGGCGTGTTTCATGATTATGCGCGCGCCAACCGTCTGGCGCTGGAGCCACACCCGCCACCATACTGACACAATTATTGTGGGTCGCGATCCTGAGATTTCTATTATGCGTCCAACCATTCTGTTGAAATTGATCGGTGTATACTTCGCCATTCCGCAAACCATTGATGCCGTCAAAAAAATGTTCATCCATGTTTCTGGTCGTCTCGCACCGGAAGAGATGACGTTTGTGCCCGAGACTGAGAGAGCACGAGTTTATTTCACAGCACGCATTTGGATGGCCATACATTTTGGATCAATCGCGCTTTCACTTTACACACACAGCTGGATTCCCGTGCTGTTGGTTGGGGTGCTACCCACCATGTACGGCGCTTGGGTACATGTGATGACAGGCCTCACGCAACATGGCGGGCTTGCTGAAGATGTTTTGGATCACCGCCTGAACAGTCGAACAGTTTTGATGAACCCTGTACTGCGCTTTATCTATTGGAACATGAATTATCACGTTGAACATCATATGTTTCCGATGGTGCCATATCATCAGCTGCCTAAACTTTACGAGGACATGAAGCCTTATACGGTGCCTGCAAACTCATCTGTGTTTGATGCCTACCGCGAAATTATTCCCGCTTGGATTAAGCAAATCAAAGACCCGACATATGCTATACCGCGCCACTTGCCGCAAATCACCGCGGCCGTCACCCAGCCACTTGCTGCTGAATAGGATATTACATGACTCAATGGATTGAAGCTTGCGCAAAAGACGACATTGCCGAGGAAGATGTAATGCGGTTCGATCATGCTGGCCGCACTTTTGCAATTTATCGTTCCCCGTCAGACAAATTCTACGCCACGGACGGTCTATGCACACATGAAAAAATTCATCTGGCTGACGGTCTGGTTATGGATCACATCATCGAATGCCCAAAGCACAATGGTCGGTTTGATTATACAACGGGTGCTGCAAAAGGTGCACCGGTCTGCGTCAACCTTCAGACCTATCCGGTTAAAGTTGAAGGCGGCAAAGTGATGATAGACATTGGCTATAAGGATTGAACGAACATCATGGCTCATAAAAAACCGACGATTACTGATATTCGTGCCAACAAAGGCAAATATCAATATACCATGATGCGAACCGAAAACTGGGAAGAGCTGGCGGCGGCTCAAGCTGCAGGCATAGATATGGTTTCTGTTCCACCCGAAATGCTGGCACAAAAGCAATTTCGAGATGTAGCGCCAACACTGTTTGCGGTACCGGGTCTTCCCCTCTACGAGCTTGATGGAACCACAGATGCATTTCTGAAATGGGGTTTTGAAATGATGCGCAACGGTGCAGATGCAGTTTATTGCGCAGCCTCAATGCCTACTGTGCGCCGCATGGCGGATGAGGGAATTCCGGTTATTGGTCACGTGGGCCTCGTTCCCCACACCTGCACATGGACGGGCGGTTTTAAAGCCGTAGGCAAAACAGCAGGTAGCGCCAAGTGGGTTTATGACCGTGTTATGCAATATGAGGAAGCTGGCGCATTCGGGGTCGAGATCGAAGTTGTACCGCCTGAAGTAACAGCCGAAATAGCCAAGCACACTTCGGTATTTTTAGTCTCTATGGGGGGCGGCAAAGGTGGTGATTGCCAATATTTGTTCGGTTGCGATGTGCTTGGAACCAACACGGGTCATGTGCCACGTCACTCCAAACAATATGTGAATCTGGCAAAGGAATTTGACCGCATTCAAGAGATGCGCATGACGGCGTTCAAAGAATGGGTTAACGATGTGCAGTCGGGTGCTTGGCCAACGGCACCCTACATCGTGAGTGCACCTAAAGCCGAGATTGACGCATTCAAGAAAATGTTGCCTAGAAAATAGCTGGCCTGAGCGAGCGCCTAGGCTGCAATTGCATCACCCACGATAAATTCGCCGCTGGCTGCAACAAGACCTTCAGCATCGTCCAAAGCTTGTGACTCCAATTCCAAACCAAGGAAACGGTGGCGCTCGACGGGGCCGGGCAAATGGAGGCTGCGGGCCAAGGCCGCACAAAAACCGAAGCGGGCGTAATAAGGCTCGTCGCCAACTAGTAGAATTGAGTCAGCACCCATATTACGTGCGGCGAAGATGGCTTGTTCCATCAAAGCGCGGCCGATGCCAGAATTTTGATGTTGGCTTTCAACGGCCAAAGGACCAAGCAACAACGATGAGCCAGCTGAGCCTGCGATGATGTTCCACAAGCGAATAGTGCCGATCAACTTGCCTTCTTCGTCCACGGCTGTGAAGGCGAGTGCGGGCATGCGGTTGGTACGCAGCTTTTCAGATGTCTTACGAAAACGCTTTTGGCCGAAGGCTTGGTTGAGCAAAGCTTCGCGGGGCGCAATATCAGACGAGATTTCAGCACAAATTGTGACCATTTTGGCCTCCAATAAGTTGGCAAAGAAATGAGTTGTGAAACTAAATTACGAACGAGCGCAAAGGCGGGAAGCCGTTGAAGGCAACCGATGCGTAAGTCGTGGTATAAGCACCTGTCGACTCGATCAGCACTTCATCACCCACTGAAAGTGACAGCGGCAAATCATAAGGCGCTTTTTCATACAGCACATCAGCTGAGTCACAGGTCGGGCCTGCAATCACGCATGGGGCCTTAGCGCCGCCATCATGAATTGTAGTGATTGGGTAGCGTATGGCCTCATCCATAGTTTCGGCCAAGCCGCCGAATTTGCCAATGTCCAAATAAACCCAGCGCAGATTGTCATTAGCATGCTTCTTCGAGATCAAAACCACTTCGCATTTGATCACGCCAGCATTGCCCACCATGCCACGGCCTGGCTCGATGATGGTATCGGGAATGGCATTGCCGAAATGCCTTTCCAAACCTTCGTGAATGGCATTGGCATAAGAGTTTGTGCCGGGAACAGCTTTCAAATATTTCGTCGGAAAGCCGCCACCCAAGTTTACCATCGAGAGCGTAACACCCTCAGCAGCCATTTCATCGAAGATCGACTTGGCTTGTTCGAGAGCCGTATCCCAAGCACCTAGGCGCGTTTGCTGCGAGCCAACATGGAATGAAATGCCATAAGCTGCAAGGCCAAGCTTGTGGGCATGCATCAGCACGTCTTTGGCCATGGATGGATCGCAGCCGAACTTGCGCGAGAGTGGCCATTCGGCGCCAGCGCCATCGGTGAGAATACGGCAGAACACGCGTGCCCCAGGTGCAGCGCGGGCCACTTTTTCAACTTCTTCAATTGAGTCCACAGCAAACAGCGAGATACCGTAAGCATGAGCTTTGGCAACATCGCGTTCTTTCTTGATGGTGTTACCAAATGAGATGCGGTTTGGCGTTGCACCAGCAGCCAATGCCATTTCGATTTCAACCACAGACGCCGTGTCAAAGCATGAGCCGAGATCGGCCAAGGCCTTTAAAATTTCAGGAGCCGGATTGGCTTTCACAGCATAAAAAATGCGGGTGCCGGGCATGGCGCGGTCAAACGCTTTGTAATTATCTTTCACAACATCCAGATCGACCACAAGGCAGGGGCCTTCTGGCTGAGCGGTTCGGAGGAAGTCTTTAATGCGAGCAGTAGCGGCCATGGTTTTGAGTTCCCGAATCAAGAGTTCAAAAGGCAATCTAGCGACGGAAGTGCTACGCGGTGGAAACGTAACAAACCGTTAACCAGACTGTTTCGCCTTGGGATTGATTGGGAGTTCCAATCGCACTTGGGGCAATGAAAGTGGTGCCTCTCAGTTTCGCCGACTTTGGAGGGCCGACAGAGACTAAAAAACCTTACACCGTCGTTGCTTTGGGGAGACCTTGCGGCACGTGCGACTTTGGGTAGGCCGCATATGATGGATTCGATTGTCGTATTCAAGCGTTTTTTTGGGTTTGCCAAAAGTCTTTTGTTAATTTTTGCTTACTTCTTTGTCACGGCAAAGTTTTGCCAGCCTGCAATAATGCGGGTGGCGGTTGTCAGTGTACAGAGCGTTGCATAAATACACGCCAGTAATGCGAAGTGCTGAGGGAACAGGCACATCAAAGTGAAGGTGGCGATCGTTTCCGTGCCCTCAGTTAGCCCACCCAAATAATAAAATGACTTTGACGGATATGCCGTGCTTTTCTCGCCGCGCTTTTCGGCCAGCGTGGCATAGGCCAAAAAGCTTGTGCCTGTGCCGACGAAGGCAGCGAGTAGAATGGCTGCAGGAAGTGCGTTGAGTGGTGGATCTGCAATTGCAAAAGCCAGCGGTATTGAAGCATAGAATAGAAAGTCCAGTGCAATGTCCATGAATGCGCCGCGGTCGGTTTGCACGGTTTGTCTGGCCACTGCACCGTCGAGGCCGTCGCAAATTCGCCCGAGCAAAAGCGGCACCAATGCAATTTGGAATTGGCCGACTATGATCAAGACAGCCGAAATCATTCCAAGCACAAAACAGGTTAAAGTAACTTGATCGGCGTTGAACCCAAATTTTACAATTTGGCGCGCAGCGCCATCAACTGCGGGCTTCGTGATTTTTAGGGCGATACGGTCAAACATGTTTAATCTCACCAGATTTAGTGATTTCGAAAATGCGGCCGCCGTCCGGGGCATCGCTTATGTCGTGGGTGACTAGCAGGGTTGAAACATTTCGCGCTTTCAAATGCGTGAAAGTATAGTCCCGAATTGTGCCACGAAGTTCTCGGTCAAGTTTGTTGAACGGCTCGTCGAGCAACATGGCTTGAGGTTTTGCTAGCAATGAGCGCATCAATGAAACGCGCGACCGCTGACCGCCTGAGAGAGTGTGTGGTGCACGATCTGCAAAGCCTTCTAGTTCGGCGCGTACCAATGCAGTTTGCATCATATTTTCGCGTTCAGAGCGAACGCCGCGTGGAATGGCAAAGAGAAGATTTTCACCGACCGTCATATGGGGAAACAATAGATCGTCTTGAAATAATCTTCCGATATTTCGATTTTGTGGCGGGATATTGTTGAGCATCTTGCCGCTCAGAATAATCTCGCCCGCGCCTGAAAACGGCGAAGCAAGATCACCCGCAATATAAGACAGCAGCGAAGATTTTCCAGAGCCACTTTTTCCCATCAGTGTCACGGCTTCGCCAGCTGCAATGTCCAACCAAAGCGGCGCAATAAGTATCTCACCACCCAGCACCAGCGAAATATTTTTGAGATGCAAACTCATCCCTTGCTCCAGCGCGATTTTCCAAAGTAAGCGGCAATCACATAAGCTAAAAGTGGCGGCAACAATAAAAGAAGTGCAAATGCTGCCGTGAGTGGGCGGTTGGTGCCGGAGGTCAAGGTCACCGCTTCGATGGGCAAGGTTGAATACCTGCCCGCTGCAATCAACTGCGCTGAAATATATTGGCCGAAACTGACAGCAAAGCCCACGCCGAGCGCCGCCAATATTGGGGCCTTCAGTAATGGCAATTTAATTTGATTTAGAAATTCGAATTTCGTTTTTGCGAAGCTTGCAGCTATATCAGCGTAACGTGGGTCAAGCGCTCGGTAAGGGCCGACGAGAACGATGATCATATAAGCCGTGACAGGCATGAGATGGGCGAGGAACAGCCCCGTTAAATTTCCGGTCAAACCAAAATTCAGAAAGGCACGATATAGTCCGAGGCCAACTAATATCGCGGGCAAACCCAATATTGCCAAACTCAATAAAACCAATAGCTGATCTGATTTTTGGGGCAAATTTTCAAACCACAGGATAATCAATGCCAATGCTGTTATGCTGGTGGCAATCGCTAGACCAACGCTGGTGATCAGCGCATTTGGACTTTGTAAAATAAGGCCCCAAGCGCGCGTAGATGTTGTTGGGATAAGATGCGGAAAGGGCCATAGCTGCGCGAAGCTCATAAATAAAAGCAATGCAGTAACAGCTATGTAAAGCCATACTAATATTCGATAATTTGCGCGTCCGACGAAATTTGACTGTGACTGCGGGTTTGGGCCAGATGATAAAAACTGTCGGCAAAACGATGAAACTGATTTCAGAATTGCGTATGCCAAAAGTAAACACACGCCGAGAGCTATTGACAGAAATACCGCACCAACATTTCCACGCGCGTTGTTAGTCACCTGCTCGCTATTTATGTCAGCCCAGATCACCGTTGCTAATGTTGGTGGTTGCGTCGGGCCGATCACAAGCGACATGTCGACCACAGTGGCTGCATAAATAAACACAATCACCAAAGGCCAGATTAGCTTGGGCATAAGTTGCGGCAGATAGAGGCGCAGCCAGATTGAAACACTTCCATGGCCCAAGCTTGTTGCAGCAGCGCGTTGGTTTTTGAAATCCTGTTTGATGTCATCACGGTCCAGAAGGCCTGCCATGATCCAGATAAGGAATGGCGCTTCTTTGATTGTGAGTGCGGCGATGAGGGCGAGGCCGTAAGGATCATGTGTGGTGATCCAATTGGGTGGCGTTTGCCAGCCGGCAATATTTGAAATGATGCGCGCTAACACACCACTCGGCATGATGAGAAAGCTGAGGCCAATAGCGAGTGCGAGATGTGGAAGTGCGAGCATCGCGCCCATGGTGGCAGGCAGATTTCCCCAACCAGCACTTTCATAAGTGGCAGCGACGATAATTATTGCAGTGATCTGAGCCAACACGGCGGCGATGGCACCTGTAAAGATTGAAAGCTCAAGGCCTGACCAGAGTTGCGGATGTGCAAACAGTGCTTGCCAAGCTGTGACATCGAATGCGCCGATCAGGGCGTAAAAGAGGCTAGTGATAAGTGGGAGTGCGAAGAGGACGCAAATCGGAATTGCACCAATTACGCCCCAATCCGTCATACCTGCGAAGGCAGGTATCCAGCTTTGTCTTTGCGAGATCATATAAAGAAAGCGGGATCCCAGCCTTCGCTGGGATGACGGCTAATTAAATTGCGGGGAAGACAACTAATTAGTGAGTGTGGGGTAAATGAAATCATCCCTTAGCGTAGTGGCTTAACCAAGTTGATTCAATGAGCGCCACAAAGCTGGCATCGGGCTCCAAGATCGCAGGGCCTGGAAGTGACACGCTGCCGGGCACAGAGCTTGCCGCAAACATCTTGGCATCATCACCACTGAGTTTTGCAACATCAAGCACAGTCGGGTCGCCCCAGGTTTTAAGATCATTCTTCTTGGCTTGCGCCTCAGCCGACAACAAGAAATTGGCAACCACTTGAGCTCCAGCTTTGGCTTTGGCATTGGTGGGGATCGCGACAAAATGCGAATTGCCAATTGTGCCCGCTGTATGCTGCCATGCGATTGTGGTTTTGGGTAAGGTGCCTGCGGCCGCTAAATTTGCTGGTTCATTCGGATTGAAGGTGAGGCCAATCAGAAGCTCACCATCGGCCACCATCTGGGTGATTTCGGCTTGTGATTTTGGATATTGTTTGCCTTCACGCCAAAGCGAAGGTTTGATTTCGTCCAAGAATGCCAGCCAAGGTTTGGCGGCAGTATCGAAGCCAGCTTGATCAATTGGTTTGGCAAAAATACTTTTATCAGAGGCGGCCTCAACAAGCGCCTGCTTCAAAAACGTTGCGCCATGAAAATCAGGTGGCGCTGGATATGTCACGCGACCCGGATTGGCTTTTGCAAAAGCCGCAAGCTCAACCATCGAACGTGGTGGGCTCGCCACTTTTGCGCCATCGGCAAAAAAAGTAAACTGCGCCATGCCCCATGGGCTTTCAAGGCCATCCGTTGTTTCGGTAAAGTCTTTCGTCGTTGTCGGTTTGCCCTTCACGTCGACGAGTGCAAAATTCGGCAAGCTTTCAGCAAAAGGGCCAAACAGTAATTTCTCAGACTTCATTGCCTTGAAGTTCGCACCATTGATCCAGACCAGATCAACCGAACCATCTGACTTTCCAGCCTTCACTTCATCACGCACGCGTTTGACGACTTCTGCCGTGTCAGTGATCTTCACATGGGTCAACTTCACACCCCAACGCTTCATCACCGCCTCGCCCGCCCAAGCGATATAGGCGTTAATATTATCGGCGCCTGCCCAAGCGTTGAAGAATACCTCTTGGCCCTTGGCTTCGGCTTCGATGGCTTTCCAATCAGCAGCGAATGCGGGCGCAAAGGGCACAAGTGTCGAGGCAGCAAAAAGCTGCAGGGCGGAACGACGACTAATCTTCATTGGTAATTTCTCCTTAAGTTTGCATCTTCACGGCGACGGCCCAGCGATGCAAATGAATCTATTTGTTTTATTATCATAAAGATGTGATCAATTCTGAAGGTTTTGCAACTTGACATGCTGCAATAAAATGATCGTTTTAGCGTCGATAATGCCGCCGCTCGCGATCATGTCGTAAGCGACATCAATAGGCATTTCTAGAACTTCAATATCCTCGCCCTCTTCCAGCAGCCCCCCACCCGCATTAATGCGGTCTGCCAAAGAATAACTACCAACAAACAGGCTGAGCTTTTCCGAAACAGCGCCGGGGCTTGAGTAGCAATCGCAAACGTGTCGAATGTCTTTTAATTGAGTGCCCAGTTCCTCAAGGGCTTCGCGGCGCACACAATCTTCGGGATGATCGGCATCTAATAATCCAGCACACGCTTCAATCAGAAACCCGTCATCGCCGTTAAATGCCGCCCCTGCCCGCCATTGGCGCACAAGAAGACAAGTACCGCGTTTTGGGTCGACCGCTAAAATTGACGCGCCATGGCCATGGTCGGCCACTTCGCGTTTGAGTTCAACCTTGCGGCCATCGCTCATTATGGCATCCACGGTCAATTTGGACAGCGAGGACCAGCCTTTGGCCGTAATTTCGGTTTTGGTGATTCTAAATTGGCTCTTATTCATAGCCCTTGCTAGCCCGCCCCAAGCCATTGACGCAATCTTAACCTTGACGCGGCAATTTTAGATAAAATTTAGGGTATTGGTGATGGCGCGTCCGTTGGTTTCGGCTTTGGTGGCTTTGTCTTGCTTTGCGGTTGCAGCAGGTGGGCTTTATTGGACATTTGGCAAAAAGCACCATGATACCAATGCCGAAGTTACAGGTTCGATTGATCCCATCACAAACACATTAGGCCCGTCTGGCCTTCCCATCCCTCGCTTTGTTTCGCTCAAAGCTGAAAAGGTAAACGTGCGCAAAGGCCCATCAAGCGATCATGATGTGGCTTGGGTTTACCAAGTCAAAGGCCTGCCAGTGGAAATCATCGCTGAGTTTGAAACTTGGCGGCGCATTCGCGACAGTGAGGGCACGGAAGGCTGGATTTTGCAAAATATGCTGGCTGGCAAACGCAACGCGTTGGTTGAGCCATGGAAAAAAACTGAACTGACGCCGCTCTATTCAAGCGCCAATTTGCAATCGGCTTGGCTCGCCAATTTGGCACCTGGCGCTTTTGGTGAAATCGCCTCGTGTGATGGGCAGTGGTGCGACGTGAAGATCAGCGGTTTTCGCGGCTATGTTCAGCAGGAAAAGCTTTGGGGCGCTTATCCCGGTGAAGTGGTGAATTAGAGTCACGCTTATTTGCGGATTTGTTAAATCATCAATATAAATGTGTCCGATATGCTTCCTGAATATCTTGCTCTGTTTCAATCACAACAGCTTCGTCTTCGCACTGACCGCTCGCCGATGTTTGATCGAGGATGATGCGCGCAAGTGTTGGCATTTCGGATTTGTTCACGCGGTTTTCATCACCCCAGAGATGTGAGCGTTTCAGCGCTGCAGCACAGTGAAAAAAGATTTCGTCAATTTTAACGGCAATGCCAATCTTTGGCGTTTTACCTTTGACGGTACATTTGGCAAGAATTGCTTCATCTCTAATAATGCTTGCACGCCCCGCAACGCGCAAAGTATCTTCGATTCCGGGGATGAAAAAAATCAGGGCGACATTCGGGTTGTCCACAATATTTGCCATGGTGTCGAGGCGGTTATTGCCGGGTCGATCTGGGATGATTAAGGTTTTGTCGTCAAGAGCCTGAACAAAACCTGGCGGGTCACCGCGTGGCGAAACGTCGGCCTTGCCCAATGAATTTGCGGTGGAGATGCATAAGAATGGCGATTTTGAAATGAAGTTTCGCGAATGTTTGTCGAGCCGCGACATCTGCTTTGATTTAGCCAACTCCATAGTGGGTGGAAAATTTTCGCGAAGGGATAGTTCAGATTTAATATCCATAGTGGATGCTCCTCATAGTTCGCGTGCATACTGGCACAGAATGCGACGGGGAAGAAGTCGCACAGACTGAAAAACCACGCAATTCCACCCATCCACAGCCATCATTTTCAAGGCCTTTTAACCGTGCGGGTCCTCGTGTAAAGCAGTGGCCTGAACAAATTAGGACTTCTCACAAGTTTATGAGCGAACGTAAATCAAGCTTTCTTTATGATGATCTAATTGCCTGCGGGCGCGGCACATTGTTTGGCCCGGGCAACGCGCAATTGCCATTGCCGCCCATGTTGATGTTTGACCGCATCACCCATGTGGAAGAAAAAGGTGGGGCACATGGGCTGGGCAAGATTGTGGCTGAGTTCGATATCAGGCCTGATCTCTGGTTCTTTCCCTGCCATTTTGAAGGTGATCCGGTGATGCCAGGTTGTTTAGGCCTTGATGCTTTGTGGCAACTTACGGGATTTTTCCTTGGTTGGTTGGGTGAGCCCGGCCGTGGCCGTGCACTTGGTGTCGGCGATGTTAAGTTTAGCGGCATGGTGACGCCAACGGTTAAAAAGGTCACCTATGAAGTGGAAGTCAAACGCCTGATCTTGCGCAAGCTGAAATTAGCAGTGGCAGACGGGGTGATGAAAGCCGATGGCGAGACCATATATAATGTGACTGACATGAAAGTCGGTCTATTTGTACCTAGTGCGATTTGACTTTTCATGGAAAAGTCAAATTCGCCCAAGTTGATAATGTCGATCAACTTTTCCGACCTTTGACGAGTTCGTCAAAGGTCGGGTTGATCTAGCGCCTAAGGAGAGTCAAAGATGCGTCGTGTTGTCGTTACGGGAATGGGCATTGTTTCGAGCATTGGCAACAATGTGCAGGAAGTCACTACATCATTACATGATGCCAAGTCTGGTATTGTGCGGGCTGAGAAATATGCGGAGCTGGGTTTTCGCTGCCAAGTGCATGGCGCACCGAATTATGATTTGGATACCGTTGATCGCCGCGTGCGCCGCTTTATGGGCGATGGTGCGGCCTGGAATTATGTGGCCATGCAGCAAGCGATTGCAGACTCTGGCCTCGAAGAAAAAGATCAGAAGAATGATCGTACTGGAATCATCATGGGTTCTGGTGGGCCGTCCACACGCATTGTGGTGCAGGCTGCTGATACCACACGCGAGAAAGGCCCAAAGCGCGTGGGGCCATTTGCAGTTCCAGCCACCATGTCTTCGACCAACTCCGCAACACTGGCCACGCCGTTTGGTATTCGCGGCGTGAATTATTCAATCTCGTCAGCTTGCGCCACATCAGCCCATTGCATCGGCAATGCGGCAGAACTTATCCAATGGGGCAAGCAGGATGTTATGTTTGCGGGCGGCGGCGAAGAACTGGATTGGACGATGTCCGTCATGTTTGATGCCATGGGAGCCATGTCTTCCAAATATAACGCCACGCCTGCCACGGCGTCTCGCGCCTATGATAAAAACCGTGACGGCTTTGTGATCGCTGGCGGTGCTGGCACAGTTGTGCTGGAAGAGTTGGAACACGCCAAAGCGCGGGGTGCGAAAATCTACGCTGAGATTGTGGGTTACGGCGCCACATCTGATGGCTATGACATGGTGGCGCCATCAGGCGAAGGTGCAATGCGTTGCATGAAAATGGCCATGGAGCGTGTTGGCCAGATTGATTACATCAATCCACATGGCACATCGACACCAGTGGGTGACCAAAAAGAAATTGAGGCCATTCGCGCCGTGTTTGGCGATAAAATTCCACCAATCTCTTCAACAAAATCGCTCACGGGTCATTCACTTGGCGCGACGGGCGTTCAAGAGGCGATTTATTCATTGCTGATGATGAAGAATGGTTTCTTGTGCGAGAGTGCCAACATTGAAGAGCTTGATCCAGAATTTGCCGATGTGCCAATTCTGCGCAAGCGTGTGGACAATGCCAAAGTCGACACTGTGATGTCGAACAGCTTTGGCTTTGGTGGCACCAATGCCACGCTCGTTATGCAACGTTATAATGGATAATTAAAAAATGACTGCTGGACTAATGCAAGGCAAACGCGGCCTCGTGATGGGCGTTGCCAATGACCACTCTATTGCCTGGGGCATTGCGCAAGCACTGGCTGCACAAGGGGCGGAGCTTGCTTTTACCTATCAAGGCGAAGCTTTTGGCAAGCGCGTGGAGCCTTTGGCAAAATCGGTCGGTTCCGATATTTTGCTGCCTTGCGATGTGGAAGATATTTCAACCGTTGATGCGGTGTTTGCGGCGCTCAAGCAAAAATGGGGCAAGATTGATTTTCTGGTTCACGCCATTGCGTTCTCCGACAAGAATGAACTCAAAGGCAAATTTGCTGATACTTCGAGAGAGAATTTCACCAAGACGATGGTGATCTCGTGTTTCTCATTTGTTGAAATTTCCAAACGTGCCGCTGAGCTGATGCCAGATGGCGGCTCTATCATAACGCTCACTTATGGTGGTTCCACCCGCGTGATGCCAAATTACAATGTAATGGGCGTTGCCAAGGCGGCGCTTGAATCTGCTGTGCGCTATCTCGCTGGCGATTATGGCCCACAAGGCATTCGTGTGAACGCAATTTCCGCAGGCCCCATGCGCACGCTTGCTGGTGCAGGCATTGGCGACGCTCGCGCCATGTTCAACTTCCAAGCCGCCCACGCGCCGTTGCGGCGGACGATTACGTTGGAAGAAGTGGGTGGCGCTGGTTTGTATTTGCTCTCGCCATTATCGGGTGGTGTGACGGGTGAAATTCACTATGTGGATTCGGGGTATAACATTATTTCAATGCCACGACCTGAGGATATCAAGGCGTAAGCAGGAGCATTCACCACAATGTCGGTTTTGTTTTCGCCATTCCAGCAGCGTGATATCACATTGCGTAACCGAACTGTTGTTTCTCCCATGTGCCAATACATGGCCAAGCATGGCCTGGTGAATGACTGGCATCTGGTTAATCTTGGTCGATTTGCCTTGGGTGGATTTGGTGCAGTGATGGTGGAAGCCACAGCTGTATCACCTGAAGGGCGCATCTCGTATGGTGATGTGGGCATATGGACTGATAAGCAAGCGACAGCGCTTTCGCGCATTGCCACTTTCTTGAAGAAAAATGGCGCTGTACCTGGAATACAGATTTCTCATGCTGGTCGAAAAGCTTCGACACCACTTTGGTGGCGTGGGACCTTCAATGAGACGGAAGCCGAAAAGCTAGAGGTGGGTTTTGAACTTTGGAAGCCAGTTGGCCCATCTGCCTTACCACATTTGGCATCGCCTGAATTCCAGACACCGACGGCTCTTGACGCTGCTGGCATCAAACAAGTGGTGGATGATTTTGCTGCTGCTTTCAAGCGCGCTGATGCGGCCGGATTTGAAGTGGCGGAAATTCATGCCGCGCATGGTTATTTGCTTAACCAGTTTCTCTCTACCGTGTCTAACACCCGCACCGACAAATATGGTGGTAGCCGCGCCAATCGCATGCGCTTGCTTTTGGAAGTGGTGGAAGCCGCACGCGCAAATTGGCCTCCGAATAAACCACTTTGGGCGCGCATTTCTGTGGTTGATGGCAAGGATGGCTGGACGGTCGAAGACAGCCTCACATTGGCGCCGGAGCTGAAGGCACGCGGCGTTGATTTGATTGACTGCACAACTGGCGGCTTTGATGGCACCTCGCTGAAACCTGCCGCCCACTATCAGGTGCCCATGGCCGCAGCCCTGCGCAAAGCCGGACTGCCTGTGGCGGCGGTGGGCCTTATTCAGGATCCGTTAGCAGCGGAAGCAATATTGCAGGCAGGGGAAGTTGATTTGATTGCGCTTGCTCGTGGCGCTCTGGAAGACCCAAACTGGCCCGTGCATGCCCAGCATGTCCTGGACAAGAGCGAAGCGGCTTACAAGCTTTGGCCCGAACAGGTGAGTGGCCGCTTTCGCGACAAGGACCGGGCGCTGGGTTGGCGTGGGTTTGCAAATGTCTGAGATTGGCTCGCAGGCCGATTACAAAATAAACTTACTCAAATCCACATTCTTGGCCAAAGCGCCCACATGTTTCACCACAAAGGCTTCATCAACTTCGACCGTTTCTCCCGCGCGATCTGTCGCCGTAAAGCTTACATCATCCAAAATCCGTTCCATCACAGTCTGCAACCGCCTAGCACCAATGTTTTCGATTGAGCCGTTAATCTCCGCTGCGATACGCGCAATTGCGATCACGCCATCATCTGTGAAGTTAAGATTCACATTTTCGGTTTCCAGCAGCGCTTTATATTGTTTCAGCAAGCTGGTTTCCGGCTCAGTTAAAATACGGCGGAATTCGTCCTGACCAAGCGCCTTCAACTCCACGCGGATGGGCAAGCGGCCCTGTAATTCGGGCAGCAGGTCTGATGGTTTGGACACATGGAATGCGCCCGATGCGATGAATAAAATATGATCGGTCTTCACGGGGCCATGCTTGGATGAAACGGTGGTGCCTTCAATAAGCGGCAACAAATCACGCTGCACGCCTTCGCGCGAAACATCAGCACCGCCACGATCACCACGTGAGGCGATCTTGTCAATCTCGTCCAGAAACACGATGCCATTATTTTCAACTTGGTCTATGGCTTCGGCAATAATCTTATCTTGATCGAGGAGTTTTTCGGCCTCTTCGGCCAGCAAAATTGTGTGCGCTTGTGCAACCGACGTTTTGCGCGGCTTGGTGCGATTGCCGAACGCCTTGCCCATCATGTCTGAAATATTAATCACCGATGCCGAACCGCCAGGCATGCCCGGAATATCAAAGCTTGGTACGCCGCCGGAATCTGGCACTTGGATTTCAATTTCCTTGGTGTCGAGTTCACCACTGCGAAGTTTTTTGCGGAAGGACTCGCGCGTGACGTCCGAAGCGTTAGCACCCACCAACACATCAATCACGCGCTCTTCAGCATTCAAATGGGCTTGTGCTTCCACGTCCTTTTTGCGCGCAGCCTTGACCATGCCGATGCCGGTTTCTAACAAATCACGGATCATCTGATCAACATCGCGGCCCACATAACCAACCTCAGTGAATTTGGTTGCTTCGACTTTGAGGAAAGGTGCATTGGCCAATTTTGCCAAACGCCTTGCAATTTCGGTTTTACCAACACCTGTTGGCCCGATCATCAAAATATTTTTCGGAATAATATCTTCGCGCATTTGCCCTGTCAGTTGCTGCCTGCGCCAGCGGTTGCGCAGCGCCACAGCCACAGCACGCTTAGCGTCTGTCTGGCCGATGATATAACGATCAAGTTCCGATACGATTTCGCGGGGAGTAAAGTTGGTCATGTATTCAAAGTCTCAATCGTCAAATTGCCATTGGTATAAACACAAATATCGGCCGCAATGGCCATCGCCTTTCTGGCGATAGCTTCGGCATCCATATCCGTATCCATCAAAGCGCGCGCGGCGGCCAGAGCGTAGTTGCCACCAGAACCAATCGCCACCACGCCATGTTCAGGTTCCAGCACATCTCCTGTGCCTGTCAGCACCAGCGACACATTTTTATCGGCCACAATCATCATGGCTTCAAGGCGGCGCAAATAGCGATCTGTACGCCAATCTTTGGCCATCTCAACACAAGCCCTTGTGAGCTGGTTTGGAAATTGCTCCAGCTTGCCTTCCAATCGCTCAAACAGCGTCATGGCATCCGCCGTTGCACCCGCAAATCCAGCGATCACGCCCGTTGCCCCCAAGGGCCGCACTTTGCGGGCGTTACCCTTCATCACGGTTTGGCCCATGCTCACTTGACCATCGCCAGCGATCACTATTTTACCGCCTTTGCGCACACCAAGAATGGTGGTGCCATGCCAATTTGTCGGGTCACTCATGTCTGGAATTCCTTTGTTAGCCATGACTTAAGCGCTTGTGACAACATTTTAAAGGGCGTGTAGCCAATTTATGTTGCATCTGCTAAGGCCACGCCCAGAAAAGGTTAAAACCCATGCGCCAAGCTTCAATCACTCGCAAAACCACTGAAACTTCAGTTTCGGCTTCTGTGTCGCTCGACGGCACGGGCTCTTATGACATGAAAACCGGCGTTGGTTTTTTCGATCATATGATGGAGCAATTAGCGCGACATTCGCTGGTTGATATGAAGATTGAAGCCAAGGGTGATTTGCATATTGATGATCATCACACGGTAGAAGATTGCGGCATCGCGCTTGGTCAAGCGGTGGCTAAAGCATTAGGTGACCGCAAGGGCATCCGCCGTTATGCATCAGCTGATTTGCCTATGGACGAGGCGCTCACACGCTGCGCCATTGATGTTTCCGGCAGGCCTTTCCTGATTTTCAAAGTGAATTTCCCGCGCCAGAAAATTGGCACGTTTGATACTGAATTGGTGCGCGAATGGTTTCAAGCTTTTGCGATGAATGCTGGCATCACCCTGCATATTGAAAACGCTTATGGTGAGAATGCGCATCATATTGCCGAGTCGTGTTTCAAGGCACTGGCGCGGGCGCTTCGTGTGGCCATTGAAATTGATCCGCGCCAGAAGGATGTAATCCCCTCAACCAAAGGCACGCTAGCTGGATGACGAAAACGGTCATCATTGATTATGGTTCGGGCAATTTGCATTCGGCTGCAAAGGCATTCGAACGCGCGGCGCATGACAATAAAATCAAGGCGCAAATTATCGTTTCCAATAGGCCCGAAGATTTAGAAAAAGCCGAACGCATTGTGCTGCCCGGTGTTGGCGCGTTCAAAGATTGCCGCAATGGATTGATGGCTATTGATGGCATGCGCGCTGCGCTGCAAGACCAAGTTATTGTTAAAGGCAAACCGTTCCTTGGCATTTGCGTTGGCATGCAACTCATGGCCACACGCGGTGTTGAGCATGAGGTGACGCCGGGGCTCGGCTGGATTGCGGGCGATGTGGTTCCGATTGAGCCTGCTGATAAAAATTTAAAAATCCCGCATATGGGCTGGAACACTATTCGACCTGAAGGGCAGCATGCATTGCTCGACGGAATTCTTTTAGGTGATGAAGGCCTGCATGCGTACTTTGTGCATAGTTATCATCTGAAGCCAACGCTGCCTGAGGACTTGATCGCTACTGCCGACTATGGCGGCGAAGTTACAGCCATGGCTGGCTATGACAATATTGTTGGAACACAGTTTCACCCTGAGAAGAGTCAAGCGCTTGGTTTGGCGCTGATCGCAAATTTCTTGAGGTGGCGGCCATGATCCTCTTTCCCGCCATTGATCTCAAAGACGGTAAATGCGTGCGGCTTAAACTTGGCGATATGAAACAGGCGACGATTTATAATGGGAGTCCTCCGGCACAAGCGCTGGCTTTTGAACAACAGGGCTTCAATTGGTTGCATGTTGTGGATTTGAACGGTGCGTTTGAAGGCCAGTCCGTGAACGGTGTTGCTGTTGAAGCAATATTAAAAGCCACGAAAAATCCGGTTCAACTAGGCGGAGGCATTCGCACGCTTACCCATATTGAGAGCTGGCTGAACAAAGGTTTGGCCCGTGTGATTTTGGGAACTGTCGCTGTGCGTGATCCTGCATTGGTCAAAGAAGCATGCAAGAACTTCCCGGACAAAATTGCTGTGGGCATTGATGCCAAAGGTGGCAAGGTGGCAGTCGAAGGTTGGGCCGAGGCCTCGACGCTTGGTGTGATTGAGCTTGCGCAGAAATTTGAGGGCGCAGGTGTCTCCGCAATTATCTATACCGATATTGATCGTGATGGAATTTTGACGGGCATTAATTGGGACAGCACATTGGCATTGGCTGATGCAGTTTCAATTCCGGTGATTGCCTCTGGCGGCCTTGCTTCTATCGCAGATGTCAAGCGTATGATGCAACCTGATGCGCGAAAGCTTGCGGGTGCCATCACAGGCCGAGCGCTTTATGATGGCAGGCTTAATGCGGCGGAAGCGTTGCAAATGTTGAGGGCGGCCTAATGTTAAAAATGCGTTTGATCCCCTGCCTTGATGTTAAAGATGGCCGCGTTGTGAAGGGTGTCAACTTTGTTGATCTCCGCGACGCAGGCGACCCTGTAGAATGCGCAAGGGCTTACGATGCAGCTGGTGCTGATGAATTATGTTTTCTCGATATCACCGCAACCCATGAAAATCGTGGGCTAATGTTTGATGTTATCAAGCGCACCGCAGAACAATGCTTCATGCCGCTGACAGTGGGAGGTGGCGTGCGCAAGCTTGAAGATATTCGCAATTTGTTATTGGCGGGGGCCGACAAAGTTTCAATCAACAGTGCTGCGGTATCTGACCGTGCATTCGTGAAAGCCGCGGCCGAAAAATTTGGCAGCCAATGCATTGTCGTGGCCATCGATGCTAAGGAAACGTCGCCCGGCAAGTTTGAGATATTCACCCATGGTGGCCGCAAAGAGACTGGCATTGATGCTGTGGATTTTGCTAAAGAAGTGACCTCGCTGGGTGCGGGTGAAATTCTGCTGACATCGATGGACCGCGATGGCACGGGCAAAGGTTTCAATATTGCATTAACGCGCGCCATTGCTGATGCGGTTTCGATTCCTGTCATTGCTTCGGGCGGTGTTGGCACCTTGGATCATTTGGTTGAAGGCATTCGTGACGGACATGCGACGGCGGTTCTGGCCGCTTCGATTTTCCATTTTGGAACATTTAAGATTGGTGAGGCTAAGGCCTATATGCAGGCTGCGGGAATCCCCATGCGCGGAGTTGTACAATGAGTAAATTTGACACCTTAGAAAAATTAGTGGCGGAAATTGCGTCGCGCAAAACGGCATCGCCTGATTTATCCTACACCGCAAAACTCTTGAGCCAAGGTGTTGAGAAATGTGCCAAGAAATTTGGTGAAGAAGCTTTTGAGTTGGCGCTCGCTGCTGTCTTAAAAGACAAGATGCACACCGCCAATGAAGCAGCCGATGTGCTTTATCATCTACTCGTGTTGTTACAAACTGCTGATGTTTCGATTGAAGATGTGATGGCTGTTTTGAAATCGCGCGAAGGTACCAGTGGCAATGTCGAAAAGGCTTCGCGGCGTGGTTGATCTCGAAGAAGAAGATTTAGCACGCGAAGTCAGCCCATTCCGCCGTTTTGGTCGCGATGAGTGGGCCGCGCTTCGTGCCGATACTCCGATGACATTGACCGAAGCTGATCTTGATGAAGTGCGATCGCTGAATGATAAAATTGACCTCACCGAAGTTGAGATGATTTATCTGCCACTTTCGCGTCTTCTTAATCTTTATGTTCAGGCAAGCCAAAAATTATTTGGCGCATCGAATGTTTTTTTGCATCGAACTGAATTGAAAGTTCCCTATATTATCGGCGTGGCTGGCAGTGTGGCTGGGGGCAAAAGCACCACAGCTCGTATCCTTCGTCGATTGTTGTCGCGCTGGCCTTCAACTCCCAAAGTTGATCTTGTGACGACCGATGGTTTCCTAATGCCAAACGCCACGCTTGAGCGCGAAGGATTGATGGCGCGTAAAGGTTTCCCAGAAAGTTATGATCTGCCGAAAATTCTGCGCTTTATGTCTGATATCAAATCAGGCGTGCGCGATGTGGAAGTGCCGCTTTATTCGCATCTCACTTATGATGTTCTGAAAGATAGAACCCAAGTTATCGACCAGCCCGATATTTTAATTGTCGAAGGTATCAATGTTTTGCAAACAGGTCGTCCACCTCGTGATGGGCGCGGTATTCCCAATGTATCGGACTTCTTTGACTTCTCAATTTTTATTGATGCCGATGTAATCGATTTGAAGACTTGGTATATCGAGCGCTTTTTCACGTTGCGCAATGGGGCATTCAAAGACCCAAAATCATATTTCCATCGCTATGCTTCAATCAGTAATGCGCAAGCACTCGAAACGGCCACACGTATTTGGAACACCATCAACTTTGTGAACTTGCGCGAAAATATTTTGCCGACGAGGCCGCGTGCAGATTTGGTCTTGCGCAAAGGTGCTGATCATAAAGTCCGGTCAGTTTTTTTAAGGAAACTCTGAGACGTCTTCCTCCGCTTGCGGGTTACTAACTATCCTAGAGCCATTCCTCTCCCGCAAGCGGTAGAGGACTCATCCAAAACGCTGCATGACTTTCTTTACAATGTCATCGCGCACTTGGCGGTAAGAGTCTAAAATCTGTTCACGACTGCCTTGGGTCTGAGAGGGGTCGACGATTGCCCAATTCTCGGTCTCAATGGCCATTGTACGCGACATATCATCTGCTTTTGCTTTAGCTTCGGGTGAAAGTGTAATCAGCAAATCAAATGCTGAGTCTTCCAAGTCTTCGAAAGAGTGAGGCCGATGTTTTTTAAGATCAATGCCGATCTCGTCCATAATCATGCCTACGAATGGATCAGGATCGCCTGCCGCAATGCCCGCTGAGGCCACGTAAACTTTATGGCCAAAATGATGATGCATAATCGCTGCGGCCATAGGGGAACGGATAGCATTTAAAGTGCAGGCAAATAACACAGCGCTGGGCAATTTGGTATTCATCAATTGCTCCGCCACATCAATGCACAGAGCAACGTGAATAAGCGACGTGCGGTCATAAAATCCATCTCCGCTTTTCCGTTCAGGCGCTCTTGTAACAGTGATGATCCTTCATTGTGCAAAGCCCGCCTGGCCATATCGATGGTTTCGATTTGTTGAGGGTTGGACGATTGCACAGCCTGATTATAACTGTCGCAAATTTGAAAATAGTCTTTCACAATGCGGCGGAAAGGCGAGAGAGAAAGTCCGACGGCAAATTTTCCGGTGGCACTGCTTAGATCAAAAATCAAACGATTATCCATGGACGAAAGCCTGAGCGCATAAGGTCCTTCCATGCCATTGCTTAAAGTGAAGCTATTACCTTCAAGTAAATCGTGAATGGCCATTTGCCGATCTTGCATGGATTCTGGTGACGGGCTGAGCACGATTGAATCATCTATAATCACATCGCTCAAGCGATTTTTGGAAAGCGCCATTTAAGTTTCGTGACTCGGTGTCATTTCAGTTGACCATGCTGGCCCCATATCGGCCAAAGTCACATCCACACATTCGACCTCAAGACGTAAGTGATGCCCTGCGGAAAAAGCTAAAGTAATATGACCTGAAAGCTCATCAACAGCATTAAATGAAATGGCCAGTAGCGAAAGAATTGTTTCCGGCCCTACATTTTTGAAACCCTGTTTTTGAACAGATTTCACATGATCAAAATGCAGCCCGGTGCGACGCCGCGTCTTTAATTTTGCATCATCCCATGCAAAGCGATTGGCCACCAAAGCAAAGCGGCGGCGTTTGGCATTGAAATTCAAATCAGCAAACTTCAACACCGCGTCCTGCATCTGTGCAGAAATCACGTTCAAATCATCAACGTCTTGGGCCGTCAAGCGCAGCATGATCTTAATTTACGCTCCGGCGATGCGGGTGACATCCGCGCCCACACCTTGCAGTTTTTCTTCCAGCGCTTCAAAGCCGCGATCAAGATGATAGACACGGTGGATATTGGTTTCGCCCTGAGCGGCAAGACCAGCAATCACCAAAGATACCGAAGCGCGCAAATCGGTTGCCATCACATCAGCACCCGTCAGCTTGGTCACACCGCGCACTTCGGCCATATCACCATGCAGATGAATGTCAGCACCAAGGCGCGCAAGTTCTTGCACGTGCATGAACCGGTTTTCGAAAATCGTTTCGCGAATATGGCTCTTGCCCTTGGCCATTGTCATTAATCCCATGAACTGCGCCTGCATGTCGGTCGGAAATCCGGGGTATGGATCAGTCGTCACATCAACTGGCAAAATGCCTGAGCCATTGCGGCGAATACGAAGCCCTTCATTTGTGGTATCAACGGTTAACCCTGCGCGCTGCATCGTGAGAATAACATTTTCAATCGTGTCAGCGCGTGCACCGCGCAACAAAACATCGCCGCCAGTCATGCCCACAACCATGGCATAAGTTCCGGTTTCAATGCGGTCGGCCACAACGGTGTGTTCAGCACCATGAAGCGAGGTCACGCCTGTGATGTTCAAGTTGCGCGTGCCGATGCCCTCAATCTTGGCACCCATCTTCACAAGGCACTCGGCCACATCCGTGATTTCTGGTTCCATTGCTGCGTTTTCAATGGTCGTATCGCCCTTTGCCAAAACGGCAGCCATCAACGCGGCATGGGTTGCACCCACGGTGACTTTGGAAAATGAGATATGCCCGCCCTTTAAACCGTTCTTGGCTTTGGCAATCACATAGCCTTGATCAATCTCAACTGTGGCACCCAGTTTTTCCATCGCCATAATGTGCATATCCACTGGGCGTGTGCCAATGGCGCAGCCGCCGGGCAACGAAACCTTGGCTTCGCCCATGCGCGCAATCAATGGGCCTAAAACCCAGAAGGAGGCGCGCATTTTTGATACGAGTTCATATGGGGCAACAGTATCGACAATTGTTTTGGCAGAAATTTTTAAAGTTTCGCCAGCCGCACCGGCTTGACCAGATTTTTTGCCCGCTGTGGTGATATCCACACCATGGTTCTGTAAAATGCGCTGCAAACGCTGCGCATCAACAAGGCGAGGCACATTATGCAGGGTCACAGTTTCAGGCGTAAGCAGTGGAATAATCATCAACGGCAAGGCGGCGTTTTTGGCACCTGAAATATCAATCACGCCGTTGAGTTTATTGCCACCGCGGATACGGATGCGATCCATCGTCTGAGAATCCCCTAAAATGTCCCTTAATTTGGGCTAACAAGCATAAATGGCGGCATTGGGGCAAGGGTTAATGCGCCCCTTGGTGAATAGCTGTTATGCGCCCGCTTCTAAGCGTTTGGCGATCTCGGCGCGCACTGGGCTTGCAGGGTAAGTTCCGAGAATTTTAGTATAAGATGAAAAGAACGCCAATTCTTCCAAAGCTAACCTCACGGGGCGGTCTTCGGGGTGACCTTCGATGTCGGCGTAGAATTGCGTTGCACTGAATTGGCCTTCGATTTGGTATGATTCAAGCTTGGTCATGTTGACGCCATTAGTGGCAAAGCCGCCCATCGCCTTATAGAGTGCTGCGGGCACATTGCGTACACGAAAGACAAAGCTGGTCATCACTGGGCCGTTTCCGGCTAGAGCATCTTGGCGATCGGTTGAAAGGATGATGAAGCGCGTGGTGTTGTGGGCTTCATCTTCGACGTTTTTGAGCAGCGGCACCAAACCATAAAGTTCGCCTGCCAAGGCTGTGGCCAAGGCGCTGTCCGTTTTGTCTTTTGTTTCGGATAGCTCACGCGCCGCACCTGCTGTGTCAATGGCCACAATAGGTGTTAAACCTTGGGCCTTGATCATTTTGCGGCATTGTCCCAGCGCATGCACGTGGCTGTGGACAGTTTTCAGGTCGTTGAGCTTGGCACCCGGCACAGCCAGCAGATGAAAATGGATCGGCAGAAAATGCTCGCCTATGATTGACAGATTGGAAGCTGGCATCAGATGATGAATGTCGGCCACACGACCGGCGACCGAGTTATCAATGGGGATCATGGCCAATTTTGCATGGCCGTCTTTAACGGCTTGGAACGCATCCTCAAATGTGCGGCACGGCAGAGGCTCAAAATCAGGGCGCACTTCAAGGCAAGCGATGTGGGAATTGGCGCCCGGTTCGCCTTGATAGGCAATTTTATGTTTCATAAATTCAAACTTTCAACATGCGGCGCGCCGCTTCTAAATCGGCTGGCGTATTAACCGCCAATGGCACGCTGTCAACCTTCACGACCGCCACGCGCATGTCATGGTCAAGCGCACGCATTTGCTCAAGGCCACGTAAGGTTTCGCGCGTGCTGGGGTCGAGGCTTGCCAGTTTTTCCAATGCAGCGCGGCGGTAAGCATAGATTGGGATATGCTGCCAAAAAGGAGGATCGACGGTTTCATCAGCTTTTCGGACAAAATCTCGGATATATGCCACTTCCCGATCCCCACTCAGTGGGGCGATGACTTTGACGATTTTGGGATCTTCGAGCAAAACCGGATCATCCAAGGCGGCGGCTAATGTGGCCACGTCAACGGCCTCATTGGTTAAACCAGCAAGGCAGCGTTGCAATGCCAGTTTTTCAATCATTGGCAAATAGGCTGGTATGCTCAGGATGTTTTCAAATCGCCTAGCAGGATCGCGCATGCTCAAAGCGGCTGCGATCCGGTCTAGGCTACTTGCCAAATTGAGGGGGGTTACCATCGCATCGCCACCAGCGGCCCGCACTGTATCAGCAATTTGATTTTCGGCGGCCGCAACCAAAACATGGCCGATATTGGCGGCAACGGCCTGTTTCCAAACCTGTACGACCATCGGAAATCCGTTGATATCAGCCAAGGGCTTACCCGGCAGGCCTGTCGCCCACATACGGGCGGGGATTACGATGATGGTATTGTGATGCTCGATCATGGGTTTATCCAGGGGCGCGGCAAATTGTTCATGCTACCTTATAGATATTGCGGGGAGAAACCGAAACCATTAGTTTCCGCGCCGAAAACCAATAATCACGAGGCTCGGTAATTCCCATGAGTAGCTTAGAATTCAATAAAATAGCGGGTGCCGTTTTGGCTACTGGACTTTTGGTTTTGGGCTTGAAGAATTTTGGCTCGGAACTGTTCAAGACAGAAGCACCCGAAAAGCCTGGTTATGCCATTGAAGTTGCCCAAGCGGCAACAACGGCTGGGGCGGCAGAAGTAAAAGCTGAGCCATTGCCTGTTCTGCTGGCCAAGGCTGATGTCAGCAAGGGGATGGCGGGTGCCAAGGCTTGTGCGGCATGCCATGACTTTACCAAGGGTGGTGTTAACAAGGTTGGCCCTGCATTGTGGAATGTGGTTGGTCGCAAAATGGGATCAGCTGATGGCTTTACCTATTCAGATGGTTTCAAAGCCATGGGCGACAAGCCTTGGGAATTTGATGCGCTTAATGCCTGGCTCAAGGCACCGAAGGAGTTTATTGCGGGCACAAAGATGGCTTTTGGTGGCATTCGTAATGATCAAGACCGCGCCAATGTGATTGCCTATCTTGACAGCCTTTCCGATGCGCCGCAGGCGTTACCGAAGCCTTGAATTAACCGCGATTAAATATTGAAGTCCAACACCGGAAGCAGCAGTTTCCGGTGTTTTCTTTTGGGCGCACACCTGTGATATTCAAACCAACTCGAATCAGGGGACGAGACTTCAAATGATCAACCGCCGACATATATTGAAAATCGCTGGCCTTGCTCCCTTTGCCAATGCTTCTGTGGCGTTTGCCGAAGAACCAAAATTTACCCACGCGCTCAGTTTGTTTGGTGATGTTAAATATCAACCTGGCTTCAAACAATTTGATTATGTAAATCCGGCCGCACCCAAGACTGGCAAAATTAGGCAATGGGCATTGGGTGGATTTGACTCGCTCAATCCAAACTCGTTGAAAGGTGACCCCGTTGCAGTGACGGTTTTAGAAACCTTGATGGTGGGCTCGCTTGATGAGGCCGCAACGCGTTATGGTCTGATTGCGGAAAGCGTATCTCACCCTGATGATATTTCGTCGGCCACTTTTCGGTTGCGACCCGAAGCAAAGTTTCATGACGGCAAGCCTATTACGCCTGAAGATGTGATCTGGAGTTTTGATACCCTCAAAGCCAATCTGCCAACCAAGGCGGCTTATTATAAAAATGTGACCAAGGCCGAACAAACCGGCGAGCATGAAGTTCGCTTTATCTTTGATCAAAAAAACAATCGCGAGCTTCCGTCTATCGTCAGTGAACTGGTTGTCATGCCAAAACATTGGTGGACGGCCAATGGCGCTGATGGCAAGCCCCGCGATGTGACGGCTTCAACGCTCGAAATTCCACTAGGTTCAGGGCCTTATAAAATCAAAACCGTTATTCCGGGTTCATCCGTCGTGATGGAACGCGTGGCTGATTATTGGGGCAAAGATTTGGCGGTCAATATTGGGCAGAATAATTTTGACGAGATGACCTATCTCTATTTCCAAACGCAACTGGTGGCTTTCGAGGCCTTCAAAGGCGATCAAGTTGACTACAACTATGAAACTAGTTCTAAATCCTGGGCCACGGCTTATGATTTTCCGGCCATAAAAGACGGGCGCTGCATCCAAGAGAAAGTTGCGCTTAAAAAGGTAAATGGCATGCAGGGCTGGGTGCTCAATATGCGCAAAGCCAAGTTCCAAGATGTGCGGGTGCGCCGTGCTTTTGATCTGGCTTTCGATTTTGAATGGTCGAATGCAAATCTATTTTTCGGGCAATACACACGGTCGCGCAGCTATTTCAACAATTCGGAAATGGAGGCCAAGGGCTTGCCTTCACCTGAAGAATTGGCGCTGCTCGAACCGCTGAAAGATAAATTGCCGCCGGAAGTTTTTACGGCTGAATACGCAAACCCGGTCAATGCCGATGCAACAGCACGGCGCAAAAATTTGCGCGAAGCTTCAAAGTTGTTAGTTGAGGCCGGATGGAATGCCGTGGAAACAGACGGCAAAAATGTTTTAAAGAATGCTGCGGGCGAAACCCTTTCAATTGAGTTCCTGCTCTATTCACCTTTGTTTGAGCGGGTTGCGCTACCTTTTAAAGAGCAGCTTGAGCTTGTTGGTTTTGCGGTTACGATCAGAACGATTGACACAGCCCAATATCAAAAACGTGTTCAGACATTCGACTATGAAGCCATCGTTAGCAGCTTCCCGCAAAGTCTATCGCCCGGCAATGAGCAACGTTCGTTCTTTGGAACAGATGAAGCTGACAAGAATGGCTCATCAAACTATGTGGGCATTAAGAATCCGGCTGTCGATGCGCTGATCGATAAAATTATTTTTGCGAAAGATCGCGCCGCATTGGTCGTGGCCTGTCGCGCACTTGACCGGGCCTTGATCTGGAATCACTATGTCTCGCCGCATTGGTTTATTCCTTACGAACGCATTGCTTTTTGGAACCGTTTCGGGCGACCCGAAAAAACGCCCGACTATAGTTTGGGCTTTCCCACCACATGGTGGTGGGACGCGGAAAAAGCCAAGAAGACGGCGGCGGGATGATTTCTCATTAATGGGCGCCTATATTGTCAAACGATTGCTGTTGATGATCCCCACTTTGCTGGGGGTGATGCTGCTGACTTTCGCGGTGACGCAATTTGTTCCAGGTGGCCCCATTGAGCGCATCATTGCGCAGATGGAGGGCAATGGTGCTGATGATCGCTTAAGCGGCGGAGGCACCGAAAATTTGGGCGATAAACAAAATAACAGCTCTTATCGCGGTGCGCGGGGGCTTGATCCTGAAATTATCAAGAAGCTGGAAAAAGATTTTGGTTTTGATAAGCCGCCAGTTGAGCGCTTTTTATTGATGATCAAGAAATATTCGATGTTTGATTTTGGCCAGAGCTATTTCCGCTCTAAGTCAGTTTTATCTTTGATTGCCGAAAAGCTGCCTGTTTCAATTTCACTTGGGCTGTGGTTGTTGATTATATCCTATCTGGTGTCGATTCCGCTCGGTATTCGTAAAGCAGTGAAAGATGGCACGCCGTTTGATGTGTGGTCATCGGCGATTGTTAGCGTTGGCTATGCCATTCCATCATTCGTGCTTTCGATTTTCCTGATCATCGTGTTTGCGGGTGGCAGTTATTATAATTGGTTTCCATTGCGCTTGCTTACGTCCGACAATTTTTCTGATCTGAGCTGGTGGGGGAAGATAAAAGACTATGCGTGGCATTTGGTGTTGCCACTGATTGCCATGGGTGTGGGCAGCTTTGCGACGATGACGCTGCTCACCAAAAATTCCTTCCTCGATGAAATCAAGAAGCAATATGTCACCACGGCGCGTGCCAAGGGCCTTACTGAATCACGCGTCCTTTATGGGCACGTATTTCGCAATGCCATGCTGCTGGTGATCTCTGGTTTCCCGGGCGCATTTCTCCACGCATTTTTCACAGGCTCTCTTTTGATTGAGCAGGTATTCTCTCTCGATGGACTAGGTTTTCTCACCTATAGGTCGGTGCTCGACCGTGATTATGCCGTGGTGTTTGCTAATCTCTATATCTTCACTTTGATCGGCCTCGTCGTGGCGTTGATCAGCGATCTACTTTATACATGGATTGATCCGCGTATTGATTTCGAAGCACGGGAGGTTTGACCCCGCGTGTTTAAACTCAATCCGCTCAATCAAAGGCGCTGGGCCTTGTTTAAAGCCAACAGGCGAGGCTTCTGGTCATTCTGGATTTTTGCTCTGCTGTTTTTCATTTCAATCTTTGCGCCGATGATCGCCAACGACAAACCGATCATCGCGTCTTACAAGGGCGAATTGCTTTATCCAATATTGGTTGATTATCCAGAAGCAAAGTTCGGAGGGTTTTTGGCGAAGACCAATTATCATGATCCAGCAAACATCGATGAAATCAACGCAAATGGCTGGATGGTTTGGCCGCCGATTCGCTATTCCTATAACACGGTGAATGCCGAAATCCCGCAGTCTGCACCATCGTCACCTGCTGGCATGTTGACGCGCGAAGTTGCCTGTTCGAAATATCCGTTGAAAGACCAAGACCCCCAGTGTGTTGCTGGCAATATGAATTGGCTGGGTACGGATGATGGCGGGCGCGACGTGATTGCGCGGTTGATTTATGGCTACCGGGTTTCGGTGGCCTTTGGATTGATCTTGACATTCTTCTCGTCGATCATCGGCATTGTGCTGGGTGCCATTCAAGGATTTTTTGGTGGTTGGACAGATTTGCTATTGCAGCGCTTCATCGAAATATGGGCGTCTATGCCAACACTTTATTTGTTGATTATCTTATCGGCCTTCTTAGCTCCTAACTTCTGGCTGCTTCTCTTCATTTTGATGATGTTTTCTTGGACGGGGTTGGTGCACCTCATTCGCGCCGAGTTTTTGCGGGCACGGAATTTTGAATATGTGCGTGCTGCCAAGGCGTTGGGCCTGTCAAACGTGAAGATCATGTTCAAGCATCTTCTCCCCAATGCAATGGTGTCTGCCGTCACCTTCATGCCCTTCATCATTGCAGGCTCGGTGACCACACTTTCGTCACTTGATTATCTGGGTTTTGGCCTGCCACCGGGTTCCCCTTCGCTGGGTGAGATGGTGAAGCAAGGCAAGGATAATCTGCAAGCACCTTGGCTGGGATTCACAATCTTCTTCATGATGTCGACCATGCTCACACTTCTGGTGTTTATGGGCGAAGCGGTGCGTGATGCACTTGATCCGCGGAAGACATTTTCATGAGTGAAATGCTTCTTGATGTGAAAGAATTGTCAGTTGCGTTTAAGCAGTCGGACAAAGAATTTCTGGCCGTCGATCACGTTTCATTTCATGTGAATAAAGGTGAGACACTGGCGCTGGTGGGCGAATCTGGTTCTGGCAAATCCGTCAGTGCACTGAGCATTCTTAAACTCCTGCAATACCCTGCAGCTTCGCATCCTTCGGGGCAAATCCTGTTCAAAGGTCAGGACTTGCTCGACGCCAATGAAGCTGACTTACGCCAAGTGCGCGGCCGCAATGTGACGATAATTTTTCAAGAGCCGATGACATCGCTTAACCCGCTCCACAATATTGAAAAGCAAATTGGTGAAATTCTGGAAATTCACCAAGGCATTAAGGGCCAAGCGGCCCGCAGACAGATTGTGGAGTTGCTTGAAAAGGTAGGCATTCGCGATGCTGCATCACGTTTACAAACCTATCCACATCAGCTTTCCGGTGGTCAGCGCCAACGTGTGATGATTGCGATGGCCCTGGCGAACAAACCTGATCTGTTGATCGCTGATGAACCAACCACTGCTCTCGATGTAACCGTACAGGCGCAGATTTTAAAACTGCTGAAGGATTTGCAAAAAGAATTCGGTATGGCGCTGCTGCTCATCACCCATGATTTGGGGATCGTGCGCAATATGGCTGATCATGTTTGCGTGATGCAGAAGGGCAAGATTGTTGAGACAGGCGAGGCCAAATTCGTTTTCGCCAATCCGCAACATGAATATACAAAAATGCTGCTTGCTGCTGAACCTAAGGGCCAGCCGCCGAAAGCTGATTTGAACGCCGATAAAATTGTCGAAACTAAAAGCTTGAAAGTGTGGTTTCCTATCAAGCAAGGTTTCTTCCGCAAGACTGTGGGCCATGTCAAAGCCGTCGACGGTCTTGATCTTACGCTGCGGGCTGGCCAGACGCTTGGCATTGTGGGCGAGTCAGGCTCGGGCAAAACCACGACTGGCCTTGCTATTATGCGGTTGATTTCATCGCAAGGTGAAATCCTTTTCGAAGGCAAACGCATTGACGGTTTGAAATCTGGCGCGATGCGACCTTTGCGCAAGGACATGCAGGTGGTGTTTCAAGATCCTTTTGGATCACTTTCGCCTCGTCTTTCGGTTTTGCAAATTGTTGAAGAGGGTTTGATTATTCAAAAGCCTGAACTCAACGCAAAAGTGCGGCGCGAACGCGTGGCACAGGCTTTAACTGAGGTGGGGCTTGATGCAGCAAATATGGACCGTTTCCCGCATGAATTCTCTGGTGGTCAACGCCAGCGTATTGCGATTGCGCGTGCACTTGCACTTGAACCAAAATTTATCATGCTTGATGAACCCACGTCAGCGCTTGATATGTCTGTGCAGGCGCAAGTCGTCGATCTGCTGCGGGCTTTGCAAGTTAAGCATAACTTGAGTTATCTGTTTATCAGTCATGATCTGAAAGTGGTGCGCGCATTAGCCAATGAGGTGATTGTGATGCGCGATGGTGTGGTGGTCGAACGCGGTGTGACGCAAGATATTTTCAACAATCCGCAAGAGCCTTACACCAAAGCATTGTTGGCAGCCGCTTTGAATTTGAAAGCTGTTGACGGAGTTGTTCGGCAATGAGTGTATTTTTATTTGTCACCCCAACTTGGGATGCAGAACCTTGGGGCAAAGCTTTGCAAAGGGTTGCGCCAAAACTTGATATTCGTGTTTGGCCTGCTGTGGGCAAAGTTGAAGACATTACCTATGCCGCAGCATGGTTGCCGCCACCTGATGAGTTGAAGCGCTTTCCCAATCTCAAAGTCATTTTTTCTTTGGGTGCAGGTGTTGATGCAATATTGGGTGATCCCACTTTGCCACTCAGCATTCCCATTGTGCGGGTGAATGATGATGATCTGACCAATCGTATGAGCGAATACATCGTGCAGCATGTCTTGATGCACCACCGCCAACAGCGCCGCATTGATGAGAACCAACATAACAAAATCTGGGATCCTTTTCCGCAGCACGCCGCTTGCGCCATAACAGTTGGGATTATGGGGCTTGGGGTTCTGGGGGCCGATGCAGCGCGAAAACTTTTGATGATGGGTTTCAATGTAGTAGGTTGGAGCCGTAGTTTGAAACATATTGAAGGTGTGAAAAGCTTCGCTGGCGCTTCAGAGTTCGATGCATTTTTAGGTGAGACTGATATTCTGGTTTCGCTGCTTCCGGCCACGGCGGATACGGACGGGATTATCAACCGTGCCTTAATCAAAAAACTATCGCGGCGTGGGCCATTTGGTGCGCCTATCCTGATCAATGCCGGGCGCGGGCGGGCGCAAGTTGAGGATGATATTCTGGCGTGTCTGGATTCTGGTGAACTTTACGCCGCCACTTTGGATGTATTTCGTAAGGAACCTTTGCCGGTGACAAGCAGGCTGTGGTCGCACCCGCGCGTCACGCTGACGCCGCATATGGCTGCGGATTCTGATCCAGAAACGATTTGTCGATATGTCTATGCTCAGATTGAGCGATTTGAGCGTGGCGAAACATTGGTGAACCTCGTCGACCGGTTGAACGGATACTGAACTACATCCTATAGTTGAAATCTATTCTGTGGCTCAAAACTTCTCCCAGAAGCGTTTTCCTAGTTTAGGTTATCACCCTAGCTCTCCGGCTTAGAAACCCACGCCAGCCTCAAATTATAAGCTTTAAAAGCTATTACAGGAAATAAATAAAGTTACCCATTCCTGAACGCCAGATAAACGCCTCCCTCAGGCTTGGTTCAGAGGGGTTCTCCTAAAAAGGCAACATCAAATGCTTTTAAGAGAGGGAACATCAAAATGAACAAGATCTTCAAAATCGCCGCCGCCGCAGTTTTCACCAGCTTGATGGCTGTTTCAGCCCAAGCTGCTGAAAAGAAGCCCTTCCAAGGCGTAGTCATCGTGCCAGCGTCTTACAGCGCTCCTGCCCAAGACCAAACCCAGCCAAGCTTCAAGCGCGGCAAAGTGGTTTCTTATGCCTCGGACAAAAAACCAGGTTCAATCATCGTCGATACCAACACCAATCACCTTTATTACGTATTGGGCATGGACCGCGCTGTGATGTACCGCGTGGCCAGCGCAAAGCCTGGTTTTGAATGGCAGGGCACAAATAAGGTTTCGGCCAAAACCCAATGGCCAGATTGGCGTCCACCCGTTGAAATGCAAGCCCGCCGCCCAGAGCTGCCAAGCTTCATGGCAGGCGGCCCAAAGAACCCGCTGGGTGCCCGCGCCATCTATCTCGGCTCCACGATTTACCGTATCCATGGCACCAACGAACCATCATCCATCGGCAAGTCCGCCTCGTCAGGCTGCATCCGCATGTTAAACGATGATGTGAGCGAACTTTATCAATTCGTGAAAGTTGGCGCAGAGGTTACAGTGTTATAAGAACTATAAGTGCGACAGTGAGCGAAGGGCTTTGACTATGGCGTCAAAGCCCTTTTTCGCAGGGTCAGACACATTACGAGCGCGCATATAGGAATGGGCGAGTTCAGGTTCTTCGCACAATTCGCAAGGAATGCCTACGGCTTTGAGTTTTGCAGCAAAGATTATTCCGTCATCGTAGAGTGGATCATGGGCCGCAACCGATATGAATGTGGGTGGTAAACCCAATATATCTTTGGCCAAATTGGGCACAGCTTTTTCATCATCCCAATTGCTACCGGGCTGCGGCCCCAGAAATGAATCGAGATAGAATTTCATTTCATCGCGTGTCAAACATGGCGCGTGAGCATTGCGGAGATAAGACGGCGTGTTAATGTCGTTGCCCAAGACGGGATAAATCAATACGAGGCCTTTAAGTTGCGGGAAGCCTTGCTCTTTTAGAGTGAGCGCCAACGCCACCGACATTTGCCCGCCTGCACTATCACCGGCGGCTAAGATATTTCGCTCGTCGATATGGTGTGCAGCGCCCTGATCACGCATCCAGCGCCACACTTTCAATGAATCTTCCAATTGTGCAGGATGCCTGTGTTCAGGCGCCAAGCGATAATCCACCAAGGCCACGGCACAATCTGCCCCTGCCGCCATTTCAGCGCACATATCATCATGAGTTTCAGGCCCGCCCAAAACCCAACCGCCACCATGGAAATAGAGAACCCCCGGTTTTGGGGTTTTGGTTTTCGGAGTAAAAAGGCGAAACTTCACGCCGTCAGTTTCAAGATCAGAAACAATTAGATTTTCTGGTCTGGGCGCACGAAATTGTTTGCACAGATCGTTCCATGCCGCGCGCTGTCGATCAAGCGGCCACTGGTCAGAGCCTAACGGCGTTTTAGCGAGCAGCTCTTGGTAGAAAGAAAGCATGCCGGGATCGATATCCATGGCATGCTCCTGTGGTTAGGCTGTGCGGCGAATGCGGCTTTGGGGTGGCTGGTAGGCCATGCGCGCATGGTATTCGCAATAAGGCGAACCGGCACGAGGGCCGTGTCCGCAGAAGCAGAACTCTTCATTGTTCGGATCACCAATTGGCCATTTGCAGGTTTTGTCGGAGAGATGCAAAATCGTGATGCGGCCATCCTTGGCACTATCAACCAAACGCAATGGCTTTGGCTCTGGCAATGGCATAGGGCGCGGAGCCAATTGCTGGAAAGGCTTTAGTGCATTTGCACCAGCTGTTGGCATTGAAGGCGAACGACCGGGTGCCGATGGCTCGCGCGGTGTCTTGCGCGCGGTGCGCGGCTGAGCGTTACGCACAGGTGTAGCCCTGCCCGACAAGTTCAAGCGGTGCACTTTGCCGATGACAGCATTGCGCGTGACGCCGCCAGCAAGACGGCCTGCGATTTGGCTGGCGCTCAAGCCATCAGCCCAAAGTTTTTTCAAGGTTTCGACGCGCTCTTCAGTCCATGGCGCTTTATCGTTTGGCATTGCCAGATCTGTCATATTTTTTGAATCCTTTATGCTTCACAGAGTCATGAAACTCTGCGTTTTTGCCCCAACGCTTTACTGAAAACCGCTACATCTCGTAGCTTGTTGCCTACTCACTACTATGGGCAGTGGCGTGAAAACAAGGAATCAACGCATTATTACCCATGTTTTCCCCAACTTCTGCAGTCTGCCCTATGGTTAACAATGACTTAAGACTCGTTTCTGTGGACAGTCCATGCGCTGTTTTGACTCAGGTGTTGACAGAGCTTGATTGACCTTGGCTTTTCTGTCGATTATATGACCAGCATTATCCAACGCGCCGATGTTCCATCGGCGCTTTTTAGTTTTGGGGAGATGCCATGACCATTGCACCTGTGCTTCCGACGTATAATCGCGCTGCGGTTTCGTTTGAACGCGGTGTTGGCGCGCGCGCCTATACTGCGGATGGCATTGAGTATCTCGATTTTGGTGCTGGTGTTGCGGTGAATTCTTGCGGCCATGCGCATCCGCATCTGGTTCAGGCGCTCTCTGAGCAGGCTGCTAAAATTTGGCATACGTCTAATATTTATCAGATGCCTGGCCAGACCAAGCTTGCCGAGCGTTTGATTGCGCATTCCTTTGCTGACACAGTATTCTTTTGCAACTCAGGCACAGAGGCCACCGAGCTTGCCATCAAGATGGCGCGGAAGTTTCACTATGTAAATGGTGCGCCAGAGCGGGTTGAGATCATCACGTTTGAGGGCGCATTCCATGGGCGCACGCTGGCGGCTTTGGCGGCTGGCGGCCAAGAAAAATATCTGGAAGGCTTTGGGCCTAAGGCCGCTGGCTTTGTGCAATTACCCTTTGGTGATCACCAAGCATTGGAAACGGCCATTGGCCCAAACACGGCGGCAATTTATATTGAACCTGTGCAAGGCGAAGGCGGCATCAGGCCAGTGCCGCATCAATGTTTGCGGGGGCTTCGCGCGCTTTGCGACAAACATGGCATATTGCTGATGTTTGACGAAATTCAATGTGGCATTGGCCGCACAGGAAAACTGTTTGCCCATGAATGGGCAGGCATTACGCCTGATATTATGGCCGTGGCCAAGGGCATTGGTGGCGGCTTTCCTTTGGGCGCGGTGCTCGCCACTGAAAACGCCGCTAAAGGCATGGTCGCAGGCACGCATGGTTCCACATTTGGTGGCAACCCATTGGCCACTGCCGTTGGCAACGCAGTGCTGGATGTGGTTTTGGGCGACGGCTTTCTCGATAATGTTTTGCGCCAATCAATCAATCTCAAGCAAAAGCTTGAACGTTTGAAGGATCAGCACCCAACCATCATTGAAGATATTCGCGGTTCTGGTTTGATGATGGGTATTAAATGCAAAGTGGCCAACATTGCTTTGCAGAAGGCGGCTTTAGATGAAAAGCTCTTGATCATTGGCGCTGGCGATAATGTGGTGCGCTTATTGCCGCCACTTATCGTGACTGATGCTGATGTGACCGAAGCCGTCAACAAACTCGAGCGCGCTTGTGTGGCGCTTGAAAAAGCGAATTGAGAACATGCATTTTTTAGAGATTAAAGATTTTAGCAAGGCGCAATTGCGGGGTATTTTGGATTCTGCTGTGAAGCGTAAAAACTCACGCTCTGGTTTGGCCAAGGGTGAACGCGATTCTGATCTGCCGCTCAAGGGTAAGATTGTTGCTTTGGTTTTTGAGCGACCCTCAACACGCACGCGCTTTTCATTTGAAGTGGGCATTCGCCAATTGGGCGGCGAGGTATTCACATCATCAGGCGGTGAAATGCAATTAGGCCGCGGCGAGACGGTGGCTGATACGGCGCGGGTATTGTCGCGCTATGTCGATGCTGTGATGATCCGTTCCAAGAAGCGCGAGACGTTAGACGAGTTTGCGTCAGCCGCGACGATCCCGGTTATCAATGGCCTCACCAATATGACTCATCCCTGCCAAGTAGTCACTGATGTGATGACGCTGGAAGAGAATAAAGGTCATCTCGACAAGCAGCATGTGGCTTGGGTGGGTGACGGAAATAATGTTTGTGCATCATGGATCGAAGCTGTTGGCGTGTTAGGTGGTTCGTTGAAAGTGGGCTGCCCTCTTTTGCTCAAACCGCAAAAAGAATTTCTGGATTGGGCAGACAAACATAAAGCTGCTGTTTCAGTAATGACGTCGCCAGAAGAAGCTGTATCAGACACTGACTGCGTGATCACTGACGCTTGGGTTTCGATGCATGATGAGGATGTTGAAAATCGCCATAATCTTTTGCGGGCTTACCAAGTGAATGAAGCTTTGATGAAGCATGCGAAAAAGGACGCCTTATTTATGCATTGCTTGCCTGCGCACCGAAACGAAGAAGTGACTGATGCAATTATGGATGGGCCACATTCTGTTGTGTTTGATGAAGCCGAAAACCGCATTCATGCGCAGAAGGCTATTTTGCTTTCGTGCTTTGGGAAAGTGTGATGGACCAGGTTATTCCATTTGCAGTTAAGCCACTTGGCGTGCGCGGGCGCATTGTGCGTCTTGGTGCGGTGATTGATGATATTGTTTCGCGCCATGATTACCCTGAACCAGTTTCCGCATTGCTCGCTGAAAGCATCGCGCTCACAGCGATGTTGGGGACGGCTTTAAAATTTGACGGCAAATTTATTGTGCAGACGAAAACCTCTGGGCCCGTGAGTATGATCGTTGCTGATTATGCGGCGCCTGGCGGTGTGCGGGGCTGTGCAAAATTTTCAAAAGAAAAATTGGATGCACTCGCTAAACCCGATCAAAAGCAATTGCTGGGTGAAGGCTATCTCGGCATGACGGTTGATCAAGGTGCTGACATGGAACGTTACCAAGGCATTGTGCCGCTTGGCTCCTCAACATTGGTTGATGCCGCGCACACATATTTTCAACAGTCCGAACAAATTCCAACGCGTTTGCGCATGGCGGCCGGCCCGTTATTTGAGCGCGGCGAAAAGAAACCGCATTGGCGCGTGGGCGCTATCTTAGTTCAGCACATTCCGGTCGAGGGTGGTTTGCCGCCGATGAATTTTCCCTCTGGCGATGCGCCCGAAGGTTCTGAAATTGAAACGCCGGAAGATGATAATTGGGTAAAAGCACGGCTGTTGCTCGATACAGTTGAGGATCATGAACTTCTTGACCCAACATTGACTGCCGAGGAAATTTTGTACCGCCTTTACCACGAGGACGGGGTTACGGTTTATCCAGCCATTCCAATCAATCGGTATTGCAGCTGTTCGCGCGAGGCTGTTTCAGCGATGCTCACAAATTTTTCTGGTGGGGATCGTGCCGACATGGTGAAAGACGGCACGATTGAAGTGGCGTGTGAGTTTTGTTCGACGGCCTATCAGTTTAAACCGAATGAGTTTGACCTTGCCGAATAGGCAATAGACGTAGCTCATCAACAGCGACGATTCTTTTGCCAATCGGGAAGAGCGAAGCAATAGCCAGCTTCACGTGAGCCCAAGCGAACGGAATCCCAATTATGGTCACTGTGAGCGCTATGGCAGCAGAGATATGCATCAATGCCAACCACCATCCCGCAAATACGAACCAAACAATATTGCCAATTGTACCGATAGCACCTGTGCCGATATCTGATTGACCGGTCAACTGATCGCGCGAAACAATGTCATAGCCGAAAGGCCAGAACGTGTAGCGCGCAAGACGAAAACAGGTTGGCACAAAGGGTAGGCCAATGATAGTGATGGCCATGATGATGCCAGCCAATATCCAAGCCAGACCAGCGATGAAACCGCCCAGCACAAACCAAAGAACGTTTAAGATGAAAATCATGATGCGACCCTCCGAATGCCGGATATGTGGGGATGGGGGTGCTTTAATTCAACTAAAAATTCTTCCAGCCTCTTGATCTGATCACGGCGATATCAAAGCGCGAAAGGAGTTTTGCGGAAATCGGTTGGGTCGGTTCGAAGATATGTTTTGGCTTGGGCAATGGTGGCAATGATTTTGCACCTAAACCGATCATCGCCATGCGAGCCGTTCCCAATGCTGTAAGATCAGCGCTTCCGGCGACCACCACTTTGCGGTTGAGAGCGTTAGCTAGGAATTGGCCGAAATAAGGATTGTCGCTGAGGCCCCCATCAATCGAAATGAAACTTCCTTTTTCACACATGCGGTCTATAGCGCGCACGACTTCTTGGGAGCGCAAGGCTATACCTTCGAGGACGGCCTGCATCATATCCTGCTTTGTTGTGTCGAGGCCCATGCCAAGCCAGAGACCAGCCGCTGCACGGTCCCAATGAGGGCAAGCGAGGCCGGAAAGAGCGGGCACGAAGACCAGGCCGCGGGATAAAGCGCTTTCGGATTTAAAACTGTTGATGTCTTCATAATCGTTGAAGAGGCCCAAGCTCCTGGCCCAATTTACGGCGGAGGCTGCATTGTAAACTCCCCCATCAACGGCAAAGAGCGGCGGTTGCTGGCTAATTTGCCAAGCGACAGTGGGCAGCAAGCCTGAATCATTTTTCAGCGGCCGCGCGTATCCGGCCAAGGCCAATGCAAATGCGCCAGTGCCAAAAGTGATCTTCGCATCGCCCACATTCATGCAGCCATGGCCAAAGAGGGCGGCTTGTTGATCCACGAGACTGGCCGTGACGGGGGTTTTGCCAATCATGCCGAAAGGGCCGGTGGTGCTACGGATTTCGGGCAGGCATTCTCGTGGCACACCGAACAGGTCGCAGAGTTCATCGTCCCACTGCAAGGTATTAAGCGCCATCAAAGAGGTGCGCGAAGCCGTCGTGACATCGGTGGCGAATGTTCCGGTGAGGCGATCTAGGAAATAAGCATCGCTGGTGCCCAGCCGCAGTCTTCCGGCGGAAAGTAAAATGCGAGATTCTGGAACATGATCCAATATCCACCGGAATTTTGATGCGCTGAAATAAGGGTCGAGCGGCAGGTCCGCTTTATGTTGGGTGAGCGCTTCTGCACCCGTGCCTTTTAGCTCTTCGGTGATTTTCTTGGTGCGATCATCTTGCCACACAATTGCCTTATAGACTGGCTTTCCAGTTTCCTTATCCCAAGCCACAATGGTTTCGCCTTGATTGGCAATACCGACGCAATCGACTTTTCCTGCTTTCTTGATACATGATTTGACATGAGACAAAAGTTCTTCAGGATCATGTTCGACCCAGCCGGATTGTGGATATATCTGTTTGTGTTCGAAGCTTGCGATTTTCGTGAAGGCACCATCTGCATCAAGCGTGAAGGCTTTGGTACCTGTTGTGCCTTGGTCTATGGCAAGGACTTTCATTTGAATTCAGTGGCGATCATAGCCGCCAGTTTACGACCTTGCAGCATGCAGGCGCCAGCAGTTTCGAGGTGGCCCAGCACATTGCCCACAGCATAGATGTTGGGTTTGGAGCTGCGGTAGCTTTCGGTTGTGAGAGGTGCAGTGTTTATCTGCTCTATAAAACCTGATGAATAGAGCGCGTTTTCAGACCGAAATTTTCCAGAGATGATCACACCATCGCAGGCAATTGTTTCTCTGTGGCCATTAGTTTCCACTTCGACTGATTCAACTTTCTCATGGCCGTTGATCGAAACCAGTTTGGTGCTTCGTTTCGTGGGAACACCGAATGCCAGTCTTGCGCCGATACCGAAATACGATGGCGCATCTAAGTTTGCGTTTTCGGTGATCAAGCAAACAGGTTTTATTTTCGCGTGGCGGCAGGTCAAGAGATTGGAGAATGATACCCATTCACTGCCGATGATCACCGGATTGGAAAATGGTTTTTGGTGTTTGATATAAACCAGCTGTTGAAACGTTCCGGTGTTCATGACACCGGACAATCTGTTGCCACCGATTAATCTGGCAGCGCGCGACGATTCTCTTGTGCCAGTTGCTAAGATAATGCGTGTTGCTGACATTTCTGAAATGCCTGATGCCGAATGAAGGCGCATTGTGCCGCGCAAAGTGAATTCGAGAACTGTCGTTCCAGTTCTTATGTCGAGGCCTTCGGCTAACTCGCGCAGTTTTATTGCGAATTTCGGGCCCGTGAGGAACCGGTTTTTGTTGTCGATACCAAAACCAAAATGCCCGCAATGACGTGGGACGCCACCGGCTTCTAGTTCACGCTCTAATACCACGACATCTTTTAACCCGAGCGTATGAAGCTCCAACGCCAGCGCCAAGCCAGCAGGCCCCCCACCGATGATCACAATCTCATGGTGTTCCATGTTTGGCCTTCTCAAACAAAGTAGTAACTTCTGCGCCACAATAAAATCCTTGGCAGCGGCCCATCATGGCACGCGTACGGCGTTTCAATCCGCCTAAATCGCCAGCGGGCAATGGGCCTTGGCAGGCCGCTTCGATTTCGCCACGCGTGACCCATTCGCAATGGCATATGATTTCACCGCCTTTCATATAGGGACGGATAGATTGTTCGGCGAGATTGGGCACGGGTGTCCAAATTACTTCAGGAAGCTTTTTGGGAAGCCTGCCAAAATGTTTGGCATAAAGTTTTACCACATGCTGGGCGATACCGAGTGAACCAGTGAGGCCCGTGGAGCGGATGCCCGCAACGCTGATCCAATTTTTAACTTTATGCGCTTCGATGATATAGTCTTTACGTTCGGTGGCGGGGCGCAGGCCCGCATAGATTGCGGTCACATCGATATCTTTGAGCGCTGGAACAATTTCGATGGCGCGGGATTTCAGTTTTTCGAGCGTTGTAGAATCAGTTGTTGGGTTTGTGCGTTCTTCGGTTTCTTCTGCCGTAGGGCCGATGGCAAGATTGCCGAAGATGGTGCGGAATAGAACCACGCCTTTTGTGTGTTCACTTGGCACCGGTAAAATAATGCTGCGGGCCAATTTCGCGGCGGGCTTATCAAACACTACGAATTGGCCTTTGCGCGGCTTGATGGTGAAGCTTGACTCATGTGCCAGAGCCTCTACTTTATCGCCAAACAAACCAGCCGCATTAATTACAGTGCTCGCTAATACGTCACCTGACCTGCTCGTTATTCGCCAATCGCTATTTGCTCGCTCAACACGTGTAACCTCCGCATTGCGCAAGATCACTGCGCCATGGGCTATCGCTTGCTGCGCATAAGCCAAAGGTGCTGACCACGGATCAATCACATGTTCGCCTGGCACCAACACAGCACCTAAAGCGGATTTTGATATTTGCGGTTCGCGGATTCGAATTTCAGTTTGAGTCAGGCGTTTTACGTCGCTGACACTGTTCGCATGCGCCTTCTCAACAATGCCATCAAGCGCCGCCGATTCTTCTTGCGTCCAAGCAATAACAAGTGCGCCTGTTTCAAGCAGAGGCAGATTAAGCTTTTGGCGTATGTTGAAATATTCTTGATATCCCGCTTGCATACATTGCAGTTCAAGTGATTTTGCTGGCGCATCGAAACCTGTGTGGAGAAGTGCGCTGTTGCCCTTGGATGCACCCGATAAAATATCGGCACCCTTTTCCAGCAACACACATGTGAGCCCACTCATTGCAAAACGGCGCAGGATGGCCAACCCCACTACGCCACCACCAATCACCGCAATATCGAATCTTTTATCCATCTGCCCCTTATGGCATAAAAAAAAGGGCGACCAAAAGGCCGCCCTCTTATTATATCAGTGGTTTATCAGCCACCGGCCAGAGCTTTTTCTTGTGCTGCAATTGCTGACTGACGCTTGGCAATTTCAGCACCCATTGGTGGGCCTTTGAATGTATTTCTAACAACCAGCCAACCAACGATCAAAAGTACAATCAAGCCGATCGCATAGTTGATCAAGATATCAAATGGCGGCTGAATGCCAGCGTACATCAAAATCAAAACACCTAGCATGGTGATCACAGCGAAAGGTTTCGACCACATGCCTAGGCGGAATGGGCCAAACTCTTTCCATTTGTTACCTTCTGCAAAGAATCCAGCAGCCACTGGCATTGCATAAGATACATAAAGGAACAATGCGCAGCCCGCAGCCAAAGCAGCAAAGGCCGGCGAGTACAGTGTTGCCAGAACCGCCAACACAGCACCTGCCCAGATTGCAGGCACGGGAGTGCGATATACTGGGTTCACAGTTGCTAATACTTTAGAAGCAGGCAAGCCACCATCACGTGCGAACGCATAAATCATCCGCGATGTAGATGTGAGTCCAGCAAGCGCGCAGATATAGTTGGCAACAACGATGCCAATTGCCAAAAGCGATTTCAGTGCTGTCGGGGCTGGCAAATTGTTGAACAAGTTAAACCAAGCATTGCCACCCTCTTTGGCTGACGCGACAAGATCAGGTGTCGCCATCAGGAATGAGATCGCCATAATCAAACCAAACAGCAATGACCAGAACACTGAATGCAGCATGCCTTTTGGGACAGCATTACGTGCATCACGCGTTTCTTCGGAAGTGTGCGCCGAAGCATCAAAACCAGTAATGGTGTAAAGTGGATAGAGCAGACCAACGAGGAATGCTGTTACAGCTCCAGTGGCTGTTGGCACATATCCGCCGCCTGCATCACCTGTATTGTTAACAAAGGCAAATACACGCGAAAAGTCGTGGCTTGCACCCCATATGAGAAATGTAAGTGTCAGAAGAATTGCGACCACAAAAATCAGATACCCTGAAAAATCAGTGAGCATTGTGGTCAGCTTAATGCCGAAATGGTTGAACAGCGCCTGCGTCAAAGTGATGAGCACGACTGCAACGATCTGATGGGTAATCGTAAAGCCAGATACATCCATATGGAACACACCAGCCAGTACCAAGTCACGGAACAGTGCGTAAACACCGACGTTCACGGACGCAACCACAAAGATCAGGCCGAGAAGGTTAATCCACGCCGTCGCCCAGCCCCAACCCCTACCGCCAAGAATGGAAGACCAATGATAGAGGCCACCAGCAGTTGGATAGGCTGAAGCGATTTGTCCAAGTGAAGCCGCTACGACCAGCGCAAACAAGCCGCCGATCAACCAACCAATTGCGACTTCAAAACCGCCGCCAGTTGTCAGCGCGAGCGGATAAGATGTGATACCACCCGCAAGAATGCAGATGATTGAGAATGAAATTGCAAAATTTTGGAACGGCCCCATGCGGCGGGATAATTCCTGCGCATAGCCCATTCCGTGGAGGACTTTTTCGTCCTCACTCATATGTTTATTGTCTGCCATTTGGCTCTCCCTTATGCGGTCAGAGGCGACCCGCGCGTTACGTTTGAAATAAAACTTGTGCAAACGTCCCCACGTTTGAAAAGTTAAAAACCCCTTAACCACATTGTGGCCGCTTTGTGGCAGTGCGTCAACCGTTTGGATTGAGTCCAGTTTGCTGCTCATTACACGCCATCCCTTCACAGTTTCAAATCAAGTGATAAGGTGAACCATGATTGATACTGTCCATAATCGCCGCGCAGGCGGACGCGAGGGGCGGCGGGTGCTGCGGGCCACGCCAATGCTGTCCTTTCCCACTTTAGTACGCGAAATTCCGACTTATGAATTGCTGCCAGACGAAGCGGTGGAGCTGATCCATCAGGAGTCGCTGAAGATTTTATCAGAAATCGGCTGCGAATTTCGTGATGATGATGCCATTGAGCGTTGGAAAAAGGCTGGTGCTGATGTGCAGGGCACGCGGGTGCGGATAGCGCCCGAATTATTGATGTCGCTGATTGCTCTCGTTCCACCGGAGTTCACACTGCATGCGCGGAACCCTGAGCGCACTGTTAAGGTGGGCGGCAAAAATACCGTGTTTGTGCCGATGTATGGTGCGCCTTATGTGCGAGATCTTGAAGGCAAGCGGCGTTATGGTTCGCTTGAGGATCTGCAAAATTTTCACAAGCTAGCTTACATGGCCCCGCAGCTGCATTCATCGAGCTCGATCATTTGCGAGCCGATGGAAATTCCGGTGCCCAAGCGGCATTTGCATATTATTCAATCTGCGCTCACCCATTCCGACAAACCGTTCATGGGCATCGTGACATCTAAAGACCGTGCTGAAGATGTGATGAAGATGGCGGGGATTGTTTTTGGGCAAGAGTTTGTGAAAGACAATCCGGTCGTCGTTTCAATCACCAACTGCAATTCGCCCTTGGTGTGGGACAACACTATGTTGGATGCGATGCGGGTTTATGCGTCGCATAATCAGCCTTTGATTTTGGCACCCTTTGCATTGTGTGGGGCTTCGACGTCTGCATCATCGATTGGGGCTGTGGCACAGGTCAATGCGGAAGCATTGGCAGGGGTTGCCTTCACGCAACTCATCCGCGCTGGTTCGCCGCAAATCTATGGTCAGTTTATGGTGACTGTTGACATGAAAACCGGAGCACCAATGGGTGGCACGCCGGAAGCTGCGCAGATGATGTTTGTGATGGGGCAACTGGCGCGTAAATATAAACTGCCTTGGCGCACATCAGGTTTTCATGTGGGGTCAAAACTCAATGATGCGCAAGCAGGTTACGAGTCCAACATGCTGATGCATGCGGCAATCTTATCGGGTGCAAACTATATCTGGCATGTGGCGGGGTGGCTCGAAGCAGGACTGGCTTGCGGCTATTCCAAATTTATGACTGATTGTGAGCAGTTGGGCAGTTGGTATAAATATGCAGGCGGTTTGAAGTTTGATGATTTCAAAGACGCTATGGCCGCCGTGCGTGAAGTGGGACCTGCCGGTCATTTCCTTGGAACTGCGCACACGCTTGAACATTTTGAGAAAGCCTTCTTCATGCCAACGATCATGGATTTCAATCCCTATGAACAGTGGTCGGCGGAAGGGGCTAAAGACCACGACACGCGCGGCCGCGAAAAGGCCAAGGCTGCGTTGGCTGCTTATGAGAAACCTAAGATGGATGAAGGCATTGCACAAGGGTTGAATGAATTTGTAGCAATGCGTGAGAGCGAATTGCCGGATTTGATGAACTGATGCAAATATTCGTTGATGCTGATGCTTGTCCTGTCAAAGATGAAGCGGCCAAAGTGGCGGCGCGGCATGATCTGGTGATTACTTATGTTTCCAATTCTCATATGCGCTTGCCGATTGGCGAAGAGGTAAAGCGCGTTGTGGTTGGTGGCAAGGCCGATGAAGCGGATGATTGGATTGTGGAGCAGGTAACATCCGGAGATATTGTGATTACTGCCGATGTGCCACTTGCGGCGCGGGCGCACAAAAAGGCTGCACAGGTGATCAATCATAACGGCAAGGTTTTTACCGAAGACTCAATTGGCATGGCTTTGGCAATGCGGAATTTGATGTCTCAACTTCGTGAGACGGGTGATATCAAAGGCTCCAATCCGGTCTTCACCCCGACGGATCGCTCGCGCTTCCTGCAGGCCTTGGAAAATACTATTCAGACATTAAAGCGGGCTGCTGCAATTTAATTCTGTTGTGATAAGCTGATTGCATGCAAGACTATATCACCTCAGCACTAGCCACACTTTTGATTGTGGCCGATCCTATTTTTCTCAGCGCGATTTTTCTGGGGCTCACCAACGGACTTTCAGTGAAAGATCGGCGCGAGGTGGCTTTGCGCGGTTCACTGATTGCATTTTGTATTCTTGTTGCCGCGGGTTTGGGTGGTGCGCGGCTTTTGACGTTGCTGGGCATTTCACTTTCGGCATTTCGAATCGCGGGTGGATTATTGCTATTATCTGCTGCTGCAGAAATGGTGTTTGATCGACGTGGATCACGTCTGCAAGAAACGGCCAAGACGGCAGTTGATATTGACCACGTGAAAAATATTGCGGCTTTTCCACTGGCTATTCCGCTGATGGCTGGGCCTGGTGCAATCACTGCGATGATTTTGCTTTCGGGTAAAGCTCAAGGTTCTTACGAACTGCTTGGTGCGCTTTTTGCCGTAGCAGCACTCGTTATGTTGGCTTGCTATTTTTGCTTTCTGATTGCCGAGCAAATTTCAAAAACCATGGGCATCACAGGGCGCGCCGTTATTTCGCGTTTGCTCGGGATTATTTTGGCAGCACTGGCTGTGCAGTTTATTATTGATGGCGTGAAAGCCATTAATACGTTTTGACTTTTCTTGGAAAAGTCAAAATCGTTTAAGCCATAATTGTCGATCAACTTTTCTGAATTTTGACGATTCCGTCAAAGTTCAGGTTGATCCTGCGGATAAAAAAGAGGGATGAGCATTGCTTGCCGTGGGGGCCAGCGCTCATCCCTTTATTGGTTTTGAAGCTAAGCGAATAAACTCAAACCAAGTTGCACCAGTTGTGATTTTGGAAATGGGAGGATCCTAATCGAATTGTGCTACGCAATACACTTCGCAAGGCGCGTGCCAGTTCTTAAGGAAATGTAAATATTTTATTAAGTTATTGTATTTAAAGTATAATAACTACTTTTAACAAACTGATTCAACACGCTCATTATTTGTTCTAGGTAAAAAATTGTGCAATGCAGCATCTAAAAAAGCAGCAGATTAAACAGGGTGGCTAATTTTTAACCAGTTGGACAAACGCTCTAGGCCTTCTGCAAGCTTATGTTCTTCCTTCAAGTAACACATGCGCAGATAGCCTTCGCCGGCCTCACCAAAGGCGACGCCGGGGGCAAAGCCAACATTTGCTTCATCAATAATTTTCATAGCAGTGGCCATTGAATCGGTCATGCCATCAATGCCGAAGAACGCATAGAACGCGCCATCGGGCACCGAGAGGCGGAGCTGCGGAAAATCTTTCAGTGCGCTCATTACCGTGTCGCGATTTTTTCGCGCTTTTTCCACTTGTAGCTCTATAAAATCGTCACCTTCATCCAGCGCCGTCACACAGCCACGTTGCAAAAATACTGCGGTGCCTGACGTGTTGTATTGAATGATGCGCTCAATCACTGGCCCCAATATTTTAGGGGCTTGAATCCAGCCCACACGCCATCCCGTCATGGCCCAGTTTTTGGAGAATGTGTTGCAGAGGATAAGCTGCTCTTCGGCGTCACAAATGTCGAGAAAAGATGGTGCGCGGTTTGCACCACCTGTGCCGTAATAGAATTTGGAATAGACTTCGTCGGCCAAAATCCAAATTCCCGCTTTGCGACATACATCTCGGATGGCGATGAGATCAGCTTTGGAGGCAACCCATCCCAACGGGTTTGACGGCGAGCATAAGCATATCGCTTTGGTGCGCGGCGTAATGGCCGCAAACAAGCGGTTTAAATCCAGTGCCCATTTACCGTTGGCGAATGTCATTGACACTTCAACGGGCTTAGTGCCTTGAATACGCAGAGGCCCGGCATAGTTTGGCCAAGCGGGTGTAGGGATGATAATTTCATCGCCGTCAGCGGCAATGATTTGAATGGCGGTTTGGATGGCTTGCATTCCGCCACCTGTCACGCAAAAATTCTCAACCGAGAAGGATTTGCCAAAATGTCTTTGATGATACCGCACTAAGGCTTCGCGCAGTTCGGGGATGCCGCGCTGAAAAGTATAAAATGTTTCACCTTTGGCCAAACTGGCGGCGGCGGCGTTTGAGAATTTTTCCGGGGTGGGCAAATTACCTTCACCTGACCAGAAAGGAATAATGCCCGGTTTGGTGAAGCCATACATGGCGACTTTGACGATGCCGCTATCGGGTTCGATTTGGGCTGGCTTCGTAAGTTTGGAAATCATGTTCATAGAACGACAATGCAAATAAAAAACCCGGGTGGCAAGCACCCAGGCTTTCAATTGAGAAATACGTTTGAAGTTTATTTCTTCTTTGCAGCTGCAACAGCAGGTGAAGCCAGTGCATCGCGGATTTGAGCAAGCAAAACATCTGTTGTTGATGCTGCAGGCGGTGGTGCTGGCGGTTCAGCCTTTTTCATTGCATTCGAAATCTTCACCATTTGCATCAAAATGAATGCAAGGATCAAGAAGCCGATAACGATCGTGATGAAGTTGCCATAAGCAAAAGTTGCGCCAGCTTTTTTGGCGGCTTCAAGATCTGTGGCACCTGGTGCACCAGCGAGTTGGATAAACTTGTTCGAGAAGTCAACGCCGCCAGTTGCAAGACCAACGATTGGCATGATCAGATCATCAACCATCGAACCAACGATTTTGCCGAAAGCGCCGCCCATGATCACGCCGATAGCTAGATCGAAAGCATTGCCTTTAAACGCAAAGTTTTTAAATTCATTCCACATAGGTTTAGTCCCCCACAATATATGGCGCCCTGACATCCCCTGTCAGAGTAAGCGCTGGGGGGCCCTTTAGACGAACGTTACCAAAATCAAAAGCTAATATTAAGTAAGGGTTAACCATGTTTGGGGCTAGCCCAAACAACGACTTAGCCCTAATTTCAGTGTTATGATTGATCGTTTACCTTTTTTTCCAGAACTGCAACCTTATGTGCGCGGTCGTATTCGCGTTTCAGATTTACATGAAATCTACTTTGAAGAGTGTGGAAACCCTGCTGGAAAGCCCGTTGTGATTTTGCATGGCGGGCCGGGCGGTGGCATTTCTCCAAACCTACGGCGGTTTCACAATCCTGCTGCTTACCGGATCATATTGTTTGACCAGCGCGGGTGTGGAGCATCGACGCCATATGCTTTGCTGGAAGAAAACACCACTTGGGACTTGGTTTCCGACATAGAAAGATTGAGGGATCATTTAGGCATTGAGCAGTGGCAAGTTTTCGGAGGGTCGTGGGGATCGACATTAGCTTTGGCTTATGCCGAAACTAATTCGAAGCGGGTGACAGAATTGATCGTGCGCGGGATTTTTACCGTGCGCAAAAAGGAAGTTGATTGGCTTTACCAATTTGGCGCTTCCATGTTGTTTCCAGAGTTTTGGGAAGATTATGTGCGTCCAATTCCTGAGGATGAGCGAGGTGATTTTGTTTCGGCCTATCACAAGCGTTTAACGGGTGATGATGAAGTTGTGAAATTGGCATGTGCGCGCGCATGGAGCCAATGGGAAGGCGCTGTGTCTTCGTTGCTTCCTAATCCTGAGCGTGTTGTGCAATTTGGCAACGATCATTTTGCAATCGCCTTTGCCAGTATTGAATGTCACTATTTTATCAATAAGGGTTTTTTAGAAGCTGATGATCAGCTGTTGCGCAATGCGCATTTACTCGCTGATATTCCGGGCGCCATTGTACAAGGGCGTTACGATGTGATCACGCCGCCAGATACCGCTTATGCTCTCAGCAAAGAATGGCCGAAAGCAAATTTTGTTATAGTGCCCGATGCTGGTCACGCCGGAAGCGAGCCGGGAATGGTTGATGCTTTAGTGAGGGCAACGAATTCTTTTATTGGTTAAATACCAACAAAAGGCTGCACCAGTTTTGCCAAAATTGTTTTGTAAATTGCACGCGTTTCGAATGCTATAACGCAGATGCAATCTTCATCAGAATCGACGATTGGTTGATGTTCAATTTCAGCGTCTAAATCGGCTACATCACCAGGTGAGAAGCGTCCCATTTTATCATGATAAGAGCCCTTCAAGATCAGAGTGAGCTCTTCTCCACCATGACCGTGCTCTGGCATAGTTCGGCCTTTGCCAAGCTTCACAAGCTTCAGCTTGGTTTTTGACCCTTTTGACAAGGGTACGTCAAACACTGAAACGCCCGGCGCCCTTTTATGCCAATGAATATCGGCCAAGTTAACATCACCCATGATGCGGGCCAGAGCCAATGGCAAATCGCTCTTTGGCTTATAAGTCTCTTTAGGCGCAATCACCGCATCAAGGCTCGCCAAAGTCGCAGCGCGGCAAACGTCTGAAACGGCTTGTCCAGCCTGAGATTCAAGAATACCGCCACCCAAGCCCTCAGCCTTGCGCAATGCGTTGCGGCAGGTTGGGCACATTGCCAGATGCGAAGCTACTAATATGCCATGCGCTTCACCCACGGTGCCTGCAGCAAAAGCCAAAAGAGTGGCATCATCAAGATGATGAGAAATATTCAATTCATTGTCTCCAAAAGTTTGCGCAGTCGCTGATAACCTAAACGCATGCGAGATTTAACTGTGCCGAGCGGGATTCCAAGCCGTAAAGCTATCTCTGATTGAGGTACGTCCTCGACAAACGAAAGGATCAATAAATCACGCTGTTCTGCTGGAATTTGCGCCAAAGCCAAGGAAACTTGGTTATCTTCCTGTGAACGACCCAAAGCTTCTTCCGCCCCTGTGCTCAAGTCTGGCGCGTCGAAATCTTCCAAATCTGTATAAAGCTGAGATCGCTCACGGCGCAACTTGTCGATGCGTAAATTGCGGGCAATTGTAAAAATCCAGGTCGATACCGAGCCTTTTTCGGTTGAAAACATCGCTGCCTTTGACCAGACGGCGATCATGGTTTCCTGCACCAAGTCTTCGGCTTGTTCGGGGTTTGAACCCTTACGCATCATGAAACTTTTAACGCGTGGGGCAAAATGATCAAATAATGATGCAAATGCTGCGCGATCCTTCGACGCGGCGACCCGCGTCAAAAAATCAACGAATTGATCACCTCGCGCGTTTGGCACCGAAGTTTCAGTCATGGAAAGTGTTACGAATGACACAGCCGTTCAACCAGTTTATTCCCTGTGCTTTTACGGAAAATGTAACAATGCGGATCACTGGAGCTTCCGTTCAATGGTTTCGTTAAACTCTTTGGTGAATAGCAGTTTTTTGCCCTCAAAGGCATCAATTTTGCCCCAAACAATCCAATGGGTTTTAGTGGCAGTCAAGCGACCAAAGGTTTCAGTGCGGCATTCCCATTTGCCGCGTTTGCGACCTTCCGTCCAATGGGTTTCCATTTTTGCGGATAAAGGATCATCGGGCATAATAGAATAATTCTCGCGACCAGTTCCCCAGATTACCATGCCATGGGGTTTAATCTCTTGGGTGCCAAAATCATCAATGATTGAGAGTTTTGTTTCGCCAGTTTTCTTGTTTACCGTCACATCACGCTTATGAAACGGCTTCTTGGTTTCCTTTTGCGTCACAGGACTTGCGGCCTCGGCGGGGCTAAACTCAACCTTCTTTTCATCAGCCACAGGTTTTCTAATCGGCAGGCTGAGCGAAGATTTTCCAGCAAACACGTTAAGCCGCACCGGTTCAGCCACAGGCCACATCATTGGGAAGTAGCTTGTTGAAATCGACACCCGCAACTTATGTCCTTTTGGAATGCGCCATGCAATGTCATCTAATTTAATTTTCATGGTGTAGCGTTTGTAAGCTTCCAGCGGCGTTGGGTATTCGCGGCTGTCGCGCATGCACAAGTTTTGCAAATGATAGCTGATGCGGCTGACCTCGCCTGAAGGCCACACATCATTCAGGCGGATGGCCACATGCGCCACGGGCTTATCAACCATGAATTCCAGATCGATGGTGGGTTGACCCACGATATCCATATCAGCGCTCAGCACGGGGCTGTCGAAGCATATCGATTGAGCATCGTCTTTGACTTGGTCGCCCGGAAATTCCGGGCCCATCCAGATGATGCAATATTCACCGCCGTCAAAGCCTGTGGTTTGCTTTGAAGTAATCGACAGCATTTTTTCAGTGCCTGCCTCAGCGGAAATGCCCTGTGATGAGAGTTGGAAGGTTTTGGTTTCGACATTGCCGTAACCCCAATAGGGATCGCTGACCCAGCGGCCTGGAATTTCCTTGGGGAATTTTCCGGGCTTATAGGCATCCATCACGTAGTATCTGTAATCGGGATCATCAGTTACTTTCGAGTTGATGTCTTTCAAATAGAAATCCCACCAGCGCAGCATTTCTTGTAAGAAGCCAATTTTGGGTTCGGGTGATGCAAAATGCGGATATTTATGCACCCACGGGCCGATAATGGCTTTGCGGGGCGCACGGAGGCCGCGCATCAAACGTGGGATCGCATTTGAATAAGCATCATTCCAACCGCCAACGACCAATGCTGCTGCTGTAATTTTACCGAAATCCTCATTCACCGATCCGTGTTTCCAATAGGCATCGCGGTGCGGATGTTGCAACCATGGGATCAACAGAAATGGCTCATTCTTTAGACGCTCCATCCACATTTTTTTCCACTTGGTGCCAACGATTTTTGGATCAGGCGGGCGCGAAGAATAAGCCAGCATGGTGGCAGCCCAGCCCAAATTCTCATTCAGCAACGTACCGCCCTTGTAATGAATGTCGTCTTCGTAGCGATCATCCGTCGAGCAAATGGTGACGATCGCTTTTAAAGCTTCAGGTTGGCGCGCGGCCACTTGCAGCGCATTAAACCCGCCCCAAGAAATACCGAACATTCCCACTTTTCCAGTACACCATTTTTGTTTGGCCAACCAAGCGATGACCTCTAAGGCATCATCTTGTTCTTGCCTGGTGTATTCATCCAGCATAACGCCTTCGGAATCGCCTGAGCCTCGCATATCAACGCGCACTGATGCATAGCCATGGCCTGCAAGGTAAGGATGGGTCAACGCATCGCGCACATGCGTCCCATCACGCTTACGGTAAGGTAAATATTCAAGCAACGCTGGCACTTTGTTTCTGGATGCATCTTCAGGAATGTGCATGCTGGCGGAAAGCTTTACCCCATCAGACATGGTGATCCAAAAGTTTTCAACAAATTTGGTTTTGCGCAGAAATTTGGTAATCGTTTTGATCGTCATGGTGTCCTTATGCCGCAAAACGCTTGATTGCTGCAATAATGCTTGCAAAAGAATCTGCGGCAGGTTGGCTCATATGGCGGGCGCGGAGGAAAGCATGGATCAAAAGTGGTTCATCACGCAATTGTGCCTCAACGCCTGCGGCTTTGAGTTTTGCTGCATAGTTCATGCAGTCATCATGCAGCGGATCAAGACAAGCGGCGACCATGAAGGCGGGCGGCAGATTGGCGTAATTGGTTTCGCGCAATGGCTCAGCATATTTATTGGGACTGCCTTTGTAGGTGTCGCGGTAAAAAATCACGTCCTTCGTCGTCAGGCCTGGAGCGTTTGCTTGAGTAAGATATGAGCCCGTGGTCATATCACCACCGAGGCCGGGATAGATCAGGATTTGCGCTTTGATTTTAGGGCCATCCACATCGCGCGATTTCAGGCACAAAGCCGCGGTCATATTTCCGCCCGCACTATCGCCCGCGACGATGCAGTGTCCTAAATGATTCAGCACCGCCCAGCAATCATCAAAAGCTGCGGGAAATGGGTGTTCGGGAGCCAAGCGATATTCAACAGCTGTCACTTTGACCTCTGCATGACCCGCAATCTCAGCGCAAATTGAATCATGACTCGCAATACCGCCAACTATATAGCCACCGCCGTGGAGATAAAGTAGTTTGGCTTTTGGGAATACGGGTTTGTAAGTACGGCAGGGAATTTCACCAACTTTGAAATCAAATGTGGTGACGTCGGCGGGATGCGGATAATCAAAATGCGCGCAGAACTCGTCATAGAAAGCCCGCTGCTGTTCCATGGTGAAATTTACTGCGTCAGCCGGATAAAGCTTTTCGCCTTCCATCAAGAAACGGCGGATGCCTTCGTCCTTCACTGTGGGGTATTTGTCGCTCATGCTGAGATTGATGTTGCGGCCACGCGCAGCGCTTTGATGTTGGCGGCATAATCATTGCCTTTAAAAATGCTGGAACCTGCAACCATCGCATTGGCACCTGCCCGATAGATTGCACCTGCATTTTCTGCGGTTACACCACCATCGACTTCAATATCAATATTGCGACCACCGACCAGCGCTTTAGCGGCGCGGATTTTATCAAGCATGGCGGGAATGAAAGTCTGCCCGCCAAAGCCGGGGTTCACCGTCATGATCAATATAAGATCGAGCCGATCAATCACATGCTCAATCACCGAAAGCGGCGTTGCCGGATTAATTGCCACGCCTGCCTTATTGCCCAGTGCTTTGATGGCTTGCAGCGAACGATCAAGATGCGGGCCAGCCTCGGCGTGGACGGAGATCAAGTCCGCACCTGCTGCAGCAAATTGTGCAAGGTAAGGATCAGCGGGCGAAATCATCAAATGCACATCGAAGGGTTTTGTTGTGCACTTGCGGATTGATTGCATGACCGGTGCACCAAATGTGATGTTCGGCACAAAATGCCCATCCATCACGTCAATGTGAATCCAATCGGCCCCGCCTTTATCGGCGGCGATCACTTCGTCACCAAGTTTTGAGAAATCGGATGCGAGGATGGAAGGGGAGATTATCAGTGGCCGGGTTTTCATGACGCCCTTGTAGAGGGAAATTTAGAGAAGGTGAAGCGGGGATGCCGAAACTTATACGGCAGTAACCCGACGCTCAAACCTTGATCCACTTCCCATTCTTTGCCGATGACTTCACACAAGCTTCGATAAACGCCATGCCCGCAACGCCGTCTGCGATGCCGGGGAATTGGACTTCTTTGTCCAACTTTTTGCCAGCACGTTTGGCTTCAATGGCTCTGGCCACTTCAGTGTAGATGTTGGCAAAGCCTTCGAGATAGCCTTCGGGATGGCCGGGGGGAACTCTTGTAACTCTTGCGGATGAGGGGCCGCTGCCAGCACCACCTCTGGTGATCAAGCGCTTCTCGCCGCCCAGTGGTGTGAACCACAGATAGTTTGGATCAGCCTGCACCCATTCAAGGCCACCCTTGGTGCCATAAACCCTGAGCTTCAAACCATTCTCATGGCCCACGGCCACTTGGGACGCCCAGATGTGGCCTTTGGCACCACCTTTATAATGCAGGCGCACGTCCACATCATCATCAAGCTTGCGGCCTTTCACAAAGCTGGTGAGTTCAGCGGAAAGTTCTGTGGCCTCTAAGCCTGACACAAAACAGCCGAGTTGATAAGTATGTGTGCCGATATCGCCCACGCAACCACCAGCGCCTGAGCGCTTTGGATCGGTGCGCCATGCAGCTTGTTTTTGGCCTGTCTTTTCCAAATCAGTGGCTAGCCAATCTTGTGGATACTCACCCTGCACCAAGCGGATATCGCCGAGCTCTCCTGCCTGAACCATCGCTTGAGCATGACGGATCATCGGATAGCCTGAATAATTATGGGTCAAGGCGAAGATGACTTTCGGGTTCTTCTTCAGCAATGCAGCCAGTGCCTTGCCTTCCTTCAAGTTCAGCGACAGCGGCTTGTCGCAGATCACATGAATGCCAGCTTCGATGAAGGCCTTGGCCACCGGATAATGCATGTGGTTGGGCGTGACAATGGACACAGCTTCGATGCCATCGGCACGTTTGGCTTCGGCCTTTGCCATGATTTGGAAATCGGAATAAATGCGGTCGGAGGAGAGGCCCAATTCTTGGCCCGATGCTTTTGCTTTGGCCGGATCAGCCGAAAGCGCGCCCGCCACAAATTCATATTTATCATCAATGCGCGCGGCGATGCGGTGAACAGCGCCGATAAACGCGCCCTGCCCGCCGCCCACCATGCCATAGCGGATGCGGCCCGAATGCTTTTGGTTTTTGCTGCCTTCAATGGCCATGATGTTTTCCCTCAGATATTATTGAGCAGACCTTCCAGATATTCTTGGCGGCCGGATTTGGGTTGGGGTTCGATTTTATCTTTGTGCACGCGCGCGGCGATGGCCTCTAAGCTTGCACCTTTTTCCAACATAGCTTGGTTAGTGGGTTCGCTCCATTTGGCATAGCGCTTATTCACTGCCGCATCGAGCTTGCCGTCTTCGATAATTTTTGCAGCGTTGAGCAAGGCTTGCGCGCACGCATCCATCGAAGCCACATGAGCATAAAGCAAATCATCGGGGTCAAGTGATTGGCGACGAATCTTCGCGTCGAAATTCATGCCGCCAGTAGTAAAGCCGCCAGCGCGAATAACTTCAATCATCATCAGCGTGAGTTCTGGCACATTCATCGCAAACTGGTCCGTGTCCCAGCCCACTTGATAGCCACCGCGATTGAGATCCAACGAACCAAAAATGCCGAGCGCCGAGGCGAGTGCGATTTCATGCTCGAAAGTATGGCCTGCGAGAATGGCATGATTTTGCTCGATGTTCATCTTCACATCATTCTCAAGCCCGTATGATTTGAGCAGGCCGTAAATCGTGGCCACGTCATAATCATATTGATGGGTCGATGGTTCCTTGGGCTTTGGTTCGATGAGGATCGGGCCTTTGAAACCAATCTTATGTTTGTAATCGACAACCAGTGACAAGAAGCGGCCTGCTTGTTTTAACTCGTGGCCGATCTTGGTGTTGATCAAGGTTTCATAACCCTCGCGGCCGCCCCACATCACATAATTTTCGCCGCCCAAATCTTTGGTCACGTCGAGGCAATGTTTCACTTGTGCTGCGCAATAAGCAAATACATCTGGGTCTGGATTGGTTGCCGCACCCGCCATAAATCGGCGGTTAGAGAACATATTTGCCGTGCCCCAAAGCAGTTTCTTATTGTGCTTGGCCATTTGTTTTTCAAGAATTTTGGCGATGCCCGTGACATTCGCATTAAATTCTTGCAACGAGTTTCCTTCCGGCGCGATGTCGAGATCGTGGAAGGAAAAATAATCAATGTCCAAGATGCGCAACGTTTCGAACATCACATCGGCTTTCACGCCAGCAGCCTTCATTGGGTCGGCCATATGGTGCCATTCGCGGTTGAATGTTTCACCACCAAATGGGTCACCACCCGGCCAGCACAGTGTGTGCCAATAACACACAGCAAAGCGCAAATGATCGCGCATGGTTTTACCCATGACTTTTTGATCGGGGTTGTACCAGCGATAGCTCAGCGGATTTGTGGATGTTGGGCCAGCGTATTTAATGGGGTCGGTGATTGAATAAAATTTCATTTGATGTCCTTGATAGCTGGATAGATTTTTGTGTAATTTTTGTAGGCTGCTTCATAGGCAGCTTTGATTTTCGAATCTGGTAAAATTGTTTTGGCCACTTTGGGCGCGGTGCATATGGTTTTATAGGATGCACCCGTGGCTGCCATCAGCGCCATGCGTGCGCCGCCGAAAGCGCCGCCTACATCGCCGGCCACCGGCAGATCAACGGGCACACCCAAAACGGTAGCGATAACTTTGAGCCAGAGTTCTGAATGCGTGCCGCCGCCTACAGCCATCACGCGCGTGACGTTTGTGCCTGCATCTTTCAATGCTTCGAGAGAGTCGCGGAAGGCAAAAGCCACGCCGTCCATTACAGCATGGGTCATTTCCTTTTCACTGGTTTCGTGAGCAAGGCCTAAGAACGCGCCGCGAATTTGCGCGTCGCCGACGGGCGTGCGTTCGCCCGAGAGATAAGGAAGGAACAACGCCGAAGATGGGCCTTCAAGTTTTTTACCCAAGGCGGCAGTGAGTTTAGGTGCAGGCGTTTTGAGTAAACCTGCAAGCCATTCGAGACTGTCGGTGGCAGAGAGAATAACGCCCATTTGATGCCAGGTATTCGGCACAGCATGGCAGAAGGCGTGAACCGCTTTGCCAGCATTGGGGCTGTATTTATCGTTAGACACAAACATGACGCCCGATGTTCCGATGGAAATCAGGGCTTGGCCATCTTTCACAGCGCCAATGCCAACTGCCGCCGCAGCATTATCGCCACCCCCACCTGCAACAACAGGGCGGAGTGGCATGCCCCACGCTTTTGCGAGGGCGGGTGTTATTTGGCCTGTTGCATCTGTGCCTTCAAAAAGTTCCGGCATCTGGTCGCGGCGCATATGAGTTGCGGTCAGCATGCGGTCAGACCATTTGCGGTTTGCAACATCAAGCCAATAAGTGCCACTCGCGTCCGACATGTCGGAACCATAAGTCCCCGTCATGCGAAAGCGAATGTAATCTTTTGGCAATAGAACTTTGGCGACTTGATCAAATATTTTGCGCTCATGTTTGCGCACCCAGAGCAGCTTTGGCGCGGTAAAGCCAGCCAGCGGAATATTACCCGTAATGTCCATTGCCTCTGGGCAAGTGGCTAAAATATCTTTGCATTCCTCAAAGCTGCGCGCGTCATTCCAGAGAATGCAAGGTCTGAGGACTTTGCCGCTTTTATCAAGCAGTGTTGCGCCATGTTGTTGGCCCGACATGCCGATGCCAGCCACTTGCGCTATGGCTTTGGGTTTGGCTTTGCGCAGTTGGGCCACAACCAAGTTGGCAGCTTTCCACCAATGTTCAGGGTTTTGCTCTGACCAACCGGGGTGAGGCCTCGAAACTTTCAGAGGCGATGACGCCGTGGCAATGATCTTCTGTTTGGCGTCGATCAACACGCCTTTGACACTCGATGTGCCGAAATCTAATCCAAGATACATGTTGGGTGCCTCAATTGTCAGACAATACAATTGACCATTTTTTCGACTTTGCCAAGGTGTTGGCAAGCTGTTTCAACCATTTATTTTGGAGGGCGAAGTAAATCGTTATGTGTTAAGCGCTGCTGTCACCACGGCGTGGGCAATTGCTTGAGGCCTTGAGGCGTAAAGGCCTTCAGGGTGGGTTCCAGCCAGCATCATTTCGAGATCGCCGCGAGTGAACCAGCGGGCTTCTTCGAGTTCAGCTGGGTCAAGCTTGATCTCTGTTGTTGTTGCTTCAGCGATCATGCCGATCATCAGGCTTGAGGGAAAAGGCCAGGGCTGGGTGGTAACATATGAAACCGCGCCAACTTCAATGCCCGCTTCTTCCAAAACTTCGCGGGCCACCGCTTGTTCAATGGTTTCGCCCGGTTCCATAAAGCCAGCCAGAGCCGAGAACATATTTGGTGGCCAGCTTGCTTGTCGACCTAACAAAATTTGATTCCGGTGGCGCACCGCCATGATGACGACGGGATCGGTTCGTGGGAAATGCTCGGTTTTACAGACCGGGCACACACGCTTGTATCCAGCATCCGCCATTAACGATTTGGCACCGCATTTTGCACAAAAGCCATGCGATGAATGCCAGTGCAATATGCTGCGGGCTTGCGCCAAGATCGATAATCTTTCCTGAGTGAGACCCCCCTCAATCATTAAAGAACGGATCGGAATGAGGGCCTCGTTAGGTTCAATTTCGCGGGCAAACCAGCTCTGGCCTTTGGGGTCTTCGCCCAGATAAATTGCACCCATTTCAGGGGTGTCATTTGATGTAAAAAGCCTGTCATTTTCCATGCGAACTGCATCGCCTGCAATTTGCACGACATGGGTGGTCGAATCGTTGCGACGCTTTGCAATATAGTCGGCATTTGCGCGATTATTGGCATTGCGGTTGAGAGGCGAAGAAACAAAGGCAAGACGGGTCATTTCGGATTAAGCCCTAAATATACAGTGGTTATGGTCATTTGGCAAAAAACATCAACAGGTTAACTCAAAATTTACCAAGAAAGTTAACAACTAGATCAACCTGACTTTTGACGACTTCGTCACAAGTCAGCAAAGTTGATCGAAAATAATACCTTAGCGCGCTTTTGACTTTTCTTTGAAAAGTCAAAACACTCTGGGGAATGAAAAACCGTGTTGCGGGTGATTTGTCTATTGAACAACCACCCTCTTCTCACGCCGGAGAGTTAAAGTCGATGAAGCCAGGAATTCCATGGAGCGTTAAGGGTGTTGAGCCTGAATTGCGCGAGATTGCCAAAACAGCGGCGCGCCGCTCGGGCATGACTTTGGGGGAATGGCTGAACTCTGCAATCAATGAACAGGCTGAAGCTCCTGCTTCTGAAACAGCTGCGTCTTCAGATAAGGTGATTGCTGGCCGGATTTCAACCCATCCGATTGAACGTGCGGCCACACGTCTTGAAGATATTGCCGAACAGCTTTCACGTTTGGCAATGCGTGAAACTGAAACTGCGCCGCGTTATGTTTCGCCGCCGCAAGAAGAAAATGGTAACTTTGCGCGAATTCTCAGCCGCGTTGAAAGTAATGAACGCCAGACCGTTGAGGCATTCACCGCTGTTAATGAGCGACTGGCCCTTTTAGGTCGGCAATTTCAACGCGCCCAACCAGTCGTAACGCCTAAGCCAGAAGAATCACCTGGCTTCTTGGCGCTTGAAAAAGCCGTGCGTAATATTGTTGAGCATTTGGAAGTTTCAGAAAAGCGCACACGCGATAATCTGAAATCATTACAAGACCGCATTGGCGATATGTCAACGCGGGCGTCAAATACAAATAACGAGCAGGTGCTCCGCCAAGCGCCTGCTTTCTCAGCCCTTGAAAATCGTTTGTCTGAACTTGCACAGCGCATCGATCAAAGCCAGAGCCAACCCGTTGTTGGCCTTCCTGATTTATTGCGCCGCGAACTTGATGATCTTGCGGGCCGTATTGAAAATGTGCGGGATACAGCTGAGTCACTGGCACATAAAGCCCAAACCCAAGCCGTGCAGGCCAGCCAAGCAGAACTTCGTGTCATTGAGCAGCGCATTCTTGGTCTGCTCCGCGAAGCACAAACTTCAATGGTAGCCAGTTCCACCAGCCCTGCCGAAATTCAGCGCTTCCGTGGCGAGATTGAAAAACTAAATTCACGTATTGATGATGCCAGCAAGGGCACTGCCTCTGACCGTGACGTGACGGCCCTTCGTGTAGCGGTTGAACAGCTTTCCACCCGTGTTGCACAAGGCCCAGATACACGGCCCCTGGCGGATATGGACCGCCGCCTTATCGACATTACGCAAAAGCTGGAACAGACTCAGGCCCAAGCGCGGGAATTGCCGCAGTTTAATGAACTTGAACGGCGCATGGCCGAACTTGATCACCGCTTAGAGCAAGCACTAAATACGCAAAACCCAGCGTCGCAGAACAGCGGTGAACTTGTCCATCATTTGGCCGTGGTCAATGACCGTTTGAGCAAGACCGAACATCAACTTTCGCATCTCGAAACCATTGAACGGGCCATCGCCCAGCTTTACGACTCAATGGAACAAAACCGCGATTGGACCAAGCAAGTGGCGGAAGATGCCGCAAACCGCATGGGCCAACAAGTGATGAGCCATCAGCCGCAAGGCCTTGTTTCTGTTGCTGGTTCTCCGGAAATTGTAGCTCTGGAAGAAGGCCTTAAAGCAGTGCGTGAGGCTTCTCATGGGGCCGATCAACGCAATCAAGAAACACTTGAAGCAGTTCATGAAACGCTTGAACAAATTGTAGCTAAACTCAACGAACTTGAAACTGCTGCAATTGGCCAGCGCGTTGCACAGGCTGCAGCCCCGGTTGCATCTGTTTTTGATAACGACCCGTTCCAGACCGCCGCCGTTGATCCTAACCCAAGCATTTTTGTTGAAAGTGTAGCAACACCGCCCGAGTTCACAGCGACTCAAGTTGAACCTGAAAATGTTTACCCCAATCCAGGCGATAACCCTTTTAATGATGCGTCATTTGCTGGTTTTGCTGGTCACAATCCCTTTGATGCCGTCATCGAAGCCGCGCGTGGCGCAGGCGAGGCGCAGGCCAGCCCTGCTGCACCCGATGACTTTATCGCTGCAGCGCGTAAAGCTGCACAGGCCGCTAGCGGTGGCCAGAAAAATATCCTTTCTGGTCTAACGCCCGGCGCTCACAAAAAGACTGATCACGGCTCGAAAAAACTACTGAGCTTTAGAATGCCTTTCAAGAAGAGTGCTAAGGCTCCTGCGAATGCAGCACTTCCTGGCGAATTGAAAATACCGCCCGAAATTAAGCCTGCTAATAGCAATGTGACTGGCAGCCGCCGCACATTGATCCTGTCAGGGCTTTTGGCCTTGAGCTTGGTTGCATTCTATGTGACCAAAAACATGATGGGACAGCAAGCTGTTGCACCAATGGCCGAACCTGTTGCGATTGAGCAACCCGTTCAACCTGTACCTCAAGCTGCCCCTGCACCAATTGCACCTGCAGCAATTGCACCAGACGCTAGCACGACCGCCCAACCTGTGCCCGCTCCGCAGGCTGTGGAACCAGCCCCGCTTGAACAGACTCCAGCTGCCGCCGCGACACCGCAGCAGCATAGCGAAAACGGCACAAGTCCAGAAGTTGATCCAATTCTAACAGGATCACTTCCAGCCGCTGCTGCATCCAAATCCGTAGCACCAACCGTCCTTGATATCGCAGTCGGCAATGACAGTTTACGCAAAGCCGCATCTTCAGGTGACGCCAATGCACAGTTTGTCATTGCGACACGTTATCTCAATGGTGAGAATGTAGCACCTGATGCCGCCAAGGCTGCCTATTGGTATGGGCGAGCCGCCGTTACGGGTTTAGCCCCGGCGCAATACCGCATGGCCACACTTTATGAGCGCGGCACGGGCGTTGAAAAAAATATGCAAGCTGCACTGTCTTGGTATGAGCGTGCTGCAGCCCTTGGCAATGTGAAAGCCATGCATAATGCCGCTGTTATTTCTGCAGGCAATGATGCTGGTGCTCCTGATTATCCGCGCGCATTTAAATGGTTCATGCTTGCTGCGCAGCATGGTCTGAAAGACAGCCAGTTCAATTTGGCGGTTTTGACTGAACGCGGAATGGGTACCAAGGTGAATTTGGCCGAAGCTCTGTTCTGGTATGATGCGGCAGCCGCGCAAGGCGACCAAGACGCCAAGACACATGCTGATGCACTGGCAAAATCATTGCCACCCGACTCAGTCAAGGCGATTGAAGCGCGGCTGAAAACTTGGGCACCGGAAAAGGCGCCTGATATTGCCAATGTCGTTGCAGTCAATGATACCACTTGGAAGGGCGCTAATGCAGCACCACAACAAAATGCTTCGGCTGCGCCACAAAACATAATCGGTAAAGCACAAGGTCTTTTAGATCAGCTTGGCTATAATATTGGTGAAGCCGATGGAAAATTAGGCGGGCGCACTTCAAACGCTGTTCGGTTATTTCAACTTCAACAAGGCATGAAGGTGACAGGGCAAATTACGCCTGAACTGATTGCTGCCATGGAATCGAAGACGGGCTAAAATTATCAAAGGGAAAAGCGGTGCAAACTGCTTTTTCCAATCATCCAAATTTTGGTTTGCTCAAAATCAAAAAGACCTTTGAAGGCATCTGAATTTATTGAAAGCCCGCCCGTGTAAGCACCAAAAGCCGGCATGATCAATCTTGTTTGATCCGCTATAAAGCATTTACCCCGAACCCGTCGCCCCCGCAGGCTTAGACCACAACCGGGATGAAGATGGCCTGCAATTTCGATTTCGTTTTTCAATTTCTTGGCTGGCTCATGGCGCAAGGTGAGCGGGCCTAATGCGATTGTTTCGGCACCATGTCCGCCCAAGGATTGCGGCGGATGTGGATCGTGGTTGCCTATGATCCACAAGGTTTCATACTGATTGGTGATGATGCGCAAGCGACTGAGATGAGTTTCATCTAAACGTTCTTCGCCTTGCGTATCATGAAAACTATCGCCAAGAAAAATTAGACGCTTTGCGTGTGTGGTGCTGAGTGTTGCGTCAAGCACGTCAAGTGTGACTGCTGTATCAAAGGGTGGCACATGGATACCGCGCCGCGCGAGACTGGTGCCTTGCTCCAAATGTAAATCGGAAATGATCAAGGTTTCATATGCGGGCACATAAAGTGCGCCCGAAAGATGCGGCAAAAGCTCCAAGCCGCCAAGCATAATTTTATGCTGCCTAGACAAGGCTGGTGGCCTCGGCTTCAAGTTTATCAGCGGCTTCGGCGAGAAGGGCATCATCGGCTTCGCCGTAAATTGATTCGCGGCCAATCTCAAGCAGTACCGGAACAGCCAGTGGTGAGACGCGTTCCAAGGCTTTGTGGAGGATTTGGTTTTTGATACGTTTCAACATGGCGGCCAATCTGTGAATATCAATCAAGCCATCAGCGGCATCATCCCATGCGGCACGTAATAGCAGGTGATCAGGCTGATGGGTGCGAAGCGCGTCGTAAATCAAATCAGTGTTGACGGTCACTTGCCTTGCGGTTTTTTCTTTGCCTGGGAAGTTTCGTTCAATCAGCCCTGCAATAATAGCGCAATAGCGGAAGCTGCGTTTCATCAAATTGGATTCGGCAAGCCAGGCTTCAAGATCATCACCCAACATGTCTTCGTCGAATAGTTTGGCGAGTGAGAGGCGGCCCTGTTTGATCATTGCTGACACATCACCAAGACACCAGATCACCAGCGCATATTCCGATGACACAAAGCCCATGGGCTTTGCACCCCAGCGTTCAAGACGGCGCGTGAGCAGCATGCCCAATGTCTGTTGTGCAAGGCGGCCCTCGAAGGGGTAGCAGACCATATAATGCTTATCAGCACGTGGGAAAGTTTCGACCAACATCTGATCGGCGCGCGGGATTGCCGATGCCCAGCTTTGCGTATTCAGCCAGTCTTTTACTTGGGCTGGCAGATGTTGCCATTTAGATTTATCCGCCAGCAGCCCGCGTACGCGCTCGGCCAAATAAGTAGAGAGTGGAAATTTGCCGCCAGCATAGGATGGGATCATCGGGTCGCGGCCATGGGTTTTTGAAGCCAATGCGCCAAATTCATCCAGGCCTTCAAATTTTAAAACTTCGCCACCGAAAAGAAACGTATTGCCGATGGCCAGTTGACTTAAAAAATACTCTTCCAGTTCACCCAACACACGGCCACCCGTGACAGTTCGCTTGCCCGTGCGGTTTTTGACAGAAGCGAGCCTGACCTTCAGCATTTCATCAGCAACAATTGTGCCCATATTCATTTTGTAGCGTGTTGCTAACATCGGGTGGGCGAGGCGGTATTTACCCGCAATATCCAACTTTAATTTGGCATAGCGTTCATAGGCTCTCAGGGCATATCCACCAGTGGCCACATAATCCAAAGCTTGATCAAAGCGTTCCCGCGTGAGCTTGCGGTAGGTGAAGGCGGTGATAATTTCGTTGTAGAGGTCGTCGGCAAAGAATGCCCCCGAACACGCGCAGGCCATGATGTGCTGGGCCAAAACATCGAGCTTCATCACCATCGGATATTCGGTGTCTTGAGCGTTTTCTTTGGCGGCAGCTCGGGCGGCTTCGCACTCTAAAACTTCAAAGCGATTGGAGGGCACCAAAATGGCGTTGCTGGCTTCGTCCAAGCGGTGGTTGGCGCGGCCAATACGCTGCAGCAAGCGGCTTGAGCCTTTGGGTGCGCCCACATGGATGACCAAATCAACGTCGCCCCAGTCAATGCCTAAATCCAGTGTTGAGGTGCAAACCACAGCTTTGAGTTTATTGTCCGCCATGGCCGCTTCGACCTTACGGCGCTGGCTAACATCGAGCGAGCCGTGGTGGAGCGCTATGGGTAGATGATCTTCATTGGCGTTCCATAATTCCTGAAACACCATCTCGGCTTGGCTGCGGGTATTAACAAACACCAAGGCCATTTTAGCTTTTTTGATCTCGGCATAAATCTCAGGGATAGCATAAAGCGCTTTGTGCCCGCTCCATGGAACGCGTTCTGCAGATTCCAGAATATGAATATCAGGCGGCGCACCTGCTGTGCCTAGAACCAGCGGCACGGGCGGCTTGTTTGCAGGCGCAAGCCAACTTCGCAATGCATCAGGGTCAGCCACGGTAGCGGATAATCCTGTGAAGCGTGCGTTTGGAGCATGGGTGCGTAACCTGCTCAAAGCAAGTGATAAAAGTACGCCGCGCTTTGACGAGACAATGGAATGAAGTTCATCGATGATCACGGCCTTCAAATTTTTCATCAAATGCGCTGCGGTGGGATCAGCGATCAGAAGCGTCATCTGCTCGGGCGTGGTGATCAAAATATCAGGCGGGTTGATGCGTTGACGCTGCCGCCTCGAATGCGGCGTATCGCCTGTTCGAGTTTCAACTGTGATCGGCAGTTTCATTTCATTGATCGGCGCTTCGAGATTGCGAGCGATATCAACCGCCAGCGCTTTCAGTGGCGAAATATAAAGTGTGTGTATGCCATGATTTTTATGTGGGTGTTCGAGATCAACGAGTGTCGGCAGAAAGCCCGCCAAAGTTTTGCCGCCGCCCGTGGGCGATATAAGCAAAGCGCTTTCATTGTCGAGGCCATGCGCCAACATTTGCAGTTGGTGCGCACGGGGTTCCCAGCCGCGTGAGGCGAACCAATTGGTAAAAGTAGAAGGGAGAATTGCGTTCACACCGCCTGATATCTTGCAATCGCCGAACGCTCAATTGCCGCCGTGACCAGTTTATCTAAGCCCAAAGCATCGCGCAGAATAGCCAAGAAACGCAATTCCTCACGCCCCACGACCAAATCCGCAGCCGCCACTTCAACAGCCAACGCATAAGCGGTTTCTTTGAAGCGCGCGGGCAGTTGATTGTTCACCAACCCCAACACCGTGGTCATGCCCTCTTCATTTTGCAAAATATCGCTGCATTCCTGCACAACAGTCACCAGCCTTGAACGATCAAAAGATTTAAAAGCTGGCAAGGTGCGCAGCAGCAATTCAATTTCCTGCAACTCATCGGTACTGATGCGACCTTCGACGGCGGACATCATGACCATGACATAAATTAAGGCTTGTTGATTAGAGATCGTGCCGGGCATTTTTAGTTCCTTGCGTTAGAGATAAAACCTAATGGTCGCGCGCCATCTTGTCCAGTTTTGGTGTGAAAGATTTTACGATGTCAATTGCATCCACCAGTCCCAATCGGTCAATCTGAATGCCGGGCGGAAAGGCGGTCGTGAAACGGGTGGCCAAGCGTGGATCAAGAATAACAAAGCAACCACGGTCTCCCTCGCGCCTGATCAAGCGGCCAAAAGCTTGGCGCAATTTTAAACGCACCGACATATCTTTATAGGCATTGCCACCAAACGCTTCCGACCGGGCGCGTTCCAAAATCGTCGGTGTTGACCACGGCACACGGTCAAGAACGATCAACCGCAGTGAATCTCCGGGCACATCCACACCATCACGCACGGCATCAGTTCCGAGCAAACATGCATCCCGCTCGGCGCGGAACATATCGACGAGTGTGCCTGTATCCATTGGGTCAACGTGTTGGGCATAAAGTGGCAGGCCGATTTTAGCCAGCGGTTGAGCGATGCGTTTATGCACGGCGCGCAATCTTGCAATAGCCGTGAAAAGACCAAGTCCGCCGCCACCTGATGCAACAAACAGCTCGCGGTAGGCGGCGGCAATCTGGTCCATGTCCTCGCGGTTCACATCGGTCACCACAATCACGCGGCTAATTTTTTTATAGTCAAAGGGCGAGTCATAGCCGGCGCGTTTGACGGGATAGGGCAGATGAATGGCACCCGTGCGCATCTCGGCATTGGTCCAATCATCGGGCACGTCGGGCGGGCGGTCTTTGAGCGTGGCAGAGGTTACGATGATGCCATCGGCTGAACGCAACACGGTGTTGGCCAGCGGCACAGTTGGATCAATCCAGTGGCTGTGCAGGCCCACATCCGCCTCGCGGCCAAAACTTTGATCAATTGAAAACCAATCGACAAACAACGCATCAGGGCTTTCCAGCAAATGATTGAGCATTGAAATCCAGCCACCCACCACAAGTTCGCCACGGCGCTTTAATGAACGCGCCAAACTTTCAATGCGGCCACGGTCATTGGTGTTGAGTTCTGATGCTTCATCATCAAGCTTTTTGAGCAACACATTGGCGAGCGCCGACATTGGCTTTTTGAGATCCATCAAAGCAGATAATAGATCAGCAACAGCATCCGAGAGTTTATCCACCAATGGCAAACAATCAGTCTCCAATGAATTACTGTTGGAAGCTTCCGACCGCGCTAAAACCTGCTGGCGCACGAGTGTTAAAAAATCTTCTGCCGAACCTTCAGGCTGACCACTTTGAATGCGCCGTGTCCAGCCAGGGCCTGGCAGCGCAGTGGCCGCGCGCAATATTTGGTGAAGTAATTTTTCAGCGTTGTCTTGATCCGTCACCAGATCACCAATGCGTTCAGAAAGGCCCCGCCCACGACGACGCTCTGTTTCTGGCCCACGCAGCCAGCGGCGCAGTTCTGATGCTTCCATAGCCGTCAAGTGCCCTGAGAATGCACTGTCAGCTGCGTCGAATAAATGATGGCCTTCATCAAACACAATCCGCCTGATGCCGCCAGGTGCGGCTTCTTCATCTGGTGTTGTGGCCACGCCGATGGCTTGGTCAATTGCCGCTTGGTGCAAAACCAGCGCATGATTGGCAATCACAATATCCGCATTGCGCCCAGCCCGCACTGAGCGCTCTATGAAGCAGCGTTTGTAATGCGTGCAACCCGCATAGATGCATTCGCCGCGCCTGTCAGTCAATCCAAGCGCCGATGGTGTGAGGCCTCGCCCTTCGCCGTCAATTGAAACATCTTGGAACAATGACAAAAGCCAAGACGGAAAATCACCGCCGACAATATCGCCATCACGTGAGAATCTGGCCCACCGCGCAATTAATGCCGCGAGCAGAGCAGAGCGTGCATTGGCGCCTGTCAATCGTCCAAACACTTCCTGCATATTGAGCAAGCATGCATAGTTCTCGCGGCCTTTGCGGATCACAATGCTCTCGCGGCGCTCTGCCGGGTCTTGCACCAGTCGCGCCGTTTCCTGATCAAGCTGGCGCTGCAAATTTTTTGTATAAGTCGAGATCCACACCGGTGCGTTGTTCTTGCGCGCCCATAAATATGATGGCGCCAAATAACCCAGCGTTTTGCCAAGTCCCGTGCCTGCTTCGGCGAGCAAAATATTATTGATGTCTTTCCTGTCGCGTGGTTCAAACGCATGAGTGGCCATGGCAGCGTAATCACTTTGGCTCGCGCGGGTTTCGGAATCACTGCCCAGAATTTCCGCCAAGAAGCGCTTGGCATCATTACCGCTAATGGCCTCCTGTGTGCCTGGTGCTCGGCTGCCATCGTCTTCCCATTCTTCAATGCGGTCCCACACGTTAAGGCCCGTTGCAAAACCACCAACATCCATCTTGGGATTGGCTGTCAACAACGCGGCCATAACTGGCTTTGCCCAAGGCCAATTGGCCCGCGCCAAAAATGTGGCGAGTTCAGCAGCCTCACGCAGCAACGGATAATTTTTGTTGGAAAGACGCATCAACAAATCATCCACCACCGCATGCAGGGTTTCGCTGTCGCTCGCCAATTGCTCAACAGCCAATGACCTCGCCAAGCCTAGAGGTGTGGGCGTTGCGATACGGGCGGGGACAACAAAAGCAAACAGTTCAGCCACATCGAAGTGACGCTGTTCTCTTGCCGCACGGATCAGGCTTTTGGGCGCTGAAGCAGATGCCCCCAGTCGCTCGATCAAGAAATGCGAATGGCAAATGAGATGTGGCGAAGCCGACAGTCTCGCCAAAGCCGCTGCGGCCCCCAGCTTCTCACCAGACACAATAGCACCTAACCCCAAGCCGATGGCGGTGGGTGGGGGCACGAATTTATGGTCATGGGCGTTCACCACGCCTTAATAGGGGCGAATCTCACGATTGACCACAGTCCACACGCTGCCTAAAGAGGCCGCTCAACACTTTATCTGGAAAACTGAAATGACCGTCTCTCCCGCACTTCGCGCTGCCGCTTTAGAATCAAAGGCTTGGCCTTTTGAAGAAGCACGGAAGATTTTAAAACGGGTGGAGAAGTCTGGGCAGAAATCGGTTTTGTTTGAAACGGGTTATGGCCCGTCAGGTCTGCCGCATATCGGCACGTTTGGCGAAGTCTCGCGTACCACCATGGTGCGCCGTGCTTTTGAGCTCATGTCTGATGTGCCGACCCGTTTGCTGGTGTTTTCTGATGACATGGACGGCATGCGGAAGATTCCGGATAATGTGCCGGATAAATCTTTCCTTGAGCCGCATTTACACAAGCCCCTCACATCGGTGCCTAATCCCTTTGGTGGCGATTACGAAAGTTTTGGCCACCACAACAATGCGATGCTGCGCCGCTTCTTGGATACGTTCGGTTTTCAATATGAATTCGGCTCGGCCACGGACTATTACAAGTCCGGCAAATATGACGACATGCTCATCCGCGCGTTGGAAAAATATGATGACATCATGGGTGTTATGTTGCCCAGCCTTGGCGAAGAACGCCAAGCCACTTACTCCCCCTTCCTACCCATCTCGCCGATTTCAGGCCGTGTGCTTTATGTGCCGATGAAGGCGATTGATGCCAAGAAAGGCACCATCACTTTCAATGATGAAGACGGAACCGAAACAACAGTCGATGTGCGCGGTGGCCGCACCAAGCTGCAATGGAAGCCGGATTTCGGAATGCGCTTTGCAGCTTTAGGCGTGGATTTTGAAATGTTCGGCAAGGACCATCAATCCAACGCACCCATTTATGATCGCAATTGCGAAATTCTGGGCGGCATTGCGCCTGAGCATTATGTTTATGAATTATTCTTGGATGATAAAGGTCAGAAGATTTCAAAATCTAAAGGCAATGGCCTCACCATTGATGAGTGGCTCACCTACGCTGATCCAGATTCACTTTCCCTCTATATGTATAACCGCCCACGCGAAGCCAAGAAATTGTTCTTTGATGTGATCCCGCGAGCGGTTGATGAATATGCGCAGCATTTGGGCGGCTACCTGAAGCAGACCGAACCCAAAGACCAGTTGATGAATCCGGTGTGGCATATTCATGGCGGCAACCCGCCCAAGCCCGAAACCGGCGGTGTGACATTCGCCTTGTTGCTCAACTTGGTATCGGTCGCCAATACCGAAGATAAGTCGGTACTCTGGGCTTTCCTCAAGCGCTACATGCCGGAAATGGACGCCAGCACCCATCCGCGCTTAGACAAGATGGTTGGCTATGCCATTCGCTATTATCTCGATTTCATAAAGCCCAACAAGGTCTATCGTCCGTGTACGGAGGATGAGGCACAGGCACTCACTGACCTCAATGCCGCTCTTGCAGAATTGCCTGAAGGCTCAACACCAGAAGCTATTCAGCAGAAAGTGTACGACATAGGTCGGCGCGAACCCTACACAGTGACGCAGAAAGATGGCACCATCGGCGTGGGCCAGACGTGGTTCAACATGCTGTATCAAGTGTTACTAGGCGAAGAACGTGGGCCACGGTTTGGATCGTTTGCTGCGCTTTATGGTTTGGGGAATACGCGGGGATTAATTGACAAGGCGCTGAAGGGTGAGTTGGCTAAGCCTTAAAACTGTCCACTGTCGCTCCAACACCCACTTCAAAGATTGTGGCATCAGACCAGAAGCGCTTGCTGAACTTGCTTGCGTCCACGTGATAGGGCTTGTCGAAATTAAAACTCATTTCATTGAATTCGCGGATGAACGGAATGAACAGGCCCAACAGCTTCAACATCAGTGGCGACACAGATGAGACTTTCACTTTGCGACCCAGGTGTTGTTCAGCGATATTGATTAACTCTTTTGCAGTGCGCGTTGGCGCTACAGGCACATGCCAAGCTTGCCCGTAAGCATCATCAGGTGCGTTGAGCAAAGTCACGACAGCGCGGGCAATATCTGGCACATAGGCAAAGTCATGCGGAATATTAAGTGGCATGGGAATGCGGCCTGCTTTGCCTTTTGCAATAGCGCCCAAGCTTTCTGGCCCCCAAAGTGAAAGTTCAACATGCGGGCCATAAAAATCAGGAGCCCGCAAAGCTGCAATTTTGATTTGTCCTGCGGCGGCAGCGGCCATCCAAAGCTTGGTCACGTCAGCGCGGATCGCGGGTTTTGCACCATAATTCGACAAGGGCATATCTTCGCGCAACGGCGTGGTCTGCGGACCGTACATATATAGATTGTCAATAAAGACGATGCGCTGGCCGCCTTGAGTGCAGGATTCGATTAAATTGGCCATCGCGCGGGGCCAAACGTCGCGCCATACTTTTCCGTCATACTTAAAGCCTAACGCCACAACAATCTGAGGAGCATTTTTCGTTGCCTCATTAAGTGAAACCAAATCCAACACATCGCAGGTTATGAATTGCGCTTCTGGTGGCAAATCCTTGGGCCTGCTGCGTTGTGCAACTGTTACCTTGTGGCCTTCGGCCAGTAACCTTGCCACCGTGGCCTTGCCCACCGCGCCATAACCCAAAACCAAAATATTGCTGTTCATCATTTTTCTCCTGTTGATGAGGCAAACTTAATGCGCTCTTGACTATACCACAAATGCATAGATATTATCTTATATATGCGTGAAGTGAATTTACACGGTGTTGACCTGAACCTGTTGCCGGCCCTTGAGGCTCTGCTACGCAGGCGCAATGTTTCGCAAGCCGCTGTCGATGCCGGCCTCAGCCAACCCGCCATGAGCCGCGCTTTGCAACGTTTGCGCGACCTTTTTGAAGATCGATTATTGGTGCGGGTTTCAGGCGGCTTTGCACTATCGCCGAAAGCTGAAGGTCTGCTCTTGCGCGTGCAGGTGGCTTTACAAGATGTGACAAGTGTTTTTGCGGAACCGATTTTCGATCCCATTCTTGTGCAACGCCGCATTCGCTTTGCCGCAACGGATTTACAAACAATACTTTATGCACCTGCATTAATGGCGCGACTGGCCATAGAGGCACCAGGCATTGATATTTCAATGGAGCCCTATTCAAGCGATCTCATGCAACGCATGGAAAATGGCTCACTGGATTTTGCGTTCGCACTTTCCACAACGCCTTTGCCGCCCGGTGTTGAAAGCGAAAGCTTGGGGCAAGACCGGCTGGCTTTAGTCATGCGCCGCGGTCACCCTGCTGAAAACCAGCAATGGACGGTGCAAGATTACAGCCGTTTCAACCATGTCAGCATTGGCATTATGGGCGACGGCATTTCCGAACTTGATGCACAACTCGCCCTGCATGGCGTGACGCGCCGCATAGCGCTCACCACACCGCATTTCATGGCGGCGCTAGCCGCAGTTTCGGCCAGCGATATGGTGACCACAATTTCCGAGAATTTCGCCAAACGTTTTGCCAAAGAATTCAACCTCACCCACCGCCCACCACCACTTAAAAACGTAAATCTCAATCCCACACTTGTGTGGAGCCACGTGCGCAGCAGCGATAAAGTGCTAGCGTGGGTGAGGGGCGTGGCGCGCGACGTTTGCAGTTTAAACGGTGCTGAAACTTCACGCGAGGAAAAGGCTGATTCGAACCGATAGTTGAATGCCAGGAATTTAGCCTGAGCATTTTTCAAAATCGCGATCATCGCAAACCAAATCTGTAACAAAACCAGCATTCACGTTCTCCTTCCTGCACAAGATGCAGGAAGAATAAGGCAAAATTATGTTTTGTGTCCTATTATAGGAAATATATTTTTACTGGCTCGCCCACACGATCCGCGCCATCCAGTCCACGTCCTTCATATCCAGCGTCTTGGTCTCATGTGCAGCATTGAATGACGCCAGTTCCAGTGTGCGTGCCGTCTGGCGCTGCATGATTTTACACATCACTTGGCCATCAGATGTGCGCACCACAACGCGGTCACCCTTCCTCACTGTGGCGCCGGGTGAGACGATGATAGTGTCGCCTTCGCGGTAAACGGGTTCCATGGAGTTACCGGTGATTTCGAGGCCGTAGGCTGTGGTATCGGTCACACCGGGAACGTCGATTTCTTCCCAGCCATTGCCGGAGGGGAAACCTGAATCATCAAAAAAGCCGCCCTTACCCGCTTTGGCAAAACCCAGCATGGGGATTTGCTTCAACCTAGGGGCTTGGCCCTTGCGGCCAGACAGCAAATCCATAAATTCTTCAACCGGTGCGCCAGCAGCGTTCAAAACCCGGGCGATGCTTTCCATGGTGGGCCAACGCGGTCTGCCATCTGGGCCTATGCGTTTGGACGGATTAAATGATGTTGGGTCTAAGCCAGACTTTTTGGCCAAGCCTGATGCTGAAAAGCCGTAACGTTCGGCAATGGTGTCAATTGCCGCCCAAACTTGCTTGTGTGAAAACATGATTTATCCTCCGCAGTATTGTTTTTGCCTCAATTAGGAAGCAATACCTCTTGCGCAAAGATTTGTCCAGCTTAAAGCATGGGACCGATATAAATTATTTTTGAGGTTGGATTTGACAATTCTTTACAAGATTATTGATGCGGCGGCCTGGGAACGGGCTTTGGATGCAGGCGTATTCAAAGGCGCTGCGATTGATTTGACTGATGGATATATTCATCTCTCAACGGGCGCCCAGGCGAAAGAAACCGCGCGATTTCATTTTGCAGGGGTTGAAAATTTATTGCTCGTGGCAATTGATGAATCTGTGATTGCTGATTATTTAAAATGGGAGGCCTCGCGCGGCGGGCAATTGTTTCCGCATGTTTACGGTGTGATTGATCCTACTCAAATTATTTGGGCCAAACCTCTACCTTGGGATGGTGCTGCCCATACATTTCCTGCGGAGTTTCATTAATGGGACTTGCTGATCTTGGTTTTGCGCTGGCCAAACCGTTCTTGCACAAGATGGACGCCGAACAAGCACATGGTCTGACCATAAGCTCTTTGAAGGCTGGGTTAGGCGGCGGTCGCGGTCCGATTAAATCTACGAGGCTGGAAACAAAATTATTCGGCCTCACATTTGCTAACCCCTTAGGTCTGGCACCCGGTTTTGATAAAAATGCTGAAGTGCCTGACGCCATGTTGGGCCAAGGGTTTGGTTTTGTGGAAATCGGCACTGTCACGCCGCGTGCGCAAATTGGCAATGATAAGCCACGGCTCTTTCGCTTGGTTGAAGATCAAGCCGTCATCAACCGTATGGGCTTTAACAATGATGGCCAGCAAGCTGTGTTGCGCCGCTTGGAAGCCCGGCGCAACAGAGGCGGTATTGTTGGTGTGAATGTTGGAGCCAACAAGGATTCGAGCGACCGCATTGCTGATTATGTTTCCGGCATTGAAGCATTTCGAGATATCGCAAGTTATGTGACGATCAATATTTCTTCGCCTAACACGCCGGGGCTTCGCAACATGCAGGGACGTGAAGAGTTGTTAAAATTGCTTTCAGCGCTTAATTCCAAACGCAAAGTGGGATTGCCGATGTTTCTGAAAATCGCGCCTGATTTGGCAGAGGCAGACTTACAGGATGTGGCGGATGTCTGCGGGATTGAGGCTGTAGACTCGGTGATTGTTTCAAATACTACTATTTCACGGCCCAATTTGAAATCACCGCACGCCACAGAAATGGGTGGGCTTTCGGGAAAGCCGTTGTTTGATCTATCAACCCTGCAATTGGCGCTGTTTTATAAAATGACAGCGGGCAAAATTCCGTTGATCGGCGTGGGTGGCGTATCAGATGTTGAAACGGCTTGGGCTAAAATTCGAGCTGGGGCCTCTCTGATCCAAATTTACTCGGCGCTGGTTTATAAGGGCCCATCTTTGGTCTCAGATATTTGCACGGGGCTTGAGCGAAAATTGGCGTCAAGTGGTTTTAAGCATCTCGATGACTCTGTTGGGCGCTAAAAAGGACTATCAGGTAAATAGCGCGCGAAGATTTTCGCGCTGATGTTTTTTTCCTCAAGTCTGTCGAGTGCGTAATCTAAGGCTTCGCGCAAATTCGGTTGGTCCAAGTTCACCAGCATACTCATGCTTTTTGAAAAACTCGAACGGTCCACAAAGCTTTCGCCCAACATAACGCAACACCCCCTTGCATTTGAACCTTTCAGCCAAAATGACGCGTGCATACTATCCGTAAAAGCCGCATCGATTGCGGCCGTTCGCAACGATTCAAGTAGTGCATTTTCATCATTGAAAGGTGTAAGCGCTGCTCTTTCATAATATCTTTCGAGAAAAGCCGCATGACTTGTCCCTTTCACATAGCCAAGGCGACGGCCAGCCAGCGCTTTCACATCAGGCTGGCTAAAAGGCATGCCCGTGCGCGTTATAAAGCGAGCAGAAGAAAAGAAATAAGGCCTTGTGGCTGAAGCGAGTTTAAGCACATCGGGGCTCAACCGCACACCGGCTAAGATGGCATCGCCCTCATGATTTTTCAGAGCTGGAAGAAGTTCGGCAAAATGCTTGGGGATAAACTGGCAGGTAATTTTGAGTTCGGCGCAAGCTGCAACCGCCAAGTCAACAGAAATGCCTGTCATGGCACCTTCTGCGGTTTGGAAACTGAAAGGCGGAAACTCAATATCAGTCAGAAATTTGACGGGGCCAGTTGGCATTTCCAAAGGTGCGACGGCGCCTGAATCGATATGACGAAAAAGTGGAAAAACAGGATTATTATTTGCAGCTAAAGATTCAGTGGTAAAATTAAATACAACTAGAGAAAGAATTATCGCGAGATAATACACTTTACGAATAGTACTCACGATGAATTTCCTCAGTTTTAAATTTGAAGGCGGGAACTGCGTAGAGATCATCGCATAGAGGGGCTAACTTGTCAGTAATTTATCAGTTGACCACATCAGAAGGGTCGAGAATTGTAGAGTTAACCGGCGATGCAAATGATTTGCCGGAACTTCCTAACCGGTTGCTCGGTTCAATTTTTGCCCGCCTCAGCCCGGCCGAGAAAAAACTTGCACTGCGGCAAAAATTACTTCCTGTTGCTTGGCTTCCAGATTGCACACTTTTTGCTGCAGTTGAAGGCGCGCCTCTTGAACGGGCACAAGCGAATAATCTTAAACCTGTAGCGCGTATTGATGCCAAACAATTTCAAGTTGGTGTGAAACGTTATCTTGGAAAAGAACTTCTTGGGTATGCGACTGAGAATCTAAAATATAAAAAGCCAAGTTTTTCCGCGCATCGCAGATTTATGCCTGCGCAAATATTCTGGTTTGGAATTTTGATTGTGTTCTATTTTCTAGCCTTGACCAGTCTTCCGTTGGAGGTCAGTTTTGCCTTCACGAGTTTTTTCTTCTCGTTATTCTTTTTGGGTGTTGTAGCTTTGCGCCTCATGTGTGTTATGAGTTCAGGCCAGAAGCGCAAGACCACCCCGCGAAAACTTAAAGACAATCAGCTTCCGGTCTATTCAGTCTTGGTACCATTGTTTCGTGAAACGACTGTTCTCCAGCAGTTGCTCGCGGCGCTAAACCAGTTGGATTACCCGCACCATTTGCTCGATATAAAACTAATCCTTGAGGAAAATGACATCGCTATGCACCGTGCGATTGCCGCGCTCGAATTGCCAAATCATTTCGAAGTTATCGTTGTGCCATCTGGCAACCCTCAAACCAAACCGCGCGCTTTGAATTATGCTTTACAGTTTTCACGCGGAGAATTGCTGACAATTTATGACGCAGAAGACATTCCAGAACCAGACCAGTTGCGCAAAGCAGCAGCGGCATTTGCTAGTGGGCCACATAATCTCGCTTGTCTTCAGGCTGAACTTACTTTCTATAACGCCAATGAAAATTGGATAACCCGTCAGTTTGCTATTGAATATGCGGTGCTATTTCAATCTATCCTACCCTGTCTTGCACGTGAGGGCATGCCTCTGCCACTAGGGGGAACGTCAAATCATTTTCGTATAAGAATTCTCCGCGATGTCGGGGCTTGGGACGCATATAATGTAACAGAAGACGCAGATTTGGGGCTTCGACTGGCCAGAATGGGATATCTGACTCAGATTTTAGATAGTAAGACTTTTGAAGAAGCGAATACAGAATTTGGAAACTGGATTTCGCAGCGGGCGCGATGGTTCAAAGGTTTTTTGCAGACTTGGTTGGTGCATATGCGGCGTCCATCTGCATTGCCCTGGGAAATTGGTTGGGACGGTATATGGGCATTTCAAGTTACATGTTTCGGGACTATATTTTCGTCGGTCGTTCATCCGATTTTTAATTGTTTGATCTGTTATCAACTGTGGCAAAACTGGCAGACGCCGTTTAGCCATTCAATTTTTGCGACTGTCATAGCGGGGATGAGTGTCGTTGTTAGCCTCGTTGGATATGGGACTTCTCTCTATGCTGGATATCTGGCTTGCAAACGAAACGGCGAAATTTGGTGGGGCGTCCTTTTAACGATGCCCCTTTATTGGTTGCTTATGGGCGTTGCCGGATGGCTTTCACTTTGGCAATTTATTGTGGCGCCATTTCATTGGAATAAAACAAAGCACGGAATTTCAACGCTCACTGCGGTTTCCAAACCTTACTTTGTTCCGGTCACAGTGATGCCTGCTGGACCTAAGATGATCACAAAAATAACAGGCAAGAAGAACAGAATCATCGGAACGGTCAGCTTTGGTGGGAGGGCCGCGGCCTTCTTTTCAGCTTCGGCCATCCGGTCGTTCCGGTTTTCTTGGGCCAAAACACGCAACGCAGAACCCAGAGGTGTGCCGTAACGTTCAGACTGGATCAAACTGGTGACGACCGAGCGAACGGTTTCAAGACCAGTGCGTTTGCTCAAATTATCAAGGGCCTTGCGGCGATCGCCCAAAAACGAAAGTTCGGCAACCGTCAAAGCCATTTCTTCAGCAAGCGGCACTGATTGACTGCCTATTTCTTTGCCAACGCGGCCCATGGCAGGCTCTAGAGCCATTCCAGATTCAACGCAGATTAGCAAAAGATCAAGTGCGTCAGACCAAGACTTCTTGATCGAGGCTTGGCGTTTTTTCGCAAAGTTTTTTACAACGAGTGAAGGAAGGTAGAAGCCGATAACGAGACCCATCATCGCTGTGGTAAGGCGCAGATTTGGCGGAACTTTTTCGGCAACCACGGTCGAAGTGTAAATAAACGAAGCAAGACCAATGAAAATTGGAGAGATGATGCGCATCGCCAGAAATGTCATCAAATGCTTTTCTGTTCTGAATCCGGCTTGGCGCAATTTAATGCGTGATTCTTCTGACTCAAAAATTTTACGCAGATTAAGCCCATCCACAATTTGCGTGTAGGCGCTCGGCTTCACTTTTTCGCGCAAACGTACTTCGGTATTGGCAAAGCTGGCTTTTTGCTGGGCTTTCAAACGGTCGCGTTCGGATGCGACCACCTTCGCGCGGGCTTGAAGTTTGTCGTTTTCAAAAAAAGGCGCTGTAACCGTTAGGATGGTTCCAAAGACTGCCAATCCCGCAAAAATCATCACGAGAGTTTCAATCTGAAAGAGAGCGGCTACAAAGTTCATATTCTTACCTTAAATCGAATTCTAAATTTCCGATTAGATTTGGAAATTGATCATTTTACGCATTACTAACACGCCCGTGGTCATCCATATGCCACTGCCTATTAAAAGGATGTGGCCCATCTGGGTGTTGAAAAGTGGACTTAGATAGGTTGGGTTCAACATTGTGAGCGCGCCCATCAGGACGAATGGCAAAGAACCAATGATGGCGGCTGAAGACTTTGCTTCTTGGCTCACAGACTGAACCTTCTGTTTCATCTTCTTGCGGTCACGAAGCACCCGCGAAAGATTGCCGAGGGCTTCAGATAAATTGCCGCCGGTTTTAGATTGAATGGCCATCACAATGGCAAGGAAGTTAACCTCGGGCAATGGGATGCGTTCCACCATACGCTCAATGCCTTGCTCAAGTGAAATGCCAAGGCGCTGGCCTTCGACAACTTCAGCAAATTCGGGTCCCACAGGAGGACCAGATTCGGTCGCGATGATTTTCATGGCTTCGGTCACAGGAAGGCCGGACTTCAGGCCGCGCGTCATGACGTCAAGCGCATCGGCAAAATCATTCAAGAAAATATTCTGGCGGCGGGTGCGCATATTTTTCAATATCCAACGTGGAAGGCCGAATATCCCAACAAACAAAACCGCTGTAACCACGAATATATTTGGATAGACAACAAATGAGAGCGCCGCCAAGCCGGCACCCAATATGCAAGCTGAAACCCAGTAAGCCTTCACAGAGATTTCAAGGCCTGCTTGTTCAAGATTGACGCGCAGACTGTTGCGTCTTTTTTTCAGTTCTTTTTCTTGTTTGCCTACCTGTTTCAATGAATCTTGAATTTGGCGGCGGCGAGTATCTTTAGTATCTTCCGACAGCCGAGAGCGAATGGAACTTCCGAACGACTCAGTTTTTTTACCTGTCGAAATTGCTTTCACGCGGTTAGCGCTGTTATTATTCGAAAAGAATGGAAACAGGATGGCAATAGCTAATCCACCCACAGCCAAAGAGACCATAATGGTGAAAGCAGTGGAAGATAGATCTTCGCCAAAAAACATTTTTTAGTATCCGTTCTTTATCAATCTTTTGCCGTGCGGTCTTCAGCTTTTTCAAGTGCTTCAGCCAAACGTCGTTCTTCGTTGTAATAGCGTGCACGATCCCAGAAATGAGGGCGCGCAATGCCGGTTGAACGATGTTTACCAACGATCTTGCCATTGGCGTCTTCACCGGAAATGTCATAGATAAACAAATCTTGTGTGATGATCACATCGCCTTCCATGCCAACCACTTCGGTGATGTGGGTGATCTTACGCGAACCGTCACGCAGACGCGTGGCTTGTACAATCACATCGATTGAACCCACGATCATTTCCTTAATTGTTTTTGATGGAAGCGAGAAACCACCCATCGTGATCATGGATTCCAAACGCGAGATTGCTTCACGTGGAGAGTTGGCGTGCAGCGTGCCCATGGAGCCGTCATGGCCTGTGTTCATGGCCTGAAGCAAATCGAACGCTTCAGGTCCACGGACTTCGCCGACAATGATGCGTTCAGGGCGCATACGCAAACAGTTCTTCACCAATTCGCGCATGGTGATGGCACCTTCGCCTTCCAAATTTGGAGGCCTGGTTTCAAGGCGCACGACGTGTGGCTGTTGTAGTTGAAGTTCAGCTGCGTCTTCGCAGGTGATGATGCGTTCATCGGAGTCTATATAACCCGTCAAACAATTCAGCAAAGTCGTTTTGCCTGAACCTGTGCCACCTGAAATCAATGTGTTGCAACGGACGCGGCCTACAATTTCAAGAACTGTTGCGCCCTCAGGGGTAATTGACTTGAACTTCACCAAATCTGGCAAGCGCAAACGATCTTTCTTAAATTTACGAATGGTCAACGCACAGCCATCGATTGAAAGCGGTGGAGCGATAACGTTGACACGCGAGCCATCTGGCAAACGCGCGTCGCAGATCGGGCTTGCTTCATCAACGCGGCGGCCAACCTGGCTCACGATACGTTGGCAGATGTTCAACAGCTGACCGTTGTCGCGGAAACGAACGCCGGTTTTTTGCATCTTGCCATCGACTTCGATGAACACATGCGCTGCACCGTTGACCATAATATCGGCGATGTCATCACGCGCAAGTAAGGGCTCCAATGGGCCATAGCCCAGCACGTCGTTACAAATATCTTCGAGCAGTTCTTCCTGCTCGGCAATTGACATCACCACATCTTTGAGTGCGATGATTTCGTTGACAATGTCACGAATTTCGTCACGCGCAGCATCACGGTCGAGTTGGCCCAGCTGAGTGAGGTCAATGGCATCGATCAGCGCATTAAAGATTGTGCTTTTGATATCGTAGTAAGATTCTGATTTGTGCTTGTGTTCGACCTGAGGCTTTTCAACAACCACTGCGGCAGGCCTTGCGGGCTGGCCAGCGGCGGCTGCGATTGGTGCGCCCGCTGGTTTCAAATCAGGTATGGCTTTGCCAAGCGGAGAGGCCGCTGCTGCGTGCGCAAGTGCTGCTGGGCCTGGTGGCAAGGTGACCGGACCCGATCCGCCTGCTTCTGTCTTTTTGCCGAACATTCTAGGTATTCCTTACTTCTTCTTCTTCATCGAAAAATTTTTCATTATGCTGGAGAGATCAAATTTCGCTGCTTTGACAGATTTCGGGCGCGCGCCAGCGATGATCTCTGCCAATTCATTCAACGTCTCTGCCGACTTAGACTTCGGCGCGACTTCAAACAGCATTTGGCCATTGCCTTGAGCGAGGCCAAAGCTTTGCGGATCATGAGGAATGATGACGCTTGGTTCAACACCAATTGCTTTGCCAAAATCAGCTGGTGGAATTTCGGGTCGCTTTGGCACGCCAACTTGATTGAGGATCAAGCGTGGATGATTATCATGTGGCCTTCCGGCTTTTAGCATATCAATCAGATTTTTGGCATTGCGCAGTGATGGCAATTCAGGCGTCGCCGTGATGATCACTTCATCTGCACCTAACAATGTTTGTTTAACCCATGGTGCCCAGATGTTTGGCACGTCCACCGCGATCATGGGGGCAGAATGGCGCACAACATTAAGCACTGTCTCTACCGCATGCGCATCGAAATTTATTTCGCGATCAATGCCACTAGGGCCATTGAGCAAGCTCAACTTATTACCTAGTTTGGTCATCAAGCGATCAACCAGAGTTCCGTCAATACGATCTGGTTGTCCTAGAGCTTCATAGATGCCGCCGCCTGCATCTTGATTGAAGTTCAAAGCTGATGTGCCAAATGGTAGATCAAGATCCGTGATAACAGTTTCGATATTCAGGCGCTGCGAAATAGCCCATGCCACGTTATGAGCAATCGTCGATGACCCCACGCCGCCTTTAGAGCCAACGAAGGCAACAATGCGGCCAAGCGGAATCGCTTTTGGATCACTATATAGATGAGCGATTGTTTCAATGAATTGCATCGCGTTAATCGGTGCAACCAGATATTCGCTCACGCCGTTCTTGATTAACTCGCGGTAGAGAATCACATCGTTGACGTGGCCAATCACGATAACTTTCGTATTGGGCTGGCAAACTTCGGCGAAGCTCGCTAGCTCTGCCATGATCTGCGCGCGATCACCGTGTGATTCAACCACAACAACATTAGGTGTGGCCTCGCCTTGATAGACCTGAGCTGCCGATGCAATGCCGCCTAACTGAATTGTGGTATGAGCTTTCGACATGCGCCGATCAATACTAGCAGCCTGAACGGTTTCACCGGTTTGCTGATTATCGCAAAAGACCCCGATGTTGATGCGCGGCACGTTCACAATTAAATTGCTCTCGTGCGACATTGATATTTGAGGGGCAGTATTGTCGGTATTCATTTCTTTTTTCCTGATCTTGATCGATCGGCTTGTTGGGTTACAAATAGTTAGAAAATTACGGTGTTGCTGAAGTTGTTGCTGAGGTTGCAGTTGACCCTGCTACTGCAGCGCCTCCAGCATATACACCTATTGCGGCGACCCTCGGTGCACCCGAAATAGGCGTCACCGTGTTTGGAACGGTCAAAGTTTCTGGATTGGCAACCATGGCAGCAATATTGGCCTGCACAGCACAACCATGGTTTGACGTCAGCATATTTTCTTCCGTGTCGGTGGCGTCGTCGGGCCATTGACCACAGTTCAGTGACTGACCGTAGGCGGAAACATAAGACAGCCTCACTGGCGAGGATGGCCCAGCTTTGTAGTTGGCAAAGCGCACATAAGCCCTAGGAACGCCCTGTTGAACCATGAGACTTGCGATCTCACTGGCAACACGGGCAGACCCGCCGCCACCGCTCGGTTGAGCAATAGTGATGGGTGTCACTCCGGCTTGAAGCGCTTGATGCACGAATGAATTGACCGCATCAACTTGTGGTGGCTGTAGAGTTCCTTGGGCGCTTGACACGACCATCGTGATGGGTGCTTTTACGACTGTGAGCGGATGACGATCTGAGCCACCATAGGGCTGCCTGTAATCATCTTCCAATGCTGAATCGAGGGTTTTACAACCGCTGAGCATTGAGGCCAATATCAGGACCAAGCTGAGTTTAGCATAACGAGACTTATACATTTTTGAATTTACCATGATGGGTTACGCTCCACTCTACTCAACGATATAGCCAACATTGCCCTGGTAAGTTCCCTGAGGAGCCTTACCATTTGCGCCGTAGACTTTGTTCAACCGGCCCAAGAGAATGGTTTGACGATCCGAAGCGGGCGCGAAATTCTTATCTGGTGACTGCAGTTGCTTTTGGGCAACGCTGCGAACGATGTGCGGAGTGACCATGACCACCAATTCTGTTTGGTTGTTGATAAAATCGCGGCTCCGGAAAAGTGCGCCAAGGATTGGCAGCTTTTTGAGACCTGGGGTTCCGTTAATAGTTTGACGTGTCGATTCGCGAATCAAACCTGCCAGCATCATTGAGCCACCGTCTGGCATTTCAAGTGTGGTATCAGCTTCGCGCTTGAGCAAAGATGGGATGCTAAAGTCACCACTGGTCACGGTGCTGAGTTCACTCACCTCGGTATGAATTTTCAAATTGATACGGCCTTGATTTAAAACAATAGGCGTAAAATTAAGACCGATACCGTATTTCTTAAATTCAAGAGTACATGTTCTGAGACCTTGAACCGTGCTGCAAACTTGGAAAGGAAATTCGCCGCCAGCCAAGAATGTTGCAGGCTGTCCGGAAACCGCAGTCAAGTTTGGTTCGGCCAAAGTCCGCAAAAGACCATCACTTTCCATGGCGCGAACCACACCCGAAAAATTGCTCGCTCCGGAAACACCTGAAAGGCCTGCAGCATTATCCGTGCTAATTGGGTTGCTACTGAAGGGATTAACAGTTGAAAGATTGAATGCAAATCCACCAATGCTGAGCAACGCTTTGAAGTTAATGCCGAATTGTTTTAATACATCGCGCTGAATTTCAACGACTTTGACTTGCAGCATAACCTGGTCTTCACCAGCAATCTGTATGGCATCGACAACTTTCGTATCGGCCCCGCCAACTGCAATGTTTTTTGCAAGATCGACTGCGGTTTTTGCCTCCAAAGCATTCATTGCCATGCCAGTGAGGACAATGTTGCGATCCTCGGCGTCTACCTTGATACGAGTGCCGGGCAGAGTGCGACGGATCAGATTTTGTAGTGCCGTTGGGTCAAGCGCAACTTCAATGTCGAGGCTCATGATCTGTTGGCCGTTAGCGTCCAGAAAGAACACATTGGTTTGGCCAGTGCTTTTGGCAAAAAGATAAGCTACGTTCTTAGAGCGCACAACAGCATCGACTGTGTCCGTATTGCCCACAAGGACGTCTTTTGCATCAGCTGGCAAATGCACGATCATAGATTTCCCCAGACCGATGCGCAAAAAGCGGCCTGTTTCAGCTGGGCCCGAAGCGTTTGCGACGGACATATCTGTGGCCTTTGCAGCGTTCAGCAATAACGGCGAAAACACCAAGAATGAAGCAAGAAGAGCTGACGCACAGGCCGAGATTTTCATCGCAGCACCAGGGTTCCAAGACTTTTTAAATGCATTTTTCATCACTACACTCTCACTTCACAGACGCATAAGATTCAACGCCGTAGCGCACATATAGTGTGTCGTTACTCACACGCTTGCCACGACCGTCTTCTTGATATTTTTCAGCCAAAACTGGCACAATTTCTTCAATCTTCTTGCCGTCGTTTTCAGCGATGGAACGCAGTGCGAGAGACAGCTCACCTGAGGATTCGACCATCGCCAAGATTTCGGTTTGATGAGGCGTCAGCTCGATTGTCGCAGTCTCACCTTTTTCTACAGTGACTGAGTCACCTTCGCTTGCTTGGCGAAACACTTGATTCACTGCCAAGACGCGTACATTGGTAATAACAGTTTCACTTTTTACAGTTTGCGTGTTTCCAGCCTGGCCAGGCTTTCTGGTCAAAATCACATCGACGCGGTCATCAGGGAGAATAAAGCCGCCGGCTGATAGGCGCGTCGGAATAGCAATCGACAGAGCGCGCATGCCTTTTGGCAAAATCGAACTCATGAATCCACCTTTGCCGGGAAGCAAAATTTTCTTATCAAAAATCGTTTCGCCTTGATAGATCGGAAGGCGGGCGCGGGCGCTCGCATATTCTTGGGTCGCGTCGGGTTTGGCGTCTTTCGTGATCATCGTTGGAAGAACGCCATCTGCTGGCCAGCTTTTCCAGACCAATGTGCCGCTCGCCAATTTGTCGCCCATCAACAAGTCTTTAGCTGCCACAAGAACTTCAGTCATTTTGACCGTGTTGACCTCTTCAAGCTTTACTTCTTGCTTCTTACCAATGACACCCTTCGCCAAAAGACCAGCTACGACTGCCGATCCAATTGCCAAAGCAAACATAATGATACGCATTTTACTCATCGTATTAATCCCCAAACCCGTGCCTCAGGCACAACAGAAATTTAACCTTGTGACGGAATGGTCAAATTTAGGTTAATGACCGTTCCAACCCATTAAAATCATACCAAACCAGTGACCCACCATGTTTCGCGGAAAGCCAAAATGCCGCCGATTGCGAATGCAAGGCCATATGGAACATTAGGTTTCATCGCGCGAATCTTCTGACCCAAAGTTCCCAAGCTTTCGCCGCTACCGTAGATTTCCCAAGTCATAAGCAACATAGACCACACACCCACAAACAAGGCCAAACCGCCGCCGGCAATCGCGGTGGCAAATAGAAATGGCAAAGTTTGACTGGTGCCGAACCACAAGCCTGCTGCGGCCATAAGCTTTGCGTCGCCACCCCCGAATAATCCAAATTGGAAAAACAAAAAGCCCGCCGCAAACAGAACCACACCTGCTAAGATATGCATTCCAAATTCAGCTATCGGCATGCCTGTGAAGAAAGCCATTGGAAAAAATAACACTGCTGTGGCTAATGTAAGCCAATTCGGAATGCGAAACGACAAAACATCCCCCGCTGCAGCAATAATCAGCAATACAGGCAGCATTGATATAGAGAGTGTGTGCAACATTTTTTACTCAGTCTTTCAATGCGCACAGCTTTGTGCGCGTAGCGTCTGCAGGCACATTCACACGAGTTGCGTAAAGAGGGGGTTAACCTTGAGAGTAACTTTACAGAATTTTTGTGACTAGCTGTCGGTAACCGAAACTTCACCATTGATCAGTTAGAAGTGTCGTTAAGTTTTATGATTTTGTGGTTTGAGGTGTCTTATGTCTAAATTTGGTGTTCTGTTTGGCACAGCGCTCTGCGCCCTTATTGTTTTAGCTGACGGAGCCGCGATTGCCGGATCACCCGTCGCGATACAGACTGACCAGACGCAGATGATTGCACTTTCTTCAGAACCCGGAACAGTTGTCGTAGGAAACCCATCCATTGCCGACGTTTCAGTGAACGGAAAACAAGTATTTATGCATGGTCGGGCCTTTGGCGACACTAATGTTATCATTCTCGATCCGAACGGCAATCAATTGGCCAACTTTGACGTGACGGTTATTCACGGTACCAATAATGACGTGGCCATATATTCAGCTGTGACCAATCCTACCGCCCGCGCCAGTCGTTTTACCTATTCTTGCGATCCAGTTTGCCAACGCGCCATTATTCCAGGCGACGAATACGAAAGCTATAAAAACATGGTTTCAATGCACGTGTTAAAATATGGCTTAGCTACATCCAATAAATCGACCGACGTAGCACCGAGTACGGCCCAACCACAATAAAGCTTTGTGAAAATTAGTATTAGATAAAAATTTATTGATCCCCTTCAACCTAACGCAACGACTCGCTGGTAACAGTTTTAATTAATTGACTGGTCAGTTTCTGTTGAAACACCAAGGGAGAAACCCGTGTTAGGAAAAATTAAGTCACGATTACTGGGTGCAACCAAGCGCTATCAGAACTCGGAAAAGGGTGCGACAGCAATTGAATTTGCCATGGTTGCTTTTCCGTTTTTTGCGTTGCTTGGTGTTATTATAGAAACTGGTGCCATGATGTTTACCGAATTCGGGTTACAAGCGGCAGTTCAAGAAGCTGCTCGTACGGCGCGTACAGGACAAGCCCAAGGAGGCTCTAAAACGTCTGCGGATTTTAAGACTTTAATTTGTCAAAATGCATCGCTCGTCGCCAATTGCAATTCAGGGCTTACAGTTTACGCCAATTCTTATACAACTTGGGCGCAACTAGCGGCAAATATGCCAAGCTTTGTGAACATTGGCGTAAAAGATGACGGTACTACAAATCCAACTGCATATAAACTGGGTGCGCCAACCTGCCCTTCTTCGCTGGTCGCGACCTATGACTGGCATTTCATGATGCCGTTGATGAATTATATGGGCAATGTTCAAAGCGGAACAACGAGACGTCTTGTTGGCTTTGCCATGTTCCAAACTGAACCTTATCCTTCGAGTGGTGGCACAGCGTGCTGAGGACTGACATGTTAAAAAAATTATTCACGCGCAAAAACATAATTTTGCGAGATGAAGGTGCTGCGGCAATCGAATTTGCTTTCGTTATGCCTTTCATGTTGTTGGTCTATTTTGGACTTGTCGATGTGACCGGATTGATTTCGATGAATCGCCGCGTCGTTTCTGCAGCTGCGACGATGGCTGACCTTGTTGGCCAACAAAAAACGAACGTTCTCGGTGGCACAATTGCTGATCAATACAACGCAGCATATGTTATCATGCAGCCAGTGCAATCGGCCGACGTTCGTGTTGAAATTTTTGATTTCCGTACCAATTCAAGCGGTACCATCGTTCAAATGTGGAAAACTGGAAATAACAAAGGCCCAAGCTGCGGCGCGGCGCCCAGCACTGTTGGTATGTCTAGCCTTATGACGGCCAGTAATGACGTGATCATTGCACGGGTGTGTGCAACTTATAATTCAACAGTTGCCAGCTTTATGGGCACTTCAATCATGGGCGCTGCGTCGTTCAACCTTAGCCAAGCTATTTCTGTACGCCCCCGTTCATCTCTCACTTTGGATTGTTATGCAACAACGGTTGCAGCAGGCACAGCTTGTACGTAAAAATATTCTAAAGTCGTTTTGGGCCACATGTTTTATGACATGTGGCCCTTATCATTTGCACCGAAGGCTCTAATACCTTTGTTCAGGACGAACTGGTTTTTATCACTTGAGCATCTCTCTTTTTCTGATCGTAATTCTGGCTGCGTTTCTGCACGCCTCTTGGAATGTTCTGGTCAAGTTCAACCTTGATCGATTTCTGGCGATGTTTTTATTGCAAACACTGATGGGGCTGATGGGGCTCTTCATGTTGTTGTTCTTTACCTTCCCATCTGCATCAAGTTGGCCCTATGCAGTGGTTTCCGGCGTTCTACACACAGCATACAATCTGTTTTTGGCGCGCAGCTATAAGACTGGTGAGCTTGGATTAGTCTATCCTGTTGCGCGTGGCACTGCTCCGCTGCTGACACTTGGTGCTGCTACGCTTTTTGCACATGACCCGGTTTCAACGATGACCTTTGCGGGAATTATCGTATTGGTGGCTGGTATTTGGCTGATCGCCATTTCTCCCACACTCGCAGCCAAACTCGACCGAACTACAATCGCTTTTGCTCTTGGTACTTCAATGTTTATTGGGCTGTACACGATTGTTGATGGGTTGGGTGGCAGGGTTTCAGATTCAGCTTCCGGTTACACAGGCTTGGTGTTTATTCTTGATGGCACGTTTATGCTTGCGACAGGCCTTTATCTCAGAGGACAAAGAATTATTAACGATGTTACGCCCCATTGGCGCAGCGGGATTGCGGGTGCTCTAGCATCAGGCAGCGCCTATTGGATTGTAATCTATGCGATGAGTATTGCTCCCATTGCGATGGTGGCTGCATTACGCGAAACCAGTATCCTATTTGCAATTGCAATGTCGGCCAAGCTTCTGAAGGAACCGCTGACGTGGCAACGCGTTGGTGGTGGTGTCTTGGTCGTCGCGGGTGCAATGGCCTTGCGCGCTTAAGGCGATTGCTTCAGGCTTATTGTATGATAAATAGCGACGCTTGAATGGGAGAACGAAATGTCTGTGCAAAGGAATTTTATCAACGGAGCTTGGGTCGTGGGTTCCGGGATTACGATAGATATTAACCCGTCTGATGTGAGCGATGTCGTTGGAGAATATACTCAATCTGATAAGGCGCAAACGGAAGAGGCAATTGCCGCAGCCAAAGCTGCGTTTCCTGCTTGGAGCATGACCTCGCCGCAACAGCGTGCTGATGCCTTAGAAATGATCGGCGTGGAGCTTCTGACTCGCAAAGATGAAATTGGCCGCATGTTGGCCCGCGAAGAAGGAAAACCACTTGGCAATGGCGTTGCTGAGACAACACGCGCCGCGCAAATTTTTAAATTCTTTGCGCAAGAAACACTGCGCGTTGAAGGAACGGCACTTTCATCTGTGCGGCCCGGAGTTGATGTGACAATAACGCGTGAACCTGTAGGGGTGGTCGGTTTGATTGCGCCATGGAATTTTCCGATTGCTATTCCGGCCTGGAAGATTGCGCCTGCCTTAGCTTATGGAAATTGTGTTGTTTTTAAACCAGCAGATTTGGTTCCGGGAACGGCTTGGATGTTGGCTGAAATTATTTCGCGCGCTGGTTTGCCAAAGGGCGTATTCAATCTGGTGATGGGGCGTGGCTCAGTGGTTGGGCAGACGCTTTTAGATTCGCGTGATGTGAATGCCATTTCGTTTACGGGTTCGGTCGAGACGGGAGCCAAGGTTGCGATGGCTTGTGCTTCGCGCGGTGCCAAGTTTCAAGTTGAGATGGGCGGCAAAAATCCACTGGTGGTGATGGATGATGCCAACCTCGATGCTGCGGTTGCAGGCGCAGTTGATGGTGCATTTTTTCAAACCGGTCAGCGTTGCACAGCTTCATCACGTTTGATTGTGCATGCCAAAATTCATGATGCGTTTGTTGAGAAGACGATCACCGCTTTGAAAGCCCTGAAAGTTGATCATGCGTTGAAAGATGGCACGCAGATCGGCCCTGTAGTTGATGCATCACAATTGGCCCAAGATGAAAAATATATTCAAATTGGCCGTGATGAAGGTGCTGAGCTTGCTTGGGGCGGCGAGCGTCTAAACCGAGATACCAAGGGGCATTATTTATCCCCCGCTCTGTTTGTGAACACCAAAAATAATATGCGCATAAACCAGGAAGAAGTGTTTGGGCCTGTGGCCACTGTGATCAAGGTTGATAGCTATGATGAAGCGTTAGCGGTGGCCAATGACACGAAATTTGGTTTGTCTTCGGGTATTTATACAGGCTCGCTCAAATTCGCGTCCGACTTCAGGCGCAAGTCTCAGGCTGGCATGGTTATGGTGAATTTGCCAACAGCAGGTGTTGATTATCATGTGCCATTTGGCGGGCGTAAAGGGTCAAGCATGGGTTCGCGCGAGCAAGGGCGGTTTGCAGCTGAGTTCTACACGTCGGTAAAAACGTCCTATCAGTCGGCTGGTTGAGCACGTACCCTTCCTTTTAGACTTGAGCGTTTAATCGCTCTCGCCACCACACATAAATGCCAGACGCAATAATGATCGTGCTGCCCAACACGGTCCATTGGTCTGGCCAATCACCAAAGATTACGATGCCAAAAATCGTGATCCAGATGATGTTCAGATAAATGAAGGGTGCAAGCAGTGATGCAGGTGCAAGTCGCAATGCCTGCGAGATAATCAAATGGGTGACGAGGCCGCATGAACCCATCAGAAGGATGATCGGCCAAAGATTGAGCGCTGGAGTTTGCCAATGGAAAGGCACGATGCAAGCCGTTATAATGCTCCCGACCCCAAAAACCCATGTTAGGCCCGTTTCAGGATCATCCCCAGCACCTGCTCGTCTGGTGAAAATTTGATAGAGCGCGATAACCAATGCGTTGGCCAGTGATGTGGACATAGCCAGTTGAAAGGCCGCGCCACCGGGTCGCATGACGATCAATACGCCGATGAAACCCACAACAACCGCAGCCCAGCGGCGCGGGCCTACTTTTTCACCCAGCAAAAAAGGTGCGAGCGCGCATGAGATGAGGGGCGCCGCGAAGTTGATGCTCATCACCACAGCCAAAGGCATTTGGGCCAGAGAGTAGAAATTCAAGAATGTCGAAGATGTAAGAAGTAAACCGCGCAGGACATTCAATCTGATATGTTGGCTGCGTTTTGGCATTTCGCGTTTTGCAATAAAAACCGCATAGAGAATGCTAAAGGCGATCGCATATCGAAAAAATACTACCATGCTAAGAGCGACACCATGCGATAGTAAATATTTCGCTGGAGTATCGACAAGCGAACCTACAAATTGTGAAGCAATGAATAAGCCAATACCGCGGCTTGTGTTTTGATTCACTTTAGAATGATGCCGCGCTCGCGAAACGACTGACGCGTGAATTCTGCCGTGCCTGCCAAATCGATGGCCCTTGTTGCGCGTTCGACCACTTCCACTTCGAAGCCCAGTACTTTGGCATCCTCAGCTGAGTAACGTACACAATAATCAAACGCCAAACCAACGCAGGTCACATTTGTAAATCCACGCTCTTTCAAATAACCACCAAGGCCGGTTGGCGTAGTGTGGTCATTTTCAAAAAATGCGGAATAGCTATCAATGGATTTGCGAAACCCTTTGCGGATGATGGCTTCAGCGTGAGGGACGTCGAGCGTGTAATGAAAATCAGCGCCCTTAGACCCGATAACGCAATGATCAGGCCATAGGGTTTGCATGCCGTACGGCATTTCGACCTGGGTGAATGGCTCATGGCCGGGGTGTTGGGACGCAAATGATGAGTGGCCGAGTGGGTGCCAATCTTGTGTTAACACCACATGTTCGTGTTGGCGGGCCATAATATTGATCAGCGATGCGATCTCCTCTCCGCCTTTGACGGCAAGCCTTCCGCCTGGGCAAAAATCATTTTGCATATCCACAATAAGTAAAACAGTTTTGGTCATGATTTAAGGGCCGCCACGCAGCCCTTGAAGGCTGGAAATCTATCCATGATGACATAGACCGGAATTTTGTGAATGACTTCGGCTATGCGACCGTGATCATCAAAAGTTTTTCGGAAAGTGCCTGATTGAAGTTGTTTGACTATAGATGGCGCTATGCCACCTGCGAGATAGATGCCGCCATGAGCCTGAAGCCCCATGGCAAAGTCGCCACTCAATCGCGCCAGGAATGTGATGAAATGTTTAAGTGCTTTTACGGCGGCAAGGTCTGTTCCTAAAATGGCAGCCTGCAATACATCTTCTGGTGTTTTCAATTTGGGCGTGCCCGATATGATTTTATAAAGCTGGAAAAGCCCGGGGCCGGTAAGCACCCATTCAACTTCACAAAATTTGCTGCTGCCCACCAATGCGTCGCGCAAAACCATTTCTTCTTTGGTGACGACAGGTAATGTAATTTGCCCCCCTTCTCCAGGCAGCGCCATCCAGCCGCCCTGCGGAAGCGGGGCCAACATCGCCATACCCAAACCTGTGCCAGGGCCAAGCACGACTTTCAAGGCGTTTGGCTTGGGTGATGTTCCACCAATTTGCGCTAAATCTTCAGGAGCGAGATGCGGCAAGGACAACGCCAAAGCCTCATAATCGTTCAACAGACGGAAGTGATTTGAATTGGCCGCCGTTTGAAGGGAAGCCGTGCTGAAGCTCCAGTCGCGATTGGTGAGGCGGATAACTTCGCGATCTACCGGTGCGGCAACGGCCACGGCGGCCGATTGCAGGGACATAATACCCTGATTTTTCAGATAATGGCTGATGGCGGCTTCAAGCCCTGAAAAGCCATCATTCTTTAATGTTTCGACACGGGTAACCTCTTTCGAGCCATTGGCCACCAAGCCAAAGCGCGAATTTGTGCCCCCTATATCACCTACTAAATTGAGATCAGTCATATTTTTTGCCCTTAGCTCTCACTGCCACATGTCACTCAAAAGGGCAACCGCCACGCTGGACTGTTTGGGGACTTGCGGCTAGGAGTGGCCCGAACCTTAAAGGCCCTATTCGTGACACTCGATATTGAAACTGAAGCCGCCCGCAGACGCACGTTCGCGATTATTTCGCATCCTGACGCTGGTAAAACCACTTTAACTGAAAAGCTTTTGCTTTTCGGTGGCGCCATTCAGCTGGCAGGACAAGTGCGCGCCAAGGGCGACCGAAGGCGTACGCGCTCCGACTGGATGAGCATTGAGCGGGCGCGCGGTATTTCTGTGGTCACTTCCGTGATGACATTTGAGTATAATAATCGCGTGTTCAATCTGCTGGATACGCCGGGCCATGAAGACTTCTCGGAAGATACCTATCGCACTCTGACGGCTGTGGACGCTGCAGTCATGGTGATCGATGGGGCCAAGGGTATTGAAGACCGCACGCGCAAACTGTTTGAAATTTGCCGCATGCGCGACATTCCGATTATTACTTTCATCAATAAGTTTGACCGCGAAGCGCAGGAGCCATTGAACTTGCTCGATGAGATCGAAAAAGGTTTGGCTTTGACTGTCGTTCCCATGGTTTGGCCGATTGGTATCGGCAAAACTTTTGCTGGCACTTATGATTTGATCAATCAGCGCATTCGCCGCATTGATGGCGATCCCGCTGGTGAAAATGTTTCGGGGCCTGATGATCCGGCGATTGATAAATTGTTGCCGCCTGCTGCTGCAGCACATTTTCGCGAAGAGTTATCGTTGCAGCAAATGGCGGGTCATGCTTTTGACAGCACCTCTTTTTTGGAAGGTCACCTTTCTCTGGTTTATTTTGGCTCTGCGATTAAGAATTTCGGTGTGCGCGATTTGCTCGATGCGTTGATTGCTTATGCACCGCCACCACGCGACCAAAAATCACGGCAACGTGTGGTGAAAGCCATTGAGCCGAAGCTCACAGGTGTGGTGTTCAAGATTCAAGCTAATATGGATCCCAACCACCGTGACCGTATTGCATTTATGCGCGTGGCATCGGGCAAGCTGACGCGCGGTATGCGGGTTAAAATTGTTCGCACCGGAAAATCATTGGCTTTGAATGCGCCTCAGTTTTTCTTTGCGCAGGACCGCTCACTCGCAGAAGAGGCATTTGCAGGCGATGTGGTGGGTATTCCCAACCATGGCGTGTTGCGCATCGGTGACACGCTTACCGAGGGTGAGGATATTGTATTTACAGGTGTGCCAAGTTTTGCGCCGGAAATTCTGCGGCGGGTGCGGTTGGGTGATCCGATGAAGGCCAAGAAGCTCAAAGGCGCTTTGGAAGAACTGGCCGAAGAAGGTGTGGTTCAGTTGTTTACTCCCATTGATGGATCTGGGGCAATTGTCGGCGTGGTTGGCGCGTTGCAGCTTGATGTTTTGGCCGATCGTTTGAAAAACGAGTATACGGTACCTGTGGAATTTGAAACGACGCGCTTTGAAATTTTGCGCTGGATTTTTTGTGAAGACACAAAAACGATGGATGGGTTTCAAGATGCAAATCGCTCGGCCATTGCACATGATCTTGATGGTGCACCTGTATTTATGGCTTCATCGGCTTTCAATTTAAATTATGCGTTAGAGCGCACGCCCGGCATAAAAGCTGAAACGATCAAGGAAATTCACGCATGAATCTTCCTTATGATTTTGATTTTCTGCATCTCTTCGCTGTGGCGCTGGTCTTTATCATGTGGTGGCTCTACGGGCCTATTTTGCGGCTTTTAGGACGCGGCACTTTAAATGCACAGCTTCATGTGGTGCGTTTGAAATGGATGCGGATGTTGATGCATTCAAAACGCGAAAGCCGGGTTTTTGACGCTATTTTATTGGGGCAAGTGTCAAATGCAATGTCGTTTTTTGGTTCTGGTTCATTGATCGTTTTGGCTGGTCTCGTTGGCACGCTTGCGAGCATCAACCATGTTCATGCTTCCCTTACACAAATGGCATTTTTTCCGCCGATCAGTTTGCCATTATTCACAGTCAATTTTGCAGCAATAACCGCGATTATGGCGATCAGTTTTTTCTCGCTTACTTATGCACTGCGCAAACTGGCCTATACGTTAGCGATGATTGGTGCACTTGATGAAGCGCCCGCTGCCACGCCGCAGGCCCAAGTGATGGTGGCCCAAACAGCCACGGTGCTGACTGAATCATTGAAGAGCATGAACAACGGCACACGCGGATTTTATTTTGCGGTTGCCGGATTATTTTTATTTGCTGGGCCTGTTGTGTCGATCGTCACGACTTTAGGGTTGAGCGTGCTGTTGTATTATCGCCAAGGGCTTTCGACTGAAGCGCTGGCGATTGAGCGTTATGTGAATGCGATGATTGAAGAAGGCATTGAAGGATAATTATCTTAGTTCCGCTGCGGCTCTCGCCAATCTTTCAATCTCGTCCCATCTACCTTCACTGACCAAATTCTTTGGTGCCATCCACGAGCCACCAATGGTGATGACATTGCTGAGCTTCAAATAAGATGGAGCGAGTTCTGGTGTGATACCGCCTGTGGGGCAGAATTTTATTTGCGGCAATGGTGATGCGAGGGATGACAAATATTTGGTTCCGCCTGCGGGTTCTGCGGGGAAGAATTTTTGGATCAAGTAGCCCCATTCCATTAGTGCCATGCATTCCGAAGCGGTGACGCCGCCGGGCAACAAGGCGATATCAAAATCTTCAGCAGCACCTAAAAGCTGACCTGTTGCACCGGGGGAAACTGCAAAGGCTAATTCTAATTTTGCGCATGAGCGGAGCTGTTGTGGGGTGAGCACTGTGCCCGCACCAACGATTGCGCCTTCAACTTCAGCCTTAATAGCTTTCATACAATCCAACGCTACATCTGTGCGCAGCGTAATTTCGAGTACGGGCAGACCACCTTTGACCAGCGCACGGGCTAATGGCACGGCATCTTTCAAATTCTCAATCACCATTACAGGCACAACTGGCGCGCGCTTCAACGCGGCTTCGAGTCCCTTTTGCAAATCTTTTGTCATTCTATCATCCCAAATATTGATGCACCTTGATCAGCGCGGCCTGCGAGATTGCGGAAAGCAGCGAAGAGTTCACGGCCAGTGCCTTGTTCATTGTCGGACATGTCTTTAGTTGCCAGTGGTCGGTTGCCAAATTCCATCGCATCCACCAAAACGTCCATAGTGCCTTTAGTCGCATCAATGCGGATCACATCTCCATCCATAAGTCGAGCGATTGGCCCGCCATCTGCGGCTTCCGGTGTAACATGGATGGCGGCTGGCACTTTGCCTGATGCGCCCGACATTCGACCATCAGTGACCAGCGCTACGCGGAAGCCGCGTTCTTGCAGCACTGCCAGTGGTGGTGTCATGCGGTGTAACTCTGGCATGCCATTGGCTTTGGGGCCTTGGAAGCGGACAACCGCGATCACATCTCTATTGAGTTCATCTGCTTTGAAAGCAGCTGCCAAATCCTCTTGGCAGTGGAAAATCCGACATGGCGCTTGGATGATGTGGCGGTCTCCAGGGATCGACGATGACTTAATGACGGCGCGACCAAGCGGGCCTTCGAGAACATTGAGCCCGCCTGTGGCTTGGAAGGGTTCTGCGACACCGCGCAAAACTGATGTGTCTCCTGACGTTTTTACAGCGTCACGCCAGGTTAGTCCGCCAGCATCGTCGAGGCCGGGTTCCCGCGTATAGCCTGAAAGGCCAGCGCCCATTATTGTTGTCACATCCTCGTGCAACAATCCGGCATTCAGCAATTCACGGATCAAAAAACCCATGCCACCTGCCGCGTTAAAATGGTTCACGTCTGCTTTGCCGTTTGGATAGATGCGCGTGAGCAGCGGGATCACTTTCGAAAGCTCGGCTAGATCATCCCAAGTCAGTGCAATACCCGCCGCAGCGGCCATGGCAACTACGTGCATGGTATGGTTGGTGGAACCGCCTGTTGCGAGAAGCCCAACAACTCCATTCACCACAGCTTTCTCATCGTAAATTTTTCCGATCGGTGTGTATTGATTGCCAAGTGCTGAAATGCTCATAGCCTGTTTGGTTGAAGCCTTGGTGATTTCATCTCGGAGTTGCGTACCGGGGTTCACAAAAGTGGAACCGGGCAAATGCAGGCCCATGATTTCCATTAACATCTGATTGGAATTGGCGGTGCCGTAAAATGTGCAAGTGCCGGGGCCGTGATAGGCTTGGCTTTCCGCTTCAAGCAGCGCCTCGCGTCCGACTTTGCCTTGCGCATAGAGCTGCCGGATTTTACCTTTTTCCTCATTGGGCAAACCAGATGTCATGGGGCCAGCGGGGATGAAAACGGCTGGCAAATGGCCGAATGCCAATGCACCGATGATGAGGCCTGGCACTATTTTATCGCAGACACCCAAATATACGCTTGCATCAAACATCTGATGGCTGAGTGCTATGGCCGTCGACATAGCAATGACATCGCGTGAGAAAAGCGAGAGTTCCATTCCGGTTTCGCCTTGGGTCACGCCGTCGCACATGGCGGGAACGCCGCCTGCCACTTGCGCTGTGCCGCCTGCATCGCGGGCGGCTTGGCGGATGAGATCAGGATAGAATTCAAAGGGCTGATGGGCTGATAGCATGTCATTATAGGATGTGACAATTGCGAGATTGGGGCCGGAGCCGTTACGCAATGCGTTTTTGTCGCCCGCTCCACAAGCAGCAAAACCATGCGCAATATTTGCACAGCCTAAAGACTTGCGCTTTGGTTGGCGATTAATGGCGCGTTCGATTTTTTCTAAATAATTTTTGCGGCTCGCCTTGCTACGCAAAATGATCTTTTTGGTGACGGCTGAAACTGTTCTGTGTACGGACATTATGGACACCAATACAAATCAAGTGGTTTGGTAGAATGAAGCACGGCGCGCACCGGCATTTCAAGTTCGTCGACGCCAGCTAATGCTTTTTCGAGGACTTTCATTTTATCATTGCCTTGAATATGAAGGCACAAATGTTCTGCAGCTAGTAAACGCTGTAAAGTGAAAGTCAAACGTGGCTCTCCCGCCGCTGGCGCGTTCATAGCAATCACAGCATCCGAATTAGCCTTATCAATGGCCTTGGCCAGATTATCTCCGTCGGGGAAAAATGATGCTGTGTGGCCATCATTGCCCATGCCCAGTATAGCCACATCAAATGGTGCAAGTTGGTTGATAAACGGATTGAGATAAAGTGGCACAAATTGTGCGTCTGCCGCATTATTGCACCACAGACTATCACGCACCAATCTTGCATTAGAGCGCGGATTGTCTTCTGGTACTTGGCGTTCGTCGACCAAAGTTATGGTGATTTTTGACCAATCTAACTTTTGTTTTGAAAGTGCCGCGAAGAATGGTTTGGGTGTTGTGCCGCCTGAGACCGCAACGACTGCGCTGCCCTTAATTGCAATTGCTTGTCGCAGCCAATTTGCAACATCATTGGCCAATGTTTCTGCCAACACTGCGCCTATTGCAAAATTCCGCTTCTTCGCGATCATGCGTCTGGGCCTTCATACCAAGTGCGACCATCGCGCTCGATTAAGGCAATTGCTGACGTGGGGCCCCAAGTGCCCGATGTGTATGGTTTTGGAACATCAGTGGTGTCTTTCCAATGATCTAAAATAGGATCGATATATTTCCAAGCCGCGGCCACTTCATCGCGGCGCATGAACAGCGTCGGGTTGCCGCGCACCACGTCCATCAGCAAGCGTTCATAGGCTTCGGGTTGTCTTGTGCTAAAAGCTTCAGCAAAACTCATATCCAGTGGTACATTTTTAAGCCGCATTCCACCGGGGCCGGGCTCCTTTACACTCAGCCAAAGTTTGACACCTTCATCAGGTTGCAACCGAATGACCAGACGATTAGGTTGCAAATTACTTGCCGATTTTGCGAATACATTAATCGGAACCGGTTTGAATTCGACCATAATCTCTGACTCGCGCTGGGCGAGGCGCTTTCCGGTGCGCAGATAAAACGGAACCTGACTCCAACGCCATGAGGCAATTTCAATTTTGATCGCCACAAATGTTTCGGTTTTGGATTCGGGGTTGCCAAGTTCTTCGAGATATCCCTTTACGGCGCCAGCTTCTGTCGAACCAGCGCGATATTGTCCACGCACAACGCTGGTCTCTAGCTGATCAGTCGTTAGCGTTTTGAGCGATTTCAAAACCTTCAATTTTTCATCGCGAACAGCGTCAGCATCCATCGAACTTGGAGGTTCCATCGCCACTAAGCACAAAAGCTGGAGAATGTGGTTCTGCACCATATCGCGCAATGCACCCGAGGTATCATAGTAACCAGCGCGCGATTCAACGCCCAAAGTTTCAGCTACTGTGATTTGCACATGATCAATATGGGCTGCAGTCCACAAAGGTTCGAACAGCGAATTAGCAAAGCGCAGAGCCATTAAATTCTGCACTGTTTCTTTGCCAAGGTAATGATCAATGCGGTAGATCATCGGCTCGGCAAAAACTTTACCGATTGCATCGTTTAGTGCTTGTGCCGATTCACCGCTTTTGCCCAAGGGCTTTTCAACGACCACGCGCGAATTTGGGGTAACGAGTTTATGGTTGCCCAAGCGCTCACAAATAGGGCCAAACAGATCTGGGCCAACTGCAAGATAGAACACGCGGATGCGGTCTTGGTTTTGCGCCAGCGCTTCATCAAGCTTTGACCAACCGTCTTCTTTGCTGGCCTCTGCCGCGATATAAGTAAAGCGAGCCAAAAACTTTTGCATCATTTCTGGCGTGCGCAGTTTTTCTTCGACAAACAATTCCAGCGCCGTGGTTGCGAATTTGCGGAATTCATCATCACTCATCTCACGGCGCGATGTGCCGATGATGCGTGCTTCAGCTGGAATTTGGCCTTGTTCGTCACGGTGGAACAATGCAGGGATTAATTTGCGCTGGGCCAAATCCCCCGTTGCGCCAAATACAACGATATCAAATGGATCAACAGGAATAAGGCGGGCGGTCATAAAGCTTGCTCCAATGAAATTGAGGTACGCTAATCAAAATGACGCTCTACACTGTGGAAAACTACATTGCAATAAATCAGGCTGCGAGATTTATTGCATGGGCGCCATGCGTTTGTTATGCAACGTTGGAGAGGAAATGTCATGATTTTGTGTTGCGGCGAAGCTTTGATCGATTTTTTGCCCCGTAAGGGTTCAGATGGCGCATTTGTGTATCAACCGTTTAACGGCGGCTCGATTTATAATACGGCCATTGCACTGGGCCGACTCGACGTGCCTACCGGATTTTTTGGTGGCATCAGCACTGATTTCTTTGGCGATAGTTTGGCTGAGGGTTTGGAAGAATCGAAGGTGGATTTGCGTTATGTAAAGCGCAAAGCGCTGCACACCACGCTGGCCTTTGTAAAACTTTTGGGTGGCCATGCAAGGTATTCATTTGTGGATGATGCTTCGGCCTCGCGCAATTTGTTGAAGAAAGATATGCCGAAGTTGCCCAAGGCGGTAACCGCTTTGCATTTCGGTTCAATCAGCCTGATCCCCGAGCCATGCGGTGGCACTTATGAGGCTTTGGCCAAGCGAGAGCATAAATCACGGGTGATTTGTATTGATCCCAACATTCGTGCCACTTTAATTACGAAGCGGAAAAGAAAGCAACATCAGGTGCGCCTTTTCAATATGATGAGTATGGCTGACATTGTAAAAATTTCTGATGAAGATGTGTTGTGGATGAACAAATCCAAAAGCCTTTCAAATTTTGGCAAGGCTTGGGTGAAGCGTGGTGTAAAGATTGTAGCCATTACCAAGGGCGGCGACGGCGTTGAAGTTTACACCAAGGATTACTCGTTCAAGCTGGATGTGCCAAAGGTGGCAATGGTTGACACTGTGGGTGCGGGGGATACTTTCACAGCTGGATTGCTGACATATCTTGAACGCAGAAAGAAGTTGACCAAGAAGGCGCTGGCTGTGATCGATGAAGCAACTTTGAAAAATGCGGCTGCGTTTGCCATGAAGGCAGCGGCAGTCACCGTCTCGCGCGCGGGCGCTGATCCGCCTTGGTCAAAAGAAATGAAATGAATTTTCCGGTTGATGATATCATTCCGGATTTGAAGGCCGCACTCCGTTCGCGGCCTTCAGCCATTTTGGTGGCCGAGCCCGGAGCGGGCAAAACGACCCGTGTGCCTTTGGCCTTGCTCGATGAGCCGTGGCTTGCGGGTAAAAAAATTGTGATGCTTGAACCCAGGCGTTTGGCAGCGCGGGCGGCAGCTTCCCGCATGGCGCAGACATTGAATGAGAAGCTGGGCGAGACTGTCGGTTACACTGTGCGACTAGAGCGGAAGGTATCGGCTGCTACGCGCATTGAAGTTGTGACTGAGGGTATTTTGCTGCGGCGCTTGCAACAGGATGCGGAACTTTCAGACGTTGGCTTGGTGATCTTCGACGAATTTCATGAACGCAATTTGGATGGAGATTTGTCTCTGGCACTTTGTTTAGATGTGCAGCGTGGGCTTCGCGACGATTTGAAATTTCTGATTATGTCGGCGACACTGGATACGGAAAGTTTGTCGCTATTTTTAGATGGTGCACCCGTTTTGAATGCCAAGGGGCGCATGTTTCCCGTGGCTATCCAACATCTGGATAAAGCTTCGCGGCAAACGGTTGTGGCTGATTCAGTCAAGGCCATTCATCAAGCCTTGCGTGAAGTGAAGGGAAGTCTGTTGGTCTTCCTTCCGGGCGAAGGTGAAATACGCCGCGTTGAACAAGCGTTGCTGGGCGATGTTTCAGCCAATATTGATGTGCGCCCGCTTTATGGGCCAATGACATTGGCTGATCAGGACGCGGCCATTAAACCTTCTGAGGTGGGCAGACGCAAAATTGTTTTGGCGACGACGATTGCTGAAACATCGCTGACCATTGATGGTGTTGAGGCGGTGATTGATTGCGGGTTCAAACGCACGCCGCGTTTTGATCCGGCTTCAGGCATGACGTCACTTGAAACGATTCGCGTGTCTCAGGCTTCGGCTGAACAACGCAAAGGTCGTGCTGGTCGGGTTGGCCCGGGAGTGTGTTACCGGCTGTGGCCTGAATCTGAAATGCGGGCCTTGGCATTTCATGATGAACCTGAAATTCGCATTGCGGATTTAACGCCTTTGGTTTTAGAACTCGCGGCTTGGGGTACAAGCGATGTGCCATGGCTGGAAGTCCCGCCTGCCGCTGCATTTGCGCAAGCGCGAGATGTATTGAAGCAATTAGGTGCACTTGATTCCTCGGGCGCAATAACTTCTCATGGCAAAGCAATGGCCAAGCTACCCTTGCATCCGCGGCTTTCACATATGGTGATTGCGGGTAAAGCTTTGGGTGCGGGTGCGATGGCCGCTGATATTGCTGCGATGATTTCAGAACGAGATGGCTTGCCGCGCGAAACTTCTGCTGATGTGGAAACGCGGTTGATGCATGTGCGTGGGAGTGCCCGCGAACGTATGAAGCAGGTCGCACGGCAGATCAAGGATTCGGCTGGGATCAAGGATGATGTAGGCGAGGTTTCACATGGCGTGTTGTTGGCGTTGGCATATCCAGACCGAATTGCGCAACGGCGCGGGGCGCTGGGGCGATTTCGTATGGCGTCGGGTGCTGGCGCTGTAGTGGCCGGGCATGATCCCTTAGCAAAAGCCGATTGGATTGCGGTTGGATTGTTGGATGGCACGCACGTTGATGCCAAGGTGCATCTGGCAGCTGTGATAACGCGCGTTGAAATTGAGAAATATTTGAAAGATCAGGTTGTGACATGCGCTAGCGTATTCTGGGATGCGAAGGCGCATGCTGTGAGTGCATCAAGATCGATTAAGCTGGGTGCTTTGGTTTTGGAGGAGCGACCGCTCGCAACGCCAGAACCTGATGCAATGGCCTCTGCCATGGCGCAGGGTGTGAAGACAATGGGATTGGGTTCGCTGCCTTGGACCGATGCAGCAAAAATGTTCCGATCACGGATTGGTTTTTTGTATCAAGTGTTACCAGATGATGGATGGCCAGATTTCTCCGACGCAACATTGCTCGGCAGTTTGCAGGAATGGTTGGTGCCTTATTTTGCAGGAATTTCGCGCAAAAACCATTTGGAACGGTTGGATATGTTGGCGATTTTGCGGGCCATGGTTCCGCACGAGAAGTTACCCAAAATCGAAAAGCTGGCCCCTGTCCGCATGGAAGTGCCGGGCGGCGGGCATTACCAAATTGATTATGATGTTGAAGGTGATCCGGTCTTGCGGGTCCGCTTACAGGAAATGTTTGGCATGAAAACTGCGCCGCAAATTGCTGGCGGTAAGGCGCGGTTGAAGATTGAGTTGCTATCGCCCGGCGGTAAGCCTGTAGCGATTACGCAGTCGCTTGAAACTTTCTGGATCAATGCTTATCCGGATGTGCGTAAAGATATGCGCGGGCGTTATCCCAAACATCTTTGGCCGGAAGACCCGCTGACAGCCACCGCCGTTGCACCCCGCCGCTTACGTTAACACTCAACGACATTGACCGCCAAGCCGCCCGTTGAGGTTTCCTTGTAGCGCTCATTCATGTCGAGCCCGGTCTGACGCATTGTCTCAATGCAATTATCGAGTGGCACCAAATGTTGGCCATCGCCGCGCAAGGCAAGCGATGCAGCGGTGACGGCCTTGACCGCACCAAAGGCATTGCGCTCAATACATGGCACTTGCACGAGGCCACCGATGGGATCGCAGGTCATGCCGAGGTGATGTTCAAGGGCAATCTCGGCCGCGTTTTCGACCTGCTCATTTGTACCGCCCAATGCAGCGCATAATCCAGCGGCGGCCATGGCAGAGGCGGAACCCACTTCTCCTTGGCAGCCCACTTCAGCGCCAGAAATTGATGCATTGTGTTTAATAATTCCACCGATGGCAGAAGCAGCCAACAGAAAAGTGCGGATGCCGATTTGATCTGCGCCCACGCAGTGATCCAGATAATAGCGGATCACGGCCGGAACTACGCCTGCCGCGCCATTGGTGGGAGCGGTTACAATTTTTCCGCCTGCCGCGTTTTCTTCATTCACAGCCATGCCATAAACCGAAAGAAAATCCATGATTTGATGTGGCTGAATTTGATTGTTGCGATACTCTGATTTGAGCTTTACGAAAATATCAGCCGCACGGCGTTTTACTTTTAAACCGCCCGGCAAGATGCCATGCGTTTTGAGCCCGCGATTGATGCAGGCATTCATGGTGGACCAGATGTGGTCGAGGCCGTTGTTTAACTCGACTTCGCTGAGGCACGTGATCTCGTTAGCGTGCTTCATTTGCGCTATTGTGAGACCTGATGCTTTACCCATTTCTAACATTTGCATCGCTGACTTAAATGGGTGAGGCACAACGCGTGTGGATGGAACAAGCTTGATGCCAGTGCGTTCGGCTGCTGTCATCACGAAGCCGCCACCGATGGAGTAATAAGTTTCTTCGAGCAATATATTGCCCGTATCGCCTAGCAAACGAAACACCAGGCCGTTGGCATGGCCTTTGAGAGCTGGGCCGAAATCGAAGATAATGTCTTTGGTTTGATCAAAGGCAAAACGGCGTGCGCCAATCTTTACCTCATTCATTTTTATCAAAATCGTTTCTACATCGTCAGGGTCAATATCTTGCGGCGTTTCACCCGCAAGCCCCAGCACAATAGCGCGGTCGCTGCCATGGCCTTTGCCCGTGAACGCCAGTGAGCCGTGCAAGGTTGCAGTTAGTCTTGTTACAGCGTTTATATCATTGGCTTTCACCAAATCTAAAAAACGCTTGGCCGCCACCATTGGCCCCATGGTGTGGGACGAAGATGGTCCAATGCCAATTTTAAAGAGATCAAAGACTGAAAGAAACATGGATAGAGCATAGGTGCATGGGTTTGGAGTACTTGTCAATTCCAGTCATGGAAACATGCAAAACCGTCATGGCTAGAAGAGTGACTGGCTGCTAACACAGGATTAGAGGTGTTTTTATGCTGGCCGTTATGTTTGGTTTGTTTGCTGCATTATGCTGGTCTTTGCATGATTTGCTGGCGCGTAATTTTGCAAACGATGTGGGGCCTGTTCGTATGGCGATTGGCACACTTTTGGCGGGCGGAGCTCTGCTGGCGGGCATTGTACTTTGGAATGGCACGATCCTACAAGCGGACACAGCAACGCTGCAACTTGCAGTCATATTGGGGATCCTTTACGGCCTCGCGATCAGTAGCTTGTTTACTGCTTTCAGTTTGGCACCAGTTTCCATCGTCGGACCAGCAACGGCGGGTTATCCTGCTTTGGTGGTCATCTGGGGCATGATCAATGGATTGCAACCCAACGCTTTGCAATGGTGTGCCGTCTTGGCGATTATCACTGGCGCCATCGTCGTGGCGCGGACTGGCCCTTCCGACGGAGGTTTGAGCGAGGTCAAGCCGGGCAAGATTCCGCTGCTTATTTTTTCTTGCATGGTGGCCGAGGTATTTTTCGCCAGCTCTGTTATTCTTGGCCAAAAACTTGCCGCACATGTGGGAGAGTTTGAAGCCACTTTCATGTCACGCTTTCCGGCGGCCTTGGTTCTCATTCCTTTTGTGATGCGCGAGAAACCTCATGTCGCAAAAATCAACGCTGAGGCTTGGATTGGTATTTTTGCGATGGGGGCTTTTGATGTGGCTGCGGTTTCTGGAATCAACTATATGGGGCGGCTGCCCAATAAGGAATTCGGCTCTATGGGCATCAGTGCTTATGGCGCCATTGCCACTTTGCTGGCGATGATTTTGTTGAAAGAAAAAACCACCGTTTCGCAATGGGTGGGCATTGCCATGATTAGCGGCGGTGTCGCAGTATTAGGTTCTACTTAGGGCGCATGCTTGGCCACGATCAAAATCGCTTCAATGCGCTTCATCCCAATTATTCGCGGCTCTTGCATCCACACTTAAAGGCACTGACAATTTCAGCACTGGCTCTGGCGCTTCTTCCATGATGGTTTTTACCAGTTTGGTGGTTGCCGCGACTTCAACTTCATCACATTCAAAAATCAATTCGTCATGCACCTGCAAAAGCATGCGGGATTTCAACCCTGCTTTGCTCAAAGCAGGCATCATGCGCACCATGGCGCGGCGGATGATGTCAGCGGCAGAACCTTGGATGGGCGCGTTGATCGAGGCGCGTTCAAGGAAAGCTTTTTCTGATGGGTTTGGAGAATTGATGCGCGGAAAATGCATGCGCCGCCCGAAAATGGTTTCGACATATGAGTTTGCCCGAGCGAAAGCTTTGGTTGATTCCATATAATCTTTGATGCCGGGGAAGCGTTTGAAATAAGTGCGGATATATTCACCTGCTTCTTCACGGCTGATGGAGAGTTGATTGGCCAGCCCAAATGCCGAGATGCCGTAAATGATTCCGAAGTTGATGGCTTTGGCGCGGCGGCGCACGGAAGATTCCATGCCTTCAATCGGCACGCCAAACATTTCGCTCGCAGTCATGGCGTGAATATCGAGGCCATCGGCAAATGCTTTTGTGAGCTGCGGAATATTAGCTACATGGGCCAACACACGCAATTCGATTTGGCTGTAGTCGGCGCTGATCAGCTTTTTGCCTTTGGGCGCAACGAATGCTGTGCGGATGCGGCGGCCATCATCAGTGCGTACCGGTATATTTTGTAAGTTTGGATCTGTCGATGATAATCGGCCCGTTGAGGTGGAGGCCATCGCATAAGACGTGTGCACTCTGCCCGTTTTCGGATTGATGAATTCGGGCAATGCGTCGGTGTAGGTCGAGCGCAGTTTTGCGAGCTGCCGCCAATCCAGAACGCGTTGCGCCAGAACGATACCTTGCGTCGCTAGATCATCGAGCGCGTCGGAGTCTGTGCTCCAGGCACCCGTTGCGGTTTTGCGACCGCCGGGCAGCGCCATTTTATCAAAAAGAATTTCGCCCAATTGTTTGGGTGAACCAATGTTGAATGTTTGGCCTGCGAGTTTGTGAATTTCGATTTCCACAACGCCTTGTTTGTTGGCAAACTCCGATGAGAGTTTGGCCAACACACTGCGGTCAACTTCAATACCTTCAAATTCCATTTGAGTGAGCACCGGTACAAGTGGGCGCTCCAGTGTTTCATAAACAGTCACCTTGTGCATTTGTAAAAGTTTTTGTTTGAGCACCATCCACAACCGAAGCGTGATATCAGCATCTTCAGCGGCATAAGCTGTGGCCTTGTCAATTGCCACGCGGTCGAAGGTGATCGTTGATTTGCCGGTGCCTGCCACATCTTTGAAAGCGATGGGTTTGTGGCCTAGATGACGCTGGGACAATTCGTCCATACCATGGCCAACATCGCCTGACTCAGTGACGTATGACAGAAGCATTGTGTCATCAAGTGGTGCAACGTCGATGCCGTAGTTCTTGAGTAACAGCATATCATATTTTAAATTTTGGCCGATCTTCAACACGCTGGGCGCTTCGAAGAGGTACTTTAATTTGGCCAGGGCTTGTTCAAGCGGAATTTGACCTTCATGCAAACCAGCAGCAAACAAACCGTCGCCTGCACCTTTATGTCCTAATGGAATGTAACATGCTTTGCCCGGGGCTAAAGCCAATGACGCGCCAACGATATTAGCCTGCATGGCGTCAAGTGAATCAGTTTCTGTATCAATGCAGACAAAGCCTTGTTCAAAGGCCGCAGCGATCCATTTATCGAGAGCCACTATCGTAGTGACTGTTTCATAGTCGGCATGATTAACCGGAATAGCACGAATTGCAGCCAAGGAAGCCGCTTCGTCAACGAGAGTTGCCTGCCTATGGCCCGCAAACATGTTCGGCATTTCAGATTTTGGTCTATCAGGCGTTGCTGGTAAGCTGCCCTCTGGTGGCCAGAACTCAAAAGTGACTGGTACGGCATCAATTTCATCGACATCAGCCGATAGTGCCGCGCCAATCTTGCGTGTGAAACTTGAGAATTCGAGCGCCTTCAGAAAACCGATAATTTGCGAGGCCTTGGGCACATCGACTGCGAACTCATCAAGCGTTTCCTTGATAGGCACGTGTTGATCAAGGGTGACCAAGCGTTTTGAAATGCGTGCCTGCTCTGCAAATTCGATTAGGTTTTCGCGGCGCTTGTTTTGCTTGATCTCGGAGGCTTTTTCGAGAAGCACTTCAAGATTGCCATAAAGATTGATCAGTTCCGCGCCTGTCTTTAAGCCAATTCCGGGAACGCCTGGAACATTGTCAACACTATCGCCTGCCAGCGCTTGCACTTCAATCACCTTATCGGGAGTGACACCAAATTTTTCGAACACTTCTGCGTCGGAAATTTCTTTGTCTTTCATTGTATCAAGCAACATCACACCGGGTTTCACCAGCTGCATCAAATCTTTATCTGACGTTACAATGCGAACGGTGGCACCTGCTTCAACTGCCTGTCTTGTATAAGTGGCGATTAAATCATCGGCTTCAAAATTTTGCATTTCAACGCAGGACACATTGAAAGCTCTAGTGGCTTGGCGGATCAAGCCAAATTGCGGGCGCAAATCGGCGGGCGCTTCTGGTCTATGGGCTTTGTAGTCGGGATAAAAATCATTGCGAAAAGTTTTGCTGGAGTGATCAAAGATCACCGCCAAATGCGTTGGCTTTTTATCGCTGCGCGTTTCACTGAGAAGCTTCCACAGCATATTGCAAAAGCCCTGAACGGCACCCACAGGCAGGCCGTCGCTCTTGCGGGTAAGCGGCGGGAGGGCATGATAGGCGCGGAAAATATAGCCCGAACCATCAATCAGATAGAGATGGTCACCGGGCTTTAATGTGGAGTTGTTTGACATAATGCGGACTATGCCACCGCTCTAAAGTTTTTGCCAGCTTTGCCCAAGCAGGTCTTTTGAATAAGAAAGACAGCTTGGTGTTGCGTGTCAACCAGAAGAGTAGAATTGGGCCGATGACGCCTGAGGCTGTAACAATCAAAGAGATCAAGCCTAAATCAAAATGTGGCAACAGCTTCAAAAGAATCGTGCGTGATGTTGCCATGAACAAGAAGAAGGAGAGATAAATGACAATTGAATTTTGTCCACAGTAACGAAGGGCTTCTGCCACCTTAAATTTTGATAAGAGGACGCCGGTGCTCACCACTGCGCAGGCACCGATTAAACCGAGCACAAGACTGAATCCAGGCAGCACGCTGAAGCCTGATTGAACCATTTGGTAATTGCCAAAACCCCAGATCACCAGACCCGCAAAAATAGCAGCGATGGGTTTTGCACCTATTTCTGCTGCGAAGGCAAAGATGTATTTGGCTAACCAAAACCCGACATAGAAATAGACAAAGCGCGATGCGAATTCATCAATCAACAGCCAGCCTGTATCAATGCGCGCCGACAGTAATAACGCACCAGCGAAAAACATGATAAACGGTGGTACCTTACGCAACGCTTTTACAGTGACAAAGAAGATTGGTAAGAGATAGATGAACCAAAGTGTGCCAAAAGGTTCTATAAAACCGGTTAGGAAAACTTTAGACGCGTCAATCGCGCCGTCTAGTCCGCACACCAAACAGGCCTTGAACATCGTTTGCAAGAAGAGCCACAGTACGTAAAAATAAAGGAAATGAAAAACCTTTGAATCGAGATAATCGCGCCATGGTTTATCGATGCTGCTGGCAAGGAAAAGACCTGAAATCATAAAAAAGTCGGGCATTCGGAATGGCCTGGCCCAGTCGATAAAGCCGTGAAGCCAGCTTATTGAGCCTGCTGCTTTTTCGACACCTAATGTCGAATGCATCATTACGACCAGAACAATACATATGCCCTTTGCGTAATCGACCCAATCAATACGATTCGTTAATGGTTTGGTAACCATGATCAACCTGCCTGTCCCAAAGCGGTACGGAAAGTGTAACCGCCTCAGTCACAGCGCATGGAATGCGCCAGTTTGGCTCAGCTCACATCACTTTGACGAATTATGGTTGTTGTGCGATTAATTGATAGGAAGTGAAGATGCGACATTGGTTCTGTTTGGGCTTAGGTGTTAAGGTTAAGCCTCACAGAGAGTGCTAGACATGAAGAACAATAATATCATTAGCCAAAGAGCAAGCCGTGTTTGGCTCAATGCTCAGTCCTGCAACCTCGAAGATTTCAAACGCGAAATTGCGCGCGAGGCGAAGCTGGCTGACTATCCTCTGGCTGCTGCAATCGAGAAGAATGTGCCAATCTATGATGGCGTAGAAATTCGCAAAATGGCAGCCAATGATGACGAACGCAAAGCTGTGATGGCCGAATGGGCTGAGGTGTTGATGACTGGCCCGGGCATCGTGGTTTTTAAAAATGCGGCCGCCGATATGGAAGCACTGGATATGATGAGCGCTAATTTCAACGCCATTATCAAAGATCAACATGCTGCTGGAACAAGCGCTGGCGACCACTTTGCCAAGCCTGGCGCCAATGACCGGATTTGGAATGCACTTGAAAAAGTAGCTTTGCGCGATCCTGCTTGTTTTGCACGATATTATGCAAATGATATGATTGCCATGGTTTCTCAAAGTTGGCTGGGGCTGGGCTATCAAGTGACGTCGCAGGTCAATGTGGTGAACCCAGGTGGATCAGCGCAATCCATGCACCGCGATTATCATATGGGTTTTCAGACCGCCGCACAGATTGCAGAATTTCCGTCTCATGCGCATTTGCTTTCGCCCGCCCTCACATTGCAAGGCGCAGTAGCGCATTGTGATATGCCAGTTGAAACCGGGCCAACGCTTTATCTGCCCTTTAGCCAAACTTATGCGCCCGGTTATTTTGCTTATTCACTGCCCGAGTTTCAAACCTACTTCACCGAACATCATGTTCAACTGCCACTGGCCAAAGGTGACATGGCATTTTTTAATCCAGCACTGTTTCATGCAGCCGGAACAAACCGCACCAAGGACGTTCGCCGCATGGCAAATTTGTTGCAAGTTTCATCAGCCTATGGCCGCGCCATGGAATCCATGGACCGTGCAGAGATGAGTGCTTCGCTGTTTCCTGTTCTGCAGGAATTGAAATTGGATTTGCGTTCGGTGCGAAATGCCATTGCCGCCTGCGCCGAGGGTTATGCCTTCCCAACCAATTTAGACCGCGACCCGCCAATTGGCGGCTTGGCGCCAGAGTCTCAAGCCGCCTTGATGCAACGTGCGCTCGATGAAAACTGGCCACTGGAAAAGTTTCAATCTGCACTTGACGCCCAAGCTAATAAGAAATTGACCTGATTGCGGTTCAGTCTTTGGTTAGCTATAGACATGCCTATAGCACCCGTAGCTCAGCTGGATCAGAGCGCTGCCCTCCGAAGGCAGAGGTCACAGGTTCGAATCCTGTCGGGTGCGCCAATGATTTCAAATAGTTAGACATATATTTTGCACCGCAAAAAGTGCCTTGTCCGGAGAATGTCCGGAGAATTTGTTCACCTGAAGTTCTTGATCTTAGGGCAGCGGGCATGTAGAGCGAGGAAGGATACGCCGCTAGTTGACGTATTTCTCACGATGCCAAGCCCCCTGCACACTGCTTGCACCTTCGAGCAAAAGTCTCCCACTCTGAAACTAGTTTTTCTTTGCGGTGTAGCGATCCGATTGCGTGGTTGGGCTTGTCATCTGTATTTTTCAAACTGCTCTTGGCAATGTGCGCGAACGCGGGCAATCCAAGAGTCGTACCACACCCAAGTTCCCTTGTAGTCACCAGCACAACCGAATTTTTTCATGCCGTCCTTTGCATCCAATGACTGCCATAATTCGGTGTGATGGCTGATCTTGAACTTTGGGAAACCCTCATGGTTCATAATTTGCACGATCTGCGTCGGCGTGGAGCGCTTCTTGTCTACCTCCTTGAGTAGAACACGATTGATTTCTTTCGCCTCGTCAGAGTCGGGTTTCAAGAAATCAACAGCTAGGTCGGAATTGGACGCGCGGTTGCCAACTTTAGGCACGAAAGCAACCCTATATGCGAATTGAGAGTCTGCCTGTTCGGCGGCGCTGAGTCCATTGTGGAAAGCCTCCATCATAGCGCTGATATTCGGCGG
>JANYLQ010000039.1 GCA_025363755.1 Hyphomicrobiales bacterium | reverse complement strand
TGTGTCAGACTATTTCCCAGAACAACCCGTGTTCCGCCATTTTACAAGGGATCATAAGCCGTGGCACAAGGTGGTTGGCATTGGCTATTCTGATTTTTACCGACAATATTTCTCTATGCTGCGAGGAACGCCTTGGGCGTCTCAAATAGAGACAGGTTTTCCTCGTATCGCGCCCATTATCGCTCTTGGGAACTACCTCCGGCAACGTGATAGCTACACTCGACTCCGTTATCAGAACTATTTAGAGAGCTAGGAAAATTTATCGATAAGCCGACCGGCTCGGGCGCTGAACCGTCGCACTAATCTTCCAATTCCGCTCCCCCTAAGTTTGTTAACCAACTGATAATCGCGAAAACGCACGTCCTCGCCTTGCCGTTCCTCATTGAACATGCGGATAGCAACCCGCCAGTCTCGCCGATCCATAGGGTGAACGCGGTATGCGTTCGGATCTTCACGCCAAGCCATCAGCAAAAGCGTCTGCTCATCATCAACAAGATCAGATGTCAAAAGCCCCGCGAGTGCTCGATCTATGAGCTGCTGCCGATTTCGTGGACAGGATCTTAAGTTACACCTGCCTTTCTTTCGAACTCAATAGGGCTGATATAACCTAGCGTAGAATGTCGGCGAATGGGATTATAGAAACGCTCGATATAATCGAAAACATCAGCTTTAGCTTGTGAGCGTGTTCGATAAGTTTTGCGGGCGGTTCGTTCAGTCTTCAGTGAAGAAAAGAAACTCTCCATCGCTGCATTGTCCCAGACATTGCCTGACCTACTCATCGAACAGGTGACGCCATTGTCGGCCATCAATGAGCTGAACTGTTCACTCGTATATTGGCTGCCTTGGTCTGAATGGTGCAGAAGAGCATCTGGCTTACCACGCCGCCAGATGGCCATGACCAGTGCGTCGGCCACCAACTGTGCGGTCATGGACGTGCTCATCGACCATCCAACGACACGCCGCGAAAACAAATCAATCACGGCAGAAACATAAAGCCAACCCTCAGCTGTCCAGATATAGGTGAAGTCAGCAATCCACTTCGTATTCGGAGCGGATGCATGGAACTGTCGATCAAGAACATTAGCGGCAATGGCACTTCGTCTACGTTCGCCTGTATCTGGCGGAAGGTAACGCCTGCGGGGCCGTGCTTTCAAAGCGTTGACCTGCATCAGTCGCTCAATGCGGTGCAGGCCGCAGTTGAGGCCTTCAGCCAGAACATCATGCCAGACACGCCGTGCCCCGTAGGTCCGATCGCTGGCTATGAAACTCTGCCGCACAACGCGTGCAATGACTTCATTCTCCAGAGTCCTCTTCGCAGGTGTGCGGTTCATCCAAGCATGAAAGCCTGAGCGTGATACATCCAGCGCTTTACACAGCCATATCACCGGCCAGATGCTGCGGTGCTTCGCGATAAAAGCGAACCTCATATCACTTCCCTCGCGAAGTAGGCTGCGGCCTTTTTTAGGATGTCTCTTTCGGCTTTCAACCTCACAACTTCTTTGCGTAGGCGGTCAAGCTCCAGCTGCTCAGGCTTCATCTGCCCAAGGCCCGGAAACGCATGTTGGGGATCAGCCCCAAACTCTTTGACCCAACGCCGTAAAACCGTATGCCTGATATCAAGATCGCGAGCCGCCTGGGCAAGTGACACACCCCGGCCCTTCATCATATTGACAGTCTCAAGCTTGAACTCGCGCGTATACTTTCTTCGTTCCATTTGAAATCTCCAGTTCCGTTAAAACACCTTAACTCAGTGTCCACGAAATCGGCAGCAGCTCAATTTGCTGGATAACTAAAAGTGTTGTTACAGCCGTTCCGCGACTAACCCATGGAAATTTAACAAATTCAGGACCGTCCTACTTGGCGCAAATTTTGTATTGCTCTGCAGTGGCTGAACTTCACTCCAATGGCATAGAGAAAAAGCAGATCGTAAGAATGTTGGTTGGCCGCATGCAACTGGGTAACTGACTGCTTTCTTTGTCACTCATAGGATATATTTATAGCTTACTAAAATTAACTCAAATCCTCGCTCATCAACACGTTGTTGATCCCAATGGCGGCTTTTGCACCTTCCGCAGCTGCGACGATGACTTGCAGGACGTCGCGCGATGCGTCGCCCGCCAGATACAGCCCAGGTATATTTGTCATTTGTTGGTCATTGTCCATCTTGTGGCCCTTGGGCCTATACATGTCACTACCCAGCCGCTCGGCGAGGTCAGACGCGTGGACAGTACCCGTGTTGAAAAAAATGGCTGCCTGGTGGAGCCGTGGTCCAGTGACGAAGACGATGTCAAACGCGGCTTGGTAGGCTGCGCTGTTGCTGATGATTTCCAAACAGACAATCTTCTCTTCACGCAAGCTGAACTACATTGGCTTCAAGGCGGTGGCGGTACTGTGAACTGAGTTCTGAAGGACCATCCGTGCACAAAACCGTATCGCGGCTCCAATGTGTCATTTCAAGTGCCATTCCACCTTCCTTTTCATCACCGCGGCCATATACGGCCAGCGGCCGGTCGCGCATTTCCCACCCGTCGCAATATGGGCAATGGAACAGACCGATGCCGTAGAGTTCACGAAACCCAGGTTGTTCAGGTAATTTATCGACCACCCCGGCCGCGAGCAACAGCTTCCGTGCGAGAAAACTGCGCCCGTCGCGCGTTGTCACCGAAAAGCCTTGCTCCACCCGTGCAGCATCAACCACCCGGTCTTGATCAATCTGAACTGACGGATAGGCCGCGAGCTGCTCATGCGCAATGGCTCGCAATTGCTCGGGTGGGGTGCCATCTCGGCTTAAAAACCCATGCAGGGTATGCGACACCTCATTGCGGGGGTGGCCATCATCAAACAGGAGCACGTTCCTGCAACAGCGACCGAGAACTAATGCAGCATTTAAGTCGGCGGGTCCGCCTCCCACGATAACAACATCCAGTAGTTTGGTTTGTTTGATCACTTTATTTCTTTCATGGGCATAGAAGCTATGCAAAGGCCACAAATTCAGTGATCAAAAGAATCTCCGACAAGGCAATTAATGAAGACTTGATTTTGCCTTTACTGCGAAAGTGCATCCAATTTGGCTTTCATTTGTGCTATTTCGGCCCGCTGGCTCTCGACAATCGATGTACAAAGTGTTTTGATTTCCGGATCTTCTATGGGAGCTTTTTCGCACATCAAAATCGCGCCTGCGTGATGCGGAATCATTGATCTCAGAAACTGTACATCGGTAACCACCAACTGCTGGCGGATTCCGAGAAAAAAGAAAATAAACATCACTACACTGACAACCACAATGGCAATGTTAATGTTACGATTCATGTACATGGACCGCATCACCGCAAGCTCGATCACCACCATGGGAACGGTCATAAGGCCTGCCATGTAAAATTGATTGATGTTCACGTAAATATTGGAAAAGACGTTCGCCATGGAATACATGAGAGCAAACATTGAAATGAACGACAGGACAATCATTATCAAAAGTGAATAATAGTGTTGGTTGTGTTCACGATGCATAGTTTCAGACATTGTGTTCCACCCTTCGTTGTTACTATTAACAAAAAAGTGGGCACTAATCACTTTGCCCACGATCAGAATAACAGTTACATGTGCTCAGACTGCCACTTTTTGAATTCTTCAATT
>JANYLQ010000036.1 GCA_025363755.1 Hyphomicrobiales bacterium | reverse complement strand
GGATGGCTTAGCGTCATACCCAGCTGCAGCCAACCAACTCGGGTGCAGAGGCCGCCATCGCGCTGGCAGGCTTCGAGATGAACACCATGGTTCTTGAGCAGTTTGCGGAACAATTTCAGAGCGGCAGCCTTGTTCCGGCGTTTTTGCACCAGCATATCCAGCACTTCCCCTTCATCATCGACGGCACGCCACAGAAACATTCTTTTTCCACCAATCCTCACCACCATCTCGTCGAGATGCCATCGAGCCGATGGGGCCGGTCTTGATTTTCGCAGTTTGTGAGCAAACAGCTGCCCGAACTTCCGGGTCCACATCCGGATCGTCTCATAGCTCACTTCGATGCCCCGCTGGGCCATGAGGTCCTCGATATCCCGGAAGCTTAGGGTAAACCGGAAATATAGCCACACCACCTGGCGTATGACATCGGGTGGGAACCGGTGGCGTGCAAACGAAACTGGCTTCATCATCGGCAGTAATCCAAAAGGGCTAACACCATCATCTTACCAAAACTCTCCCCTCATTAACATGACATCTCCAAGGCGGTGACCTGCTCCCCATAAATTAGACCATTCAGAATTAGAATTTTCCAATAATGTTCGTCGACAGATGAAACCACGAAGCGTTTTCAATTTGATTGGCAAGAAAAGGACGGCCCAATTGTTGCTCCATTACGCCGCAAGGGTTTTGGCCGCGTTATTCTTGAAAAGGTCGTGCCCACAACATTTGATGGTAAAGCCGAACTTCGGGCTCTCCCAAGCGGTATGTGCTGGCACCTCGATGCCCCCATTGCCATCGTTGAGCATATTAAAGTGATGCCCGGGAACTAATCGGTTTATCCTGCGTTGCGTATGATTAGCAGATGAAAAAGACCACGATAATGACTCCAGACGCGCTGAGCACTTATTGGTCACAAGAGGCTTCTGTTCTCCTGACTCAGTTCAAAAGCAATCCACAAGGGCTCACGTCACCACAGGCGACAGCCAAGCTCAACGCTGATGGCCCCAACGTATTGAGCGCAGAGAAGAATGTCGGCCCTTTTCGACTTCTATTGCGCCAGTATGAAAGCCCGTTGCTTCTCGTGCTCATTTTCGGTGCCGTGCTTTCACTTGTACTGAAGCAATGGACGGATGCGGGCATTATTATTTTCATCGTCGTAGCGAGTTCTTTTTTGGGGTTTTATCAAGAATACAAAGCATCAACAGCGCTTGCAGCACTCAGATTGCGGCTTGCCCTCACCACGAAAGTTTTGCGCGATGGGAAAGCCGTAACGCTTCCAGCGGCGAGTCTGGTTAAAGGCGATGTCATCCAACTATCTGCCGGGAATCTGGTGCCGGCGGATGGCGTCATTCTCACCGCGACGGATTTTCTGGTCAGTGAAGGCTCGCTTACGGGCGAGTCCATGCCGGTTGAAAAAAAGCCAGGAATCATCGGGGTAAATGCCGCCATCGGCCAGCGCACCAATTCTGTATTTTCTGGAACGTCAGTGCGCAGTGGCGTTGCAAACATACTCATTGTTGCCACAGGTTCGCAAACAGCGCTGGGTAACGTCGCCAAATCGATTGGCGGGACAGAGCCCGAAACCGAATTTGCGCGTGGTGTCCGCCAATTCGGTTATTTGTTGATCAAAGTAATGATCATCATGGTGCTCTTCGTCCTCATTGTGAGTCAATTGATGGGACGCCCCCTGATTGAGTCATTGCTGTTCGCGGTTGCTCTTGCTGTTGGGATAACGCCTGAACTGCTTCCGGCTATCGTCACCGTCACACTCTCGGCAGGTGCGCGCACCATGGCTAAAGAAGGCGTGATTGTGCGACGTTTGGAAGCTCTGGAAAACTTGGGCAGCATGGATATATTATGCACAGACAAGACCGGAACATTGACTGAAGGCTCAGTGACACTCGCCTCTGCCCTTGACCTAGATAACAAAGACAGCGCCAATGTTCTTCAACTGGCTTTTTTGAATGCGCGTTTCGAAAGCGGAATTGAAAATCCACTTGATCAAGCAATTATTTCTGCAGGTGAGAAGGCCAACCTTGTCACTGCACCTTATACCAAAGTTGATGAAATTCCCTATGACTTCATTCGCAAGCGTCTTACTATAGTGGTCAAGAATCCGGCGAAACCTAAGACCCCTCTTATTATTACCAAGGGCTCTTTCAACGCGATATTATCGATCTGCACCACCGCAAATATTGCTGGCAAAAGCAAACCACTCGATGCCGCGCTGAAGCACAAGCTTTTGGCCCAGCTTGATAAGAACGGCAAGGATGGATTTAGGGTTCTGGCACTTGCAACCCGTGAAGCTCCGCTCAAAGCTGATTACATAATTGCCGACGAACGCGACTTAACGCTGATGGGGTTTTTGCTGTTTGCCGATCCGCCCAAGGCCGATGCGCGAAAGGCCATCGAGAGTTTAAGGACGCTTGGCGTCCACTTGAAAGTGATCACAGGAGATAATGAACAAGTTGCTGTTCACGTGGCCAAGGCCATCGGCCTAAGTGTAAGCCATATTTTGAACGGCCCGAAGATCACGCAGATGAATGATGATGCTCTATCAGTGATGGCCAGCAAAACAGATATGTTTGTTGAAATCGATCCGCAGCAAAAAGAACGCATCATTCGCGCTCTGCAAAAACATGGCCATGCGGTCGGCTACATGGGCGACGGCATCAATGATGCCCCAGCCTTGCAGGCCGCTGACGTTGGCATTTCAGTTGACCAAGCCGTCGACGTGGCGCGGCAAAGTGCTGATATTGTATTGCTCAAACGCGATCTTGATGTGTTGCGGCTGGGTGTTGAAAGCGGCAGACGCACATTCGCCAATACCCTAAAGTACATTTCGATCACGACCAGCGCCAATTTCGGCAATATGGTGAGCATGGCTTTAGCGACGCCTTTTCTGCCATTCCTGCCTTTGTTGGCTAAACAAATTCTGCTCAATAACTTTCTGTCTGATATTCCGTCCATCGCAATTTCAACTGACAATGTGGATGTCAAACAAGCCAAGCGACCTGAGCGTTGGAACGTGCATGAAGTCAGGCGGTTTATGATTGTGTTTGGTTTGGTGAGTTCCGTTTTCGACGGGGTCACTTTCGCGCTGTTGCTGAAGGTTTATGGCGCAGGCGAAAAAGAATTTCAAACGGCGTGGTTTGTGGTGTCATTGCTCACAGAAATTGCAGTGGTTTTCAGCTTGCGCACGCGGGTGTTAGCCATCCGAAGCATGCCCGGAAAAACGTTAATAGCTGCAAGCCTCGTCATTTCAGTCGTGGCCCTTGCTATTCCCTATCTCGGGCCTTTGACACAGCGCTTTGGCTTTGTGCCGCTGCCACTACCCGTTTTGGATGCCTTGATCGCCATTGTTCTGGTTTATATTACAGCAACAGAATTCGCCAAACTTTGGTTTTACAAATTGAACCGGAAAGGATGAAGTCCCCGTGACAGATCATCTTGTGTTCGGCAGAAAAAATGCAACCCTGACATTGGCGGAAACTGACAAGTTAACATTTACAGGCAAATTAGCACCATCCCAGGTAGCTGTCAGGCAGACGCCGTAGCTGCCACCCAAGTTGCTATGGCCTGGGCTCGGAGATAGCTAAGTGTGCAGCGGCTTATGAGATGGCGTTGGACGTT
>JANYLQ010000025.1 GCA_025363755.1 Hyphomicrobiales bacterium | reverse complement strand
AACAGCCATGCAATGAAGGGCGCTAAGATATAGACGAAAACACCACCTATTAATGATGCGCCAAACAATCCCCCGCAGACAATCAGTAAGATATCTTACATTCTATGCTTTGACCTATACAGTCTTGTCGACGCTCGTTATTTTGATAGCAGTGAGAGAGACGAACTCGTTGTGGCTCGCTTTCTTTGTGCCAGCGATCATTGCGTTGGCACTAATATTGTTTAGTGTTTGGCTGATTAAACCAAATTTGAACGCTCTCTTCCCCAACCGCACTTCTGCGTTAGTGGGTCTCCGTGAAAGTTGGCCTGCATTTGTGCAACGCGGCCTTGTCCAGATCGGTAGTAATTTGAATCCACTTATTCTTGGATTTTTTGTAACGCCTACAATTGTTGGTTATTTCGGCTTAGCTGAAAGATTGTTACGGCAAGCAGCTCTGTTCGCAATTAATCCGGCACAAAGTACAATGTTACCGCATGTTGGGGCTTTACGTTCTTCAAACCCTCGACAAGCTTCGCGAGAATTTATGATGATCTGCGGGGGATTGTTTGGCGCATCATTAATAGGTGGTGTTTTCGTCTATATCTTAGCGCCCTTCATTGCATGGCTGTTTCTTGGCGAAAGTCCACCCGAAGCATACTTGCCGTTACGCATATTGTGTTTCGCACCTTCACTCTTGGTCTTAAATCAATTCGGGTTTTCGCTCTGGCTCTTCTTTGCCCGTAGACAGGGTGCCAACAACATCATCACACTGGGGTTTGTATTAACCACGTCGATCACAGTCTCGATTGCGGCTGCGCAATGGGGACAAGTTGGAGCATGTTGGGCAATAATTGTATCACAAATAATTTTTACACTTGTATACACAGTCTATTGTCACTTTGATGGTGTCGCGCCATGGCAAGTTAAAAATGGTTTTCCAGAATGTCAGGAGCTCGATCGCTCATCATTGGAAAAAAAATAAAATTCAAACGCATTATCTTTGTTGCTGTTCAAAAATTTTTCTGATACGTCTAACAGTACGACGGCACGCGTACTATCCCAACACAGCAATGTAGTGGGTGTAGGTTTCACTGGAGTGAAGTGATGCGAGTTGTCAGTGTGTTTGGTACGCGCCCAGAAGCCATAAAAATGGCTCCTGTCATTAAAGAGTTAGAAAACTCTCCTCATATAGAATCAATAATTTGTTCCACTGGTCAGCATCGCGAGATGCTCTCGCCGGTGTTAAAGATATTTGACATCAAGCCCGATCACGATCTTGATATCCTAGTTCCAGGGCAAAGCTTGAACTCTCTCTTCTCTCGCACACTCGCGAAGATGTCTGATCTATATGCTGATCTCGCGCCAGACCGAGTGCTTGTCCATGGCGATACGACGACAGCCGGAGCCGCTGCACTTGCCGCCTTCCATAACAATATCTCTGTTGGTCATGTTGAAGCAGGGCTGCGCACGCATAATATGAACGAGCCTTGGCCTGAGGAACTCAACCGAAGGCTGGTCGATCTGATGGCAGATCAACTCTATGCTCCGACACAGGGTGCAAAAAATAATCTGCTCTCGGAGCATTTGGGTGAACGACAAATTATCGTGACTGGTAACACGGTTATCGATGCGCTCCTATTTATACGCGATAAACTTGCCCACGATGATGAATTTGCGACCACCATCGCCAATGGATTTCCGCAACTCGATCCGAGCAAGAAACTCATTTTGGTTACGGGACACAGACGCGAAAGCTTTGGTGAAGGATTTCGGCAATTCGCCTTGGCCCTTCGCGACATCGCTTCTATGCCAAATGTCCAATTGATCTATCCAGTTCACCTCAACCCAAATGTGCAAACTCCAGTGAGGGAAATATTGTCCGGTCTCGATAATGTGTTCCTTATTGCACCGCTCGATTATCCAGCATTCGTTTATTTAATGAACCGGGCGACCCTTATCATCAGTGATTCAGGCGGAATTCAAGAAGAGGCACCATCGCTGGGCAAGCTTGTTTTGGTGACGCGCAACGTGACTGAGCGGCCAGAAGCTGTTGAAGCCGGAACTGTCGAACTCGTCGGAACCGATCGTGAAAGAATTGTGGATAGGTGTCTACATTATCTAAGGGAGCCAGAACTTCTAAATCATATTTCTAAAGCAAAAAATCCTTATGGCGACGGCAAAGCAGCACAACGTATCGTAAAGGAAATCACCAAATGAAATTGAGAATAGCTAGTTTGCGAGAACCAATCTCGCTGGAGATCCGCCACGTCTGCGTGGTGGGGCTCGGTTACGTCGGTCTTCCCGCTGCGGCGATGTTCGCAAAGTCAGGCCTTAATGTTACCGGGGTTGATGTTGACGAACGAACTGTCAATGCCGTCAATGAAGGTAAAGTGCTTATCGTTGAACCAGGTCTCGCTGAGTTGGTAAAAGGGCAAGTCGATGCAAAGCGACTTATAGCGACGTTGAAACCAATACCTGCCGACGCTTATATTATTGCCGTGCCAACACCTTTTCGGCACGATGGTACGCATGCGCCCGACTTGAGCTATATTGAAAGTGCAATCAGTAGCATCGCCAAATCTCTGAAGGCGGGTAACCTTATCGTGCTTGAGTCCACTTCACCTGTGGGGACTACAGCTCATATTATTGAAGTGCTGCGGTCAGCTCGGCCCGATTTGCGCATGCCAGCGCCGGAGGAAGCGATTGAAGGGGACATCGATTTTGCATATTCGCCTGAACGCGTCATTCCAGGGAGCACCACAACGGAGATTGTTACTAACGCGCGCGTTATAGGTGGAGTCACGGCGCGAGGAGCCAAGCGCGCTCACGATCTCTATAAGAACTTTGTCGAAGGTGATTGTTACATTACAGACGATAAGACTGCCGAAATGGTTAAGCTTTCCGAAAATGCATTCCGAGATCTGAATATCGCCTTTGCAAATGAGATTTCTGTTTTGTGTGACCGTTTTGGCATAGACGTGTGGGAAATGATCGAACTCGCTAACCGCCATCCGCGGGTATCAATTCTTTCGCCTGGTCCCGGGGTTGGAGGGCATTGCATTTCTGTTGATCCATGGTTCCTCGTTGCTGGCGCTCCGGATATAGCTAGGCTTATTAGAACAGTACGCGAAGTCAACGATTTCAAGCCGCACTATGTTTATCGTACTGTGGAAGAGATGATGCAGCGTCATCCGCACGCTCACATCGCGTGCTTGGGGTTGAGCTACAAGCCTGACATTGATGATTTTCGAGAAAGCCCTGCACTTGAAATAGCACTTCGCCTAAATGCCAAATGGCCGGGCCGTGTGGTCGCCGTAGACCCTCACGGAAAGGAATTGTTGGAGCGTGATCACCGCGCCGGAGCATTGACTTTGGTGAGTTGTTCTCAGGCCTTCGAACGTTGCGGCGTTGTTGTTTGTTTGGTGCCACACCAAGAATTTCGGTTCATGGAAAAGCCTGACAACAAGGAAATCATCGACGTCGCTGGTATTTGGGCAAAACAAGCGAGTGAAATGCATGCTCGCGAGGCTATGGCTGACGTCCGCTCGTGGACTGCAGCCTGAAAAGCTCGAATCAAGTCTCCCGAACTGCGGGCGCACGGAAGCTGCTTATTATTGCGCAGCTTCCCCCGCCTGTTCACGGGGCGGCTGTGGTAAATGCCATGGTTGTGAACTCTTCAGAAATTCGAAAGCGCTTTGACGTGGAGGTCGTACCGATTGACGTGTCCTCCAGACTTTCAGAGTTGCGTAAGTTTTCGGCAGTCAAAGTTGTGCGATCGCTGCGCGTCCTTGCAAAGATTTTGGGGAGTGTCGTGTTCAACAGACCGCGGATTGGTTATCTCACTCTGGCGCCGCACGGTTATGCCTTCTATCGTGATTGTGTCTTTGTGGCAGTTTTCAGAATTTTTCGAGTGCCGCATGTAATCCACCTTCATGGTAGAGGTATGGCTGGTAGTCACCGAGAGGGCGTCCCCGCTTTCTTGGCAAAATTTGCCCTTGGAAAGGCGATGGTCATTCACCTTTCCCCCTTGTTGCTGAGCGATATAGCTCGGTTTGTTTGTCCATCACGTGTACGTATTGTTGCAAATGGTGTGGCCGATCCATTTATTGGCCAGCCAATACACAAGCCCCGTAACCTTGTGACCAACATTTTGTTTTTAAGCACAATGTTGGAGAGCAAGGGTCCATGGGTACTTCTAGAAGCGCTATCAATTCTCAAGCAGCAAGGGTTACCATTTAAAGCAATTTTTGCCGGCCCATGGCGCGATTCATTGAATGCAGATGAATTCAACCAATTTCTCCAAAGGGCAGGGCTCGAGAGTCAAGTGCAACATGTTGGGCCAGTTTACGGTGATGCTAAAAACACCGTTCTATGTGCGGCTGACATCCTTGCTTTCCCAACCCACTATGAAAATGAAGCTTTCCCGCTTGTGGTGCTTGAAGGTATGGCGGCAGGGCTCGTTCCGGTAACGTCTAACATTGCGGCATTGCCCGATATCGTTGGTGAGGTAGGTTTTTTAGTTCCTCCGCAGAATCCTGTTGCTTTGGCGCAGGCGCTAACAAAACTTTTGCTTGACGCTGATCTGCTGGCTTCATTGCAACTCAAATCCCGGGCGCGTTATGAACAGAAGTTCACAAGTGAGCGGTTTGAGCTCTCATTGGCTCAGGTTTTTGAAGATGTTGCCTCGGAAATATGAGTGGCAGAGTATAGGAAATCATGAAGGCTAACATGATGGGAAATTTTGAAAAAATTCCAGGATTGTTGATGCTGAGTAACAAAACATAGCCGCAAAGTGCTGCTGGAAACAAACCACCAGTGTTGACCAATCTCCAAATCCACGACGCAACCAGTGCAGCAAACAAAGCAAAACCTACTGCGCCCACTTCCACTAATGTGTTCAAAAACTGATTGTGGGCATGAAAGGCTCTGCCGACCAGTGGCCCTATCATAAATCGGCTCGCGTCGAAGCCGTATCCAAAGCCAGTTGAAGCAAGTCCGTTGTCGATAATAGCATTCCAAATTGTTACGCGGCCCGTCAATGTGAGCAACCTTGCATTTTGCTGATCGAAATTTGCAGCAATTGGCGAATTATCGAAATAATTTATGAAAATAGCAGCCCCAATAGCAATTGCAAAGATAGCTGTAAAAACTTTGTTCCATCGCGATGCTTGAGTATCACCGTACAATAATATGGCTAGTGGAAGTATGCCAAGAATGGCATAGCGAGCGCCTGTTGAATCCGACAAGTATAATAAGAAGAAAAGACCAAAACCAATCAGAGATTTGAGCCAAAGCTTCCAATTTGAAAATACCGCAGCGAGAATTCCAACCGCTAAAATATCACCAGTACCCAAGGGATGGAGGAAACCGAAGGTAAAGCGCGGCCTTTCCGGCACATCTGGATTGATCCAATAATGAAAGGGGGTTCCAAAAACAAGGATATTTATTGCTAGCCCCGCTACAACTGCAATGACAAAGGCGCTTGCGACGAGCCTCGCGAATTCATTCATATTTTCGCAGACCAAGGCAGCAACAAAAACGAATGATTGAATGTAGAGGAAGGTGAAGCTAGTTTCAGTGATGCGTAGAGCAGTAGAAGTAGGACTTACACTCCAAAATATTGATGCTGCGCACCATAATAGATAAATTGAGAGGGCAATTGGAAAGTATCGCCACGCTGCTGTGACGGACAGGCCCACTTGGCGGGCAATGAGAGCCAGAGACCCAAATCCCAGTACCAAAAAAACAGCGCGCAAAGCAGGTTGTTGAAGTCCATCACCATCACTTACAGGAATGCTGCCAATAATTGCCAGTGCCAAGGATGCTATTAGCCATCGGCCAATTGTGCCTTCTTCAGTTCGTGCTAATGTTCTAATGGCAGATGAGCTTGTCAAAGTATTATTACGTCCCCCTCAATAGCACTTTGTCTGGCGGCCAAGGTCAGGCGCGTCGTATCAACAAGTTTATCGAAAGCCACCGGTGCTGCTTTGCTTCCGGAAGCAAAAGCTGCAAATTCCCGCATTTGTGCTGCTTGGCCCTTGCCGCCGCTAAAATTCTTCTCGATGCTTGTCTTACGATCACCTCTAAAAATCTGGAGGCTTTCAAAATTATCCATGATTACCGATTGCCTGCTACCATGTATTTCTAACATTTCTTTGGGAACGCGTTCTCCTGCAAAGGTTCCATAAAGTAGCGTTGCAACAGATCCATCTGAGTAGTTTGCAGTGGATGTAAGATTAATATTGTGCTCTCGGTTTGCCCCAACGGGATGCAACTTCGTTGCATACACGCGAAGAGGAATTGCATCAGTGAGAAACTGGAACACATCGAAAAAATGACCAGCTTCACCAACAAATCTTTCGCCTTCGCTGATTTCGTTTTGCCACG
>JANYLQ010000002.1 GCA_025363755.1 Hyphomicrobiales bacterium | reverse complement strand
AAACTACTATTTCACTGTTCATTTACATGTCTTTGCTATGAAAATATCTTTGGTGGGGCGAGATGGGATGCAAAACTCTACGGAAAAAAATACTGCGTGCTTGCTTTTGATGGTCACAGTATTCGCAGGCTTTTTAGTGCCGGGCCTGAGTGAAATTATGGCTCCGTTGGGACGAACGAGCCTATTTTTGATGATCATTTTGTCCCTGGTGCCTATGGGAAGGCTTGATTTTAGCCAGGTATTTTCGATTGATAAGAAAGTCTGGCAGGTGGTGGCTTGGCAACTGTTTGTTCTACCCTCGATTATTTTGGCAATTGCTCATCTCGCAAAACTCAACGGCTCGATCACATCATTGATGATTATTACCGCGTCAGCCGGATCACTATTTGCTTCGCCTACTTTTGCAGAACTCCTGCAAGTTAATAAACAGCGGGCGCTGCAATGCATGATCCTTTCAACTTTCTTAATGCCCCTTTCATATTTTGTGTTTTTTACCCTCGTGCTTCACTCTGAAGTCAAGCTTGATTTAGATGAATTTACCTTTCGTTGTGCTATTTTCTTAGGGTTCCCCTTTGGTTTATTTCTGGTTTATATGGGATTTGCCCGGGCGATCCCAACCCGCTCAGTGGAATTCATTGAACTTAACGCAAGGCGGCTTACGATTCTTGCTTTAATGATTTTTGGCTTGGGCCGCGTGGGGGCCGCGCGAGAATTGATGTATAATGATTTTGGTCAGTTTGCCGTCTATCTCGCAATCGTGTCCGGGCTTGGCATCGGCATGGCCTATTTGACAGCAATCGTTATGTTCAAACAGGGCATGAATGATGCCGTTACAGCGAGCATTGTCAGTGGTTTTAGAAATGTGGGCTTGGGCTTTGTTCTGCTTTCCGGTGTGACCTCTATTCACACAGATGCATATGTTGGGGTTTCCCAGATACCAATTTTTCTCGCGCCGCTACTCTTGAACTTTTTAGTTGCTGGGAAGCAATCAAACCAGTCTCAGGTAGCGATAGCGTAGCCGTTGTCAGGCACGTTGGGTAATATTTGGTTAGCTATAACTTCATAAGTATCAGATCAGTTCGATTTTTGGCATTCTGATTTACCGTTTCTTTTATGTGTTTGACGTACCTAAGGTTTAATGGGGTTAGGTACAGTCGTGGTTGATTTATCTTTACAGTCTGATGTGCATTTGGGGGCGTTTGGCGCGCGCGCGTTGCAGCGTGGCGAAGTCAAAAATGTGCGAAAGTTGGGTCTTAATGGTCCCCTTGCCTATTCATTGCTATGTCTCATATTAATCGCAGCTGGAATGGCTGGCGTCTGGTGGGGCAACAAGGCTTACGGACCCGAGATGTATGCAGACAATGGCCTGTTGCCCGCAGTGGAGGCATTCGAAAAAGGTCAGAACTATGCTGTTTTTGATCTCAATTTGAACATTCGTAAATTACACGAATTGCAAGTTAGCCGCATGACAAAGACGCCCGACGTTGTGATCATTGGTGCGAGTCATTGGCAAGAGGCCCACAGTGATCTTCTCAAGGGGATGACACTTTACAACTCACATATTCACCGGGATTTCTGGGAAGATCTTTTGGGTGCACCTTACATTTTTGCGGCTAACAACCGCCTGCCTAAGCGGATGATTATTAGCATTCGCGACAACCAGTTTCGTCCGATTCCGACACGTCCTGATTATTTATGGGAACCTGGAATCGCTAATTACCGTTTGATGGCCGATAAAATCGGCGTTGAAAAAGAAAATTATTGGACAACGTTTCCCTATCAACGTATCCGTCAACTCTTCTCCATATCGATGCTATTTGACAATTTGACGCGCTGGCACAATGCGGATGTTCGCCCGCACGCTACAACTGATGTCCGATCAGAAACACTCGACACGCTGATGCCTGATGGTTCGATCATGTGGTCAAAGGCGCATTTGGCTTTTTTCAGCCAAGACCGTATGAAGAGAGAAGCCATGGCGCTTGCAAATTTGCGTCGCAATGATCCGCCACAGGTTGAGGCACGCGGCGTGGCTGCGTTTGAAAAGCTATTAGACTATCTTAAAGTACAAGGTGTTACAGTTTACCTCGCGCAACCACCTTTCAATCCGATTTACTACGACAATTTACAGGGCAGTGCATATTTCGAGGGCTTAAAAAAAATTGATGCATTGACCCACGATATTGCCGCGCGCCATGCCCTCAAGATGATCGGTGGTTTTAATCCCCACGTAGTTGGTTGCACACCTGACATGTATATTGATGCTGAGCATTCCAATCCAATTTGCTTGCAAAAGATTTTTGATGAATTTGCAGAAATTGTGAAATCTGAGGGAGGTAAATAATGTTTTTTACTTCTTATCAATTCATTTTCTTGTTCTTGCCCATCACATTTGTTTGTTTCGTCTTGGCGCATCGGTTGGGTGGTTGGAATTGGGCCATTAATTTCCTTGGTTTGGCGTCGCTGGTTTTTTACGGCTTTTTTGGCGTTAAGTTGATGTTGATTTTGCTAGCATCAATCACATTCAATTATATGCTCGGAAACATAATTGCCTGCCTGAAGGATCATCCTTTAGTGGCTAAACAGACATTGCTTTTCAGCGTTGCGACCAACTTGGTCATGTTGGGATATCTGAAATATTCGAATTTCTTTATCGACATTTCAAATAGGCTTTTAGATGCTGGCTTTACGCATTTCGACTTGGTTGCCCCTATTGGTGTATCGTTTTTTACGTTTATCCAAATCGGCTATTTAATTGACGCCTACAACAATCAACTCGTTAAACATAATTTTAGCCGCTATATTTTGTTCAGCGCATTTTTCCCATGCGTGACTGCGGGGCCATTGGTTTTGCAGCGTGAAATTATGGAACAACTGGAAGCACCGCGACACCCGGCATTTGAATTGCGCCGATTGGTTGTTGGTCTCACGATGTTTGGTATTGGTCTCTTCAAGAAAGTTGTTCTGGCCGATTCCATAGCGCCTTATGCAAATCAGGTATTTGATGCTGCGAGTTTGGGCCATCATATCGATGCCGGAACGTCATGGATTGGAGCGGTTTGCTATGCGCTTCAACTCTATTTTGATTTTTCTGGCTATTCGGACATGGCCATTGGCTTGGGAACAATATTCGGCATCAAGTTGCCCTTAAATTTTGACTCACCTTTCAAATCGACAAATATTTCTGAGTTTTGGCGTCGCTGGCATATGACGATGACCCGCTTTTTTACCAACTATGTCTATTCGGGCGTGGCAATGAGCGGAATGCGAAACAGTGCGCGTTGGCGTCTGGGCAGTGTAGGGCGTTTTATGTTGGTTGCTGCAATGCCAGCTATTGTGACGTTCTTGGTTGCTGGTGTTTGGCATGGTTCGGGCTGGACCTATATGTTTTACGGTTTGATGCATGGCTGCGCCATTGCGATTTTCTTGGCGTGGCGTGAATTTTCGAAAATCAAATTACCCGCAGCCGCAGGTTGGTTGTTGACTATGTGCACTGTCGTGAGCGCTTTGGTCATGTTCCGCGCGCCTGATATTTCAACTGCCACAACAATTCTGGCCAGCATGTGGGGAATGGGTTCTTTCGATATAGGAACTTCGTTGCTGGCCTCAGATATTGGCCGCGCATTTTCAATGATCATTCTTTTTGGTTCGATCACAATGCTGCTGCCCAACACGCAACAGATTCTTCATCATGATTGGCCAACCAGTGATGTTAAGCCGCCAAGTGCAGAAATGGACGCCGGACTTTTAAGCTGGCGCCTGAGTACCGGTTCGGCCTTCGTAACCGCAATTATTTACACCGTCGCACTAACGTCGATTGGTGCAGGCTCTAACTTTCTTTATTATAAATTTTAATCGCAGAGGCATAAAATGAATAAGCACGTTACAAATTTCAACGAAATAATTCTTCCTTTGTCACGCGAAATTGATCGCGAAATTGCTGGTGACATTGAAAAGGAATCGGTTTTCGTTTCGCCTCAAATCGACCGAATTATTGTTTCCGAAGATTTAAAGTCGGCGAAGCTAATTGCGCGCGATGGTGCCAACATGGAAGAAGTGGCTGATAAGGCAAAGCGCTTTCTCGATGTGATGGTCAAGCAGGTGAGTGGTTTTGAAATCAAGGTTTTCGTTGATATCAAGCGAAAAGATACCGGCCCCTACCAGATTGGTGTAAATGATGGCTTGGTTGAACGTGGTTGGATGCATGATTACGGCAAAGGCCAAGTGGCTTATTCAGGCCCGGTCCTAAAGCTCGCTCAACTCATCAACGAAAAAGCGGGCGAACTTTATAAGAAGGCGTATAATGCAACTGATGGCCACTTTCCGGCGATGATTGATGCCGATACGTTGCATAAATGTGGCTATTTTGACTCGCACCCTAATGCCGTGACGTTTGTTGGCAATGTGGTTGAAGATTTCGATGCGATTGAGGAATTTCGTCGTGCCAATTCCTGTTCTGAGGGCGCACTTTTGCCTCAACCTGAGCACATTCACATCGATGGTATGTGCCTTAACCCGGCAGCCTGTTTTCCTTGCTATCCAACATTGAAGGGCAAAACATATCTCACTGGCGAATGCTTCACATGGATGGGCCGCGTGTTCCGTTATGAGTCGCGTAATATCAACGGCCTTGATCGTTTGTATGAATTCAACGTGCGGGAATTGGTCTTTGTTGGTACGGAAGAATATGTCCGCGAGTGCCGCGCCAAGGCTCTGCCGATTGTTGAAGAAATGGCGACTTTCTTTGACATTGATTGTCAGGTGCAAACAGCAACTGATCCATTTTTTGCGACTGTTTCAGCCGCTAAAAAATTCTGGCAAGCCGCGCAGGAAGTTAAAAACGAAATTAAGATTCCAGCATTAGGCAATGATGGCAGCACCAAAATGCTGGCCTGCGGTTCAATCAATCTGCATGGAAACTTTTTTGGTAAACGTTTTGAATTCTATTGCGCAAATGGCGAACCAGCGCAAACGGGTTGCGTGGGGCTTGGCATCGAGCGCTGGGTCTTGGCAGCCTTCACCCAACATGGCTTTGAACCTCATCGTTGGCCAGAGGCGGTTCGCAACCGCATATTTTCGTAAACAATAATAATCGTCAAACAGTGTGTCAGTGTAGGAGTAAAAAATGCAACTTTATCAATTAGTAGGTCAAGTCCTGGGCGTTGATCCCGCTCAATTAAGCGAGGAATCAAATTCGCAAAACACGCCGAAGTGGGATTCTCTTCGTCACATCGAAGTTGTGTTCGCGATGGAAAATGCGTTCCATGTTCGCTTCACCATGCCAGAAATCGCAAGCCTTCGTAAACTTGGCGATATCCGTAAATTACTCGAGGCAAAAAAGGTCGTATTTAATCCACCAAGTGAAGCACAGAAGGTTGCTTAATCAAGCTGGGGCATTGAAGCAAGGTGATTAGTCACAAATCTGTAAAGCTATTGATCGTTGATGATGATGAAGATGATATTTATCTGATCGTTGATGCATTGGGCGAGGTCAATGGCTCACCTTATGCAGTGACTACTGCATCCTCAGCGCTTGCGGCAATGGTAGAGCTTTCGAAAAATGCTTACGATGTCATCTTCAGTGATTATCGCTTAGGTCACACGACAGGTATCGATTTTATCAATAGTGTTCGTGCAGCACGAATTGATACGCCTGTTATCTTGCTTACAGGTATTGCCGATCACATCGTCGATGAAGCTGCTTTGAAGGCTGGTGCTTCGGATTTTGTTCCAAAAACATCGATAAACGCAGATGTACTGGATCGATCAATCCGCTACGCTCTCGCTCATTCTGATCGTAACAAGCTTTTGCAGACGGTTCTTAGCAGTACAATTTCGGGCGTCGTGGTTTTTGATATTGAAGACAAAATTTCTCTTTGGAATGCTCAGTTTGTTGATTTTGCTGCAGGTGCATTTGGCGATGATCGCCAGCGATTGACTAAAACAATAGAATTGGTGAGAACCAGTAAAGAAAAGGATATTCGCGTGGGTGAGCGCATTGTCGAAGCCCACATCACGCAGCTGCCTGATGGTGTGAATGTTTTAGCGCTTCATGATGTTACTCAGCGTGCCAACGAACTTAAGAATCGCGAACAGGCCGAAATTGAAATTCGGAAAGTCGCGATGCATGATGTTTTGACAGGCCTGCCTAATCGCTTGGCGTTCAATGACTATCTCGATAACTGTTTGAAGGAAGCTACTGCTGTCCAAGGCAAAGTGGCCGTGCTGATTTTTGACTTCAACCGTTTTAAAGAAGTGAATGATCTGTTTGGACATGCGGCGGGCGACCAACTATTGCGGAACACGGCCTTGCGTCTGGCAGAGATTCTATCCGATGATGAATATGCGGCAAGACTTGGCGGGGACGAGTTTGCTCTGGTTCAAAAAAATGCGAGTCCGGAGGCGGCTGTGGAGTTGGCCAATAAGTTGGCCTCCCGGCTATCTGCCCCCATTGATTGGGAGTTAAAACTCATTGAGGCAGGTGTTAGCGTTGGCGTAGCATTGTTTCCGGATCAAGGTGCGAACCGACGCGACCTCTTGGCGAACGCAGATTTGGCTATGTATCGTGGAAAGGCTCAAGTTGGCAAAAACGTGTCAGTTTACGACGAAAACATGGACCAATTTGTGCGCGAACAGCGCAAAGTTGCCCATGATTTAAAGTCGGCAATTCAAAACAACCAATTGGAATTAAACTATCAACCGCAATTTGATTCCAAAACTGAAGTCTTGACAGGCTTTGAAGCTTTGCTGCGTTGGAACTGCCCAAGCCGCGGTGTTGTTTCACCCAGTGTTTTCATTCCCGTTGCAGAAGACTCCGCATTGATCAATGAGATTGATGCATGGGTTTTGGCGCAAGCATGTCGATTGATGGTAACGATGCCGAAAGTTCCCCGGATTGCGGTGAACATTTCTGCAAAGGCCATTTGCCAACCCACAATGCCGGGCATCGTCCAAAAAATCCTGTTGGAGACAGGCATGTCTCCTTCGCGGCTCGAATTGGAAATTACTGAAACAGCTTTGATCCTAGATCTCAATCGCGCATTGCATAATTTGCGGCAGCTCAAAGGCATGGGTATTACTATTGCAATGGATGACTTTGGAACTGGCTATTCATCGCTTTCATTGCTTAACTCATTTCCCTTTGATCGCATCAAAATCGATAAATCATTTGTTGATGCCGCCGTAAATAATGTGCGTGCCGAAGCAATTATCAAGACAGTGATTGGACTTGGCACTGCTCTGAATGTACCGGTTCTCATCGAAGGCGTTGAAACTCTAGGCCAACTTAAATTTGCTGTTGAGGCTGGTTGTGAAGAGGTTCAGGGATACTATCTTGGTCGGCCATTGGCAATTGAAACAGTCGGTGGATTTTACACTGACTATCAAAACGAATTAACTGCACGGAACTTGGCTAAATCGCAGAAAGCCTCAAGCCTAAAGCTAAAGCGGGCCTGATATTAGATTGATTTTAGGGGCGTAAATTTCAATTGCCTATTTTGGCGGATTGATTGTGATGCTTGGATCGAATGTGATGTGCTGAATCGTCTTGCTGGCCTTGCCCATGGCTTTGCCGTCGATCTCCATCCATGTGGGGCGATTATTATCGTCGGTATACATCATGATGTGGCTTGAAGATTTAACGCCCATCGCTTCGCCCGAACTGTCAAATGAAAATGTATTGTATTGTGCACCTTGATAGGTCTGTGAACCGAGGCATTGAAGATTTTTCACATTCTTCATACCCTGGGCCATGCCTTGCGAAACCATGCCTTGAATCATTCCGGACATTTGCGGCATAGCCATCCATTTTCCGCCCATTTTCATCCATGTACCTGATTTCAGCATTATAGCTTCCATCTTGTCAGACTTCATATGAAAGCTGGACGGCAAGATCACGTCGGCTTCGTTTTTCATTGTCTTGGCACCCATATTCATGACCATTGACACATGATAGGGGCCAGCATTCATATGTGCGTCCATCACGCCTTTAAGATCAGCCATGCAATCGGCTTTGGCCTGTGAGGTTAATGCCATCAAAGCGGTGATTATAATTTTGAATTTCAAAATGGCCTCCAAATCAACTCGGAAAAGCCCCCGCTGGTATTTTTAGTCGCAGGACAAGAAATACTCAAGGCCTGTGCTATATGCGGGATATGGCAAAAAAGATTTTGATTATTGGTTCTGGGATAATTGGCGCTTCGTTGGCTTATCATTTGGCTGCGAAAGGCGCCGAAGTTACTGTGCTTGATGCAAATGGAAGTGTAGGGGGTGTGGCCACGCCCAACACTTGGGCTTGGATCAATTCCAGCTGGGGCAATCCTGAGCCTTATGTGAAATTGCGAATGGCGGCGATGGAGATGTGGCGACCACTTGCCGCTGTCCATCCTAAATTGGCGGTGAATTGGTGTGGTGGTCTACTTTGGGATTTGGGCGAAGCAGAAATGGCCGAATATGTGCGGCATCACACGGCAATGGGATATGAAGTGCGGCTGGTTGATCAGACGGAAGCCACTCGGTTAGAGCCTCAGCTCACTGAGCCACCAAAGTTTGCAGCTTACTCCATCGCCGAAGGCATGATTGAGCCTTCTGATGCCGTGAACGGGTTTGTTCAAGCCGCTGAAGTCCTGGGCGTGAAATTCATTGGTGACCAATCGGTTTCACAAATTATGATGAAAAATGGACGTGTTGTGGGTTTAAAATGTGGCGATTTAGTCTGGCCCGCTGATGAAGTAATTTTGGCGACCGGCGCCGCAACGAATTATTTGCTGGAAAATATTGACGTTAAACTCAATCTCGATTCACCGGCGGGGTTACTGGTGCACACCCATCCGACGGTAAAAAAACTCAATGGGCTAGTTATGTCGCCAGAGTTTCATGTGCGGCAAACGAACAAAGGTCGGTTGGTATTAGGCAGTGATTTTGGTGGCACACAACCGGGTGATGATCCTGCAGCGACTGCCGCTGAAATTTTGGCCAAATTGCCGGGTCTGATTTCTGGCACTGCGGGTTTGGAAATGGAATATTTCACATTAGGCTATCGTCCAACGCCCGGTGATGGTTTTCCTGCGATAGGGCGGCTCAAAAATATTGAGGGGCTTTATATTGCAGTAACCCATTCAGGCATTACGCTGGCTCCTGCCATTGGGGCGTTTGGTGCTGCAGAAATTCTTGATGGCGTACGTCATGAGCTGTTGGTTCTCTATCATCCAGATAGGTTGACCTTGTGATGATTTGGCTTTCACATTTTATCGTAAGCAAGGGTGGGATCATTTTTGCTGCACTGGTCGTACTGATGTTGTTGGAGCGCGCATTTCCCATGGTGAAGGTTCGTTCAAATCTGAACCGCATTGCACGGAATTTTTCTTTGGCCGGGTTTAATGCCTTGCTCGGGCCGCTTATTATCATTCCTATCACATTATATGCCGCAGGTTTTGCACTGCATTGGCGACCAGAATGGTGGAGTGGCTGGACTGGATTGGTGATCGATTTATTGATTTTGGATTGTTGGATTTACGGTTGGCATAGGCTCAATCATGTAGCTCCTGTTCTTTGGCGCTTTCATGAGGTGCATCATCTTGATGAAAACCTCGATGCCACATCTGCATTACGATTTCATTTTGGCGAAGTCATTTTATCTTCGTTGGTTAGGGCAGGAGTCATTTTGTTGTTTGGAGTGCCGTTTTTGAATGTTGTTATTTTTGAAACGTTGGTGACTGTGGCTGCAATCTTTCATCATTCAAATTTAAAATTGCCTGAGAAAATAGATGCCATTTTATCTCGCATCATCGTAACGCCTTCACTGCATTGGGTGCACCATCATGCGTTACGTGGCGATACCGATTCAAATTATTCCACCATTCTCTCTGTATGGGACAGGATTTTTGCAAGCCGGAACATTGCCAAATTTAACAGCACGATGAAAATGGGCGTTGAAGGCCTTTCGGATGTGCAAATTTTACGCCTTATTTTACGCCCTTTTTTCAAATTATGAGGCCAGCTAGATTGGCGGCATCACGGAGATTCTCTTTTTAATATGGAAGTATCAAAATCACTTCGCGACACGTTGCTGCAGCTTTTAGCGACAGTCATGATTCCGCTTTCGGTTGCTGGCACGGGACTTTACTATACGCGCTGGCAGCAGAACCTGAATGACCTTAAAACCATGATTGAACTGGTGAGCGATCAAAACCCTGAGAAGCGCAAATATGGCGTGGCGATGTTTGAGTATCTATTAAAGAACGATAAAGTACCGGTCGAGTTTGTGGCGGCGCAATTAGGTTATGCCAACTCATCATCGGACAAGGAGTTGCTGCCGCTTATGGAGCAGGCGTTGGTGAAGGCCTCTGCAGAAAATCCACAGGTCGCTATTACATTCAGACAAGCGCTGGAGCGGTTGCCGAGCCGGGTTTTTGTTCACACGCAAGATGATCAACAGCGCAATTGCGTGCGCACCTTGATTGGCAAAATGAAGGATATTGATAGTAATAGTTTGGTGGTGCCCGGATTTGCGCGCGCCACGTGGGCGGGCGAGGGACATGAACTGCGCGTGTTTTTGGCATCTGACGTGCCGCGCGGTACTGACTTGGTGAAGATGTTTAATGATGTGGGGTTGAAAGTTGCCCTGCAGGATCTATCGGCTGCCGACGGCTCAGCCGGAAAGGCAAGGCCAAATACATTTGAACTTTGGTTTGGAACTGACCCGGTTCCGGCGTCTTGCAGCAATTAGTTCGTTTGGCTTAGGTTTTGCTCAGTCCGACGTAAGTGCTCAGGGGCTTTAGGAATCTGCTCTAATTTGGCACAAGTGGAGTTGAGTGTCTTTTATGGCTGTGCAGCAAGAATTAACGAAAGCGTTGCGCGAGGCGAGGTTGGCTTCTGCGGCGAGGCTTGATGCTACACTCGGACTTTCCGACGCGCGCGCCTTGCGACTTGACGCGCTACGCGCCGAGCTCGCGCCCATTGTAGCCGCCAATGCAGAGGCGAAGGCTCTGTTTGATCTGAATGTGCAATCGGGTGAAGCGCCCAAGCTTTGGTTGGATCTTATTTCTTCTGTAGTTATGGAACCCGATCCGCGCACTTATCGCTTAGTACAGGATCAAGACAATCGTCGCGATACGCTGTTTGAATCGACTAATATCAATGAAATGTCTGCCCATATCGTGAGATATTTGGCGCACCGGATTGTGGCGCATGAGAAAATGGCGCGTGGGCTTTCGCCAATGGCTGACCAAGTCCAAAAGACATATTCGTTGGTAGACCTGGTTTATGTTTGGATTACAGGTGCGGCCTTTGGCGTTTTGGGCTTGATGATTGCTGCTATGTTATTGGGCAAGCTCAACTTTTAACGTTCGCCCCGATGTAATAATCTGAAATACCTTTTGATTTCCTCTCACTGTTGCCCGCTTGGTAGCTTCGCACATGCAGCAAAGCTATGATTTGCTTTGAGATAGTTGTTTGGTAAGGGATTGTTTTTCGGATGACGGGATCTTTGGCAGTGGCGGAAACTAATGTGGGAAGTGTGGCTTTGGTTCGCACACCTACGTCCAATCGCGACTTACCTCAAAAAGTGGGTGGTTTTGGCACGCTGACTGAGGCCTTGGATTATGCTGCGCGCGGCCTTACTGGTTTTAATTTTTATTCAGGTCGCGGCGCGCTTGAGCATGTTTTGCCGTATTCGGAACTTCGAACACGTGCCCTCATTACCGCCCGTAAATTATTGTCGCTTGGTTTACACCGGATGGACCGCATCGCAATTGTCGCTGAAACTGGCCCGGACTTTATGGTCGCTTTTTTTGCTTGCCAATATGCGGGGCTTGTTCCGTGCCCCATTCCTTACAGCATGTACATAGGTGGGCGTGAAGCTTATGTGTCGCGCATTACGGGCATGCTCAAGGCGGCACATGCAAATGCTGTGATCAGCACGGCGGCGCAGATTGAAACATTGCGTGAAGCTGCTGTTGCTGCCGATGTCAAAATTGTTCTCAGTCATGAAGATGTGAAGAATTTACCTGAATCGATGACTAAGCTTCAAAGCTTTGACGTTGATGATGTAGCCTACATTCAGTATTCCTCCGGCTCAACTTCTGCACCGAAAGGTGTTTTGATTTCGCAGCGCGCCATTAATACCAATGCTGTAAGTATCTTGCGTGATGGTATTAATGTTAAGCCAACAGATCGCGGGTTTTCGTGGCTACCGCTTTATCATGATATGGGTCTCGTAGGGTTCTGTCTTTCGACCATGATGGGGCAATCCAGCATGGATTATTTGGCGACCACAGCTTTTGCACGCCGACCTACATTATGGCTCAAGTTGATGTCGGAAAATCGTACCACTGTTTCTTTCTCACCGACTTTTGGTTATGATCTTGTTGCAAAACGCATGAATGGTGAAGCGGCATCTTTTGATCTTTCAGCTTGGCGCGCTGCAGGTATTGGTGGAGACATGGTTAGACCTGATGTGTTGGCGCAGTTTGCGAAAAGTGTTGCAGCCACAGGGTTTAACGCAGATGCCTTCATGCCGAGCTATGGCATGGCCGAGTCTACTTTGGCGATTAGCTTTGCCAACACAAAAGGTTCAGTGCGCGTTGACCGGGTTGATCGCATTGCGCTGCGCAGCTTGAACAAAGCTGTACCTTCGAGTGATCCCTCCGATGATGTTGCACGCGATTTTGTCGTATGTGGTAAGATTGTTTCGGGCCATGAGTTGGAAGTGCGTGGTGAAAATGGTGCGCTTTTGGGCGAGCGTGAAATTGGCAAGATTTTTGTTTCTGGCCCAAGTTTAATGACAGGCTATTATGAAAATCCATCAGCCACTGCTGACACGATTGGTGTGGATGGGTTCCTTGATACTGGTGACATGGGCTACTTGCTAGACGGTGAGATTGTTATAACTGGCCGCGCCAAGGATCTGATTTTGCATAATGGTCGCAATATTTGGCCGCAAGATATTGAGTGGGCGGCTGAGCAGATGCCAGTTCTTCGTTCAGGTGATGTTGCGGCGTTCGCAATCGAAGGTGCTGACGGTGATGATGAGGTTGTAGTACTTGTTGAATGCCGCTTGAGCGACGCGCATGACCAAGAAGCTTTGAAACGCGATGTTGGTAAGATTGTGCATCAAAGTGCGGGTGTTGATTGTTCGATTGTACTGGTGGCGCCCAAAAGTTTGCCTTTTACTTCTTCGGGAAAACTTTCGCGATCACAAGCACGGAAAAATTATCTATCCGGTGAGATGGATGTAATTTCACATCACGCCAAGCATTAAGAGTTTCAGTTCATGTCAAAGGAAGTAAAGCGTGTTGCGCTGACTGGTGCCAGCGGATTTGCTGGTAGGCCAATTCTTTCTGAGTTGTTGCGCGTTGGTTATCAGGTGAAAGCGTTGGTGCGGAGACCACAGCAAGGTCAGTTTGATTCAAATGTTACGGTTGTTAAGGGTGATCTTGATGACCTGACAGCGCTCAATGCACTGGTTTCAGATGTTGATGTTATAGTTCACGTGGCAGGCGCGATCTCCGCCTTTGACGAGAATTGCTATTTCAAAGTCAATTTTGGTGGCACTCGCAATGTGTTCAATGCGGCGGTTGCCAATGGCGTGAAGCGATTTGTGAATGTGTCGTCGATAACAGCGCGTAATCCCGAATTATCGGCATATGCTGCCAGCAAACGCGCGGCAGAAGATTTTTTAGTGACGCGCAAAAATGAAATGGAGATTTTGACGCTGCGCCCTTCGGCAATTTATGGGCCAGGCGATAGGGCAACTTTGCCTCTATTGGCGGCTTTGCAAAAAACTGTGGCCGCGGTGCCCGGGCAAAAAAAGGCGCAGTTTTCATTGGTGCATGTGGCTGATTTTGCTCGTGTGGTTTGTTCCGCGTCTTTGGGGAGGCAGATTGGTGTTCTTGAAATCGATGATATGAGTGGCGGCCATAATTGGCATGAACTCGCTGCACTTAATCGTGCCATCAGCGGCAAACCGAACCGCATGTTTTTTCTACCAAGAAGTGTAGTTACAGGCATCGCAATGGCTAGCGAGCTTGGCAGCAAAATTAGTGGCCAATTAGGTATGGTCAATCGTGGCAAAGTGAATGAACTTTATCACGGTGATTGGGTGGCTAGGGGCGCTGGATGGCCGCGTGATGATGCAATTGGGTTGGCGCAAGGCTTGGCTGAAACTGTGACGTGGTATCGCGCCCATGGGTGGTTGCCGCCGTTAAAGCAAGCCGTTAGAACAGCGCAATGACTGAAGCTGAAATTATCCCAATAATTTGTGATCTGCTCGGACCTTACAATCTGGAGGGTAAATTGCTTGCTGCAGAAACCGATATTCCTGCGGAGCTCAATATTGATTCCGTTGGGGTGCTCGATTTCATTATGGAAGTGGAAGACCATTTTGATATCGAAATTCCGATGAATGTCGTTTCTGAAACCCGCACTGTGATTGATTTGGCGCGCTATGTTGCGGCCCAAAAGAACAAGGCTTGATTGATGGTTGATCTTCTCGAAAAGCACCGCGCTATAGCGGATCGCTTTCAACGCATGATTGATATGGGTGTCAACGCTCTCGGCGTGACCAATGACCAAATGATTTCGCCAACACGAGCTATCGTGGGCAATCGAGAAATTATTTTAGCTGGTACCAATAATTATATGGGCATCACCTTCGAACCAAGTGTGATTGCGGCGGGCAAAAAAGCGCTTGATGAATTTGGCACGGGTACCACTGGTTCGCGTATCGCCAATGGCAGCTTTGCGATGCATAAGGAATTGGAGCGTTCGCTTGCCAAGTTCTTAGGTCTGAAGCATTGCATTGTCTTCACTACAGGCTATCAAGCCAATCTTGGGATGTTGTCGGGGCTTGCAGGCCCCAAAGACACAATCTATCTCGACGCAGATTCGCATTCGTCGATTTATGATGGCTGTACTTTGTCTGGCGCTAAACTTGTGCGCTTTCGTCATAATGATGCGGCCGATCTTGATAAACGCATGGCGCGTGATGACACTGGGGGCGGAAGACTTGTTGTGCTCGAAGGAATCTACTCGATGCTGGGAGACCGCGCGCCACTCGCTGATTTTGTCGCGCTGAAAAAGAAGCATGATTTTCAATTGCTGGTTGATGATGCGCATTCTTTCGGTGTCCTTGGGCCAAACGGGCGTGGGCTTGGCGATGAGGCGGGCTTGGAAGATGGAGTTGATTTTGTGATTGGCACTTTCTCCAAAAGTATTGGGGCGATCGGTGGTTTTGGTGCGGGAAATCATCCGTTGTTTGATACACTGCGCTATGCCATGCGCCCTTATATGTTCACCGCTTCTGCATCGCCTGCATCTGTTGCGACATCTATTGCCGCTTTGGAGGTTTTAGCAAAAGAGCCAGAACGTCGCCAGCGTTTGTGGGATAATTCGCAGCGCTTGTTTGATGGCTTGCGGGCCCTTGGTCTGGAAACAGGCACAGATGTTGTGAGCCCGGTTATCGCTGTGAAAATGCCAGATGAGCTCACCACCATTGCGAAATGGAATGCGCTTTTTGAATCCGGGGTTTATGTGAATATGGCAGTGCCGCCTGGCACCCCAAATCGTTTGTGCCTGTTGCGCTGCTCAGTTTCGGCAGCGCATAGTTTTGATGATATTGATCGTATCATCGAAATTTTTAAAAAGGTCGTGGCAAACTAGGGCGTTTTTGACTTTTTTGTGAAAAGTCAAAACGCTTTAGGCGAGTTCGGTTCGTGCAACTAAGCCTGCCGCAATTGCACCAAACACTATAATCGGCGTCCAAGCCGCGAGCCAAGGTGCTACGAGGCCGATTTCGCCGATGGATGCCGCAACACCGTCGCTGACGAAAAACAAAAATCCCATTCCTACGCCAACGCCAAGCAATGGCCCCAATCCGCCACCCCGCCTGAATCGTGTCGCCAATGGTATGCAAAGCGAGATCATTATCAAAGCAACAATGAATGGCGAAATTCGTTTGTGCCACCAAGTTTGGTAAACGTAAGCTGGTCGCTGCCCATAGCCATCATGGGCGATGTAATCATTGATTTGAGTGATCGTCATTTCTTGTGGGTCATCTGTTGGCGCGCCGGATAACACGCGCAGACCACCAGCATAGTTCATTTCGTTGAGGTGATAGGGCACACGACCGCCGCGGTCGAAAACATTAATATTTTTTAGTTGCCAAATAATTCCAGCCAGTTTTGCTTCTTCAACATAAAGCTGTTGGAGCAACAGGCCATCGGCCTGCCGACGGAATATGATAATGTTTTTCATCTCAGTGAGATCTGCATTCACGGACTTGGCTTGAATGATATCAGGGCCAGATCTGATCCAGATGGGATCGCCAGGATTTACGTGGGACTTTTTGGCGGCATAGTCGCCAATGCCCCAGTCATGAAGATAGGGTGCAGCGGCAGGCACGGCTTTATCGGAAATGAGAAATTGAATGGCCCCCACAACAACAGCGACAGGTAAAAGCATTACGATAAGTCTGGACGGCGAAATTCCGGCAGACCAGATGGCTGTCATTTCGTTGCGGTAAGAAAGCTCTGTGATGGCGAGCAATAGAGCCAGCAACAGACAAAAAGGCAGGAAAGTTGAAATAATGCTGGCACTACGCGCCAGCGCATATTGGCCGACTGCCATTATGGGGCTCGCGTCGATAGCTAAAATGCTATTGAGCAAACCGACAATCTCCAGCGTCAGCACAAAGAGTGTGATGCTCAACAACAGCACAAAGAAGCGCAGCAAGATCATTCGAGACAAAAAGCCTGCAATGATGCTCATCATTTAGAAGTATCGCCAAAGGTCATGAAGTTTTCGCCAGTTCAAATTCCGAAATTGTCTTAAACGATTTTTCTTGTCCTTGCCATTGCCTGATCGACACTAGGGTTTGCCATTTGCCTTTGGCGCGGTCGATTTCATAATTGTTCCATGATGCAGTTTCATGCGACCCGCCTTCGATCATTGATGCAGATGGAACCCCGATGATGGGCACCGCGCCATGAGAGGATTCTAACCAATTCAAGGTGCGAGTGTGGTTGTGTCCGTGGATAACAAGCTCTGCGCCTTCTTGTTCCAAAATGACTTTGAGCTCGGCTGCGTCAGACAACGAACGCCAAGAATGGGCCAGGCCGGGGGCAGGTGGGTGGTGAATCATCACGGTTCGGTAGAACCCACGTTCGCGCAATGATTTCAATTTTTCACGCAACCGTTGGCGCTGGGTTTGGCCTACACTGCCCCCAGCACGAGTCATGCTTTGCGGAATTGCGCCGTTTATGCCGATCAGAGCTACATTGCGGCGCATGCGCACAAAGGGAAACTGCTCTTCTTGGCGCAAGTCGCTGGTCATGTAGCCTTCAAATAGACCTAGGCTCTTTGCCCACGGCACTGCAACATAGGCATCATGATTGCCGGGGACATAAGAGAGCCAGTCTGATGGGCCGATACTCTTCAACCATTCCACGCCCCTCCGAAATTCAGAGAGCGCTGCGATATTGACGAGGTCTCCTGTGAAAGCAATATGATCTGGTTTGGCGTTTTTTAGGTCACTAATTAAGGCTTCTGCAATTTCCGGGAGATGAATTTGTCGTCTGTTGAAAGCCCAAGACATTGCACCCATCACACGTTTTGGCGAAAAGTTGGCGAATGCCGATCCTTCTGGCAACGGACCTAAATGAACATCAGAAAAATGCGCCAGTGAAAACCCCATAGTGTTTAGAGGCTCTTTTCATAGACGCGGTAGGTTTTATAGATACGCGAGCCAGAAGCTTCTAGGATGTGACGCATGCGAGTGTTGTCTTCTAATATCCACGACATTTCGACTTCTTCAACGCCGCGTGCTTTGTGAAATTCATAAACGGTTTTGATGACGCCGATTGAAAGCACCGAACCCAAGGTGCCATCTTGCAAATGCTGGCGCACGCCCATTAATGGAACACGGATTGATTTTGATTTTTTGGTGATGAGTTTGCCTATCATGCGTGGCAGGCCTTTAGGCAATAGCTTTCCGTTCAAACCTGAGAACCATTCATTTAGGTTTGGCATGCTTATGATAAAGGCAGCGGGTTCGCCTTTATAGAATGCAATTTGCACTGCCTCTTTGGCCACCAGCATTTTCAGGTTTTTTGCCAACATTGCCAGCTCTTTTTCTGTAAAGGGCACATAGCCCCAATTATTGCTCCACGCGTCATTGAAAATATCAATGACGATTTTGATTTCGTTTTGAATGTCAGATTTGTTCATGCAGCGGATAGTGACATTGCCGGTAGCCAATCCGCGTTTATAAATTCGTTCTAGAACTGCGGGTAATGGTGTTTTCATATCGCGGATGTAAGCGTGCAAATCTTTGGCTTTTTTAAACCCGGCCGCCTCGGTTTGTTTTTGGTAATAGGGCAGGGCATGGCCCATGAAGCTGTTAGGTGGTGTGTCAAAGCCGTCAATCAACAAGCCTGACTCATCATTGATGGAAAAGCTGAAAGGGCCTCTCATATGTTTCATACCTTTGCCATGCAACCAATCTTCAGCGGCACTGAAGAGAGCGGCAAACACGTGGGCGTCGTCGATTGATTCGAGAAAGCCAAACTGTCCGCAATCATCATTATAGCGTTCCAGATGCAGGCGATCGATTTGTGCCGAGATGCGGCCGACGGGCTTGCCGTTTTTTTCGGCAATGAAAAGCTGCGCATCGGCGTGTTCGAAATAAGGATTTTTCTTGGGGTCGAGATGTTCTAGACGTTCCAAGAAAAGTGGCGCAATCCAGTTTTTATCCTTCGCATAGATTTCGAACGGAACTTTGAGGAAGGTTATTTTGTCTGCTTTGTTAAGCACGGGGCGCACGGTGATTGTGTTTGCGCTCATTTTGAATAACCTCTTCATTGTTGCCGCTTGATTGCGCATCAATTATAGCGATTAGGAGGCGGGCACAAGCGAGGTCGGAGTAGATATGCATCCTATTTTCTTTAAGGTTTTGTCACGCTTGGGCTTGAGAACGTTTTTGCGCCTTTCGCGTGGAAAAACGCTTGGTGCGCGTGTTGCAATTTTTGATTCATCGGGTGCTGTGATGTTGGTGAAGCAATCTTATTCGCCGGGCTGGATTTTGCCAGGTGGTGGTGTTGAGAGAGGAGAATTGCTCATTCCCTCAGCTATCCGCGAAATCCGCGAGGAAGCAGGGGTTGTGGCGGAAGGCCCGCTTTTGCTGCACGGCATTTTTTCGAACGAAGAAAAGTTTCCGGGCGATTTTGTGTGTCTTTATATTTTAAGAGAATTTCGACTTGAAACTAGGAAGCCTAATCACGAGATTTTAGAGGCGAAGTTTTTCTCCATTGCGCAACTTCCAGCGGATATTACTGAGGGATCACGGCGGCGCTTGGATGAAATCGTTGAAGGGCTGCCCATTTCTGAGCATTGGTAAGAATACTTGACGAGGACCAGCCGTCGTTGTAACGCGAATTCTATGTTCGAAATCATTCACATTTTTCTGCGACGACGCTTGAGCGCTTGCTAAGCAGTCTTGCCTTTTTGGGTGAGGCTAATTCTTCCCCATCTGAATGTGAAAACCATGAGCTTTGAATTCTCCCCCGTTCCGCAGATTGATGCCGATATCCCCATCATCGAAACTATTCTGGATAATGCCTTTGGACTCTCGCGGCGTACCAAGACGTCTTACCGGCTGCGTGAAGGCAATACGGCCGCCCCAGGGCTTTCGCTGGTAATTCGCGATTCTGAAGTGTGTATCGCTGGCTGCATTAGTTATTGGCCTATAACGATTGGCCATGCCATGCAGCCCGCATTGTTGTTAGGGCCGCTTGCCGTGCACCCAAAACGGCAGAATTTAGGGATTGGTTTGAAACTCATGCAGGTGAGTTTAAGCAAGGCGCTCGAGCTGGGACACAGTTTGGTGCTGTTGGTGGGCGATCCGCCCTATTATTCGCGGGTTGGTTTTCACCAAGTGCCGGAAGGGCAGTTGGATTTGCCTGGGACTTATGATCCAAAGCGTTTTTTATATCTTGAGCTTGTAGCCCATGCATTGGCAACTGCTAAAGGCTTGGTGCTTTCAGCACCGCGCTCTTATGAGCTGCTAGCGGCCCTCGCGGAACCACATGGCTGATGCGGCAATCAGCAACAGCACCAAACTCAGCAAGGTTGAGGATAGCGAAACCTGTCTGATTGCTGTGACGCGAAATTGATTATTGGCGCGGATGTTCATCCAGCCTGAACCTGTCATCAATTGGCCTGATGCGGATTTGCCGATACTGGGCAAGCCATCTTCTATCCATGCTACGCCACCACCTGTGGCCGTTGCGACTGGTTGAAGCTTTTCGGCAGTTGCGCGAATGTCAGATGCCTCTTTTGCATCACCCGCGCCGACGGCTGTGGCAGCAATCAGTTTGCCGTCATTAAGCGTGTGAAGGCCTGCTTCTGTGATTGGTATTGTGGCTCTGAATTGCCCCGCGCCATTGCCTGCCAGTTCCACCCTTTGGGTTTTGCCTGACGGCGTGGTGACAACCACGTCTTCGGCTTTGTCGGCGAGCGTCTGGCGGGTAATTACAAGTTTGTCACCAGATTGTTTTGCCGATAGCTTTTCTTCCTCTAAATCTGGTTCCTTCATCAACCAATGGGCCATGCGACGCAGAAGTTCGGTTTGTGGCCCACCGCCTTCAAAGCCGCGCGCCCACAGCCAGCCATGATCAGACAGCAATTGCGCAACGCGACCCTCTCCTTGATGGGCGAGCACCAGAAGTGGTTTATCGTCAGGTCCTGACATTAATGTTTCAGCTTCAGCAGCAGGGAGTGTATCGATTAAGCGGAACCAGCGGCCCCAAGTTGGTTTGCCATCTCCAGCGCCGGGTAGTCCACGTGTGACGGGATGGCGTTTACCCAAATCCGTCAGGGCTGGCTTAAATGGTGTTTCAGTCACTTGGCCTGTGGGGGCGGCGCTCAAAATATCGGACAAGGGAGTTGCGTATATTCCATCGCTTTCGGCGAAGTCTGGTCCTGAAGCCACGAGTACAGCACCACCCTTCTTTACATATTCGGCGATGTTGGACATGTAGGCGTCGGGCAGAATAGCTTGGCGGTGATAGCGATCAAAAATCACCAGATCGAATTGGTCGAGTTTATCGATGAAGAGTTCACGAGTGGGAAATGCGATGAGCGACAATTCTTTGGTTGGTGTACCATCTTGCTTTTCTGGGGGGCGTAAAATTGTGAAATGAACGAGATCCACCGCAGCGTCAGCCTTAAGCAGATCGCGCCATGTGCGTTCGCCTGCATGTGGTTGGCCTGATACGAGCAAGACACGCAAGCGGTCGCGGATACCTTCGATGGCTGCAACGGCGCGATTATTTTCTTTGGATAGTTCGCCTTCGCGGATAGCAACCGAAAGTTCCAAAAAGTTCTGACCTGCATGAGAAATTTTCAGAGGAAAATCAGTGACCACGCCCGGTATGACTTCGACACTGGTTGCGTCATTGCCGGGGATTTGCAGCGTCACTGCGAGAGGCGACTTATCACCGTTTGACTCTTCTACATGAAATTGGATTGATTGTTCCTGACCCACGATGCCAAAGCGAGGACTTCTATCGAGGACGATGCGGCGGTCGCTTTCCGTTTTGCTGCCTGAGATTAGACCGTGAATTGGCCCGGCCAACCCTATCAAAGTTTGAGGTACATCGTGAACTTGGCCATCGGTTATGAGAAAGGCTCCTGCAAAACGATCTTTGGGAATGTCTGCTAAGGTTTTGCTGAGAGCCGTCATCAGCCTGGTTCCATCGCTACCCGATTCAATGCCTGAAGTCACATTGGTGATGCGCAATTCAGTGTTGCCAAGTGCATCCAATCGCGATTTCAATTGGGTCAATGCGTTTTGTGTTTGGGCGGTGCGTTGGCCTATACTCTGACTTTGGCTTTGATCTACAATTGCGACAGCGATATCAGTCAATTGTTCGCGCTCGTCTTGACGGATCGTAGGGTTTGCAAGGCAAGCCAATAACAATACCGCTGTTGCCGCGCGCAAAATTGTGCCGCGTCTTTTGTTGATGATCATGAAAATGATAGCTGTCAGGCAAAGCACTGCGAAGGTGGCGAGAACTGGCCAGCTTACAAACGGCACATATTCAATTTGCAAGTTCATTGGCCCAGTCTTTCAAGAAGCGCTGGTACGTGCACTTGATCGGTTTTGTAATTTCCGGTGAGTGCATACATCACAATGTTGACCCCGACACGGAAAGCATATTCACGTTGACGGTCAGAGCCACCAACAATGGCATTAAGTGGCACAGCATTTTCGTCTAAAGCCCATGCTGCGGCATAGTCGTTAGATCCAATAATGATTCCTGATACGCCATCCGATTTCGCAGGATTTTCGCCATTTTTGGCTTCAACCCAGAGCACACCGCCTTCATATCGGCCGGGCCAATCCTTCAAGAGATAGAATGATTTCGTGAGGGCATGTCCCTCAGGCACAGGTTCCAGTGCTGGAACATCAAGCTTGGCAAGAATACGCTTTAGCGCGTCACCGTTGGCGCTGCCGCTGCCAAAATCTGTTCCGGCATCGCGTGTATCAAAAACAATTGTTCCGCCATTTTTCATATAGGCATCGATGCGAGCTAGACCGTTTTCGTTCGGAGGTTGAGCTGCTTCGTTTACCGGCCAATAGAGTACTGGGTAGAACACAAGTTCATCGGTTTCGACGTTGACGCCTATTGGCGCTCCCAAAGCGGCAGAAGTGCGATCTGCCATTATCAGACCAAGGCCTTTTAAACCTTGTTCGCTTGTTTGGTCTATTTCGGCATCTCCAGTTTTTACGAAAGCCAAATGGGTTTCAGTGGTGGCTTTCACATCGGAATTATCATCGGCGCGACCGTCTTGGGGTGAGAACAGGAATGCACCACTCACGAGGAAGACCAACGATGCAGCTGTGGCGGAGCGGCTGATCATTTTCAGGCCGCCGCCCAGGATCAGAGCAGCCAAAGTGTCAGCAAGAAATAGGAGTGCGGCCAAGATAAAAAGGCTTGCTGCAAAGCTTGTGTTTTTAGGAGGCGTAATATTTTGCAACGTCAATCCACCTCCCAAGTTCGTAATGGGTGTCAGGTCAGTTTGTTTCAAATCCAAATTGATAGCGCGCTCCCGGTTGCCGAGCGCATAAATTCCGGGTGGGGTTTTGGCCGATGCTTTGGCGCTGTCAAAGTCTTTGGCTTGGATAGCGTCGATGGTAACGGTTGGGGTTACAAGCTCGCCTGCACCATTTAGCAAGAGTCTCAAAGAAAAAGCATTGGTTTGGTCGTTTGATGCTGTCGATGCTGTGTTGCTGCCGGCCGCGGGGGCGATGTCGGTGATGCGTTGGAGCATGTCTACAAATGTTCCGGAAAGCGGCAGATTAGACCAATCTGCGTTTGCTGTAACGTGAAACAAAATGATGAACCCTTTGCCTTTGCGCGTGGCTGTCACCAGCGGTGTGCCGTCACCTAAACTCGCCCAAGTTTTATCGGGTAGATCGGTATCAGGCTCGGCTAATATTTGGCGAGAGATCGTTACTTTGGGGTCTAGCATCAATCCTGCAAACAGGCTCTTGTCGGAAAAAAATTGTATGGCCTGTGGGGTTTCCCAGCTCAATGCACTTCCTAAATTGCGATCACCTTCGCGCAGCTTTACGGGAAGTAAATCGTCATTGGTCGCGGCCAAATGCGGGCCAGCAAATCGCAGTAGCACACCACCTTTTTCAATCCACGGCAGAATGGCATCATGGTTCTTTTGGCCGATGTTGCCAATGTCGGCCATCACCAACATCGAGAGGCCTGCATCTAAAGCTGCTTTTAATTCATCGACATTAGTCGGTTCTTGAATCTCGCCATAAGGTTCCAATGCACGCGTCACATAATGCAAAGGTGAGAGCAGGGGTTGGGCGGCTTCGAGCGCCGTTCCAGATTGGATGGCGATTGATTTTCTGCGCCATCGATCATCCAGCAACTGTCTGGCCCCAGCATGATTTTGGCCGTTAATGGTTATTGATTGAATCTCATTGCGCAGCTCAATGGGCAGCACAAGTTTTGCTGAGGCAGTATTGCTTCCTACAAAATCAATAGGTGCTTCCGATAAAACACGGCTATTGCCCGCGATGGCTTGGGCTATTGATTTTGTTTCTGAGTTTATGCCCTGAAAAACAGTGACTTTAATATCGCTGCCGTCAATGGTGGGCTTACCCAATGCAATCGTTGTATCTTCCGGCAATTGCAATGCTGAGACAGTGTTGCCGAATTGTTGCGAAAGGCCCGTTGCGAAGCTCTGCGCCGAACCAGAATCAAGACCATCCGTCAACCAAATCACTTGGCCTGGTTTTGGCCTTTCGTCGTTCAGCCGCTTCAATAACGCGCTGCGATCAGTTGAAAGGGCTTGAGGCTGAAGAGCGCGCAAGATATTTAATGCATCGCTGGCGGCGACCTCCGTCAGACTGGTTGGGCGGACTGTTGGTGTTGTCGGAGCAAGCGTGACGACACGACCAGCATTCTGAGCCTCAGTTAAAATGGTTTGCATCGCCTCTACGCGCTTGGGCCAATTTTTAGCTGCGGCCCAGCCATCATCGACAATCAACAGTAAAGGGCCGGTGCCTTGGGCGATAATACTTTTTTCGCTATTTTTTGGGTGGGCTACTGCGAGGATTAAGACTACGGCCAGGGCTAATCTCAAAAGCAAAAGCCACCACGGCGTTTTGTCTGGCGTTTCTTCCTGTTGTTTGAGGCCCAGCAAGATGCGCAAAGGAGGAAACTTTATGGATTGTGGGCGTGGCGGGCTAAAGCGCAGTAGCCACCAGATGACAGGTAGCGCCAGTAGGCCCCAGAGTGCCAATGGCGTTTCGAAACTGAGGGCTTGAAAAAATTGCATCATCGATCGCTGATCCGGAGATGCAAGGCTTGTAAACATTTGCTGAGTTGTTCATCCGTACGATGCACCGTGAATGACCAGCCAAGGCGCGATGCAATTTGGCGAACGGCTTCGCGTTGGGTGGCAAAGGCCTCAATATATTTCGCCCGAAGATTTTGGGTTTTATTGGCGAGGAATTTTTGGGTAGAATCGAGACCCAAGAATTCCATGCGGCCATCATAGGGCAGGGTTTCTTCTGCCGGATCGGTGATTTGCAATAAGTGCCCGCGCACGCCGGATTCGGCCAAAGTTGCCATGGCGCGCTTGATTGCTTCTGGCTCATCGAGGAAATCGGAAATCAAAACAGCGGCTGATTGACGTTGCATGGCGCGAGGCACAGGCAAAGGGTTGTCGTTGGGTTTGGCGCAATCCTCGGCCAATTGGCGTAATGCCATTTGGCCTGTTCCGGCCCGGCGGTCACTGCCGATTGCGCCGATGCGTTCATGGGCCCGGATGGCCAAGCTGGCCAAGGCTAGTTGCAAAATTTGTGCCCGCTCTTTTTTGGTTTCGGTTGCCAAATGCGATTTGAAATCCATGCGCGGGCCGATGTTTGACCAGAGCCACAACGTGTTGGCGGCCTCCCATTCGTTTTCACGAATATAAACTTGGTCGGACTTTGAGCTTTTGTGCCAATCAATACGCTGCGTTGAATCACCAAAACTATAGTGACGGTAAGCCCAGAAATTTTCGCCCGGACCTGCGCGTTTGCGGCCGTGAACTCCCAGCATAACCGTGGCAGCCACACGCTCGGCCTTTACCAATAGTGCCGGAAGCTTTTGCGAAAGAGCATCTGCTCTTTGGCTGGTGTTATGAGGTGCCGCTTGCGCCATTTGGTTTATGCTAAGGTTTGCGCCAAGTGAGCAATGACTGATTGCACCGTCACGCCATCAGCGCGTGCTGAAAAGTTGAGCGCCATACGATGTTTAAACACGGGTTCAAGCAATGCAATCACATCTTCCACAGAGGGCGATAAGCGACCTTGCAACATAGCACGGGCTTTGGCGCAGAGCATCAAGGCCTGAGCAGCGCGAGGCGATGGCCCCCACGCGACATTGTCGTTGATCATTTTACTTGTTTCGGCGCTCGGCCTTGCGGCGCGGACAACTTTCAAGATTGCATCAGTCACTTGCTCGCCCACTGGAATATCACGCGTGAGTTTCTGCGCGCTCATCAAATCGGCAGTTGTGAGCACGGCCACAGGTTGGGTTTCTTCATTGCCAGTCGTCGCAAACAGCATGCGGCGTTCGGCATCGAGTGGCGGATATGAAATATCTACCTGCACAAGAAAACGATCAAGCTGTGCTTCAGGCAATGGATATGTGCCTTCTTGCTCAATTGGGTTTTGCGTGGCGAGCACGTGGAATGGCTGAGGCAAATCGTGGCGTTCGCCAGCCACCGTTACGTGGTGTTCCTGCATCGATTGCAGGAGTGCCGACTGTGTACGCGGTGATGCCCGGTTGATTTCGTCAGCCATTAGAAGTTGGCAGAACACCGGACCGGGTATGAATCGAAAAGCACGTTTGCCATTTACTTCATCAAGAACTTCTGCGCCAAGAATATCCGCAGGCATTAAATCGGGTGTGAATTGAACGCGCTTTTCGTTGAGGCCCAAAACTGTGCCTAAAGATGTGGCGAGTTTGGTTTTGGCAAGGCCAGGTGCGCCAACAATTAATGCATGTCCGCCAGCGAGGATCGCGATCATAGCCAATTCGATTACATCATTTTGGCCAAACACAACATTATTCAGCGCAGTCTTTGCGGCCTGCAATTTGGCGCTGGTTGCATCGTAATCATTTACTGTTTTTGCTTTTGCCATCTGTCTTCCTAATTCATTTACCGTTACAATTACGCCCAAGAATGGCGCAATCATGTCAGCCGCTTTTTGCGACTCAATTTCGAAATATCTGTATAGATTGGAACAATGACGACTGCGAGTGATGTCAGCAATCCGCTGAAAGGTTTAAATGATGTGGTTAAGGCAAAAGGCCTGCCACCTGTAGAGCTATGGAACCCGCCATTCTGCGGCGATATTGACATGCGCATCGCTGGCGATGGTCTGTGGTATTACATGAACTCGCCGATTGGTCGCAAACCGCTGATGAAATTATTTGCGTCAATTTTGCGATATGACGCGGACGGCAAATATTATCTGGTTACGCCGGTCGAGAGATGTGGCATCCGCGTTGACGATGCTCCGTTTCTGGCGATCCGTATGGCGGTATCTGGCGCAGATCGTAGTCAGAAAATTAGTTTCGAAACGAATGTCGACGATGAATTTGTGCTGGGGCCAGATCATCCTATGCGGGTGGCCGATGAGGCTGGCACGGGCGGCTTAAAGCCCTATATCTTAGTGCGCAGAAATTTGGAGGCTTTGGTTTCGCGAGCGTTGTTTTATGATTTGGTGGCGCTGGGTGTGACTGAGGGCGAATGGTTTGGCGTTTGGTCTTCCGGCGTGTTCTATCCCATGCAAAAGGCAGATGAAATTGGCTGATTTTTCGTTTGAAGATTTTAAGACACGCGCTGCAAAGCATTTGCTGGTGGAACCGCCTTCAGATTGGAACCGTTCAGATGATGACATGAATGAACGGGCACGTATGATACCGAATGGGGTGGTGACAAAGGCTGCATCAGTTCTCGTTCCTATTATTCTCCGTGAAACAGGGCCAAGTGTCATGCTCACTCAGCGTACAGCGCATTTGACCAGTCACGGCGGCCAAATTGCTTTTCCAGGCGGGCGGCAGGATTTGGGCGAAACGGCATTGGCTGCGGCACTCAGAGAGACGATGGAGGAAGTTGGGTTAGCGGCAGAGTTTATTTCTCCGCTGGGTTATCTCGACGGTTATCTGACCATTACGCAATATGTGGTAACGCCAGTGGTGGCTTTGGTGCGCGAAGGTTTTGATCTGCAAGCCCACGCCCATGAGGTGGATGATATATTTGAGGTGCCGCTTTCGTTTTTGATGAACCCCCAAAATCGCCAAACTCAGTCGCGCGAATGGAAAGGGATGGTGCGGCATTTTTATGTTTATCCGCATGGTGAGAGATATATTTGGGGGGCGACTGCCGGCATGATAAAGAATTTATATGACCGCCTCTATGAAACCCCTTCCTAGTTTTCGCAAAGCTGTTTGGTTGAATGAGCCGCGCCTGCAACAGGTGATGGCTGTGATCACGCGAGGCGGTGGAGAAGTGCGTGTGGCGGGTGGTGCTGTGCGCAATGCTTTGCTGGGTGTTCCGATTGCTGATGTTGATCTTGCGACAACGATGTTGCCCACCGATGTGATGCGAGTTTGCAAAGCGGCTGGCTTTGGCGTCCACCCCACTGGTTTTGACCATGGCACGGTGACAGTGGTGAATGGTGGTATACCATTTGAGGTGACGACTTTGCGCCGGGATGTGGAAACAGACGGCAGGCGTGCCATGGTAGCTTATACTTCTGAGTGGGCCGAAGATGCCATGCGCCGCGACTTTACGATGAATGCGATGTATTGTGACGCTGCGGGTAAAATTTATGATTTTACAAATGGTTATGGCGATTTACTGAGAAACAGAGTTAGGTTCGTTGGCGATGCAAAGATGCGCATCAAGGAAGACTATTTGCGTATCTTACGCTTCTTCCGTTTTCATGCGCGGTTTGGAAAAGGTGGGCCTGATAAAATTGGATTGGCTGCATGTGCCAAATTAAAGTCAGGCTTGAAAAAGATTTCTGCAGAACGCATCCGTCAGGAAATGTTCAAAATTGTTGTTGCACCGCGCGCAGTGCCAACGTTAAAAATTATGGCCGCTTCGGGTGTGCTGAGAAAAATTATTCCGTATACTGATGATTGGCGATTGATCGGTCGCTTGCCGGACGATGCCGTGTTGCGACTATATTGCCTTGCAAAGAAACCAGACGATCTGAAGCAGGATCTGCGGCTTTCAAATGCTGAAGCCCAGCGTATTGATGATCTTGGCACTGGGCCGGATTTGTCGCCGAAACTAAAGATGTCGGAACAGCGTACCATGCTTTATCATTTGGGAGGGCAGGCTTGGACAGATTCTGTGGAATTGGGTTGGGCTAGCGGCAGGGCCTCTAAACGCGATAAGAAATGGCGAGCTCTGCTCGACTTACCCAAGCATTGGCCCATTCCGAAATTGCCGATCAATGGGCAGGATTTGTTAGAAGCTGGCATTGCTTCTGGCCCCTATATGGGCGAAGTGTTGCGAAGTTTAGAAGATTGGTGGGTGGCGAGCGATTTTGTGCCTACGCGAGAAGAATTATTGGAGCGACTAAAACATGATGCCTGATCCCACAGATATTCTGGTGATGAAGACCACGGGCAAAACTGCGCCCAAGAAGGAAAAGGGCACGTCGGATAAAACCAAGTTGATTAAGGGTTCCTATAAGACAAATACTTGGAACCATTTCAGTTCAGACGACGGCCGCTTGTTCAGTGGTATATGGGAATCGACGCCCGGCACAGTGAAAGTCGATTATGTTGAATGGGAATTCTGCCATTTTATCCAAGGTGAAGCAGTGTTGACCCGCGAAGATGGTAAAAAATGGCGATTGAAGCGCGGCGATGCTTTTATCATTCCGGCTGGCTTTAAGGGCACATGGCAAACGGTGCGGAAAGTCAAGAAGCATTATGTAATTCTGATGCCGGAGGGGTGATGATTAAAAGCGTTCTCATAACGGGTGCCGCAAAACGCATTGGCCGTCAAATTGCGCTTGATCTTGCTGGTGATGGTTGGGATGTTGTGGTGCATTATAATGGCTCTGCAGCTGAGGCTGAAGGTGTTGTGAAGCTTATCCGCGCCGCAGGGCGCAACGCTGTGGCCGTGCAAGGCAATTTGGCTGATGTTGATATTGGCGAAAGACTTATGGCAAAAGCTGTCGAGGCAGTTGGGCCGCTCACAGCTTTGATCAATAATGCTTCGATGTTCGAATTTGATCGTCTTGGCAATCTCGAAGCTCCGATGTGGCAAAGCCACATGGACGTTAATTTGCGCGCGCCTGTAATGTTGGCGCAGGCCTTTGCAAAGCAACTCCCAGATGGCGAAAATGGTAATATTATCAATCTGATAGACCAACGCGTGTGGCGGCTAAATCCGTTGTTCTTTTCTTATACGATTGCAAAATCGGGATTGTGGACGGCCACGCGCACCATGGCGCAGGCCTTGGCGCCGCGCATTCGGGTGAACGCAATTGGCCCTGGGCCAGCACTCCCTTCATCACGGATGGGCGATGAAGATTTTGCAAAGCAGGAAAGTTTGACGTTGCTAGAGCGCGGCACGTCGCCAGCGGAGATCAGCGAAACTGTTAAGTTCATATTATCGCAACCAGCGCTGACTGGCCAAATGATCGCCCTTGATGGCGGTCAACATTTAGTTTGGAAAACGCCAGACGTGGTTGAGGTGAAGGAATGAGCGGCCCGAAGATTACCCATCACGTGGCCAGCGCATCCAGCCGCCTGCGCCATGTGTTTGTGCGCGATTTAGAAGTTATGGCGCTGATTGGTATTTATGATCATGAGAAGGAGAAGCCGCAGCGGATCATCGTGAATATTGATCTGTCGGTGCATGAAGCGGAAGGCCCCATCAAAGATGAAATCAGCCATGTGGTTTCTTATGAAATTATCGCAAAAAAGGTTGAATCAATTGTGGCTGAGGGCCATGTGAATCTGGTCGAGACACTGGCCGAGAGATTTGCAGAATCCTGCCTCCGCGATAAGCGCGTGGCGGCGGCAAGGGTTAGGATTGAGAAGCCAGATATCATCCCGAATGCGCGGAGTGTGGGTGTGGAGATTGAGCGCGGGCGGTGATCGTCTTCCCCCGCAGGCGGTGGAAGACGTAGAATAGAGACATGACTGATTTACCTAAGCTCATAGGCACCGAACTGATCGCCGATTTTGTCACGAGGCTCCCGACCAAGCCTGGCGTTTACCGCATGTTTGATGCGGATGGTGATGCAATTTATGTGGGCAAGGCCAAGAACCTTAAGAACCGCGTTTCAAGTTATGCGCGGGGGCAGGGGCACAATAATCGTATTGCGTTGATGATTAGCATTACGTGCAACATGGAGTTTGTGGTTACGGCTTCAGAGGCTGAAGCACTGCTCTTGGAAGCCAATCTCATTAAAAAATTGAAACCGCGTTTCAATGTGATTTTGCGTGATGACAAATCATTTCCGTATATTTTAATTGCTAAGGATCACGAGGTAGCGCAGCTGGCCAAGCACCGCGGTGCAAGGAACCGTGAGGGCAGTTATTATGGGCCGTTTGCGTCAGCGGGGTCGGTCTATCATGCAATTAATACTTTACAGAAGGCATTTCTGCTAAGAACTTGTAATGATAGCGTTTATGCTAATCGTAATAGACCCTGTTTGTTGCATCAAATCAAGCGTTGCTCGGCACCTTGTGTGAATTTTATTTCGACCGAAGATTACAATGTATTGGTACGTGAAGCCGAAGATTTTCTGTCGGGTAAAAACAATGCAGTGAAAGCTGAACTCGCAAGGCGCATGGAGGAAGCGGCTGAGGCTTTGGAGTTTGAAACAGCAGCGCGGTTCCGCGACCGCATTCAAGCGATGAGCTTTGTGACCGCTACACAAGGTATTAATCCCCAAGGCATCGAAGAGGCCGATATTTTTGGTTTGGCTTTTGAGGGCGGGCAGTTTTGCGTGCAGGTGTTTTTCATCCGCGCCGAACAGAATTGGGGAACGAGGGCCTATTTTCCAAAGGCCGACAAATCGACGAGCGAGGCTGAGGTTCTCTCCGCCTTTATCAGTCAGTTCTATGATGATAAGCCGATCCCTAAACAGATCATGTTGTCTCATGAGGTTGAAGAGCTTGAACTGTTGGAGGAGGCATTCTCTACCCATGCCGAGCACAAAGTTGAAATCTTGGTTCCACAACGTGGTGAGAAAAAAGCGCTCACTGATTATGCGGTCAGCAACGCGCGCGAAGCCAATGGTCGCAAGATGGCGGAAACATCGTCACAGACCAAATTGCTGGACGGTATGGCAAAGGCCTTCAAGCTGGTTACGCCGCCACGCCGGATTGAGGTTTATGATAATTCGCATATTCAAGGCGCTCATGCTGTGGGCGGTATGATTGTGGCGGGGCCATATGGCTTCATGAAAGCGCAATACCGAAAGTTCAATATCAAGGCTGAAGAGACGGTGGCTGGTGATGATTTTGGTATGATGAAAGAAATGCTGACTCGCCGATTCTCACGTCTGCTAAAAGAGCATAGCGATGATCGCGATGCCAATGAAAATGACGCTGCGATTTGGCCGGATTTGCTTTTGATTGATGGCGGTGCTGGCCAACTTTCAGCTGTTCAGTCAGTCCTCGCCGAGTTGGGCGTGCATGATCTAGCCGTGGTTGGCGTGGCCAAGGGGCCAGACCGTGATGCGGGACGCGAACATTTCTTTGTTTCAGGCCAATCAAGCTTTATGCTCGAAGCGCGTGATCCTGTTCTCTATTATGTCCAACGTTTGCGCGATGAGGCACATCGTTTCGCGATCGGTTCGCACCGCGCTAAGCGTTCAAAGGCTATTGGAATAAGCCCGCTCGATGAGATTTCAGGTATAGGGGCCAAGCGTAAGAAAGCCTTGCTCCAAAGCTTCGGATCGGCGAAAGCTGTGGCGCGGGCTAATGTGTCTGATTTGGCCGCAGTTGAAGGTGTGAGTTCGGCGTTGGCGCAAATGATTTTTGATCATTTCCACCCGAATTCGTAAATGGGCGAAACGGTGATTGACAAGGTTGTAAAAGCAGCTGTGCCGGGGTCAAAAGTTTGGACGCTTCCGAACTTGCTGACCTATGGCCGCATCTTGGCAGTTCCTTTGGTTGCTGGATTATTGATGTGGGGCACCAATCAATCGCGCTGGTTAGCGCTTGGCATTTATATTTTTGCTGCAATTACTGATTTTTTTGATGGGTATTTGGCGCGCAAATGGCAGCAACAGTCAGCTTTAGGGCGAATGCTGGATCCAATCGCGGATAAGGTTTTGGTTGCGGTCGTTCTCTTAGTTTTAGCGGCAGACGGCGGTTTAAAAGACGGGCATATGTGGGCCGCGATTATTATTATTTCGCGGGAAGTTTTAGTTTCTGGTTTGCGAGAATTTTTGGGTGAGCTGCGAGTTTCTGTGCCCGTGACAAAAATTGCAAAATGGAAAACCACCGCTCAACTTTTGGCTATTGGGTTTTTGATTGCGGGGCCAGCGGCAGATAGATTTATTCCCCACACCACTGAAATCGGCATTGTGTTGTTGTGGATTGCCGCGGCATTTACGCTCTATACTGGTTATGACTATTTCCGAGTGGGCGTGCGCCATGTGGTGGATGAAGAATGAAGATCCTTTATTTTGCGCGTTTTCGCCAGATCATTGGGCGTGGGGCAGATGAAATTGAACTGCCTGCAGACGTAGGTAATGTCAGTACACTGATTGATTTTTTAAAAGCGCGAGATGAGCGTGTGGCGCAAGCTTTTGCTGATTTAAGAACGTTAAAAGTGGCGATTAATCAGAACCATACGACGTTGGATGCTTCCTTGGTCGGCGCCACTGAAGTGGCCTTCTTCCCCCCAGTGACGGGTGGCTGATATATGCGGCTCAATGTTTATTTGCAAAGAGCGGGCATCGGCTCGCGTCGCGAAGCTGAGCGAATGGTGGCCGAGGGCCGGGTGTTTGTAAATGGTGCTGTGGCATTGCCCACAACGCCTGTCGAAGATGGTGACCGGGTAACTTGGGATGGCAATGCAGTTGCGCCAGATTTGGCGGCAACGCCGCGCTTGTTTTTGCTGCATAAGCCCATCGATGTTTTGGTTACCAACCGGGATCACAAAAATCGCCCCACTGTGTTTGAGCTTCCCGCATTAAATCAACCTGGACTGCCACGTTTGATGGCTGTAGGACGGTTAGACGTAAACAGTGAAGGCCTTCTTGTGCTCTCAACAGATGGCCCTCTTGCTCAAGCCATGATGCACCCTGATACAGCCATGCGACGCGTTTACCGGGTGCGCGTGCGCGGACGTTTTACGGATGAGCAGATTGCGTCTCTAGCGCAGGGCGTTGTGGTGGACGGCATTGAATATCGCGGTGCAGAGTTTACGGAAGAACTGGAAAAAGGTGGGCGCACCAATAGTTGGTACCGTGTCGTTCTAACCGAAGGTAAAAACCGCGAAATTCGAAAACTGGTGCAGCATTATGGTGGCATGGTGAACCGTCTTATTCGAACGCAATATGGGCCTTTTAAGTTGGACAAAATTGAATCTGGTGAAATGATCGAAGTTCCACAAAAGACGGTGGCCTTGCTGGTTCATAATTTAAAAGCAGACGGCTCATTGAAGTAAGAGAAAATTACTTAAATTTTGTTCAGGCGATTTGTTTCGTCCGACGTGATAGTTATTGCTTAAGTATTTTTTTGTTCTAATCAATTTTTTCGCTGATCACTTCAAATTGTCATGCCCGCGTAGGCGGGCATCTGTGTTTGGTAACAAAGTAAACAGAGATTCCCGCCTTCGCGGGAATGAAGTTTTTATAGGGAATGGGTTCACTTTAAATTGATCTCACCTTCGGAGATAGATATGAGCGACGCAGTTATCACAAATCCAAAAATTACCTCGACGAGTGGTGGTGCCGCCCGCCCGACGTGTTCAATTTCTGGCAAACCCTTTCCAACGAGGTCGCTGCAATCCTTGGGAAGTTTGCGGCCTTCGCTGACTGAGCAGATTTTGCGCGATCATCCTAAGCTTTCACATGAAGCGTTGATCAGCACTGTCGAACTCGACAAATATCGCATGAAATATGTTGAGGACATGTTACTGGCTGAACATGGCGAGTTAACGGCGCTTGACCGCGAAGTGGCCAAAAGCATCGCTGAGCACGATACAATCGCAGAAAACATTGAAGATGTTTATGATGATCATCGTAGCATCGGCGATCAGCTTGCTGACAATCTTGCCAAGTTTGGCGGCAGTTGGTATTTTTTAATTGGCTTTGGCGTGTTTCTTGCCTGTTGGATGGCGCTGAATGTATTGGTCTATGCCAAATGGTCGTTCGATCCATATCCGTTTATATTTTTAAATCTCATGCTTTCTTGCCTTGCCGCAATTCAAGCTCCCGTAATTTTGATGAGTCAACGCCGCGCTGAAAGGAAAGATCGATTGCGGGCCGAGAGTGATTACCGGGTTAATCTAAAGGCTGAATTGGAAATCCGCCATTTGCATGAAAAGTTGGATTACTTGGTCAGCAAGCAATGGGAACGTCTGATGGAAATTCAGCAGTTGCAATTGGAAACCTTGCAAGAAAATCGTCCGAAATCTTTGGTGAAAGCAATAAAAAAGAAAAAGAAAAAGGCTTCATCCGCGCCAACCCCAAGCGTCCGCTAAGCGCAGGCACTCTTTGTAGTTCACTATTGATCCGGTCGTTGACTCGTGACGCATACTGGACGCGGCGCTGGCATGGGCGAGTTTTAGGGATTGCAAAAGGGGCCAGCCTTCGTGGTGGCTAAAGAGTATCCCCGCTGCGAAGGCATCGCCCGCACCATTTGAGCCGACGATAACGGATTTTGGAACATTGACCGAGGCGTGTTCTGCAACGTCGCCATTTCGTGCTAACACCACGCCGCCCATTGGAAAGTGAATGGCAGCAAGTGAAAGTTTACTTCGTTCCATCAAAATTTCCGCAGCTCGCCTGCAGGCCAACGCATCCGGTACGCCGTTTTTGATTGTTGTAATTTCTGAAATGGCGCCCGCTTCGTAATCATTGATGATCAAGGTATCAAGATAAGGTAACATTGGCAGGGCTGTAGCGTGGATTTTTTCGGGCTCGACCGAAACAAGTTCAATATTGGGCTTAAGGCCCGCTGCCTTGGCTTTCTTCAACACCATAACCCATCCGGATGGATCATCGCCCCATGGGGCATCGAGCTTTTCATGAAGGCCGGGAAGCCCCAAATGAACAATGCGTGACAATGAATTGCTGAAATCGAAATCATCTGGCGTTTGCGCAGCATGTGCGCCGGGGGAGTAAAAAAATGTTCGCTTTCCGGAATCTGCGGCGTTCATCACGAATGTGAATGATGTTGAAATATCGCTGCGCGATTTGAGTGCTGAGCGTTCTATGCCATGTTCGTCGCAGATATTGAGCAATTGCCTCCCGTCGTCATCATCGCCGATCAAGCCAATGGCAGAGACGGGGAAGGGCGCGCCAAGCTTTTTTAACCCCACGGACATGTTGTGTCCGGGGCAGCCGCCATGGCGGCGTTCTGATAACATTGTGGAAACGGTTTCTTCTTGCGGCCAGTGGTTGATGCTGATGTTGCGGTCGATACACCATGCACCGCCACACAATATTCCGCTGCGTTCCACAGGTTAACCTTTTAGAACAGGATCAGTGATTTCCATATCTTCGGTCACTTCACGGTCGGGGTGCATTTTGTTTTTGACCATATAGCCGTGATACATTTTTACGGCTTCGCCTGGCGAAATGAGTCGCTCAATAACAAGGCGCATAATGCGCACCAGCTCCAAAGGCGCTTCAGCAAAATTGATTTTGCGGCCAAACAGCGCCACACGTGCGCCATGGCGCTCAGCTTGGCTAACAAGCTCAAACGTATCGCGGGTTGTCCCTTTGGCACCACCCAAAATGCCAACCACTAAACGCTGCGGATCATAACTTGCGAGTTCTTCCATCGCCGCCGCGCCGTTATATTGCATTTTGAGGAAAAGTGGTTGTTCGGCGCTCATTACGCCCGCCAAACAGCGCACGATTGAATCGTTGATATAATGGCCGAGCTCGGCAGTGCTCAGACCAATATCCATGGCGGGGTTAAACACTTCGAAGAAGTGACGCATTTTGGTTTTGGTCGCTTCTTCTCTGAACTGCCTATAGTTTTCCAGCGACCATAAATCAGCATCCACGTCATTGCTAAAGGTTACGGAATAGAGGCCGAGATCGGAAATTTTTTTTACTTTGTCGGGACGCGCAGTACGAAACGGTTGAGAAAAATCGGCCTTGTAGTTTTGGCCGCGTTGCGACCAGATATCAGTTGTGTCATTGAGGCGAACGGCTGGGGTAACCTTGCTTTTCGCAAAGAGTTTTTTCTCGTGAAGCGCTTCCGCAGAAGAGGCTGACATCAGCATGATGTCGACGAGGCCAGACTTGGTCATTGCCGTCATGGCTTCGAGATATTGGGTTTTGTTTTTGAGCTTGTCGGAACCGCGCACTGGCCCAGGCGCCGTTGTGCCAAAGCCCATGTCTCCATCCTTGGCATCGGCAATGATAAAATCCTTCGGTGTATATTTACCAGCGTGGATGCGAGCGAGCTTTGCGTCGAGGGTTTTGATCATGTGTTTTCCAATGATATGTTTGGTATTTTGTAGCGCTAATAGTATCAGATGGCTAGTATGAGTTCAGAAATTTCAAAGTGCTGCAATTTCTCTTGCGAAAATCAATATGGCACTGCGGCCAGTAGCTGTGATGTTGTAGACGCCCCGGTCTTCTTTGATGAACCAGCCATAGTAATCTGCACGGACGATTGTTGCCGCACGATCAACCTGAGTTGCTTTTCTTAAGTCCGATATCTTGGTGGGGCCGTTGCTATGGAGGTGACACAGACACCTCAGGGCATCTTGTTTATAGGCTGTCATTAATTTGGTTTTTGTGCTGCCGCCGATGTTAGGATCACCTTTCCGTTTCTTGAATTCTTTGAGCAACGCATGTGCGCGATTTTTATTGGGACGCGGCAAGTAAGGAACCGGTTCAGCCAACACATCTATACTCCCGGATTTAGCGACAACCAACAGGCCAAGCCCTAAACGTTTGCAGAGCTTCACAGCTTCTGATGGCACTGCGCGTTTTGGTTTGGCGATGGCGATGTAAACGCTTTCGGTTAGGCTGAGACGGTCCATGGCTTGATAGATTAGTTGCAGTGTGAGACCCGTTTTAAGTTCGACAATCAAGGGTGGCTCATCACCACGCACTGCCATCACATCACAAGATTTTACCTCGGCCTTCACTTGATAGCCTTGAGATTCTAGTAGACGCTTGATAGGAGCGTAGAGATCGGTCTCTTTCACGGCTTTGTCTCTTTTCGATATTCGAGAATGTCGCCGGGTTGGCAATCCAGAACCTCGCAAATTTTTTCCAATGTTTCAAAGCGCACGCCGCGCACTTTTCCCGATTTTAAAAGAGAGATGTTCTGCTCGGTAATGCCCACGAGTGCGGAAAGCTCTTTTGACCGCATTTTTCGGCGCGCCAGCATCACATCAAGATTTACGATGATCGGCATGGTCAGACGATCAACTTACTATCTTCAGCGATACGATTTGATTCTGCCAAGATGTATCCAATCATAAATAATAGTCCTGAGAACACCAATAGGAAGCCATCGGTTGATGAAAATGAAATCACCAATATTTTTTGCCCCGGTGGGTTAAGCCATGTCATAATCAACAATGTGATCATGCGTATGATAGGGTTGGCAATTGCCAGCCACAAACAAAATCGGCCAATAGACTTCAGTCTCTGCCCGCTGGTTGCCGGAAAGAGTTGCCCGGTTGCATATGAATCGAAGAAGCGCTTGGCTTCAAATAACACAATGGCAAACATCAAACTGGGCACCGCACCAACAATGAAGAGTAAAATATTTTGTTGCTGCGTGAGTTGGTCGGGCAAATCTGGAAAGGCGTTTTGCGACACCACGCGGTAAGCCAGCTTGGTATTCGTCCAGACATAGCCATAGCCTAAGAGACTCAAGATCATCACGACCACTGATGTGCGCGACAGCCATTTTGCTAACTTGGCGATTTCCGAAGGCGCTTCATTCATACTTGACTCTCCTATTTAAACGTATATTAATTATTGTATTACAATAATTAATTTATGTAAAGGTAGTAAAATTGAGTCGGTTGCGCAATGGTTTTCTGTCTGTGGTGACATTGTTTGGTTTAGTTGGGTGCACGTCGGTACCCTTCACGTCCATCGTCAAACTTAGCTCTGTGAATATGGGCAGCACTTTGCCCGAAGGCATACGGGTAGCTTTCGTCACCCCTCAAATTTTGCGTGTGGAGCAGGGTGACCTGTTTATGAATGTGCATTTGAAGTCGAGTGACGGCGCAACCGATGTGCAAAAGAAATTGGATTTGTTGATTGATGATACTGCGCCGCCATCAAGCGTTCTTGCAGCAAAGGGTATTGATGATGACATTCATATTCTGAAGCTGCGTCCTGAAGATGTGACGCTTTTTAAAGGGCTGCAAAAGTCGGTGAAAGAATCACAGCAGATTGGCAAGAAGGGTTCGTTGGATATCAACTTTGGTTCTAACGCCTGCGCTAAGCGTGAAGTCACTGGCCCATTGTATCTTTCCGCTTTCATAAAAACCTCTGAGCTTAGTGATTACACTTTGCTTTTGAGCAAGGCGAATCTAACAGAGCTGGCCAAAGAGGCTGGCGAGAATCCAAAGGTAAAAATATGCGCAAAATAGTTTTGATGATGGTGTGCGCAATTGCTTTGGCCGCTTGCACACGGGAGCAAGTGCAAGATGGTATCAGCTCATCGTTGCGCGGTGCTTGTGCGCAAAGGGCTGAAGATTGCACAGTGCATTGCGGCGCTGGAGAAGTAGCCGATGGTCGAGGGCAATGCCATAAAGAATAGTTATTTTCGAAGCAGTTTCTATTGGGAAGGGAAGCGAAGAAACCATATTTTATGCAGCTCAATCGCTACAGCCCAAAAAGTCCGGCAGACTTATTCGTACTTTTTTCCGGTACCATAACACGAGTGCCTATTTCCACACGGTCATAGAGATCGATCACATCTATGTTCAACATACGGAAACAACCCGATGTGGTGGCTTGGCCAATCGTGCTTGGCGCAGGCGTACCGTGGATACGGAAACTTTGGTCGGAGCCGTCATCTTGTATAAGATACATCGCCCTTGCACCCAGAGGATTGTCGGGTCCGCCGGGCATGCCGTCTTTCCATTGTAGGTAGTTTTCATGGATGGCCAACATCTCTGGCGTCGGCGTCCATTTTGGCCATTTGGCTTTGCGCTTAATCGTTGCGCCACCAGCCCAGAGTGCACCTTCACGCCCAACACCAATTCCGAAACGGATGGCGCGATTGTTGGCTAATGTGAAATAAAGATATTTGTGCTTGGTATCAACGATGATCGTTCCCTGCTGCTCGGTTGATAGATAGTCAACCTCCCGCTTTCGGTATTTGTATTCAACTTGATCCGAATCGGATGCAAACACGGCAAAAGGTTCTTCTGCCTGCACAGAAGTTGAAACAAAATTCGTAAAAGGCAAAGCTGCCGCAAATTTAAGGATATGACGCCGTTTCATATCGATTTGAATCCATTTTATCTATGGCAAATCTGTGTCACGTTTTGCGCACAACTTCACTTCTCCAAACTACGCTCTCACCGCACTCGAATAAGCATCCATCAAACTGCGGCTCATATTGCCGGGCTTGAATTTATAGGGGCCGATTTCGGCAACGGGCGTTACTTCCGCTGCTGAACCCACGATAAAGCACTCGTTAAAAGTCGAAAGTTCTTCGGGCATGATGCGGGTTTCGATCACTTCCATGCCCTGCGTTTTAGCCAGCGCGATAACCGTCTGACGGGTGAGGCCGTTGAGGAAGCAATCGGCAATTGGCGTGTGGATGGCGCCGTCCTTGATGAAGAAAATATTGGCACCCGTGCATTCAGCTACCCGTCCTTGCCAATCGAGCATCATGGCATCTGCGTAACCCTTTTTCTCAGCCTTATGTTTTGAGATGGTGCAGATCATATAGAGGCCGGCCGCCTTGGCATGAACTGGTGCGCACATCGGATCAGGGCGGCGATATTCAGCGATGTCGAGCTTAATGCCTTTCATCTTGGTTTCGGGATCAAACATGGATGGCCAGCCCCATGTGGCGATTGCCACATGGATAGTGTTATTCTGTGCCGAAACCGCCATCATCTCGGAACCGCGGAAGGCAACAGGGCGAACATATTGATCACCACCACCGCTGATCGCCACGATTTCATCTTTTGCAGCGTTGATCTCATCATCGGTGAATGGCAAATCAAAATCCATGATCTGGGCTGATTTGCGGAAGCGCTGCGTGTGTTCCTTAGATTTGAAAATTTTACCGTTATAGGCACGCTCACCTTCAAACACCGATGAGCCATAGTGAAGCCCATGGGTCAACACATGCACATGCGCGTCTTTCCAAGGAATGACCTTGCCATTCATCCAAATATGGCCGTCGCGTTGGTCAAATGGAATGATAGACATGGAAATCTCCTAAACTGTTTTGAATTGACGTGCTTGATTGCTAGAACAGTTATGAAACTAACAGAACTGGAAAATATGTCAATATGACTGACATAAATTTAGATCACGCATTGGACGAGGCGGAAGCCGTGGCTTTGGTTGAGCTATTATTTTTTGCTTACCGGGATTTTGTGGCTGATCCTGATCATGTTCTAGAAGGTTTGGGCTTTGGCCGTGCCCATCACCGCGTGTTGCACTTTGTGGGACGGGACCCGGGAATGACAGTGGCGCGCCTACTTGATATATTACAAATCACTAAGCAGAGTTTAGCGCGGGTTTTGAAAGAATTGATCGATAAGAAATATGTGTTTCAGAACGAAGGTGAACAGGACCGTCGTCAAAGGCTTCTCCATCTTACGCCTTCGGGCGAAGCACTGCGGCAAAAATTGATTGCGCCGCAGATCGCGCGTTTCAAACGAGCTGCTCAAGAAATCAAAACCGATAAAAAATCTGATTTGCAGGCGCTGCTTTTCCATTTGATCAATCCTGAAAATCAAATCGTCGCAAAAAAATGGATCGAAGGTTTAAACCCCGATGGTTGAATCGCCACATATTTTGGTTGTGGATGATGACCGGCGCATTCGCGAATTGTTGAAGTCTTATCTTTTGGAAAACGACTACCGCGTCAGCACGGCTGCATCGGCCATAGAAGCACGCAGACAAATGGAGGGCATTGCGTTTGATCTCATCGTGCTGGATGTGATGATGCCCGGTGAGGGCGGCTTAAGCCTTGCTAAATCATTGCGTGGCGAAAAGCAGGATGTGCCTATTTTGATGCTTTCAGCATTATCTGAAACGACAGACCGCATCGCGGGACTTTCCTCAGGAAGCGATGATTATTTGTCAAAGCCTTTTGAGCCGAAAGAATTGTTGCTCCGTCTGCAATCATTGTTGCGCCGCGCTGGGCCAAAATCCGTTAAGCAAAGAAAAATCACATTTGGTGATTGTCAATTTGATCTGGCGATGGGCGAGTTTTTGCGGGGTGGCATTGCCATAAAACTCACGTCACGTGAAAAAGACATATTGCGCATTTTGGCTCAAAAACCAGGTGAGGCTTTCAGCAGGTTGCAGTTGGCGCTTACTGGTGCAGAGGAAAACGAACGCAGCGTTGATGTGCAGATCAATCGCTTGCGCCAAAAAATAGAACTCGACTCTGCAAATCCAAAATACTTGCAGACTATGCGCGGCGCTGGCTATGCGTTGTTTATTGATCAGTATTAAACATGGATGTGAAGCCCAAACTCACATTTTATGATCGCTTCAATGAGGTGCTAGAACGTTATGCTCCGGCCGGTCTTTATCGCCGCGCCATGGCTATTCTCATTATTCCGGTAATTATTCTTCAGCTGATTGTGGCGAGCTATATTCTCCTCCGCTACTGGGATAATGAGACTTTGGTGTTGGCAAATACCCTTTCAAACGAAATTGGTCTTTTGATCAGCAGCTATGAGCATTCGGATAAGTCTGATGTCGCCCTCGAGGGAATTAAGAAAACAGCTGTCCAACAGCTCCATATGGATTTTGATTATGCGCGTGGCAAAGAAGTGCCAACAAACTTTCAACCCAATCTGTCAGTCTTTGATCAACGCATTCAACAATATTTGAACACTGATAAGTCCCATCATTATTGGATCGAAAGTGCTGTGGCTGGCGGCAAGGTTCAGATAATGGTCGAAGTTGAAAAGGGTCTCATCTTTTCGGCGCGCGTGTTCACGGATCGTGGCCGCGTCGTCGGCGCCCCGTTTTTATTGATTTTTATGCTCGTGTCGACCACCGCACTGTTATCAATCGCAGTGATATTTTTGCGCAATCAGATCAATCCAATTTTAGATTTGACGAGGGCAGCTCAGGCCTTTGGTAAGGGCCGGGATGCTGAAGCATTTAAGCCGCAGGGCGCAACTGAGGTGCGGCTAGCTGGCGAGGCTTTCATTGATATGAAGCGTCGCATCGCGCGCCACGTTGATCAGCGCACCACAATGCTGGCTGGCGTGTCACATGATTTGCGTACGATCTTAACCCGCTTTAAACTCGGCCTTGCGGTTTTGGGTGATAATGCACGCACCAAACCTTTGCATGAAGACGTAGCTGAGATGCAGCATATGCTGGAAGATTACATGGCCTTTGTGCGCGGTGATGGTGGCGAGCAAATATCTTCTGTTCAAGTTCAAGAAGCCGTCAATTCAGTCGTCAAATCATTCGCACGCGATAACGTAAATATTCAAATTTTGAATGTGCCAAAATTAATTTTGCAGTTGAAGACCAACGCTTTTCGACGACTGCTCACCAATCTCATAAGTAACGCGGTTCGCCATGGGAGCTTAGTTGAGATATCGGGAGAAATTCGCGACGAGCGGCTTTGGCTTTATATTGACGATAACGGCCCGGGCATTCCCGAAGATTTGCGTGATGACGTGTTCAGGCCTTTCGTGCGTCTGGATCAATCGCGCAATTTGGACCAAACAGGGTCGGGATTGGGTTTGGCCATTGCCCTCGATATTGCGTTGGCCCATGGCGGCGACATTCAGCTCGATGATAGCAGCATTGGTGGCTTACGGGCTGCTGTCCGCATTCCAATTTAAAATTACCACATCGAGGTTTTCGCACGAACAGGCCAATTGATATTATATTCTTCAGCGTTGATCTTGCCTTGCGTCACAGCTTCCAGCATTTCACCAATCGTTGGCACTTCTGATTTTTCGACATGCTTTGAAGAATCCCAAAGTCCAGCGCGCAGAATCGCACGTGCGCATTGTGTGTAAGCTGCTTCAACTTTGATGACGATCACCGAGCGCGGAAGATTGCCTTCCACTTCAAAGGATTTGCAAAGCTCTACATTGGTCGTCAAATGAGCGCGCCCATTTACTCGGAATGTTGTGCCGCTGCCCGGAATGAAAAACAATAACGCCACGCGAGGATTAGCAACGATGTTGCGCAGACTATCAATGCGGTTGTTGCCGCGCCTGTCAGGCATTGCAAGCGTTTTTGGATCGAGCACGCGCACAAAGCCCTGATTATCGCCACGCGGGCTGCAATCCAATCCGCCAGGGCCAATAGTTGCCAAAGCGACGAAAGGTGAAAGTTCAATCAGCTTTTGATATTGCGGAATGAGATAGTGAATCTCTTTGGCCATTGAGGCCAGGACAGGCTGTTGATGATAGATGGCTTCGAGTTCTGTTATTGTGTTGATCTGTTCCATGGGCTTTGCCTTTCACATCAAACCTAACTGATTCTTTGATCAGAACAACTTGCCCCCATTGGGAACAGCTATGCTTGGGGCGATGAGCACAACGCCGCCTGCATCATCTGGGAAACCCAACGTCAAAACTTCTGACATGAAAGGTCCAATTTGGCGCGGTGGAAAATTCACGACTGCCGCAACTTGGCGTCCCAAAAGTTGTTCGATTGTATAGTGCTTGGTGATTTGCGCCGATGATTTCTTGATACCAATAGCCGGGCCAAAATCGATTTTCAATTTGAAAGCGGGTTTGCGGGCTTCGGGAAAAGGTTCCACGCCAATAATCGTGCCAATGCGAATGTCAACTTTTTCGAATTCGTCGAAAGTAATTTGCCCACTCAACTCGCGAGTTCCTTTGAGCGATCTGCTGCTGCCTTGATTGCTTTCTCAAACAGCGGTTTCATCCCATCATCCGCCATCAAAACTTGCAGCGCCGCATATGTTGTACCATTCGGTGAAGTTACATTCTGGCGCAATGTGGCTGCGTCAATCCCAGTCTGCCTCATCAACTCTCCAGAACCCGCTACCGTGGCGCGCGCCAGCTGCATTGCAAGGGCAGGTGGCAAACCGATCTTTTCACCCGCAATCGCCAAACATTCCGTCAAATAGAATACATAAGCCGGGCCAGAGCCTGAAACGGCGGTCACTAGGTCAATCATGCTTTCATTTTCAACCGTCACCACTTCGCCCGTAGACGATAAAAGTGTGTTCGCTAATTCCATTTGCAAAGAAGAAACATTCGCGTTGGCAGACATGGCGGTAATGCCTCGTCCGATTGCTGCAGGTGTGTTGGGAATGGTGCGAATAATCGCGGCTTCCGCGCCAAAATGTTTTGCAAATGTTGCGATGGTTTTGCCCGCGGCCACTGAAAGGACAAGTGGTTTTGATGATTTTAGAACAACCAGATTGGGCAATACATCATCCATCACTTGCGGTTTCACAGCAACAACAATGACCTCGGCATCGTCAATTGTCGCCAAATCCGGATTGTGACGAATGCGGTGCTGCACCAAGACATCGAGAACTTCGTGAGGAGGTTTGGGATCAACGGCCACAATTTTTTTAGGGTCTGCGCCGGCCTTCAGCCAGCCTTCGAGCATGGCACCGCCCATCTTGCCGCAACCAGCGAGAACCAAAGTTCCTTTCAAAATTATGCTCACGCTTCACCCATGGTTTCAAGCAATGCGGATTGCAGGGCATCTTCAGCGGAATGCCCGGCCCACACCACAAATTGAATTGCAGGATAATAGCGCTGCGAGGCCTCAACGCCAATACGAATAACAGCTTCGCATTGTGCATCATTGGCCTCGGCACCGCCTGCCAACAACAAAGCATAACGATATACAATCGAGCCATCGGCCCATAAATCGAAATGGCCGTGAATCATTTGTGAATTTATTATCGCCAAAAGCTTCGCCACTTCATCGCGACGTTTTGGCGGCACGCGCAAATCTAGCACGCAGGCAAAATGCAACGACTCTAAATCATCACGCCATGTAAATGACAAATTCAGATCAGCCCAGCCGCCTGCCACTTGCATCACCACTTCATGGTCATTGGTGCGATCAACGCTCCATTCGTGGCTTTCGGCTAGGCGTTCCACCCGGTCAAGTGGGTTTGCGTGTGGCTGACTATAGGGCTCTAGAGCCGACATTCACTATTCCTCATGGCTCGTCGAATCATCGAGCACTATGAGGACAATGTGGAACAAGCTGTGTGACGCTTCAACATCACCACTGATTCCTCCACATGAATTTAATTTGAAAGAATCGCAACCCGACTCGATTTTAGATTATTTCTTAATCAGCGCTTCGAGTGCCGCAATACGTGTCGACAGCCTGTCATTTTCCAATCGCGCCTTTTCGGCCATGTCGCGCACCACATCGAACTCTTCGCGTTTCACAACATTGAGATTATTCAACACGCGTTCGACCTGAATTTGCACTAGGCCATCAACTTCCTTGCGAACACCCTGGGCCGCGCCGGTTGCGCTGGTCATCAATTTGGCGAGTTCGTCAAAAAAGCGGGAAGAGTTGGGTGCGTTCATGATACAATTTCCTTTGTTACCGCATAGCTAAGCACTCTCGCTACGCGTTTCAAGATCAATCTGTGACTTGCGATTCAGAGGTTAATGGGGCACAGAAACAGCATGTTTGCAGCTATTCCATTTCCCAATATCAGCCCTAATGCCATCGAACTCGGCCCCATTATCGTAAAGTGGTATGGGCTTGGATATGTTGCGGGATTGCTGTTTGCCACTTGGTATATGAAGCGGTTGGTGGCCAACACAGCGCTATGGGGCCGGTTGCAGCCCACCATGACCGCGTTACAAATTGATAACATGTTCATCTGGTTCTTCCTCGGTGTGGTTGGCGGTGGGCGGATTGGCTATGTTTTGTTTTATAATCTGCCGAAATATCTGGCCTCGCCACTTGACATCTTCAAATTCTGGGATGGTGGCATGTCTTTTCATGGCGGCTTTCTCGGCGTTGTGGTTGCTTGCTATTTTTATGGCAAAAAAATCGGCATGGGCCTCGATAGAATGTTGGATTTGGGCGCCGCCTCGGTGCCGCCTGCACTTGGGTTTGTGCGTATTGCCAACTTTATCAATGCCGAACTTTTTGGCCGCGCCGCGGATGTGCCATGGGCGGTGATTTTTCCGGGTGAAACATTTGGCCGCCACCCCAGCCAAATTTATGAAGCGATACTCGAAGGATTGTTCTTGTTTATCGCGGTGCGGATCGGCACCCACAAATTTCAGGCGTTAGCGCATCCGGGCAGGGCGTCGGGAATATTTGCGCTTGGCTATGGTTTATCTCGCATCTTCGTTGAGTATTTCCGCGAACCCGATAGGCAGCTTGGCTATCTATTGGGGACCAACTTTATCACGATGGGCATGGTTCTGTCTTTGCCGCTGGTTATGGTTGGCCTTTGGCTTTTGCTCCGCTCACGCAAAACATGACAAAACTGGAAGAACTCATAGCCGCGATGATTGAGGCCGAGGGGCCGATGCCGCTTGATCGCTATATGGCTCTGTGTTTGGGCCATCCTCAGCTTGGTTATTATATGACGCGTGATCCATTTGGCGCAGCGGGAGACTTCACGACATCGCCTGAAATCAGCCAAGTGTTTGGTGAACTTATTGGGGTTTGGTTGTTAAACAGCTGGGCTGCATTAGGCTCGCCGAAAAAGTTTGCTTTGATTGAGCTAGGCCCTGGTCGTGGCACTCTAATGGGCGATATATTACGCGCCGTGAAAGCTGTGCCTGAGTTTGCAAAGGGCGCGGAAGTTCATCTTGTTGAAACCAGTCCCGTGCTGCGTCATCTTCAGAAGGCAAAACTAGGCGAAGTTCGATGGCACGATACGGTTGAATCTCTGCCTGCCATGCCAAGCTTCATCATCGCCAATGAATTCTTCGATGCTTTACCCATTCAACAATTTGAAAACCGGGCAGGGCGGTGGTTCCAGCGTTGTATTGGCCTTGGTAACGGTGAGTTGAAAATGGGTTTAGTTCCTTCTTCCCCTGTGGCCGGCGAAGAGGGTCTTTATGAGGTCTCACCAGTTTCAAAAGCTATCGCAGAAGATTTGGGCAATCATATTGCAAAACATGGCGGCGCAGCGTTGGTGATCGACTATGGGCATTTAAAATCAGCGGCGGGTGACACGCTCCAAGCTTTGCGCAAACATGAATTCACTTCAGTTCTAGATTCACCAGGCGAAGCGGATATCACCGCCCATGTCGATTTCGAAGCTTTGGCCAAGGCATTCATTTCAGGCGGCGCAGAGTTGTTACCAATGTTGACCCAAGGGCAATTCCTGAAAGCCATGGGGATTGATATGCGCACTGAGAAGCTGGCTGCGAAACTCGAGGGACAGGCACTTGAAGATTTTAAAGCAGCTTCAAACAGGCTTGCGGATGCTGCTCAAATGGGTAATTTGTTTAAGGTGATGGCGGTGGCTCAAAAAGTCCGCCAGCCGATCTATCCGTTTGAGGAAACATGATCACTTCTGACCAGTTGAATTTGCCCGGTGTTACCCACGGATTTTTCACGCGTCAAGGCGGCTATTCATCAGGCATTTTTTCATCACTCAACTGTGGTTTGGGTTCAGGTGACGACATCGCTTTGGTTACCAAAAACCGTGCCAAAGTTGCAGATGATTTAGGCATTGCACATTCGCATTTGGTGTCTGCTTATCAAGTTCACTCAGCAGATGTGATGGTGGTCGAGGCGCCATTTGCGGAGCGACCACAAGTCGATGGCTTGGTGACGGCCAAGCGCGGATTAGCCCTCGGCATCCTTACCGCTGATTGTGGGCCTGTACTTTTTGCCGACCATAAAGTTGGTGTGATCGGTGCGTGTCACGCTGGTTGGAAGGGCGCTCTGACCGGTGTGACTGACAGTACAATCCTCGCCATGGAAGGCCTAGGCGCGAACCGTCAAAATATTGTTGCGGTGCTCGGTCCAACTATTTCGCAGAAAGCTTATGAAGTGGGGCCAGAGTTTCCCAAGCCATTTCTGCAACAGAATGCAGCACATGGAAAATACTTCATTTCATCTCTTAAGAATGGTCATTATATGTTTGATTTACCAACATATTTAGTTGACCGCATGAAGGTGTTTGGTGTTGGACAAGTTTTTAATTTGGAGCTCTGTACTTATTCAGATAGCGAACGTTTCTTCAGCTTTCGCCGCACCACTCACCTCCATGAAAATGATTATGGCCGATTGATTTCGGCCATTGCGTTGAGCGAATAATCGTGAGGCGCGCATTCATTTTATTTGCACTAATGCTTCTCTCAGGTTGTGCATCAAACTTGCCGCTTGCCAAAGACTCGCCATTGCAAGCCTCACAAGATTCGCTCGTCCGCCCACCTTGGGAAGCTTACGTTAAAGCAGGCCCCGGTGCTGAAAATGATGTTGATCTTGAAACATTAAATGGCCCACAAGTTGCGGTAACTCAGCCTGTTGAACCGCCGCCACCAGAAACTCTGGCTCAGCCTCCGGATCCTGTAAAAGAACAGCCCGCACCCGCTCCAAAGACTGGAAGTGTGCAGATCAAAGCCGTCGCCCTGCTGCCTGTGGTGGGCGGCAATACAGTGGGCAACGCTGAACTCACTGTCGCCATGCGAAAAGTTTTAACAGAAGCCGGCTGGGAGGTTTTGCCGAAACCGCGCAAAGATGCATTGAGCATTCAAGGCCGCGTTGCTGTTGATCCGGCTCTTGCGGGCAAGCAAATGGTGCATTTGCAATGGTTTGTTTCCACACCCGCCGGCAAGAATTTGGGCGATGTGAAACAGGATAATGCTGTGCCGGATGGTTCACTTAATGCTGGCTGGGGTGAAAATGCGGGGTTTGCGGCGCAAGGCGCAGCCGAGGGCATTTTCAAGCTGATCGAGAAATTCCGTTAACCGCATTGTCCACATGACAATTGTGACATTTGCGCAAACACTCAAGCGTTGTTATAGAGCGCCCAGATCGACAGGGCTAAGGGCAAGACTCACATGATGAAAATCGTTTCAGGGAACAGCAACAAGCCCCTGGCGGATGCGATTTGTTCTTACCTCAACTTGCCTATCACCAAGGCAGTGGTAAAGCGTTTCAACGACATGGAAGTGTTCGTTGAAATCCAAGAAAATGTGCGTGGGCAGGATATGTTTATCGTGCAGTCCACATCATTCCCAACGAACGATCATCTCATGGAATTGCTGATTATCACTGACGCATTGCGCCGCGCTTCAGCCAAACGCATTACTGCTGTCATTCCATATTTCGGCTATGCCCGCCAAGACCGTAAGCCAGGCCCACGCACGCCAATATCCGCAAAGCTTGTTGCTAACATTATCACTAGGGCAGGGGCCGACCGCGTTCTCACCATCGATCTTCACGCTGGCCAGATTCAGGGCTTCTTTGACATCCCAACAGATAATCTTTTTTCCGGCCCTGTATTCGTGCGCGACATCAAGCAACATGGCGACGTTGCTAATTCAGTTGTGGTTTCACCAGACGTTGGTGGTGTTGTGCGCGCGCGTGCCTTGGCCAAGCGTTTGGATACGCCACTCGCCATCGTCGATAAACGCCGCGAGCGTGCTGGAGAATCTGAGGTAATGAATATCATCGGCGAAGTGCAGGGTAAATCCTGCATTCTTATCGATGATATCGTCGATTCTGGCGGAACGCTCTGTAACGCAGCCGAAGCGCTATTGGCCAAAGGGGCCAAGGACGTGACCGCCTATATCACCCACGGTGTTTTATCGGGTGGTGCTGTTTCACGCATCACGGCTTCAAAGCTCAAAAATTTGGTGATCACTGATTCCATCCAACCGACCGAGGCTGTTAAAGTGGCCCGAAATATTCGAGTATTGCCAATAGCTTCATTGTTAGGCGAAGCCATTGGCCGTACCAGCCGTGAAGAGTCGGTTTCCAGCTTATTTGAATAATAAAGGCGGAACACAATTCCGCCTGCCAAAATTATTTCACTTTAATCGTGGTCCACATGCCTGCGCCCAAATGGCCGGGTACATTGCAGAAAATCATGTAAGTGCCCGGTTTCATATCCACAGTCAGTTCGCCTGATTTGCCCGGATCAAGTTCTGATACTTCGCCCAAATCATGGGTTTTTTCTTCATCAGCCCGATTTTCGCTATCAATGTAGGGCAGGGCCGTGTTGGCATTGGCGATTGGTGCCAGCAGCATTTCGTGAATTACATCTTTAGATTTGTTGGTCACCTTAAACACCACGGTACCTGCGGGTACCATAGCGGGCTGGATTTTGATGTACATTGGCGCCTTAGCCATGTCCATCTTCGTGCCCGGCGCCATGCCTAAATTCTTGCTTAGATCTAAAACTACCCCGCTATCGCCGAGCGAAACTTTAACTGTCGTACTGGCAAAGCCAGCCGAGGGCAAAATGGCGATTGCGCAAAGCAAAGTAACCGCAGAAATCGTGCGTTTCATAACTTGTCCTTTCAGGTTGTGCGCTTGGCGATCGTTTTATGCCGACACAAATAGCGGCAGTCATTTCGAATGCTCAGTACGCTTGTGTCCTTCATATATGTTGATCACGGAAACGTGATACAAGAAGGTGCGGCAATCTCGACCGCTCTATTGAATGCTTGGTTTTGTTCGGTTGAACGATGACCAGAATGCTTCTTTTGTTCATGTTCGGCATCAGCTAAAGAAGCGCCATGAAATCAGCAATCGAAATTCGTGACTTATCGAAAACCTATAAAACGGGTTTTTCGGCCCTCAAAAACATCAATCTTGCAATTCGCAAAGGTGAAATCTTTGCTCTGCTCGGCCCCAATGGGGCGGGCAAGACAACTCTGATCAGTATCATTTGCGGCATCGTCAATAAAAGCGCGGGCACTGTTCTGGTCGATGGTCATGACAATGTTTCGGATTATAAGGCGGCGCGTACGCTTATCGGTCTTGTGCCTCAAGAGTTGACAACCGATGCTTTCGAAACGCCTTGGGCGACGCTGAGCTTCAGCCGAGGTCTATTTGGACTGCCAGCCAACCCCGCGCATATCGAGAAAATTCTTAAACAGCTTTCGCTCTGGGACAAGAAAGACGAGAAAATCATGCGCCTTTCCGGTGGCATGAAACGGCGTGTGTTGATCGGAAAAGCACTGGCGCACGAGCCGCGCATTTTATTTCTTGATGAACCGACAGCCGGTGTTGATGTAACCTTACGCAAAGACATGTGGCAGATCGTGCGGGATTTGCGCAGCACCGGTGTGACCATCATCCTCACTACTCACTACATTGATGAGGCCGAGGAAATGGCTGACCGTATCGGTGTGATCAACAAGGGGGAGATGATCCTCGTTGAGGATAAGGCCACGCTGCTGCACAAGCTTGGTCAGAAGAAGCTTACGATCCAATTGGTCAAGCCATTGAAAGCCATTCCTCTTAAATTGAAAGCTCATAATTTGCAGCTGATGCAAGAAGGCAAGGCGCTGGTGTTTAATTACGATACGCATGCCGAAAAAACGGGCATTGCTACACTGGTGGATGATTTAAAGTCAGCAAAACTTGCCTTCAGTGATCTCGCAACAACTCAGTCTTCACTCGAAGACATTTTCGTTGATTTGGTGAAGAAATGAACATTCATTCAGTGTGGGCAATCTATCGGTTTGAAATGGCGCGCGCCTTGCGTACGGTTTTTCAAAGCATCATTTCGCCAGTCATTTCAACGGTGCTTTATTTTGTGGTGTTTGGTGCTGCTATGGGCAGTCGCGTGACAGAGATTGACGGCGTAGCTTATGGCTCGTTCATTGTGCCCGGTCTCATCATGTTATCACTGCTAACCCAGAGCATCGCCAATGCCAGTTTCGGCATCTATTTCCCGCGCTTTGTCGGCACCATATTTGAGTTGCTATCTGCCCCCATTTCGTATTTTGAAATGGTGCTTGGTTATGTTGGCGCCGCAGCCACTAAATCAATCGTCCTTGGACTGATCATTCTAGCTACAGCGTCATTTATCGTGCCCATTCACATTGCGCATCCGTTCTGGATGTTGCTGTTTCTGGTATTGACCGCTGCCACCTTCAGCCTGTTTGGTTTCATCATTGGTGTATGGGCCGATGGGTTTGAAAAGCTGCAAATCATTCCGCTGCTCATCATCACGCCGCTCACATTCTTGGGGGGCAGCTTTTATTCAATCAACGTGTTGCCGTCTTTCTGGCAGAAAATCTCGCTGTTCAATCCGGTGGTTTATCTGATCAGCGGTTTCCGCTGGAGTTTCTATGAAGTATCAGACGTGAGTGTAGGCGTCAGCTTGGCCATGACATTTGTGTTCTTGGGCATTTGTCTAGTCACCGTCGCGTGGATATTCCGCACAGGTTACAAAATAAAGAATTAGTTAAATTTCATTAAGTTGCCTGTCAGCGCGTTGTCATCACTGTCCGCACTATAAGTGCTCACACCGATGAATTCTGATGAGGTTTCTATGAAAATTCTTTCCCGTTTTGCTGGTTTGCTTTTGTCGTCTGTGGCATTTTTAGGTTCTGCCCAATCGGCAACGGTTCCGGCGGTCAATGACCCAATGACCACAGTCGATCCGCAAATTCAGACCGTTGCTCTGCATGACGGCACTTTTGTTGGTGGCATTTATGATGCTTATTATGGCACGGTGCAGGTGCAGGCCACCATCACGAACGGTGCTATCATTAACGTTAGCGCATTGAAATTTCCAAACCACTCTGGCACCAGCCGTTCGATTAATCGCCAAGCATTGCCTTATCTTTTACAAGAAGTTGTGGCCAAGCAAAGTGCAAAAGTTGACATCATTGGTGGCGCGACACTCACAAGCCGCGCTTACATCAAATCGCTGCGTGACGCTTTGGTGCAGTCGGGCAAATAATGCGTGATTCTCGCATTTTGATGGGCATGCCGATTACGGTAGAGATTGTGGGCGCGCGCGATGCCACTACAATTAACGCGGTGTTCGACTATCTCCATCAAGTCGATGCGCGCTTCAGCACTTATAAAGATAACAGCGAAATCAGCGCGTTCAATCGTGGTGAAGTTTTGCCTGCCAATCTTAGCGATGAAATGAAAGAGGTTCTCCAACTCTCAGCCATCACGCGCGAGCAAAGCCGAGGCTATTTCGAAATTCGAAAAGCGGATGGCACGCTTGATCCTTCTGGCATTGTCAAAGGTTGGGCTATTAATAATGCGGCAAAAATTATTCGCAGTCGGGGTCATGTCGATTTTTTCGTAGAGGCGGGTGGTGACGTGCAGTCTGGGGGCCAGAACGAGGAGGGCCGCGAATGGCGTGTTGGTATTCGCAGCCCGTTCCATTCCGATGAGATTATTAAAGTTGTAACACCACGCGGCCAAGGCATGGCCACGTCAGGCACTTATGTGCGCGGCCAACATATTTATAATCCGCATGAACCGAAAAAACCAATTGAAGATATTGTGAGTCTTTCAGTTATCGGGCCTGACATTTTAGAAGCTGATCGCTTCGCCACCGCTGCATTCGCTATGGGTGCCAAAGGTATTTATTTCATTGAAAACTTGTCCGGATTTGAGGGCTATATGGTGAATGCACAAGGCACCGCCACACAAACTACAGGCTTTGGAGCTTTTGTTTTATCATGATCAATTTCATTGACGGGTTTCTCAACCACACCACCATGTACCGCCTTGTGCTTTATTTCGTTTCGGCGCTTTTGGTTGCCGCATTTGGCTTGGGCTTCTTTCATTTGGTTCCGCATGATCCGTCGGCTTTGGCCTTTTCAACCGTCTTCATCACCATGATGTGCTGGATCACCAATTACGCCATGGCTTGGGCATTCAAGGTTCCCGCGAACACTGAATCAATTTACATTACAGCGTTCATTGTGGCCTTGATCATGCCCCCCGTAATGGCCACCGATTTGCCCGGTATTGAAGGTTTGGCGCTGGCCTCGTTTGTTGCTATTGCTTCAAAGTTCTTGCTCGCGATTTACCGCAAACATATTTTCAACCCAGTTGCGATTGGAGTTGTTGCTTCATCCCTCATCTTGGACCAACCTGCCACATGGTGGGTGGGAGGAAATATGCAAATGTTGCCGATCGTTGTGATCGGTGGTTTGCTCATCCTACGCAAAGTGCAGCGCTTTGAAATGTTCGGTGTTTACATGCTGGCAAATTTGGCGATTACTGTGCTTACAACCACTCCCGAAATGTATGTTGAAGCCTTCACTCAATCGCTGATTTACTCGCCGTTACTTTTTGCAGGTTTTGCGATGCTCACAGAGCCACTGACAGCACCTGCGGCTTTGCTGCCTAGCTTGGCCTTTGGCACGATTGTTGGTGGGCTCTCGAGCCCTTCAATTCATTTCGGTGAATTCTATTTTACCCCCGAGCTGGCCTTCTTGGTTGGTAATGCGTTTGCCTGGTTGGTCAGCCCTAAATTTCGCTTCAAGCTGACCTTAGAGCGCATCGAGAAAAAAGCTGCTGGTTGCTATGACTACGTGTTCGGCAGTAACCACCCCGTATCCTTCGCCGCTGGTCAATATCTTGACTGGACGATGAATGTGCGTGCACCAGATAATCGTGGCAATCGCCGTTCTTTCACAATTGCCTCTGCACCAAGCGAAGACAAAGTGCGCTTGGGTGTGAAGTTCTATCCGGGTGCCAGCGCTTACAAGCAATCCATGATGGCCATGAAACCTGGTGATGTGCTCTATGGATCGCAGCTTGCTGGTGAATTCACTTTGCCAAAAGATACTGATGAAAAGCTGGCTTTTCTTGCGGGTGGTATTGGCGTCACTCCGTTTCGCAGCATGATTCAGGAGATGGTTCTAACAGGCGACAAGCGTGATGCTGTTTTGTTTTATGGCAACAACAAATCAGACGAGATCGCTTATGCTGACGTGTTCGACAAAGCCGAAAGCGAACTCGGCTTGCGCACGATTTACGCGGTAGCAAAAGGTACTCCCGCAGATACCAATATGCATCACGGCTTTATCGATGCCGATCTCATCACCCGCGAACTCCCCGACTTTAAGGAGCGCACCTTCTACATCTCCGGTCCCCGCGCCATGGTCACGCGTTTTGAGAAGGTGCTCAAAGAATTGGGCGTTGGCCATCGCCGTATCAAAACGGATTTCTTTCCCGGTTTTGCTTAGATCAACCTGAACTTTGACGGAATCGGCAAAGTTCAGAAAAGTTGATCGACAATGATAACTTAGGGCGATTTTGACTTTTCTATGAAAAGTCAAAACGCTCTGGTTATTGCCCCACGCAATTGCCGCTCTTGTCCATATATTTGCCGTCAGGACAAGGGCTTTGGTCGTAAGTTCGGCCACCGCCTTGAATGTTGTTATTGTTGCGCGGAATGAGTTGACGCAAGACATTTGGGTTAAACTTCGGCTGCAACACATCATTGTTTCGAGCAGGGGGAACATAGGGGTCGTTCTGGCCATTATCGGTGCCATCGTCAATCAGACGGCAACGGTTGGTGCGCCGATCAAGTGCCATTCCATCAGGGCAGCCGCGCGGCAGATAAGTTTTGGGTGGAGCGCATCGGCCGTTGCCATCCAAATGCCATCCCTGTTTGCATGCAGGAGGCTCACGCGGTGGAGGCGGCGCAGGAAGGTTCGGTTCGCAGCGTTTGCTGCGTGAATTATAGGTCATGTTGTTCGAACATTTTGGCTCATTGTTCGGAATGCGTTCGCAATCACCCGTCTGCACATTAATGCGTTGACCTTGCGGGCATTGCTTCTGCGGAGGGGGCACACATTCGCCGACATTGTTGCGGGTCAGCCCAATTTTACAGTCCGGCAAGCATTGCCCCCTAAAAGTCTCTGACCCTTGAGGACAACCGACTGGAATGCAAAGCCCGCGCATCGTCAGATAATTACCTTCAGGGCAGGGTGGCGGATTGCAATAGCCATAGGCATCGCGACCGACACCTTTGGCGCAGGTGGGCAGGCAACGGCCTTCAAACAAGTCATAGCCCTGTATGCATGTTGGTGGCGGAGGGATGCAGCGTGTCGGTTCGCGGATATCGCGGTAAGTTCCCGCAGGACAATGCGGCAAGCACACCCAAGTATAGCTTGGTGGCCAGACACCGGGCGGTTGGCATTTGCCGGTTTCTGGGTTGCGGGTGTAATTTGGAGGGCATTCGCGCGTGTAGTAAGATTCGCAGACACGATTTTCATTCAGGAAGAAACCGCGCGGGCAGCTGAATTCGCATCGTCCCGATTCAAAAGAATAGGCCATGCCATCAGGACATTGCCCATTGCCTGTTTGATCAGCTTCGCAATTGTCAGGATTTCGGAGGTCACGGTGATAGCCTTGTGGACATTCAGGCAGTGGAACTTGGTCATAGCCGTCCGGGCAACCATGATGGCAAGGCGGTATGCAAAGCCCGGGCAAACCCGGATAGCGCGTATATCCACTGGGGCAACCCGGCACACAATAATCATCATAAAGAACTTGCCCCGCGGGGCAGCTAGGTTGGCCATAACCGCCGCCGCCACATCCACATGTGGCGCAACCGCAGGAATTTTGCGGAACTGCGCACTGGTTTTCGTTTGCATAAGCAGATGATGAAACTGGAGTGCTGTTGGGAGTTAGAGCCAAAATCATCCAAGTTGCGCAAATCAAAAGCGCAATACGAATGAACCCCGGAATACGTCTCGCCACCGTATTTAGCATCATGTTCAAATCCTCGAACCCGATGCCCCCGTGGATTATTTATCAGATTTCAGCCTGCTAGGGAAGCCGTAAAGCTGCTGACGTCAAAGCGTCGGCCTGATCACTTTTTTTGTAAATGCCATTATCTTATTTCGCACGCAAAAATAGAGTGGTAACTGAAACAACTTTTTGAACAAGCCTGTTCAAAACATTGCGAAAAGTTAACTCAACTCATCTGGGGGCTTTGAGCGTTGCTGGGGAGTAGTCATGCAGATTCATCATATTCGGTATTTTTTAGCAGTTTGCAACACGCTCAATTTCACCAAGGCGGCTGAATTATCTAATGTTTCTCAACCGGCTCTAAGTCGGGCTATTCATCAACTTGAGGCCGAAGTCGGTGGCCTACTATTACGACGCGAGCGAAATTTAACTCAACTTACTGATCTTGGTAATTTGATGAAACCGCATTTTGAAAAGATTATTGATGGGCTAGGCGATATCAAGAAGGAGTCAAAGCGCTTTCTCACGACTGACTCCGCTAAACTTAAATTGGGTGTGATGTGCACAATCGGCCCAACCCGATTTGCGGGAATTTTAGGTCATTTTGCCAAAGAAGCGAAAGGCATGACGGTTCAGTTTGATGAAGATTCTCTCACTTCAATAAAGCGGAAACTTGAGTCAAGTGAAGTTGAAATCGCCCTAATAGCCTCGTCTGAAATTCTCGAAAGTGATCTGCATTGCCAAACGCTCTACAGGGAGCGTTTTGTGGTTGCGTTCCCCTCTGGCCACCGCTTCGCCAAAATGAAAACGGTCGCGTTCGCCGATACTGATGGCGAGAGCTATTTGAGCCGCACCCATTGCGAATATTATGATCATTTAGCAGAACTCACCAACAAATCCGGCGCAGTGCATAATGATGTTTATGAAAGTGAGCGCGAAGACTGGATTCAAAATTTGGTTTTGGGCGGAATGGGAATTTGCTTTATGCCAGAATTCAGCGTTGTGGTTCCAGGCCTGCAAACGCGTCCGCTGGTTGAGCCTGAAGTGTGGCGTGATGTGTGCATTGCCACAATGCCTGGCAGGCGTTATTCCGGCGCGGCAAAAAGTTTTATGAAGTGCGCACGTGATATCAAGTTCGCGACCAGCCAATTTGCAGTCGTCCCTTCAAGTTCTTTGGCATTTGCTAATGCTGAACGCGTTGCCTAGTTTTAAAGCAGCTTGGTTATGATCTGCTTAGATAATTAACACATTGCAACTTGTCCGTACCAAACTGTGCAAATGGACTATTACAGCTATGCAAATATAATTTGGGTTTGCGACTTGTAATCGATCCCTTCAGGTATCATCTCTGAACGCTAGAGTATCAAACACATTAGGCTTGCATGAATCTTCGTTCGATTGATCTGAATCTGCTTCTGGTTTTTGACGCGGTATTTCAAGAAAAAAATATCACCAAAGCTGGAAAAAAAATCGGTCTAACCCAATCTTCCGTTTCAAACGCGCTCACGCGCTTGCGGGGCCATTTGAATGATGAGCTGTTTGTACGTGGAACAGATGGCATGCGCCCGACTCAACGGGCAACTGAAATTGCAGAGCCCATTCGCCTCACACTTTTCTCTCTGCAAAATATTCTCGACCCTCAGAAATTCAATCCGATGACCGAGAAGCGGGTTTTCAGAATTGCTGCAGTGGATTATTTCAGTGTAATTGTGGCCCCAAAACTTGCAAACTATCTCAGTCAAAAAGCACCAGGCATTGATATCCGCATCATTGCGAGTGCAATCTCTGCGGCCGAACTTTTAGATAATGGCGAAGCTGATTTCGTCGTTGGCCCCATGTTAAATTTACCGGAACGATTTGGTTCAGAACTATTGATAACCGATTCATTGATATGCATGGTCAGAGAAGGCCACCCTCTCGCCGGTAAAACCGTTACGGTTCAAGAATACGCAGATGCACAACACTTGGTACTCAGTTTGAGAGGGGATCCCCACTCGGTGGTTGATGAGGAATTAGCCAAACTCAATTTATCAAGGCGTGTGGCGATGACCGTCAGCAGTTCAGCTGTCATCCCGGCAATTGTAGAAGAAAGCGATTTGATTGTGACAGCACCGAAAAAAATTATCCGTCGTTATGCAAATCCCAACAGCTTTATTTTTAATTCTCCAATTCAATTGCCCGACAAATTGATCCATTTGGAAGTGTCGTGGCATAAAAGACTTTCTGTCCACCCTGCGCATCTGTGGTTTAAAGAAACACTTTTGAATATTGCTTCAACGCTTTGATAGATAGCTAAAGGAAGTCGGTGACCGGGAAGACCCGGTCACTAGAGCGTTTTGACTTTTCAGGGAAAAGTCAAAATCGCACTAGGCTATTATTTTCGATCAACTTTGCTGACTTTTGACAATTCCGTCAAAAGTCAGGCTGATCTAGCAACCATTTTATTTAGTATGGGCTAACATCGTGACTATCGCCACCCTTTTCCAGAATACGCTCTACGTCATTCACGTTGCCTGTTTCACTAACTGAATTAACAGTTGCAGCTGATTGAGCGTAGTGGAGCTTCTTTTTAACCATCAGAGGTGAGGTTGCGTTTTGGTTCACTGACAGAACCAAATCTGGCGTGTTGCCATTGGGCAAGCTGTTGTCATTGCTCGCAAATGCTGCTGTTGACAAAGCGCTGATTGCTAAGGCTGCAAGTAAAAATTTCTTCATAATCTATCTCCATTAGTAAATTTCAAGTCTCAGAACTGAATTGTTCCCGCCCTGATAATGAGGAGATGGTGTTCCAAGTTTGGGATTTGAAATTGTTAAAACAAACATCCGATATTGATTTTATGAATGTGGGTTGCTTGGGCAACTGCGCTGAATTGACATTCTAACCCCACCGCAAACCGAACGTGTAGCCGACATCACTTATTTATAAATTCTATCGCGGAATTCTTCAGCTAGATTATGCACCTCCAACCCGAAAGGCACTGCTGTTGAAGTTTCGGTAAATGTTTCAGACACCAGCGACGCGAGTTGCTGCAGCCTGTGTGGCACCGGGCGGTTACTGATGGTGAGTGCGCGCATTGCGATGGGTGCCAAGCTTGCCAAGGATTGTTCAAGCAGCGCGCTCACACGGTCAAACTTTGTCCAAGCTAGAAATATGGGTGAGGCCACGTCATCCTGGCCAAAGCCGCCTGATTCCGAACCCGGCAACAAAGTGGGTTGAGCTAACATGCGGGCTTCCTCTTCATAACCCACAATCGCCATCGGCAAACAGCCGAGATAACTTCCATGTTCCGGATAACCCAAAAATTGCGGCATAAGTGAAATGGGGGCATCAAGAAGTTTGGCCGCAATGCGCCCCGTGAGCACGATGAGATTGGCGTAAGCCGCAACCATCGCATCAAGGGCGGCTGGCGCTTGCGCATTATGATAACCGCCGGTGCTGATCACAGCTTCGTTGGTTTGGCGCTCGTGTTTTGGAATAACAACGGGGTTATCGGTAATCGCAAGAAGCGATTGGCGGGCCAGCGTTTCGGCATTTGTCATTGCCAAATGTGCTTGGCCCAAAATACGCGGCAAAATGCGAATGCTCACAGGCGCTTGGTAAGGCCTGCGCGCCACGTCTTGCCCGCCTTCAATCAATTCGCGCAAATTTCGCAAAGCCCAAGCGTCGTGCGGGTTATTCCAATAGGTTTCAAGCTCAACGGCAAAATGGCCACGTGGCACTTGAAAGGCCTCCGCCGCAAGCGCCAAAACTTCACATGCCACATTGATGCGCGCTTTGGCCGAAAGTGCTGCATCAGCAATGAGCGCAGTGGCCGCTGGCGATCCATTGATGAGAGACAGCATATCCTTTTCAGCCAGCTTGGTGTTTGCGGTCAACTCCAAGAAAAGATGTGAGAGTGATAAAATTTCGCCAGCCCCGCCTTGGCCGCGCGCTGGCACATAAGGTTGCTCAGCATTTGCCAACATAGCGGCCACAGCCTTTGCCACCTCAGGTGATACGGCCGAGTGGCCATCAACAAAGTTAGCAAGCCGTGAAAAAATGATGCCCCGCACCACGCGTTGGGGCAGGGGGTCGCCCCATGATGTGGCGCGGTAATGCGTAGGTTGAGTTGCCTGATTTTGGCGGCCCTCTCGGCTCAAACGCTCCTTGGCGCGTTGGCCATAGCCGGTGTTGACGCCATAAATCGTGATATCTGGCTGATCGATCAATTCCAGAAAATCGCGGCGTGAAGTTTCAATTTTTTCTAGCACAGTAGGGCTGAGCTCAACCGCCTCAGACCTCCACGCCACGCGGCAAAACGCTTCCAAGGTTAAGTCTTCACGAGAGTTGATCGTCAGCGTCATGTTTGCAAGTTTCGCTTTTTGAGTGAATGGATCGGTTCTACATCCGACCAAGTGTTAAGTGTGACAGACTTAAGTTTTAGCGTCAATTCAACGGCGTGGTGTCTGAATTACTTTTCCCTCTCCCCGTTGGGGAGAGGGGCGCGTTCTTGCGAGCGCAGCGCAGCGGCCGAAAAGACCTATGCGAAGCACGGGAGGGTGAGGGACCTTAACATAGAACTAGTCGTCTGCAATTAAGTGGGGTGTCACTGTAATACTAAGTATATGAGAGTTAGTGCGACTGAAAATGCAGTTCGTTAAGCGGCCACCAATTGTTTTTCATGGGCAAATGGACTGAGTTTTAACCACGTTTGAATCGTGTCAGAAAATTGCCGGTTGCCCGTCATAGTGATGTCTCCATCGGAGATAGCAGCACCAATAGGTTTCCAACCCATCCAGACCGACGTCATGGTTCTGAGATCGGTGCTGATATAAAGGTCAACGTCAAAACCAGGATCAATTGAACAAAGATCAACTTCCTTGTTGGGTTCAACCACCAGCCACCAATAGCGTTGCGCGGCTGGAAGCTCGGGATACATAAACTGTATCACGTTGCGACGCTTTGGAATAGGCACTGGGTTTATGTTGCGGCGCATATCCCACATAAGCAAAGATGGATCCAGGTTTTTCAGAGAAGATTTTGATTCGACCCAGCGCTTGCCCCATGTTCCAACTGCTACCACGACCGCTTTAACATCGTGGCCGGCGCGCGTCATATGATATTCGTAAATGCCCGGTTCGCCTTCCACTGCGACACGTCCGACAATACCTGCGAGTTCCAAGTCCTTTAGGCGCTTTGAAAGTAGCGCTGGTGACATGCGGGGAACGCCGCGACGCAAGTCATTAAAGCGTGTAGAGCCTGCACCAAGCTCACGCAAAAGCACCATTGTCCAGCGGGTGCATAATATTTCAGCTGCCATAGATACTGGGCAAAACTGTTTGTAACTGCCTTCAGCCATTTTGCTCTCCTAAACTTACTTTTTGCCCCTTCTATGTTGGACAATAAGCTCCTTCAAAACTGTTGCATAGTTCAGATTCTATACTGGGGCAGTTCAGTCCGTGAACTGGCGCCAAAGTGGCTTCATCTGACAAAACACCCGACATCGCGAGCATTTTGTTCGCCGCAACTCAAACAGAGAGAGTCACTATGAAAAGATATTTAATTGAAAGAGATATTCCAACGATCGGTTCACTACCACCTGACGAACTTCGCAAAGGTGCTAAAGCTTCAAATTCTGCATTGAACCAAATCGGAACTGATATTCAGTGGCAGCACAGTTATGTCGCCGCCGACAAAACCTTCTGTGTCTATTTGGCCAAAGACCAAAATGTCATCAAACGCCATGCCGAGCTGAGCGGCTTTCCAGCCAGTAAAATTACTGAAATCACAGGGATTATTGATCCCACAACTGCAAATGCCTGACTGGAGAAAAATCAAATGACAAAATTTGGAATTGTTTTAGGATCAGCCCTACTTGCATTATCTGCAATTGAAGCAGCATCCGCGCAAGCCACAAGCAGCAATTGGCTCGTTGAACATGTCCGCAGCGCCAATGACAGATTTAAAGATGTCAATGTTGCTGTGGCAGAAGGTTATACACCAATCCCTTGCGCCAGTGGTGTGCAAGGTGGAGCGATGGGCGTTCACTATGTCAACGGTGCTTATCTCAAGGACAACATTACTGACATCGCCAAGCCCGAAGCGGTTATGTATGAACCGATGCCCGATGGGAAAATGGCACTTGTTGCAGTTGAATATATCGCATTCAAGGGACCAGCTGCTTTAGAAGGTCAACTGTTCAACTTCAACAGCGCGCCTAACCGTTATGGTTTGGATCCGTTCTATGAATTGCATGTGTGGGCTTGGAAGCCCAATAGCACAGGTGCATTCGCAGACATGAATCCTGATGTGTCGTGCGCTGCGGCTAAACAATAATAGCGGCACAAACTGACTAACAAACTGACCGGGCGCCAAGCTCGGTCAGAAATTATTGCTCGCCCTCAATCTCAATTTCAGAGTTTTTAAAAATAACGTGATGTCAAACACAAAAGGAATATTTGCGCCTATCTCACTTCTTGGAAGAAACATTAGAGCTGCGGTCAAACGTGCCGAGGCTCGGCATACCCTTCACTCCATGAACGACCACATTCTTAAAGATATGGGGATCGCCCGTAGCGAGATCGACAGACTGGTCGGTACTAGGTATGAGCACAGAAAATAATTCTCCAAAATAATTGCTATGACAGCTCAACGCGCACAGAGATCTATTTTTTATAAACAAAAGTTTAAATAATTTCTAACAACCCGCCGTTTTCAACGTCGTCTTCCTGATGGGCTCAAGACTATTGTTGAAAATGGGGGGACTGCAAAATGCTGACCCATTTGTGGAGTATGACCAGATATAGCAGGCTCACCGTACGCTGTCAAGCTAAAAATCCTATTTAAAACAAAAAAATCTTAACCTATTGAAATCCCGCCCAAACTTGCCATCCCACCCCAATTCCCCTAAAGGCTGGCCAACATTCGGCGTCGTTCACCCCTGGAGGAAGGCTGGATGTTTGTTTTAATTGGAGAAAACTTATGTCTAAAATCGTAAAAATTAACGCCACTGTTCGTGGCGGGGCCGGTAAGGGGGCCGCTCGAGCTGTACGTCGTGAGGGCCTTGTGCCCGGCGTCGTCTATGGTGACAAGCAAGAACCTCAAATCATTTCGATGACTTATAAGGACATCGAACCCCATGTTCACACTGGCCGCTTCATGTCGACGCTTGTTGACGTTGAAATTGGCGGCAAGACAGTTCGCGCCATTCCGCGCGACATTCAGTTTGAACCTGTCAAAGACCGTATCACGCATGTGGATTTCCTGCGCCTCGGCAAGGATTCCAAGATCGCTGTAAATATCCCTGTGCATTTCAAAAACCACGAAGCCTCACCCGGCATTAAGTCTGGTGGCGTTCTCAACATCGTATCACATTCCGTCAGCCTCTATTGCCCAGCCGACTTTATCCCTGATGAAATCATCGTTGATCTCACGGGCATGGCTGTGATGTCGTCAATCCATTTGTCCGACATCAAATTGCCAGACCGTGTGACATCGGCGGTTCGCGATGACGTAACGCTCTGCGCACTCTCGGCTCAGGCCAAGGAAGAAGTGGCTGCTGAAGGTACTGCTTCTGCTGAAGTTCCAGCGACCAACCAAAAGGCTCCGGCTGATCCAAAGGCCGCTCCGGCTAAGGGTGCAGCACCTGCCAAGGGCGCTGCGGCTCCGGCCAAGGGCGCTCCAGCCGCTAAGGCTGCTGCCGCTCCTGCTGCAAAGAAGAAGTAATTCAATCGGGAAAGCCCAATGTTTCTCTTTGTAGGCTTGGGCAATCCCGGAACGAAATATTCTTCCAATCGGCATAATATTGGTTTCATGGCGGCGGATGTCATTGTCCGCCGTCATTCTTTTTCTCCGTGGCGGAAAAAATTTCAGGGCGAATTGTCTGACGGTGTTTTGGCTGGTGAAAAAGTGCTGGTGTTAAAGCCGCAAACTTTCATGAATGAATCTGGCAGATCAGTTGGCGATGCTGTTCGATTTCATAATATCCCGCTTTCCAATGTGTTCGTGTTTTATGATGAGCTGGATTTAGAACCAGGCAAAGTTCGCGTGAAACTGGGAGGAGGGGCAGCAGGTCATAACGGCATTCGCTCCATCTCGTCTCACATCACGCCAGATTATAAGCGCGTGCGCTTAGGCATTGGCCATCCTGGTGATGCTAAATTTGTGTTGCCACATGTTCTGGGTGATTTTGATAAGAGTGACCGCGAATGGTTGGTTGCTCTATTAGATGCAGTTGCCGATAACGCGGCGATGTTGGTCGAAGGGCACGAAGCGAAATTTCAAAGCCATGTGCACTTGAAGGTGAATCCGCCGCCACCGAAAGCGCCGAAGCCCGCCGCTTGACTTGCTCATCTGTCCCATTCAAGCTTTTTGAAAAGGTGAGGTTCACATGGTCAAAGTGATTGGGTTGAATAGTGGGTCGTCTTTTGATGGCGTTGATGTGGTTCTTGTTGAGATTGAGAATGGTGCGGATGGATATCCCAAGCGGCCTAAGTTCATTGCGGGTAATTCTTATGATTGGCCAAAGCCTGTGGCCGATATGGTTCTCAGAGCGTTTGAAAATAAAATCTCGCTGTTTGAACTTAATCGGCTCAATTATTTGGCAGGGGCTGTTTATGCTGAGTCAGCGCGGAGTTTTATGCGCGCGCAGAATTTGAAACCGGGCGATGTTGAAGTCATTGGCTTTGACGGGCAGACGATTTATCAAGAGCCGCCTGTGCATTCATTGCTTCGCAACTATGATGACAGTGAGGATTTAGTGTCGCGTTGGTTGGATGGGCCTTATCCATGCGGCTTACAAATTGGTGAACCTTCGATTGTTGCCGTGGCGTGCGAGACTCCCGTGGTCACGCAATTTCGCCCCATGGAGCATGCGCTTGGCGGCACGGGTGCACCGCTCATGCAATATTTGGATTATGTGGCATTCCGCGATATTGGGCCGATCCTCACGCTTAACATCGGTGGCATCGCCAATTGTCACCGTGCAGATGCTGATCGGAGCAAGATGATGGCTTTTGATACAGGCCCAGGCAATGTAATGATCGATCATGTGATGCGCGCCAAATTTAACAAGCCCTATGATAAAAATGGCGACGTGGCGCGCAGTGGCAAGGTGGATGAAAAGCTTATGGGCTTTTTGAAAGAGCATGATTTTTTCAAACGTCCTGTGCCGCGTAGTGCTTGGCGTTTGGATTTTGGTTCGCGCTATGCCGACAAGGTAATGGCCGATTACAAGCATCTGTCAGACAAAGACTTGGTGGCGACTGTCACCGAATTTGCAGCTTATGCAATCACGCGTTCGATTACTGATAATGTGAAATCAATTGGTGAGATCAGTACCATTATGGCCAGCGGTGGCGGCACGCGAAATGGATATCTCATGGAGCGCTTGGCGGCTTATATGCCGAGGGGTTTGCGCCTTACGCTTTCTGATGAATTCGGTGTGCCCGCCGCATTCAAGGAGGCGATCAAGTTTGCAACATTGGCCCATGCTACCGTCAATCATCTTGCCAATAATATTCCGGCAGCATCGGGGGCCGTGAATTTTGCGATACTTGGAAAATTAGTTCTGCCGCCGCGCATGGCGAAAGTTTAGTTTAAACGTGAGGGTTCCCAAGCCAGCGTTTTCCGCCTATCAGGGCGCAAATTGAATTTGCTTCCGGAGAGTTTTCATGGGTTTTAAATGTGGCATTGTGGGTTTGCCGAATGTTGGGAAATCGACGTTGTTCAATGCGCTCACGCAGACTTCTGCTGCGCAGGCGGCAAATTATCCGTTTTGCACCATTGAGCCAAATGTTGGAGACGTTGGCGTGCCTGATCCGCGGCTTGATGTGTTGGCGGCCATCGCCGGAAGCCAACAAATCATTCCAACGCGTTTGACTTTCGTTGATATTGCGGGCCTGGTGAAAGGTGCTTCCAAGGGCGAAGGTTTAGGCAATCAGTTCCTCGCCAACATCCGCGAGACCGATGCCATTGCCCATGTGGTGCGCTGTTTTGAAGATGGCGATATTACGCATGTTTCGGGCAAGATTGATCCGCTGGCTGATATTGAAACCATCGAAACTGAATTGATGCTGGCCGATTTAGATGCGCTGGAAAAGCGCCAGCCTGCGGCCGAGAAAAAAGGTAAGCAAGGCGACAAGGAGCAGAAGGAATTGGCCGAGCTGATGATGCGCGCGCTCGTCTTGCTGCGCGAAGGCAAGCCCGCACGTTTGGTTGAACGCATCGCAGATGAAGAAAAGATTTTTGCAGGGCTTGGATTGCTATCCTCAAAGCCCGTGCTTTATGTTTGCAACGTCGAAGAAGCCGCAGCGGATAAAGGCAATGAATTTTCTGAACGCGTAAAAGCATTCGCCAAAAAAGAAGGCAATGTTGCGGTTGTGGTTTCCGCCAAGATCGAAAGCGAAATCGCTATCATGGCGCAGGCCGATCAAAAAGATTTTCTCGATGCTGTAGGTTTGACAGAGCCCGGCCTCAACCGCGTGATCCGTGCCGGCTATGAATTGCTGGGCCTGTTTACATATTTCACCGTCGGTCCCAAAGAAGCCCGCGCTTGGACAATTACCCAAGGCACCAAAGCCCCCGCTGCGGCGGGCGTGATCCATACAGACTTTGAAAAAGGCTTTATCCGCTCTGAAACCATTGCCTATGATGACTATGTTGCAGGCAAGGGCGAAGCCGGATCAAAGCTCGCAGGCAAGTTCCGCTTGGAAGGTAAAGAGTATGTTGTTGCTGATGGCGATGTGATGCATTTTAGGTTTAATACGTAATCGTCTTCTCCCGCTTTGCGATAGAGGACGTTGTTAATGCCCGCCATACCCCACAAGCGTATGCACCTTCACACCTTTGGCCCGCAACTTGTCAGCGCCACCCAAATCGGGTAGGTCGATCACAAAGGCGGCTGAGATGACTTCGCCGCCAGTTTTGTGGATCAGGTCTATAGCGGCTCCGGCGGTGCCGCCTGTTGCAATTAGGTCATCGATCGGAAGAATTTTGTCACCCTTGTTAATAGCGTCGGCATGAATCTCGATTGTGTCGACACCATATTCCAATGTGTATTCTTGGCCAATGACGCGGGCGGGCAGTTTGCCTTTCTTGCGGATGGGGATGAAGCCACGACCAAGCGTGTGAGCCACTGCGCCACCCAGAATAAAGCCGCGAGCTTCGATGCCAGCCACATAGTCAAACTGCCCGTGCAGAAAAGGCCATGCGAGCTCATCGACCGCGGCGCGGAAGGCGTGCTGGTTGGAGAGCAGGGTGGTGATGTCGCGGAACATGATGCCGGGTTTGGGATAATCCGGTATGTTTCTGATGTAGCGACTTATGTCAAAACCGTTACGCAAGTCCATATTTTTTCCTTTTGCGCATCATCTTATCGCAAAACCGCTGCGCACTTTTGCGGATGATGCTTTAGGGCCATTTCACTTCTGGAGGGAATGAGGAGAGTATGCTTTCGACATTGCCGCCGGTTTTCAGGCCAAAAATTGTGCCGCGATCATAAAGCAGGTTGAATTCCCCATAGCGGCCGCGGCGAATGAGTTGCTCTTGGCGATCTTCTTCCGTGTACGGAGTATTCATATTGGCACGGACGATTTGGGGATAGACAGTTTTGAGCGCTGTGCCAACATCGCGGGTGAATGCGAAATCTGCTTCTTGGTCGCCGCTATTGAGATTGTCGTAAAAAATGCCACCAATGCCGCGCGGTTCGTTGCGATGCGCCAAATAGAAATAATCATCACACCATTTTTTGTATCGATCATAATCGGCAACGCTATGGGCATCACATGCAGATTTAAAAGCGTTGTGGAAATTTTTTGTGTCGGGGTCATCTTGATTGCGCCTTCGCATCAAGACAGGTGTTAAATCGCCACCGCCACCAAACCAAGTTTTCGTCGTCACCACAAAGCGCGTGTTCATATGCACGGCCGGAATATTGGGGTTGCGCGGATGGGCAATCAAAGAAATGCCCGAGGCCCAAAAGCGTGGATCAACATCCGCACCCGGCATTTGCTTTCTGAACTCGGGCGAAAACTCGCCGTGCACGGTGGAACAATGCACACCTGCTTTTTCAAACAACCGACCATGCAACATGGACATCACTCCACCACCGCCATTATTGGCGCGGGTCCAAGGCGTTTTTACAAAGCGGCCAGCAGGTGCATCAGCGCCGCACTCATCTTCAAGCTTTTCGAACTCGGTTACAATCTGGTTGCGTAATGTCTCAAACCAAATTTTGGTTTTTGATTTCATATCTTCCGTTTGGTTTAGTTCCAATTTTTACGTTCTCAACTTTTAAATTACCTTATCATATTGGATATTATGCAAAAATCTAAAACAATTTGAGTTTTTATCATAGCCAAACTTTAACCATCCTCACTCAGCGAAATTTAATTCTTAACGACTATCTCAAATTGCAGAATTAGTAACCAATAGAGCAGGGGAGCTCAACATGGCCCGCAAATCATTCCTGACCGATGTTAAGGGCAATATGGCCATGATGATGGCGGTTACGGCAGTGCCATTAATGGTCGCCTCGGGCGCTGCAATCGACATGGTTCGAGCCAATAATGCTCAGACTGTTTTGCAGGGCGCAGTTGATGCAGCAGCTCTTGCTGGCGGCACCTCCAAACTCCCGAATACAGCTGATGTTAAAAAATTGGTTGCAAAATATTTAAACACGAACGGTGAGCAAAATGCTTTAGCGACAGTGAGCCATGTCGACTCCGGAAAAATTTCTGCAAGTGGAAATTTTTATGTAAAGGTCGAAGGCAAAGTTAATAATTACTTTTTGGGACTTGTCGGCATGCCAACAACCGATGTGGGAGCATATTCGGAAATTGAGCTCGGCGGCATGGCCGTGGAGCTGGCTTTGGTTCTCGATAATACAGCTTCGATGAATAGCGAAGGGCGTTTGACCGCTCTTAAAGCCTCGGCCAAAAAATTGGTAGAAACAATACTCACCAATAAGCCCACAGGTGCCTATGTGAAAATTGGAATTGTCCCGTTTTCCAATTACGTCAATGTTGGTATGTCTAATCGTTATAAGAACTGGATTGATGTTCCTGTTGATTACACTGGCGCTGTTCCAGTTACTTACACTACATACCCCAATGCTACCTATTCGAATTGCCACCTTGTTGATCATCCATACACCAACGACGGCATTCCCGCTGTGTGGCAAGAAAATGTCTGCGACGTAAATCCCGGTGCACCGGTGACCGCATCCTATTATCCTTCACATTCTTGGAGCGGCTGTGTGGGGTCGCGTAATAGTGGTCTTGATACAAAGATAGACGGACTCGGAAATAAATATCCGGGATTAATGGATACGGGCTGTGCGTCAGCGCTTACCGATCTCACCGACGTAAAATCTACGCTTGATGGCCAAATTGACGCAATGAATGCAGTGGGTGAAACATACATCCCCTCTGGTTTATTGTGGGGTTGGAACATGCTGGATTCCAATGAACCGCTACTTGGTGCCAAGACTAAAGCCGAAATAACGACGTTAAAGGGTAGTAAGTCTTTGGTGTTGATGACTGACGGCGATAATACGCTGTCAGCGAACTATCCTTATCATAACGGAAATGATGCGGCTGCCGCCGATGCCAAAACGGCTGAACTCTGCGAAAATATTAAATCTCAAGGTATCACCGTCTTTACTGTCGGTTTCAAGGTGACAAAGCCTTCATCGGTTTCTCTGCTTTCGGCCTGTGCTTCGAGCCCGGCGCAAGCCTATGCGGCAGAAGACGACGCTGCATTGATGGCAGCGTTCAGCCAAATTGCGCTGGCTATGTCGCAAGTTCGCGTCGCTAAATAGCAAAACCATTTAATTGCCGCAGCGCCTCGCCTGCAACGAGCCCTGCGGCGATTGCAACGTTAAGTGAGCGCATTCCTGGCTGCATTGGAATGCGGATGCGGTTGGGAATTGCGGCATGCACCTCGTCTGGCACACCGGCACTTTCGCGACCCAAAAGCAAAATATCGTTGTTCTGAAATTTAAAATCAACATAAGGCTGGCTAGCTTTTGTGCTGAGCAGCACAAGTCGTTTATCGCCAATGGCTTGGCAAAAGCTATGCCAAGATGCGGCGTGTTGTAAATCAGCATCTCGCAGATAATCCATACCCGCGCGCTTGAATGCAGAGTCGCTAAATACAAAGCCTGCGGGTTCAATAATCGTAAGTTTCAATCCAAAACACGCACAGAGCCTCGCGATGGTTGCCGCATTGGGGGCGATGTCTGGCTGGTAGAGCGCAATTTCGATCATAATAACAGCGTTTTAGGCAGGTTTTTGAGAAACGCAACATAGCTGTGCATGTGCGACATCCAGTGGCTAGACTTATTGTGGCAGCGGTGCCAAAAACCCAGCGTTCAGAGCGGCGGAGATTCAACAGAGTCACGCATATTTATGACAAGGAATTTGGCCAAGTGTCCACAGCAGATCATGCTCATACTGATGTAAATCGGCGCGATTTTTTATTTATTGCTACAGGTGCGGTCGCCGCTGTTGGCGGGGCCTTGGTTGCTTGGCCGTTTATCAACCAAATGAATCCTGACGCTGCCGTTTTGGCGCTGGCTTCGATTGATGTTGATTTAGCCCCGATTGCAGAAGGCCAAGCGGTTACTTTCAAATGGCGTGGCAACCCGCTGATCGTTCGTCACCGCACCAAGCCTGAAATAGAAGCGGCGAAAGCCGTTAAAATGGAAGAGCTGAAAGATAACGTGGCACGCAATGCTAATGCCAAGAGTGGTGATTTGGCCACTGATGAAAACCGCGTTGTGGGTGGAAAGGCCGAGTATTTGGTTATGCTTGGCGTGTGCACCCATTTGGGCTGTGTGCCGGATGGTGCTAATCCATCGCGCGAATTTGCAGTCGTTGAAGGTGCAACGAAGACAGGTGGCTGGTTCTGCCCATGCCACGGCTCACAATACGATACGGCTGGCCGCATTCGCAAAGGCCCAGCACCTGAGAATTTAGCAGTTCCACAATATGCGTATCTCTCCGATACGAAAATCCGCGTTGGCTAATAGGACAAAAAAATGAGCGGCCCCAATAAATATCAGCCTACATCTGCCTTTGGAAAATGGTTTCATGAGCGCCTGCCTATCGTGGGCTTTGCGAAAGACCACATGTTGGATTTTCCAACACCAAAGAATTTGAACTACTGGTACACATTTGGTGGCATCCTGGCAGTGATGCTGGTTGTGCAGATCATCACTGGTATCGTGTTGGTCATGCATTACACGCCGCAAACCGATCTGGCCTTCAACTCGGTTGAACACATTATGCGCGATGTGAATTATGGCTGGCTACTGCGCTATATGCACATGAACGGCGCTTCGATGTTTTTCATCGCAGTTTACATCCATATGTTCCGCGGAATGTATTATGGTTCGTACAAAGCTCCACGCGAAGTGTTGTGGATGCTTGGCGTGATTATTTATCTGGTGATGATGGCCACTGCGTTCATGGGCTATGTATTGCCTTGGGGTCAGATGAGCTTTTGGGGTGCCAAGGTTATTACCAACCTGTTCTCAGCCATTCCATTTGTTGGCGACAGCGTAACCACTTGGTTGTGGGGCGGCTATTCGGTTGACAATCCAACTTTGAACCGTTTCTTCTCGCTGCATTATTTGCTGCCGTTTGTTTTAGCCGCCTTGGTTGCTCTGCATATTTGGGCGCTGCATGTTCCTGGCAATACGAACCCAACTGGCATCAATATTAAAGGGCCACAAGACACGGTTCCGTTTCATCCTTATTACACGATGAAAGATGCTTTTGCGATTGTAGTGTTTTTCATGTTCTACGCTTTGTTCGTGTTTTATGGCCCGAACTATATGGGCGATGCTGTGAACTATGTTCCGGCCAACCCGTTGGTAACACCTGCGCACATTAAGCCTGAATGGTATTATTTACCGTTCTACGCAATCTTGCGTTCGGTGCCTGACAAGCTGCTCGGTGTTATTGCCATGTTCTCTTCGATCTTGATCTTGCTGGCCTTGCCATGGCTTGATACATCGAAGGTGCGCTCTGGCAACTACCGTCCGATCTTCAAAGGTTTCTTTGTGGTGTTTGCAATTGTGTGTGTCGCTTTGGGCTTTATCGGTTCCAAGCCACCTGAAGGATCTTATGTGATCTGGGGCCGGATTTTAACTGCTTATTACTTCATCCACTTCTTGGTGATCTTGCCGCTTCTCGGCTTGCTTGAAACACCAAATCCTTTGCCCGCATCGATTGCTGATGATGTGTTAGCAAAGAAAAAGCCGATGATGTTGGCGCCTGCTGAGTGATCTGGAGAGAATGATGAAAAAATTTGCGACACTCCTGATTGCTGGCATGACCTTGTTTGGTGGTGCGGCTTTGGCAGAAGAAGGTGCAACACCTGCCAAAGGCATAAACTATTCGTTTGAAGGGCCGTTTGGGACTTTTGATCGCGCTCAACTTCAGCGTGGATATAAGGTCTATAAAGAAGTCTGCTCCAATTGCCATTCAATGAAATTGCTGTCCTTTCGTAATTTGGCTGATAAAGGCGGGCCTTCGTTTACGGTCGAGCAAGTTAAAGCGCTGGCTGCTAGTTTTACAATTCATGATGGACCGGACACAAAAGGCGATATGTTTGATCGTCCGGGTCTTGCGTCTGATGTTTTTCCTTCCCCTTATGCAAATCCAGAAGCCGCAGCAGCAGCCAATGGTGCGGTTCCTCCTGATTTAACATTGATCACGAAGGCTCGCGAAGGCTGGCATGGAACATTTAATCAATTGTGGAATGGCATTGGTGGCCCGCAATATGTCTATTCGCTTTTGACAGGCTACGCTGAACCATCGGCTGAACTTGAAAAAGAAAAGCCTGAAGGCAAATACTACAATCCATATTTTCAAGCTGGTTCATGGATTTCAATGCCACCACCGTTGGCCGATGGTTTGGTGACCTTCGATGACGGCGCTCCAAATAATGTGGAAGACATGGCCAAAGATGTCACTGCATTTTTGGCATGGACAGCTGAACCCAAAATGGAAGAGCGCAAGCAAACGGGTTTTGAAGTGCTGATTTATCTGGCTGTATTGGCCGGTTTGTTGTATTTTGTGAAGAAGAAGACTTGGGCGAATGTTTCTCACTAAGCTTCGTTACATTGATAAAATTAAGCCCGGTTTTACTGGGCTTTTTTATTGTCTAAATTGAATAGCTCTTGACGCCACGGCTGGTTTGGCGGCCTGATAGGGCTTAAAAGGAAACAGCATGACTAAAACTATCCTCGGCATTATTGGCGGTTCGGGCGTTTATGATATCGCGATGGATAATGCACGGTGGGAGCTCGGTGTTAGCCCATGGGGAGAGGCTTCCGAAGCGTTGCGCATTGGCGAAATTGACGGATTGCCGGTGGTGTTTCTACCGCGTCATGGTCGGGGCCATGTTTATTCACCCAGCACGATTAACTACCGCGCCAACATTGATTGTATGAAGCGGGCAGGGGTGACAGATATGGTTTCGCTTTCTGCTGTTGGCTCGCTCAAAGCTGAATTGCCACCCGGCAAGTTTGTTTTGGTTGACCAGTTTATTGATAAGACCTTCAAACGCGAGAGCAGCTTTTTTGGAACAGGTCTTGTGGCGCATGTACCGTTTGGTGACCCTGTATCCCCGTTGTTGGCTGATGCGGCTGAACGCGCATTGCGGGCCGAAGACATTTCTTACGAACGCGGCGGAACATTGGTGGTGATGGAGGGACCGCAATTTTCTTCGCGCGCTGAGTCAGAGCTGCATCGTTCATGGGGTGCCGGTTTGATCGGTATGACGGCGATGCCAGAAGCAAAACTAGCGCGTGAGGC
>JANYLQ010000063.1 GCA_025363755.1 Hyphomicrobiales bacterium | reverse complement strand
TATCAGCAGGCACTTCGTAAACATCGCGTTTGGTCCCCCGCGTGATGCCCACTGAAACATTTAAAGATTTTTGCGCAGCCGCAACTTCAACAACTGGAGCTGGTTGCTTTGAACCAGAGGCCAGCGCCTTTAAATTTGCTTCAAACTCGGCGAGCTTGGCGCGCAGATCAGCATCGCCGTTAGACGATTTTCCGGCATTTTGAATAGCAACTTCAAGGGCTGCCAATTTAGCCCGCAGCGCGTCTTCGCCCTGACCAGCCGACGCAGCTGATTTCTTTAATTCTTCTTCAAGGCTCTTGATCTTCGCATCAGTTGCTGCCCGAGCAGCAGCCTGAGCATCAAACGCCGTTTGATAAATACTTGGCGATGATACCAATTCCGCCTCAACAACTTTTTGCGCAGGTGCTGGTTCTATGCCGCCTGCAGCCCGCAGGGTAAATGACAGGGAGCCTGTAGTTTGGGCCAAGGCAACTTTTTCACCATCAACAGGTGTGACTTCGACGGTAATGACTTTTGCTAAAACAGGGTCGCTCTTTTTTTGGTCAGCGACCTGATCAACCGCGAGAACGCGCACATTTTGAATCAGAATATCAGTTGATGACATCGCGTCGCCGCCGTTCTTGGTATAAAGAATATCCACGCGGTCACCCGGCAGAACAAAACCAGCAACGCCTGCCACATCATTCATGCGCACCGAGACGGCCCGCAAACCCGGGCCAACCAAGGCCGACAGTGAAGCACGAGCACCAGCGCCAGAAATTTTCCACTTGAGGACTGGTTCATTGGGGCTGATCGGGTTTAAAACCACATGACCGCCATCACTCATCAAATCACCAATCTTGGCATAGGAACCATCGGGGATGGTGCTCTTGGGCCACGGAATTTCGCGCAAGGTCTCAGGCGTTAAACGCTCGCCAAATGCAATGTCACGGGCCGCCACAACTAGCGTGCTGGTTTCGACCACAGCAGGCGCTACCGTCGTCGTGGCTACGGGCGTTGATGTCTGATTGTTCAGCCAGATATTGGCAAAGAAAACGGCCACGGCCCCGAAGACAAGGGCGATAATAAGCATTATTAAACTATTGGCCCGCATCTGATCTCCAAACAATAGTCATTGTGTCAACACAGGCCGTCGTCACAAATGCAACGGCCGCCTATTTCGTCTTAATTTTTTGGATCAACTTCATTGGCCCAAAAAACAATTTTTAGCACGCGGCAGCGCCACCAGCAGCAACGAGCTTGCTGCAAAGTGTCGTCCAAACACCGTTGGCCCATGTGCCAACACTGGTCAGAACGGCCAGACCAACCGCCAGAATTACGCCTAACAAAGCCGTGTATTCGATGAACGAAACACCACTTTTGTCGTCGTGCAAGTCCTGAAGAGTTTTAATCAACATTCGCATTGCCGCACTCCCAGTAACAAACGCAATTACAAAAATACAATCCAGTCTGGTGCTCGATACGCGAACACCAGACCAGAATTAACATGTCAACAAGCGATCAGCGATCGCGAAAAAATATTAGCCAGTAGTGCAAGCAGCGGCACCACCAGCAGCAACTAGCTTACCGCAAAGTGTTGTCCAAACGCTGTTTGCCCAGGTGCCAACGCTGGTGAGAACAGCCAAGCCAACTGCCAAAATCACGCCCAAGAGCGCTGTGTATTCAATGAAGGAAACGCCGCTCTTATCTTCGTGGAGGTCGCGGAAGAATTTTGAAACCAATTTCATAATAAAGTGCCCTTTCAAGTTACGCTACAGATATTGAGAGACACAACCATTTTTGCCGTCGGTCTCTTATTTAAAGCGAGGGTCCGATAAAAATTAGTTAAAGAACACCATCGGGAATTAACCTATCATTAAGACTTTTCTAAGTCAATCGCTCGCTTCTCAAATTGATTGTTTTGGTTAATTGCAAAACTTAAGGTGGTGATGAATGCAAGAACAACAGCGCGTTAATTAACAATTAGAATTTGAATGTTAGGTTCAAGTCTATGATGACTTCAAACCTAACTCAGAAAAAATCCCACGGTTTTGCCATTCGAAAATGGATGGGGGCCCTCGTCTACTTTCTGATATACAATATAGATGAATTAGCTTATATTGTGAACATATTCCCCTCAACTGATGTAATGTGGAAACAATCAACGGCCGCTGCTGGCGAATTTTTCTGGCGCGCACGTAGCATAATCAATGTTCTGGGCTTGTCGCTTGCCAAACTTTCGCGCGGCCTTGCACCGGCTTTTGCATCTTCGGGTGTAACCAAGCTTATAATCGTGGGTGGTGTCTTGGTTTTTCTAGTTCTCCCGAATTTCGGGATGTTTTTCACTCAGCCGATAAAACTCTGAGCCAAGTCAACAGCTCCATAGGAAGGCGATAACGTCATGATCCATTTCGCTTTCACAATCATTTACCTGATCTTTTGTTTTCTGGTGATTTATGGCGCATTCTGCGACATGACCACTTTCACAATCCCCAACAGAATTTCTTATGGGCTGGTCGCACTGTTTGCAGTTTTTGGCTGGCTCGTTTGGTTCACCACGCCGCAATTGCCCCACCTCGGCTTTTACTTACCCCCTATCTTGCTCAACATTATCTATGGCTTCGTTGTGTTCGTGTTCTTTGTTGTGTTCTGGAAAATTGGTTGGGTCGGTGGCGGTGATGTAAAATTTGTGAGTGCCATTTCACTTTTTATGGGGTTGGAGGATGTTTTGTTGTACGTCGTCCTATTCTCAATTTTTTCTGTTGTCTTGCTGGCTATCCTGAAATTCATCCTCGCAAATAATCCGGGTTTTATGGCTGGCAATTATCCTGCTTTCCTGAAAAAGATGCTCGCAAAATTTGAAAATAAAGCCATTCCTTATGGTCTTCCAACCGCCATGTCTGCCCTAGTCGTCATGCCCGATGTGATGGCAAGACTTTACTGAACCAAATAAAGCAAGACAAATGAAAAACATAAATCGAGACATTCTGGTTGATATTGGTTTGCGCATCCTATCGTGTGTTTGCGTTGGGTATTTTGTGATTAGTGCGTTCGTCGTTTTTGGGCACGACAAATCACGTTATTCAGTTGCGCTGGCTGGTTTTTCCGAAGTCGCCACCATTGTTGTCTCCCTGTTCTCGCGGCGGCCAGCGGGGCGCGATTGGGGCCTATGGTCGGTGGCTGCCGTGGTTTATAGCGCTGGCATCTGGGCTGTTCTCATTAAATTTGATCCCCATATCGAACTTATCAGCCAAACCTCGGCCATTGCCTTACAAGTCTTTGGTACACTTTGGGCCATCAACGCCAAAATTACATTGGGGCGTTCATTTGGCTGGCTGCCCGCCAATCGCGGCATTGTAGATAGCGGAATTTATCGACTGGTGCGCCATCCAATCTATCTTGGCTATCTGCTTGGCCACATTGGTTTGCTTGGGGCCAATTTCAACTTACAAAATCTGATTGCGCTCGCGTTGCTTTACACTGGGCAAATCTACCGCATTTTTCAGGAAGAAAAATTCCTTATGGTTGACGAGGCCTATCGCAGCTATGCCAAGCGCGTACCTTATCGCCTCATCTATGGTGTTTTCTAGCGGCATCTCTGTCAATTTTCACCGGACATCACTGCATCGCATCACTCCAATATCCCTGACATCATTTTAACAGTTCCTGATCCTAAATTATCGAGGGCTTATTTTCCTCAATCAGGTTGAACAGACCCAGAATTACCCAAACTCATTCAATGAGGCCATTTAACGGGTTGGACAAGCTAACCTTTTGATTTATGAAGTCCATCTGCTACCCCTTCCGGGACGCCAATTTATTTCGCACAAACAAGGGATACCCAAGTGGCCTTT
>JANYLQ010000055.1 GCA_025363755.1 Hyphomicrobiales bacterium | reverse complement strand
ATATGACTCAGAAATAGCCCTTAGAATCGATTTCCCGGTTTCAGGCTGTCGGGTACCAAAAGTTAGAGAAAAGCGCTGTACGATTCTCTAATTGAATCTGTGGGCATTATGCTTGGTCACCCTTTCCAGATTAATGCAGCGCCTGCGAACTAATTATGAAACAGCCTAATATTTGACCCTCCCCATTTTCCAATAAGCTCTCAGAATCCTTTGCGATTAAGGACGACACCTATGGTCACAGTTGGATGCCTATCATGCATCAAACATCATGCCGATTCACAAAGTGAGGCCGCGGTCGCTGCTTAGACTTCTGTTCGACGCCAAGGGCTGACAGCTCATCATTTCTTCGGATGCGCCGCCAGCTACTGTCGTGCAAGGCGTTGGGCTCCGCAAGCCGCATACCAGCTCTTGCCCATGACGCTTTTTTGCGCCAACTTTGATCTCAACAGTCCGGTCATCAGGTGGATGTCGGTTGAATTGGGCATGCTATTGTCCGACATCAGCACCAATTGGACAGTAGTAGAGCTATTTTATGTACTGACCCATTGTCCATCGCCTTGCTCCAACTTGTTCGAGGTGTTTTACATTGGATGGCAATGCCACCGTTACTTCAAATGAACGCTAAAGAATATGGGATGGCAAGCGTATTCGACTAATCTTCGCTTCTCCAAAAAGGCGCGCTTCGCTAACAACAACAATCAAAGGCTTTAGCGTCATTTTTGAAGTTGATTTTGTGGATTGCAGATTGCTTTAAGGGGAGAGCAAAAGGGGACCCTGATAAATTAATATTTCCCAAAGTTTCGTTTCTCCATAAGGCAACCAGAGTGACAGGGCGACTGGTGCTCAATGGTTCCAACAGCCCCTATGTGTCCTAAGTTGGCGTCAACACTTAAGCACGCAAGACAACTTGAGCCTAGTGATAAACCTTAGGGTAGCTGTGATCACCAAAGAGCAGGAACTTATCAAACAATTCTGTCTTCCTTATGCGCCTTTGTTCCAGTGGCGTCGTGCGCGGTGCATCATCTTCCTCCATTAGCCCAAGCCACCTGAGCGGGTGCACAAGGTTAATCAAGTTGAACCCGACCCTTCAATTGCTGACCTAACGAACCAATCATCCGGCTTCCGAAGCCTCGGCGGCTTGGAATTTGAACAGCTGGACCGCCCTTTTCTGACCAGGTCAGTATGAGTCGCTGGGCGTCTTCCTCAATTTTCCAAGTAATTTCTATGTGCCCTGCGGGCACAGAGAGAGCGCCAAATTTCGTGGTGTTCGTGCAGAGTTCGTTTAAGGTCATCGCCAAGGCTATGACGGCACTTGATGTAATGCCGATATCCGGTCCCTCAATCAAAAATCGTCCAGAGCCTCGGGCATCGTAAGGTTCGGTCGCGGCGCGAATTACATTAATCAAACTGGCGTTGGCCCAGCTTACTTGCATCATCAAATCATGAGCCCGTCCCAACGCACTCAGCCGCCCATCAATGGCCTGCCGCGCGTGCTCAGTGCTGGTGGCCGTGCGCAGGCTCTGGGAGGCGATTGCCATAACTGTGGCCATTGTATTTTTAATGCGATGATGCATTTCATCCAGGATGAGCTTCTGCAACTTGTCTGCTGCTTCACGTTCCTTGGCATCAATGCCCGCTTGCGCGAGCAAGGCCTTGGCATCGATGTCAGCCTGTTCCAATAAGAGTCGAAGACTGTCATTCTCTGCTGTTAGGGAGTCTTGCTCGGTGGAACGATCTATCGTGTGCGGAACTTTCATTCCTTCACTTGCCTGCGCATTATCATAGTTCGCAACTAATTCGAGGGCTCCGGTACCCATCATTTCCTGAAGTTCAACGATCATCTGCTTCACGTCAATTGGCTTACCGAAAAACCGACTGTTGGCTGGCTTTTCTAATTCAGACAATTTAACTTGGCCCGACACAAGAATGATTTTGATGTGAGGCCAGCGACTGTAAACGGCGTGGGCGAGCTTCAATCCATCTATGCTGCCTGGCATCTGAATGTCAGAAAACAGCATCGAGATATCGGAGCGCGACTCCAGAATGGCGAGTGCGTCATCGGCATTGACGGCCTCCACTGCCCTAAACCCCGCGTCTTCCACAATGTCTACTGCCCGCATGCGAAGCAACATTTCGTCTTCTACAACAAGCACATTTGTCAAAACTCCGGTTTCGGATGACGGCATAGCGGACCAAATCTTTCATGTTAAATGATTGAGGGAGGCTCACTTTTATCGCCTCGCATACTTAACTGCTGACCCAGCAAAAAGTTCCGTGAGTTTAGAGGACATCAACATTGCGCCTTTCCAGCTTCTATTGACCATCTGGACTTCTTCCGCACTGCTCTTGGCAGGTGCCGAGTCCGACAAACAATTATAAGTTTAAAATGATGCAGTTGCAATGCAGGCTCTGTCGTTGGCAGAGCTAATTGGCCAATACCGTTACGGCTGCTCTGGGTCATAGTGCCCGATAGGCCATTGCAGATCGACAACTGGTTTTAAACAGTTTGCGGAAGTGGCCCTGAGGGATGCGCAAATGTCTGCCAGCTCCAGTCCACTGATGACAAAAGTCCCGCTTCGCTAACAACAACAATCAAGAGCTTTAGCGGCTTTTTTGAAGTTGATTTTATGATTTCCAGATTGCTTTAACTGATGAGGAAAAGGGGACCCTGAGGGACCATTCGTTTCTAAGGTCCCTTGCGCCTTAAGCCTCCCCGAGTAACCTGAAGACAGACCTAACCCCTACACCAAGCTCCCTTGCGATCTGAGCCTTCTTCATTCCCTTGACTGACATGGCCTTGATCTGTTCAATCTTAGCCCTCACGGTGGGCGCACGGCCTTTGTAACTACCTTCCTGCTTTGCCTTGGCAAGCCCCCAGTTTGTCCGTGCCACTTCCATGCAATGCTTAATGATTACAAATTCACGTTTGACAGTGGCAGGGCTGACAAGCTTTAGACGCTTGACTCTTGACGCCAATCACATTTGCACTCGACTTCGGTGCGAAAGGAAGCATTGGTAGTGATATCAGCGAGCCTGAGCGGCGTCGCTGAGATGCCCGCCCGATTGTGGGCTTGCGGTGGTACGGAGGCTGAGATTGGCATCCGATAAAGGAGACCACCGATGACAAAGAATCCGCTCAAACCTTCTAAGCCTTCTGCCCAAACCAAAACCGACAAGATCCTTAAGTTGCTGCAGCGCAACACGGGTGCAACACTTGCCGAACTTGCGAAGGCAACAGGCTGGCAGAAACACAGTGTACAGGGCTTCATGTCCGGCACGTTGAAGAAGAAACGGGGCCTGAAGATCACAAGCACCAAGGAAGAGGACAAGGATCGGCGCTATCAGATTGCGGGGGTAGAACAATGAGTAAGGTTAGCGTGGAAACAAAAAACTTAGACCTGACAAATCTCTCCGCAACCGAACTCGCAAAACTCTGGCGGCAGCATTTGAGTGAGAAAGTTCCGGACCACCTGCCCAAGTCAATACTGGCAAGACTTTTGGCGTATCGGCTGCAGGAGCAGCAAAAGGGCGGCTTGTCCAAGAAAGCAGTTGCCTATCTCAAACAGATTGAGGCTGACCTGCGTGGTGGAAGATCACCAGAGACTCCCTATCCAGATGAACAGAAACTCAAAGCTGGCTGCCAGTTGGTCAGAGAGCACGAAGGCATTGACCACCGCGTGACGGTGGTTGCCGGGGGATATGAATGGAACGACAAGACCTTTGCCAGTCTGTCATCGGTCGCCAAGGCCATTACCGGCACCAACTGGAACGGACATCGGTTCTTTGGTTTGAAGTTGAAAGCACAGCCTTCTGCGGTGGTGGCATCATGACGCCCTCTAAGACTGTTCGATGCGCCATCTATACCCGCGTATCCACCGACCAGGGTCTGGACCAGGAGTTTAATTCGCTGGATGCCCAGCGCGAAGCCTCGGAAGCCTATATCAAGAGTCAGGCCCATGAAGGTTGGATCTGTCTCAAGCAAGCCTATGACGATGGTGGCTACTCGGGCGGCTCCATGGTGCGGCCCGCTCTCCAGCTATTGTTAGAAGACGTCCGTGCCAAAAAACTGGATGTCATTGTCGTTTACAAGGTTGATCGCCTGACACGCTCGCTTGCAGACTTCGCCAAGCTGGTAGAATTGTTTGACGCGAATGGCGTGTCGTTTGTCTCGGTCACGCAATCCTTCAACACCACCTCTTCTATGGGGCGACTGACGCTCAATGTCCTGCTGTCCTTTGCACAGTTCGAACGGGAAGTGACTGGCGAGCGTATCCGCGACAAATTTGCGGCCTCCAAGAAGAAGGGCATGTGGATGGGCGGTCCTATCCCCTATGGTTACAAGCTGGAAAAGCGCAAGCTCCTGGTGGATCCAGCAGGAGCAGAAAGGGTGAGGCAGATCTTTCGTCTCTACCTTGAGCTCAAATCCCTGCAAAAACTTGCGGTAAGATTAGAAGAGCTGGGATTTATGTCGCGCATCAGAAGACAAGCCAATGGCCGCAGCATCGGCGGCCAGACATTCCGGACTGGAGCTTTGTCACATCTCTTGGCCAATCGGATCTATATCGGTGAAGTCAGGCATCACAAGCAGCACTTCCCTGGCGAGCATGAGCCCATCATGGGCAAGGCATTATTCGAAGCTGTTCAAGCTGAACTGGCTGCCCGCCTCAATCGCAAGAATCTTGCAACGAGTGCTTCCAATGCGCTTCTCAAAGGTCTGCTCTTTGACAGCAAAGGCAATCGCATGACGCCTGTCCATGCCAGGAAAGCAGGCGTCCGCTATTGCTACTATCAATCCTGGGTTCTAGCCCAAGGACAGAAACACAAGGCCGGGATTGTCGCTCGCGTACCGGCCCAAGACATTGAGCAGGCCGTCTTGGCTGCATTGCGTAAAAGATTCTCCAGTCAAGCTGCAGGAGCTGAAGATAACGACAGCAGGATAGAATTGATTGAACGCGTCGAGCGCATTGACGTGTTGCAAGATGTCCTGAATGTCCGCCTGAAGACTGAGCAACAAGAATCTGATGGCGATAAAGATGATTCAACTGTGGCGACCCAGATGTCAATTCCGTGGTCAAAGCCGTCAAACACCCGTAAGCGGCAAATCATTGGTCAAGCCGAAACAACAACTGGGCAGCGCCCTATGCGCAGCGAGACAAGGTCACGACTCTTGAAGGGCATCGCCCAGGGACGGATATGGCTGGACTGCTTGATCAGTTCAAAGACTGAAAGTATTCAAACAATTGCGGCTCACCAAAAACTCTCTGAAAAGACGGTGCGATCAATGCTGTCACTGGCCCTACTCGCCCCCGACATTGTTGATGCAGCCATCGAAGCCCGATTGCCCCGAAGTCTTACAACAACCCAGATGATGGATCTTCCACCGGATTGGTGTGAACAACACAAAGTGCTTGGTCTAGCCTAATCAAAATCACTAACTCTAGAATGGTTGAGATTGGTCAATCGTCGATCAGCCCTTTTGTGTTCGAAAATTCAAGTCTTCTGAACACGCAATTTTAAATCAGGCAACCACAGCACCACGAGGATCCTGTGTGCAATCGCCAGCACGGGCGTACCACACCACCATACATCCAGGACGTACAAACCCGTCTCCGGCAAATGCAAACCGGTCTCACAAATAATCGACGGCGATTTTCGGAAAAGAAATTTTCAGCGCTGAGACTTTGGGCCTTGAACCGCTATTGGTATCAGACTGAGACCGGCACAGAGACAATTTCCGCGCTTCATTGCAAAGACAACCGTTTGAAATTCCGCAGGGAAATGCCTTGCTGTAGGACTTTACGATTACTATAGGAATGAGTGGTGGGCGGTATAGGGATCGAACCTACGACCACTACGATGTCAACGTAGTGCTCTACCGCTGAGCTAACCGCCCACTTTGCTTAAACATATTGGGCTGCGTATATCGGCCACTTGGTTCAAAGGCAAGTGCGGCATTCAAGCCGCCATTAGGCGGTTCACTTCATCCACAAGATCACGCAGATGAAACGGCTTTGACAAAACCTTTGCATCCTTTGGCGCATTGGAATCAGAGTTCAAGGCCACAGCGGCAAAACCTGTGATGAACATAATCTTCAAAGCCGGATCAAGCTCTGCCGCACGCCTGGCCAATTCAATGCCGTCCATTTCCGGCATCACAATATCAGTCAGCAACAAATCAAAACTGGCTTGCTTGATTTCCTCATAGGCTGATGCGCCCTCTGCAAACGGCGAAACCCTGTGGCCAGCTTTTTCCAGCGCCTTCACGAGAAAGCGGCGCAAATCATCATCATCTTCTGCAAGTAAAATTTTTACCATGGTACTCTTTATGTGCTGCCAGTGATATTCGGTCAAGTCTCAGCTTGTCGCCTGTCCTTCTACCTGCCAGCGGTAAACAGGGTGTGAACCGAATTGACCTTTGAAAATATAGACAGCCGCCTTTGGTGCGTTCATAGTAAACGCAACCAGAGGAAAAGCGGCTGATGAGCCAACGCTATTTTGAAATATTAGCACCAAATGAATGGGTTTCGCCCATCGTCTATAATTCCCCTCATAGCGGATCATTTTTGCCCATTGAATTTATCGAGCAATCAAGGCTTTCGCAGGCTGCCTTGCGCCAATCTGAAGATTGCTTTGTTGATGTTTTGTTTAAAAGCTGTTTGGACAACGGTTCGCCGATGCTCAGCGCATTGGTCTCTCGCGCTTACATTGATCTCAACCGCGAGCCTTATGAGCTTGACCCGCGTATGTTCTTGGAAAATCTGCCGGGTTATATGAACCCCGGTTCGCCGCGCGTTGCATCCGGTCTTGGCACGATTCCGAAACTGGTTGCTGAAGGCGAAGGCATTTACCGTGGTAAAATAAATCTGAATGATGCACTTAATCGCATTGATGCAATCTACCGCCCCTATCACCGAACGCTGACCGCCATGATCGAAGAGGCTTATACTGCAACGCAGTTTTGTCTGTTGATGGATTGCCACTCCATGCCCTCGTCAGCCGTGCGCAACTTGAAATCTCATCACGAGCCACAAATTGATATTGTGTTGGGCGACAGATTTGGTGCGGCCTGCAACCGCGAGCTTTCGTCTGAAATCGAAAAGTTCTTTGCTAAGGAAGGCTTTCACGTGGTGCGCAATCGGCCCTATGCGGGTGGCTTCATCACCGAAACCCATGGCAGCCCGCATCATAATCGCCATGCGCTGCAAATTGAAATCAACCGCGCCCTTTATATGGATGAGGTGCGCATCGAAAAGAACAAAAGCTTTGCTGATGTTGAGGCGGCTATCGCTCGGGTTTTAAAAGAACTGGCCATGTTCTTGCCGGCCATTGAGCAGCAAACTGCAAAGCGGCTTGCTGCAGAGTAATCGCAAAATTTTCGATAAAAAAAGGGCCGATACACAAAAGTGACCGGCCCGAAGTCTAGGGAGGAAACGCCCAAGAAGGGCAGAGAGAGACCAAAGCCTCATCTCACAGCGGATATTTGGCACTGCAACATTAAGCTTTCAAGTGCTAATTCGGTAAGAATTGATCATTTGGTCATAAAACGACAAAAACTGCACCCAAGCTGAAATTAAACATATTTATAACAATTACTTACCATAGTTATGCATTTTTCGCATGGATATGCATACAATGTTGCATTGCAACATAAAATGCCAATTTCACGATTTTAATGGCAAGATTTGACCATTTAGCTATGTTTGAAACAACAAAATTGATTGGCAAAACCATGTCCAGAACTGCAGAAATCGATGAACTAACAGCTTTCGCGCTGGAATTGGCAGATGCCTCCGCCAAAATCATCCTGCCCCAGTTCCGCAAAAACATCACCATCGACAATAAGCTGGATGCAGGCTGGGACCCGGTCACTGAGGCTGACCGCAGCGCCGAACGGGTGATCCGCGAGATGATCGAAAAGCATTTTCCCAACCACGGTATCATCGGCGAGGAATTTGGCAATAAGCCCGGCTCGTCGACCTATTCTTGGGTTCTCGATCCCATTGATGGCACAAGATCATTCGTCATTGGAATGCCCACTTGGGCCACCCTCATCGGATTGTACCGCGATGGTGAGCCTCTGCTCGGCGTTATGAACCAACCATACGTTGGCGAAATGTTTTATGGCAATCCTAATGGTGCGTGGCACAATCATCAAGGCAACACGCAAGCAATCCGCGTCCGCCCACCAACGCCTCTATCCAAAGCCGCATTAGGCACCACCTCGCCCTATTTATATGACGATCATTCCAACTTCGAAACCTTACGCAAATCCGTCACTGCGCATAGGTTTGGCGGCGATGCCTATTTCTTTGCACTCCTGGCCGCCGGCCACCTCGACATCGCCATGGACCCCAAACTCCAAATCTACGACATCGCCGCCCTAATCCCCATCATCAAAGGGGCCGGTGGCGTGGTGGGCAGTTGGACGGACAATGATCCGACGCAGGGCGGGAATGTTTTGTGTGCGTCTTCGCAAGTGTTGCTGGATGAGGCGGCGGCAGTGATGCAGGGCGGGAAGTGACTAATTTAAAACTTACACTTCGTCCCTCCAACTCTCTCCCCTCGCAGCACTAATGTCCGGGGGAGCAGTTCGCGGAACGAGAACTCTTCGCCACAGGTTCGAAACTGCCCACCGAACTCCATGACCACCCCATAAGCTCCGTCATTCCTGCGAAGGCAGGAATCCAGCTTTTTTAAAGCCGTCCCGACCTCAAAACTGGACCCTTGCCTTCG
>JANYLQ010000054.1 GCA_025363755.1 Hyphomicrobiales bacterium | reverse complement strand
CAATGGGGCAAGACCTTGAGTTTTTTTCCTCTGTTATAGCAAACGACTTTTAGGGCAAATTCAAGTTTTTCCCGTCCGGCATGGGTTAGTCGCTTCCAGAGGGAAGAAACCATAATTTGGCGGTATAAAGTGCGGTATTTTTCAAGCTTTGAAAATTAACAACATGATATTATTGATTTATAAATAGATATTTGAGTCACCTAAGCGCACCACTCATTTCAATTTGTAAATGGCATAAAAAACCGCCATCACTTGTGCGATGGCGGTTTTGTCAGTTTGTTATTATTAAGCTGCTGGTAACTGGAAATACCAATTAGCCCAGAGCACGAGCAGAGCTCCAGCAACCAAAGCCGCGTAAGGCAACATGCCGGCTTTCTTCTGGCCCATATCGCCGTCCTTCAAGCCAATTTCTTCCAAGGCACCAGCCGGGAACTTGCCGCCATCTTGAATAAAGTGGCGGAAGTAGAATACGGGGATGATCAAAGCCGCAAAGAAGATACCGACCCAAAGTGGGTTTGGCGCTTCTGCTTTGGCACCCACCACCTGCCACACTTTGGCGCCTGCGCCCATGAACAGTAGATTTGCAAATGCAAATACTGTGTTCAGAGCAATCAGTGCCGAGGGGGCCTTCCATGGGCGTTCAATGTTGCCGGAGTCCATACGGTGGATCCAGCCTGCATTGAGGTTGAGGAAGTTGAAGATGATGTAACCCACGTTAGACACAGCCAGAACGAAGAAATATCCACCCACGTCTGATGCAATGCCCAACAGAATCAAATTAAAGATCAAGTCAGTCCACATGGCGCGTGTTGGTGCGCCGTGTTCATTGGTGTGGGTTAAATAGCGTGGCAACCAACCATCTTTTGAGCCTTGATACAAAGTGCGCGAGGAACCAGCCATCGCAGTCATAATGGCTAAGAACAGAGCGAGGATCATTAAAATCACAAATATCTGTGTGATCACAACGCCGCCGCCTGCCATGTTGCCGAGAGCTTCAGCAACGCCAGAGCCATCAACAATTGGAGTGGCCAACATGCCGCTCAATCCCAAAACACCTTGGAATGTGAATGGTACCAACACGAAAAACACGATGCAGAGCAAGCCAGAAAAGAAGATTGCTTTGAATGTATCCTTGGCGGGGTCTTTCAGTTCGCGGGTGTAGCAAACGGCGGTTTCAAAGCCGTAGGTCGACCAGGCGGCGATGAACATGCCAGCAAGGAACAATGTCCAGCCGCCATTATTCCAAACACCATCGGTTGTGACATAAACATTGGACGGAGGAACGAGGCCTGCGAAGTTTGAATAGTTTACAGTGCCATTGAAAATCGGAATGAGGCCAACCAACAACAATGGAACCAAAACAATAATCGCCAACCATTTTTGCACATTGGCGGCGCCGAGGATGCCGCGATGTTGAATTGCAAAAATAATCAACATCAAAATTGCGCCAATGACGAAGGTGGCGTTAATGTTGAACGAAGCTATACCGGGAATGGCGAAGCTGAGCAGCGACCATGTTCTGATACTTGGTGTTCCGGCAGCCGTTAAATCGGCAATCGCGTCAGCGGGAGTTTTACCAGCATGAGCGGCATCTGCCAGCCAGGCAACAACTTGTGCAGAGGTTTCAGTGAAGCCCGGAATGGGGGCTACCATGTTGAGCATGTAAAGTGCCGCGATGGAGCAGCCGAGCGACAGCACGGGGCTCCACGCAAACCAGTTGCACCACACAGAAAGGGGTGCAATAAATTTTGAATAGCGCAACCAAGCTGTGGCACCATAGATCGACGCGCCGCCTGATTTATTGCCGAACATTCCGGCGATTTCGGCATAGGTGAAGGATTGCAAGAAGCCCATGATCATGGACAAAATCCAAACCAAGAATGCAAGCTTGCCGACTACGCCTGCAATCCCGCCTATTGAGAATAATACGAGCGGCGGAACGCCCGCAGCAACCCAGAAGGCGCCTTTCCAGTCCAGCGAGCGAACGAGTTCGCCTGCGCTGGTATTTCCGGCATGTTCACCGGCAGTGATTGTTGACATAATTATCCCCTCTTCTTGTTCATTTCCCCGACGTGTTTCTTTTCATTAAAACTTCGCCACAGGAAACATTTGTGAATGACATTATATCGACCGTCAAGTGAAACTGTGCGATAGTAGGGTCTAGAATGAGATTTCCACTATGAATCAGATACAACTTTCCCGTTCTATCACACCTGCCGCTAGTCGAATCCTTCGTCCGGGAATAAGGCAGCTGCCCCATGGTGTTCAGCGTTATGTCGTCAAGGGTGGCGGCTCGCTGGTGGTGCAGATGTTTTCGGGCGACCGGATCAAGCTCACAGATATTGAGGGCGGGCAGAATTGCGAAGTTCTTTTTACCGATTCGTCCGGCAATTTTGATTCCTCAGCGCTGGGTGCAAAGCCCAATGGAACTGGCGAGGGACTAAAAGCCATTTTAGCTTCGGGTTTTGGTGATGCCCAAAGGAGCCGGACTGCATTGGAACGGCGCGGCATCAATCTGGCGCAGGCAAAATCAATTAATTTGTTTAGTACTTCGGGCCTTGTTGGCGACACAGCTTCATTCGATGTGGGACGCGATGGTTTTTTGATCGTCGTCGCACCGGGGGCATTCATGTCTGTCGATGGTCATGACACTTCAACAGACATTGAACTGCGCGTTACACGCGTCAATCCTAAATTCAAAAACTTCGAAGCACTGCCTGATCCACTGGCCGATCCCGCACAAGACATCCGCATCAAAGCCGCAACCGCCCAAGCTTATATGGTGAAAGCTGGCGAATATATTCAGATCATTGATGTATCAGGCCGGCAGATGACGGACTTTCAATGTTTCTCTGCTGCCAAACTCGACAAGGGCATTGAAAACGCGCTTGATGCCACAGTCACGCGCACACTCACGGGTCGCGCTTATCCCAGCCCCGGGTTACCGTCAAAAGCTTTTGGTTTTGATTTCGAGCCGATGGTTGAAGTAGTGCAGGACACATGTGGCAGGCATGATGCTTTTGCGACCGCCTGCAATTCGCGCTTTTATGATGACATGGGCTATCCCGGCCATGTGAACTGCACCGATAATTTTAATTATGCTTTGACACCTTATGGGATTGCCAAACGTCGAGGCTGGGAAGCCCTCAATTTTTTCTATAATACACGGATGGATCATGCCAACGTCATCGTCACAGACGAGTCTTGGTCACGCGCGGGCGATTATGTTTTGCTCCGTGCACTGACGGATTTGGTGTGTGTGACTTCATCGTGCCCTGATGACATCGACCCCGGCAATGGTTGGGACCCCACAGATATTCACGTTCGCACTTACGCCGCAAAAGAGAAGTTTCAACGCGCCATGGCTTACCGTTCCTCACCCGATGCTGATGCTGTTCTGACGAAAGAGACGTCTTTCCATTCCAAGTTTGCAGCCCTCACGCGGAACTTTGGTGAATATCGTGGCTATTGGTTGGCCAACAGATTTAACAATGAAGGGCCAATTGCTGAATATATGGCAGCCCGCGAAAAGGCGGTGGTGTTGGATTTATCACCCTTACGCAAATTTGAAGTGACAGGGCCAGATGCGGAAGCGCTGCTGCAATATTGCGTGACGCGCGACATTCGCAAGTTGGCAGTGGGCCAAGTGGTCTACACTGCGATGTGTTATGAAAATGGTGGCATGATTGATGATGGCACGGTGTTTCGGTTAGGCCAAAATAACTTCCGCTGGATTGGCGGTGATGACTATTCCGGCCAATGGTTGCGCGAGCAAGCTGAGAAGATGGGGTATCAGGCTTGGGTTAGATCATCCACTGATCAACTTCATAACATCGCCGTGCAAGGACCAAATTCGCGCGAGATTATGAAAGAAATTATTTGGACATCGGCGGCCCAGCCTTCGATGGCCGAGCTTGAGTGGTTTAAATTTTCTGTGGCCCGCATTGGACATTTTGAAGGTGCACCCGTTGTGGTTTCGCGTACAGGTTATACGGGTGAGCTTGGCTATGAAATTTTCTGCCATCCGAAAGATGCGGAAATTGTATTTGATGCGGTATGGAAAGCGGGCGAAAAATATGGGCTTTCACCCATGGGCCTTGAGGCGCTGGATATGGTGCGCATCGAAGCGGGTTTGATTTTTGCGAATTACGAATTCGATTCCGAAACTGATCCGTTTGAAGCGGGCATTGGTTTTACAGTGCCACTTAAAACCAAGCAGGATGATTTTATTGGCAAGGCTGCTTTGATCCAGCGCAAAGAACATCCGCGCCGCAAATTGGTGGGGTTGGACATTGATGCCAATGAAACCGTGGGGCATGGCGATCATGTTTATATTGGTCGCGGACAAGTTGGTGTGGTGACGAGCGCTATGCGGTCGCCGCTTTCGGGCAAGAATATTGCACTGGCGCGGATGGATGCGTTGAATAGCGAGATTGGGACTGAGGTGGAAATTGGAAAACTCGACGGCCTCCAAAAACGACTGCCCGCAAAAATTGTCAGGTTTGCCCATTATGATCCCGATAAGACACGCCCAAGGTCTTGAAAAATAACGGGTAAATTTTATTTTCCTATTATCGTAAATAATCCTTGACATTTTGGCTCGTACGGAACATATGTAGAACAGTACTGGCGAAAGCCCTGCTGTTTGACATTGTAAATATTTTTCCCCGTAGCGATTGGGACCGACGCTACATCCCCGGAGCGACTGGACGCAGCTGACTTTTGGGATTTTCAGAAGTGTTTGGTTTGTTGCAATTTACGGTATTTTCCAATGATTAGAAATTGGCAACCACGCATATCGTCATCCGGGCGAAGGCCGGGTTTGGGCTTTTGATGCAGCGGAAAGCCCAGCCCCGGCCTTCGCCGGGGTGACGGATATTGGGGATTGGACGATGCCTGCTTTTGCGCAATCACTTCACCTTCATAAACGCCTCAAGTGAATCGTCCATCGCTTCGAGCCATGGTGTGTGGTGGGCGGGTTGCATGTTGCCGGTCATTAATGAACGGTAGGACTTGTTGCGGTAACCCATGATGTCGGCGGCTTTATCATGTTCCCACGTCATGAAGGTTTTGTTCACGGCTTCGATGTCGAAGGTTGGATAATCAGTGGCGTCGATCAGTTGCTTTACATAATCGCCTTGGAACCAGATCATCTGCTCGGCGTCTTCAAGCTTTTCTTCACGTTTGCGCCAGGCCTTAGAATCTTTCTTCATCACGTCGGCCTTTGGCAATTTGATGCGGCCCATGATTTGGTCGCGCACATACCAGGCTTGGGCATCGAACATGTTGAAGGTGTAAAACTGATCTTGCATGCCGATGTAAGAGAGCTTTGGATTGCCTTCCCAGAATACACCGCGATAAAGATCAAGCGGCCAGAGGCGGTTGGCAGTTTTTAATCGCAAGTCTTCGGGCAGGAACGGGAAGTGATGTTGGTAGCCGGTGCAAAGAATGATTGCATCAACTTCTTTGGTTGAGCCATCTTTGAAGGTTGCTATTTTGCCATCGAGCTTTTGCAGGAGTGGGCGTTCCTCAAAATTCTTCGGCCATGTGAAGCCCATCGGCTTGGAACGATAGGTTGCAGTGACGGAAGCCGCGCCATATTTCCAGCATTGTGAACCAATGTCTTCAGCGGAATAGCTGCGGCCAACGATCAACACATGTTTGCCTTTAAATTCCAGTGCGTCGCGGAAATCATGGGCGTGCATCACACGGCCACCGAAGGTTTTTATGCCGGGGAATTCAGGAACCTGTGGTGTGGAGAAATGGCCTGAGGCCACAACTACATTGTCAAATTGCTCCGTGTACATTTTATCTTTCACGCGGTCATGAACAGTGACGTTGAAAACTTTCTTCTTCTTGTCCCATTCCACCATCCGCACGGGCGTTGAGAAGCGGACCCATTTCCGCACCTTGGCTTTTTCAACGCGGCCTTTGATATAATCCCAGAGCACGGCGCGTGGCGGATAAGACGGTATGGCTTTGCCGAAATGTTCTTCGAATGTGTAATCGGCAAATTCCAGACATTCCTTAGGACCGTTTGACCAGAGGTAACGATACATGGAGCCGTGGACGGGTTCGCCATGCTCATCGAGGCCTGTGCGCCATGTGTAATTCCACAACCCGCCCCAGTCTGATTGCTTTTCAAAGCAAACGACTTCTGGAATTTTCGCTTTCTTCTTGGCGGCAGATTGGAAGGCGCGCAGAACTGCAAGGCCCGATGGACCTGCGCCAATAACAGCAACACGAGTCATTTAGTTTCTCCTTAGTTCAATCTGGAAAAATGCCGGAGCTGGTGGGTGCCCCGTCATCAAATTTTGAAAGCCATTCAACCGTCATGGGGCGGAAGCGTGTTAGGCCTTTATAGTCCACAAGTTCTGGCGGCAAATCACGCAGCACGCGGTGGAAGCGTCTGGCCCATTTCGGTACAGTGACCAATTCTTCCATCTTGATCAAATAACAACGGATCACAAAGAGAATGGCGTTTGAACGCGGCAGACGCCAGAGGCTTTGCAACTCGCAACGCAGATGAACTTTGTTGCCCACATTCTCGGGGGTTACTGTTAGTCGGTCTTGGGCCCATTTCGGGTAGTTCTCTGGGCTAGTATCGAGCCGTGGATTAATGGTCATTGTCCAATTCAAACGACGAACCGGTTTGCCTTGTTGCAAGTTCAACAAGAATTTCAAAGCACGGTCAAATACGCCAAGCTGATGCGCCAGTGGCACTGGCCCGTGCCATTCCATGAAATTCATCCCGATATCAAAATCCAGCGACCAATCGGCTTGCGTGGTGACCATGCCAGCATCCATCCACAGTTGGCCATCGCGCTGATCGACAATGCAGAAATCGCCTTGCGATTGGCGGGTGATATATTCCATCGGCTCGTAGGGCAGCGTTGAAGCGTCGCCAAATGTGAACTTCTGGTCGATGTTCATAGGGCGGTTGATCCAGTGCCATTGATCACCATTTTTGGTGAGCGAGAAATGATCTGGATAATTTGCGGCCTGATGTTCCATCAAAAGCTCCAGCGTGTCCCATTGCGCTTGCATCATGTGGGGCAAGGCTTGGCAACGTAAGGGATCTTCCTTCAGCACTAATGCACGGTCTTGCATCTCAGCTACATAATGCTCATCCACATCGATCATGTTTTCAAAAGCATAGCCTTTTGGGCCAGCGGGCACATGTGGTTCCATGTTGACCGAATACATATATTTGTCTTCATGGAATGGGAATGGAAAGCGCTTGATGTTTTCAGGGCTGTTACGCGCTGTGAAATCATGGCGGAAGGTTTCTTGTCTGAATTTGATGTTCATATCATTATTCCTCACAGATCAAGCGTTATGCTGTGGCCCTTGAGACGCGACACACAGACCATTATTTTTTGACCTGATGCTTTGTCTTCGGGTTCCAGAAAAATATCATGATGTTCAATTGAGCCATCACACGCAATCACATTGGTTTCGCATTGACCACACGCACCGCCACGGCAAAGATAAGGCGCGTCGATGCCTGCGGCTTCTGCGGCTTCGAGAATACTCTGATGCGTGCCGACTTCAACTTGTTTGGCTGATTTCTGGAAATTTACGTGGAATGATTTGCCGGGTGGTGGGGCGAGAAATTCTTCTGAATGCAGGCTTTCTTTCGGCCAGCCCAATTCGCGCGCTTTGCCAAGAACGCCCTTGATCATGCCTTGCGGGCCGCAGACATAAGCATGTGTGCCGAGGGGTTGGGCGGCGAGGAGTTTTTCCGTTGGGATGAAAAGTTTTTCTTCGTCACAATAAATGTGAATGCGGTGGGCGCCGTAACGTTGTTGGAGGGCTTGCCAATAGGCACCGTGAGTCCTCGTGCGCACCGCATAATGCAATTCAAAATTTCGCCCTTCGCGTTGCATTTGGTCCATCATCGCCATCATCGGGGTGATGCCAATGCCGCCTGCAAAGAGCAAATGCTTGCGGCCGCGCTGATCATAAGGAAACAGGTTTATGGGTTGGCTAACAGTGAGCGTGTCGCCAACCTTCACTTTATCATGCAGAAAATGCGAACCACCGCGCGAATTTTCAACGCGCAATACGCTGATTTCAAATCCGCTGCGATCAAAAGGCGATGACATCAATGAATAAGGTGTGCGGCGGAGGATTTCACCGTCGCGCATGGCAACCACGATATGTGCACCGCCGGAGAACACTGGGAAAGGTTCACCGTCCACGCGTTCGAAGCGGAAGCATTTTACGGCGTCGGCGACTTTGGTGATTGCGGCCACGCGCACTGACATTTCAGTGTTAATACTCATGGAAACATCAGCTCCGGTGCTGGGGCGGTGCCCGGTTCTTCGGCATCAATGCACACACCTTGAAACGCCGCGATGCGCCTTGAATAATGATCGCGCACCAATAGCGACAAACCGCAATGAGTGCAGATGAATGGGCTGGTTTTCACGTCGTCAGTGATGCCTTTGCAATGGACGCATTGGACGCGCCGCGCCTCTGAACCACGATGTTCAGTGCGGATGGAATTAAAATCAATGCCGCATTCAATAGCCACTTGCATCACTTGGCCAATGAAGCCTTCAGTGCCAGATATGTAAACCCGCAAACCCATCTTGGCGTTCTGCAACATGGCACGCAGGCGGTAGAGCAGAATGGGGATGGTTGGGGCGGTCCATAAGTCATGTGGCTTCAATGCTTCCAAGCGCGTGGCAGTACCAACACATAAAAACTCTGAGGTCGCCAAGAATGCAGAACCGTTGGTTTTCACTTGATCTAGCACAGCCTCCACACCTTCACCTTCAATGGTGAAGATGTGACGCCGGGCATATGGGTCGATACCGAGCCCCGTGTAGACCGGCCTGCTCTTGATCCCCTTAACCAGCATCAGCCAACAGCCGTCCTCTTTTTCTTTTCTGGATCATCAAAGCTTATAGTGTGCGCAATTGCTGAAGCTTGCACATTCTTGCCGCGCACTTCAAGCTTCACACCTTGCTTGGCGTAAGGCACGTCAACGCGCATGATTGCCATGCTTTTTTTAGTTAGCTTGGAATAGCTTGGGCAAGTGATGACGCCGACTTTTTTACCGTCGGCCCACACTTCATCACCACCATCGGTGATTTTATCGCTATCAACCAGCAAGCCGAATATCTTAAAGCGTTCTTTGCCCTTCAATTTATAGTGTTCTTCATAACCACGGAAATGCACCTTGCCGGGGCTGACTGTGAAATTGAGACCAAGCTCCCACAGACTGTCGCCGGGTGGTTGATCGGCAAATGGATACATTTGCGAATTGTCATAGGGATAAAACAGGAGATAACTTTCAACGCGCAGAAAATCGAGCGTAGTGAAACAAACGGGAATTACGCCTAAGGATTTGCCTTGATCCAAAATCGTATCCCAGATCATTGGGGCATCTTGGCCACGGCAGAAAATTTCATAGCCGCGCTCACCCGTATAGCCCGTGCGTGAGATCATCACAGGTGCACCAAACAATGTGGTCTGCATGTGATGGAAATATTTCAGATCACGAATGCCGGGCACGTGGTTTGCTAAGAATTCAACTGCCATTGGCCCTTGCAAGGAAAGATCATGAAGATCATCATCAAACAGCACGGCACAATTTCGGCCAAACGCGGCTTTGGTAATCTCTTCATGGCCAGAGCCCGAGCCATGTACCAACATCCATGAATTAGGACCCGTACGATAGAGCACGCAATCATCTGTGAACATGCCACGATCATTCAACATGCAGGCATAGACGGACTTGCCAGGGTAGACCTTCGACACATCACGGGTTGTTATATAATCCAGAACGGCAATCGCATGTGGGCCTACGAGGTGGACTTTTTTGAGGCCAGACACATCCATCAAACCAGCCTTGGTGCGCACAGCTGCATGTTGATCGAGAATATCAGCATCATAGGTCCATGCGGTTCCCATGCCGCTCCAGTCTTCAAGTTTTGACCCCAAAGCGCGGTGACGATCACCTAAAACTGAAAATCTCCAAGACAAACCCATGCCTGAACTCCTCTAACGTTTCCCGGTCTCATGTTTCCTTAGCGGAAACTATTATTCACCACTGTAACGCGATTTTAGAGAGATTCAAGCGGGATAATTGAGGCCGAACAACTCTTTTTTGACTTGCAGTCACGCCTGATTATTCAAAGGAAAATGACAGGCCACTGAACGATTGTTGTTTGTTTGTGAAAGTACTGGCCTTTCTATTTTACAGCGATCTTGCGCGATGGGACAACGGGGGTGAAAGCGGCAGCCAGATGGAGGGTTGATGGGGCTGGGCACATCACCTGATAAGATGATACGCTTGCGCGAGCCTTGTTTGGTGACATCGGGCACTGGCACAGCGGAAATCAGAGCTTGCGTGTAAGGGTGGGCTGGATTGGTGAAAATGTTGTCAGCGTTGCCCAACTCGACGATTGAACCCAGATACATCACGGCGATCCGCGTTGACACTTGGCGCACGACGCTGAGATCATGGGCGATGAAGACGTAAGTGAGGTTTAGACGTTCTTGCAGGTCAGCGAGTAGGTTTACGATTTGGGCTTGCACTGAAACGTCAAGCGCCGACACTGGCTCGTCGAGCACGATCAGTTTTGGCTCGAGTGCTATGGCGCGGGCGATGCCGATGCGTTGGCGTTGACCGCCAGAAAATTCATGGGGGAAGCGCAAAGCATGATCGGGCTGGAGGCCGACGAGGCTCAAAAGTTCGGTTACACGCTCAGCGACTTGTTTTTCGTTCAGCTTGGTGTGAACGCGCAAGGGCTCGGCAATCAAATCGCGAACGCGGCGGCGCGGATTGAGGGAGGCGTAAGGGTCTTGGAACACCACTTGCAGTTCTTTTCGCAAAGGACGCATTTCGCGCATGGAATGCTTGGTGATGTCTTTGCCGTTAAATCTCATCGTGCCTGATGAAATATCATAAAGCCTGACCATGCAGCGACCGAGGGTGGATTTTCCACAACCGGATTCACCGACGAGCCCTAGAGTTTCACCGGGCATAATGGCAAGCGACACCCCATCAACAGCATGGACAATTTGTTTTCCCCGTGCGGAAAAGCGGGTGCCGACTGTGAAGTCTTTGCTGACGCTGATTGTTTCCAAGAGTGGTGCTTTTGTCATTGCGCACCTTTGAGGAAGCAGGCGGCGGCATGTCCGCTTTTGCCAAGGTCAGGTTGCACGGAGCAGGCCTCAAACCTGAATACGCAGCGCGGGCCAAAGCAGCAGCCTGTTGGTCGGTTAAGCAGCGATGGCGGGGAGCCTGAAATTGCACGCAGACGTTTTGGTTTTTCGCCTTCGAGTGGTGGGATCGAATCGAGCAAGGCTTTTGTGTAAGGGTGTTTTGGTTTTAAAAATAACTCATTACGCTGCCCACGCTCGACAATGCGGCCACCATACATCACCATTACACGATCAGCGATTTCAGCAATCACACCCATATCGTGAGTAATGAAAACCACAGCGGATTTGTGATTGCGTTGCAGCTTCCTTACGAGATCAAGGATTTGGGCTTGCACTGTGACATCGAGCGCCGTGGTCGGTTCATCAGCGACGAGCAGAGACGGATTGCAGGATAACGCCATGGCGATGACCGCGCGTTGGCGCATGCCGCCTGAAAGTTGATGAGGGTAACGATCAATCGCGTCTGCGGGATTTGGGATGTTGACTTCGGCGAGCAAGTCGATGGCCTTTTGCCGGGCCGCCGATTTGCTTATCTTTTCATGCGCCAAGATTTGTTCGGCGATTTGCCAACCGATTGTATAAACGGGAGTGAGTGCCGTCATCGGATCTTGAAAGATCATCGCAATTTCGCGGCCGCGCAGTTTGCGCATTTCTGCGTTGGACATGCCCACCAATTCACGACCTTTAAATTTGATTGAGCCTTCAATGACCGCGTTCGGATCATTGATCAATCCCATTACAGCAAGCAGCGACACGGTTTTGCCGGAACCTGACTCGCCCACCATTCCGAGAATTTCACCCTCGCCCACATTGAAGCTGACGCCGTCAATGGCGCGCATGAGGCCTTGCTCGCTGCGGAAGGAAACTTTGAGATCCTTGACTTCAAGCATCAGGCCTTCCTCACGCGCGGATCGAGGATGATGTAAAGCACATCAACCACCGCATTGGCCATCACGACGAAGAATGATGCGAAGATGACAGTGGTCATGATGATTGGCAAATCAAGATTGAGCAGTGCGTCATAAGTCAGCTTGCCGATGCCATGCAGATTGAAAACCACTTCGGTGAGAAGCGCTGAACCGCCGACAAGTGCGCCAAAATCTAACCCGAAAAGCGTTACAAAACTGATCAGCGACGTGCGCAAGGCATGGCGCAAAAGGATGCGGGTTTCTGACAGGCCCTTGGCACGCGCAGTGCGTACATAATCCTCTTGCATCGCTTCAATAAGATTGGCGCGGAGCACCCGGCCATAAAGACCGATGTAGAGTATTGCCAAAGTAATCCAAGGAATGACCAGCGTTAGGAACCATGCTTTGGGGCCGTCAATGAAGTTTTTATATCCCAAAGGTGGCACCCATGAAAACATCCACGTGTCGTGGAAGCGGCTTTGGGTGACAAGATTCATCACTTCTCCCAGCCAAAAGACCGGCATAGAAATTCCGATCAGGCCGAGGATCATCAGCGATCTATCGAGCCAACTGTCTTTTGTGGCGGCTGCCACTGTGCCGATGATCATGCTGAAGACCACCCACAATATTGCGGCCCCCATGACGAGCGAGATCGTGACTGGAATGGTATCGAGCACGGCAGGCACGACTTTCCAACCGCGGTTAACGAAAGAGGTGAGATCGCCTGTGATGAAAATCTTTTTCATCATCGTGAAATATTGAACGTAAATCGGCTGATCTAAGCCAAAACTTTTGCGCACCGCTTCTAAAATTTCTGCACTGGCACCACGGCCTGCGATGCGCGAAGCAGGATCAGCGCCGGGGGTGGCAAAGAAAATCAAAAACACCAGGACGCTGATGCCGAACATCACGAAAAGCATTTGCCAAAGGCGCTGTATAATGGCGAGAAACATTAGCCGCGCCCTAACTTAATTTTGGAACGTGGATCAAGGGCATCGCGCAGGCCGTCCCCCAATACATTGAGTGCGAGCACTGTGATCACAATTGCAATGCCGGGTGCCAGCGCCACCCATGGCCTTGAATAGAGAAGCCCCTGCCCGTCTTGAATGATTGTGCCCCAACTTGCATCAGGTGGTTGAACACCAATCGACAAAAATGAAAGCGCAGACTCTGTGAGCATGTTAAGCGCCATCATTAACGGTACGAAGACGATTAAAGTTGTTGTTACATTTGGCAAAATATCGCGGAACAAAATACGGTGGCTGGGGACGCCGAGGCTGATGGCCGCTAAAACGAATTCACTTTCGCGCAATGACAGCACTTGGCCGCGAATGGGCCTTGCGACATAGGGAATATAGATGACTCCTATGATGAAGACGGGCAGCCACAAGCTTCCTGATTCAATGGTGAACGGGCCGATATCAATGCCATGGGCAATCATCACGATGGAAAGCGAAATAGCCAATAGATAAACTGGGAAAGCCCACAGAATATCGAGAATACGCGAGAGGATCATATCGGTCACGCCGCCAAAGAACCCTGCAGCAAGACCTAACACAGTGGCAAACAACAAGGTGAGAATAGTCGCGCCACTTGCGATGATGATTGATGTCCACCCGCCATAGAGCAAACGCGCCATCACATCCCGGCCTTGATTATCGGCACCTAAAAAATAATTGCCGAGTTGCCAAGTGGGGCCAATCGGGTTGTAACCCAAGCCTAAACCTTCGGTCGATTGTTCCATCACGGCTGTCTGCTTGCCATCCAACATGATAGTCGCATCAAGTGTGGAGGTGAACGGATTGACGCCCGCCCATTTGGCGTAAAGTGGAGCAGACAAGCACGACACTAAAATCAAACAGAAAAAAATCAAAGCGGCCATCGCCACTTTGTCGTGCCGCAAGCGGCGAAAAGCCGTGGCCCATGGGCCACGACTTATGTCGCTGCGTGTTTCGACGAGTGCAGTCACGTTGAAATCAGATTATTGAACCCAAGACTGCGTTACCATCCAATAGAACTGATAATTGAACTGAAAATTGCCAAGGCGCTTGGAGGTGAAATCCAAATGTTTTGGCGTGAACATGGCGGCGGCAGCGGAATCATCGGTCACTGTTTTATCCACTTCGGCCCAAATCTTATTGGCGGCTTCTTGATCCGTCACGCCCAAGGCCAAAGCCTTTTGCATTTTCTCATCTAGATCCTTGTTGGTATAGCCAGAAATGTTGATCGAACTATCTGAACCCGGCGTATAGCTGCCACTGCCGAACAGAATGTTCAAGAAATCAGACGCGGCTGGATAATCTTGATACCATTGTGTGACCGAGATCTGCACATTGTTTTTAGTGTTCTGAATATAGGTGAACTGAATATCTGGCGAGATGGGCTTTAGTTCGGCCACATAACCAAGTTCATTGAGCACGCTTTGCAGATAAACACCGATGGATTTGGCAACGGTTTTATCTTCGACAATAATGGTGACCTTCTGGCCCTTGGTGCCAGATTCTTCAACCAACTTCTTGGCCTTTTCCATATCCGGCGCTGACCATTTGGCACCTGGGTCTTTGGTGTAGGGGCAATAGTCAACATGTCCAGGGAAACCAGGAGGCAGAACTTGGCATACTGGTGAAGCCAGAACCGGGCCGCCGAACAGGTTGACCAAGGCTTTGCGGTCAATTGCAAAGTTCACAGCTTGGCGGGCTTTGATGTTGTCAAAAGGGGCCAATTTATTATTCATCGGCAAATACCACCATGCGGTGAGCGGCGTCACATGCACTTGATCTTTGTTCTTAGTGCCCATTTCAGCCAAGCGATCAGCGGGTGCTTCATCAAACATCCAATCGGCTTCACCGTTTTGAACGGCGGTCACTTGTGCTTCTTCCGTGGGGCCAAAGTCATATTGCACGACATCTGGATAACCATCTGGTTGGGCTGCTTCGCTCCAGACTTTAAAGTTTGGATTGCGCGTTAATGTCATGCCCTTGTTGGGGTCATATGCCGACATCATGTAAGCGCCAGTGCCTGGCAGCGGAACTGAACCCACATCAGTCGTTGGTGAATCTGCTGGTAAAATGGCGGCATGTGGTAAGGCCAGCTTGTCGAAAATTTCAGCGTCGGGGCGTGTGAGGTTGATGGTTACTGTGCTTGCGGCTTCATCACCCACAACACCGCCTTCAAGTGTGCAGGTCTTTGGATCTTTGATGCACTTATCAGCACCAACGATGACAGAATAGAAGCCACCTGCTGTTGGGCTCGACACTTTGAAAATGCGTTGGAAGGAAGCAACCACGTCTTTCACGCCAAGCTCTTGGCCATTCGAGAACTTGATGCCTTTACGAATTTTGAACACATAGGTTTTGCCATCGTTAGTGGGCTTTGGAAATTCTTCGGCAATGTCTGGCACTTTGGTAAAGCCTTCAGGGCCACCAGCTTTTTGGAAGGCGATTAGGCCGTCGTAAAGCGATTGATAAATCTGCCAATATTGCAAGGTATAATTGATATGTGGATCGACCGTGCCTGCCGCAGCATGGGCCAAAATGCGCATGGTGCCGCCACGATGTTCTTTCATGTATTCAGCAGAGGCTGGTGCCACCGCGCTGAATGTAAACGCGGCAAGTGCTGCACCTGTGAGTAGATATTTTTTCATTGTCGTCTCCCTATTTTTTTAATTAATCGCTCGCGTTGAGGAAAGCCCCAACGCGTTTCATACAATCATGCTGTTCTTCCACATGTGGCATGTGGCTGGAATTTTCGAAGATGTGCCATGTCGAACCTTTGATGTGATCGGCAAAAGGCTGCACACAAGCTGGCGTTGCTTCATCATGGCGGCCGGAAATAATGTAAGTCGGCACAGTGATGTTATGGAGGCGATCAATCACGCTCCAATTTTTCAGTGTCCCAACAACGTGAAATTCATTTGGGCCGTTCATCACATGATAAACCGTCGGGTTACGGGTGACTTGATCAAACGTCTCTGTCACTTCTGGCGGGAACGGAACCACGCGGCAGACATGATGTTCATAGACCCACATGGTCGCATTTTGATATTCGGGATCGTTCAGCGTGTTTGAGGCTTCATGTTTGTTGAGCGCATCTTGAATGTGTTGTGGCATCAGCTTGCGCATGCGGGCCGCTTCACTCATCCATAAGGCCATCGATGCGGGTGAATTTGCAATCGTCAAAGATTTCAAACCAGCAGGCCGCGTGACCCCATATTCAGCGCCCAACATTCCGCCCCAGCTTTGGCCCAGCACATGAAATTTTCCACGTTGGCCCAGATGGTCGACAAGGTTATTCAGTTCATCGATGAACAATTGGACTGTCCAAAAGTCGCCACCTTTATCGGGCAATAGAGTTGAATTGCCACAACCCAATTGATCATAATGAATGACGGCGCGGCCTTCGGCGGCGAGCAATTTATACGCATCAACATAGTTGTGAGCAGCACCGGGGCCGCCGTGCAAAATGAAGAGAGGTGGTTTTTTGGCGTCTATATCGCCCGTAACGCGGTACCAGGTTTCATATTCGCCAAACTTGGCGCGGCCTTCCATCGAACTCAATTTTGTCATTCACGTATCCCTTGCTTCATGAGCAAGCGATGAAAGCTATTCCGAGTTTTCAATTCTGGCAATGCCCCTGTGACAATTGACACAAACTATTATTCGCGTGATCATCAATCTCATGAAATGTACCCACACTATTCACAGCCACACCTGCCATCATGGTTGGAACAATGCCAATGACCCCGTGCTCAAAATCGCTCCGGGTGAAACAATCAGCTTTAATCCACCAGATTCATCGGGTGGACAAATCACTGCGCAATCTAAGCTTGCTGATTTGGGCAAGCTTGATTTCAACAAAGTGAACCCAGTTGCTGGGCCTGTCTATGTAGATGGCGCAGAACCTGGTGATGCAATTAAAGTCACGCTGCTTGAATTTGGTCCATCGGGTTGGGGCTGGACTGCTAATATTCCAGGATTTGGTTTGCTGGCCGATCAGTTCAAAGACCCTGCTTTGCATATTTGGAAATATGATGCGGTTGCGATGACCCCCGCACTTTATGGGCCGGGCGGGAAAGTTCCACTGAAACCTTTTTGCGGCACGATTGGTTTGGCACCTTCTGAAATGGGCCAGCATTCCGTGGTTCCGCCGCGCCGTGTAGGTGGCAATCTTGATATTCGCGATCTGGCTGTGGGCACAGAGCTCTATCTGCCCGTGGAAGTGAAGGGCGGACTTTTTAGTGTGGGCGATACGCATGCGGCCCAAGGAGACGGCGAAGTGTGCGGCACAGCCATTGAGAGCCCATGCACCATTGCGGCGAAGTTTGAATTGGTGAAAGAGGCGAATTTGGCGTTCCCGCGTTTTACAACACCCGGCCCTGTCACGCGCCATCTTGATGCTAAAGGTTACGAAGTGACCACCGGCATTGGCCCTGATTTGATGGAGGGTGCGCGCGGAGCCGTTGCTGGGATGATTGATCTGCTTACCAAGCGTTACAACATGAACGCGGTGGATGCATATATGTTGTGTTCGGTGTGCGGCGATCTGCGTATCAGCGAGATTGTTGATATGCCGAATTGGGTTGTGAGTTTTTATTTCCCACGTGTGGTTTTAGAGTAGCGGTTATGACTTCAGGTAATTTGTTATTGTTGCGGTTGTACCGATCGTCCACAAACTGTTGAGCGCAGATGTAAACTCTTTTGCCATCTCAGGATGCTTGCCAACTTCGCCATAAATGTCATCCATGCCAAGCCAAATGGATGGCTCAGTCTTGGCGGCATGGGCCGCTTTTTGCAGACGGCTCCAGCTTGGATCATTGGGTTCGATCACTGCTCCACTGTCTGTTGTGCCAAAACAGTAACGACACCAGAGAGCGGATTCCAGTGCTAGACCCTTGATGGATTTCCCTGCCCGCAAACGATCTGCCATGGGAGGCACAATGAATTTGGGTTGGCGGTTCGATCCATCAAGGGCTAGTCTTCTAATCGTATCGCCAATTTTTGGATTGGCGAAACGGCGTTCAATAAGCTTGTAATAATCTGCGATGTTGGTGCCAGGCACGGGCGGCACTGTGGGGATGATTTCATCGCGCTCGACCTTATCGAAGAAGGCATGAACCAGCGGGTGTTGCATTGCTTCGTGCACGAAGTGAATATCCAGCAGACCAGCTGCATAGGCGAGCACTGCGTGGCCACCATTGAGAATGCGGATTTTCATATATTCGAAAGGCGTTACATCTTTTACAAATTGCACACCCACTTTCTCAAAATCGGGGCGGCCAAAAGTAAAATTATCTTCAAGCACCCACTGCTTGAATTCTTCACAAAAAATGGGCCATTGGTCTTCGACACCAAATGTTTCTGCGCAAATTTTACGTTCGCGATCTCCCGTTGCTGGCGTGATGCGGTCAACCATGGCATTGGGGAATGCAACGTTGGCGCTGATCCATTTGGCCAACTCCGAATCAGCTAACTCTGCAAGACCAACAACGGCGTTGCGCGTGACCACACCATTGTGGGGCACATTATCGCAAGACATGACCGTGAAAGGGGGCGTGCCACCCGCACGGCGTACGGCTAGTCCAGCCACGATGAAACCGAAAACTGTTGAAGGCGCACCGAGGTTTTTAGCATCGGAGATGATGTGTGCATTTTTTGGATCAAACTTTTGGGTGGCCGGATCGATAAAATATCCACCTTCGGTGATGGTGAGCGAGACAATACGAATTTCTGGATTGGCCAAACGCGCAATCATTGCTGCTTTATCAGCTGGTGGAATAAAATCGATCAAGGGTGCCGTAATATGAGCCGAACTCAGATCATTGTCTTGTTCGACAACCGTGGTTAAATAATCTTGTGAAACGAGAATTTGGCGCATTTTTTCATCGGATGGCATAACGCCAGCGCCAACGAGGCCCCAATCATGGTTCAGGCCTTTGTTGAACAAATCATCAAGATAAACCGCCAAATGCGCTCGGTGAAAATTGCCCACACCAAAATGCATGATGCCTTGGCTGAGTTCAGCATGGGCATAGTTCGGAACCTTCAGCGTTTTGCCAATACTCGGAAGATTGGCTGCTGATAATTTTATTGCCATGGGGCGCTCACAGTCTCAGATTATCAACGAATTGAAAGGTCTTGCGCATCAAACTTATGGATGCGAGCGGCGTCGGGCTTCAATGAAATGTTATCGCCAGGTTTGCCTGCGAACTCGCCCGGCGCGCGCACCACCAAACGACCTGCATCGCCCGCATCAACATGTAAAAATGAATCCGAGCCTAAATGTTCGGTCAGCAAAATCTTGCCCTGCCACTCGCCTTTTCCAGAAACGATATCGATATGTTCAGGGCGAACGCCAATTGTTTTGGCTTTGTGTTTTGCGGCGATATTACCTTCAACGAAATTCATTTTGGGTGAACCGATAAAGCCCGCAACAAATTTCGAATTCGGTTTGTTATATAATTCGAGTGGTGAACCGACCTGTTCGATATTACCACGGTTTAGAACCACAATGCGGTCAGCCATGGTCATGGCTTCAACCTGATCATGGGTTACATAAACCATGGTCGCGCCTAAATCCTTATGCAGCTGCATAATGAATATGCGCATATTCACGCGCAGTGCGGCATCAAGATTTGACAGTGGTTCATCAAACAGAAAGCCCGATGGATTGCGCACAATGGCGCGACCGATGGCCACGCGTTGACGTTGGCCACCGGAAAGCTGACCTGGTTTGCGATCAAGATATTCGGTGAGATTTAATGTTTCGGCTGCTTTGGCGACCTTTGGTGCAATCTGCTCTGGCGTTTCGCCAGCCATTTTGAGGCCGAAGGCGATGTTGTTACGCACAGTCATGTGCGGATAAAGCGCGTAGGATTGGAACACCATCGAAAGGCCGCGGCTCGCAGGTGCTGCATCAGAACAATCTTTGCCGTCGATCAGAATTTCGCCAGACGTTAGATCTTCCAAACCAGCGATCATTCGCAACAACGTTGATTTACCACAGCCTGATGGTCCGACGAAAACAATGAATTCGCCGTGCTTGATGTCGAGATCAGCACCCGGAATGATAATGGATTCGCCAAAGGCCTTGCGGACTTTTTTAAGTTGGATTGTGCCCATTTTATTTCACTGCTCCGAATGTAAGACCGCGTACGAGTTGTTTTTGCGAGAACCAGCCGACAATAAGGATCGGCACGATGGCCATGATGGATGCTGCCGAGAGCTTGGCCCAAAATTGCCCTTCTGGGCTTGAGTATTCCGAGATGAAAAAACTGAGTGGTGCAGCAAATTTGTTGGTCAAGTTGAGCGACCAGAAGGCTTCATTCCAGGCCAAGATCAGATTGAGCAGGCAGGTTGAAGCAATGCCAGGCATGGCCATGGGTGTCAAAACTTGGGTGAGCTCATTCCACAACGAGGCTCCGTCCATGCGTGCCGCTTCTAAAATTTCAACCGGTAATTCCTTAAAATATGTGTAGAGCATCCAGATGATGATTGGCAGATTGAGGAGCATTACCAAGGGCACCATGCCCCAGAAGCTATCAACCAAATTATAATCGCTTAAGTCGATCCAACCCCAATCTTTGTAAACCAAACCATTGCGATTAAACAAAAGATAGATCGAGATAAGTGCACCGGCGGGAGGCATCATCTTTGTCGATAGCATCCAGAGCAACGTATCTTTTGTTGCGCGTGTCCACACCCATGCCGAAACTGGGACCACAAACATAAGCAACAATATGATCCCAACAAGGAAGTTGGTTGGATGCCAACCCATGAAATAAAGAATAAGCGCAGCCAACCCACCCGAGCCAAAAATAATCGCCAGCCAAGTATAACCACTCCAGTTATTTGTTGGTTTTGATTGTGGTGCAAAAGCCATTGACCAAGCTGCTGGGACTGCAAATACCAATCCCAATAGCGTTGACAGTCCTGCAATGATCACCGTGTTGCGGATGTAAAGCACATAGTCAGAACGTTCTTGCACAATGCCAAAATTTTCGAGTGTCCACGGCGTGGTTAAGAAGTTTTGCGGCAATGTATAGGCATCAGATTCGGTTTTAAAAGCTGCAATTGCGGTCCACAAGATCGGGAAAAACAACAGCAACCCAATAACCCAAGCGACGATGGTGATGGTAATTTTTTGTCCGGTCGTTTGCTTAAGCGCCATAATTTAGCCCTCCAAATTCTTGCCGACGATGCGGACGAGGAAGTAAGAAACGATATTGGCGAGGATGACGGCGATGATGCCACCTGCTGCTGCAGCGCCCACGTCGTTGGCGTCATTCAATTGCGAGAATACGAGATAAGTCAAATTGCCAGCAAAGCCGCCCACACTTGTTACTTTGATTTCGGCAAAAATATTAAGAAGGAAAATTGTTTCAATCAGAATGACAACGGTGATTGGACGCGAGAGATGAGGCAGAACAATGTAACGGAAATAGCTCAATGGGGGAGCACCATCCATGGCAGCTGCATCTTTTTGTTCGCCGTCAAGCGATTGCATGGCGGTCAATAAAATGAGTGTTGCGTATGGCAGCCATTGCCACGTTACGATGATAATAACCGAAATGAGCGGATAGTGACCGAACCAATCAATGGGTTCAGTCGAACCAAAAAATCTTTGTATACCTGCAAACAGACCAAAGACTGGATGCATGATGAGGTTTTTCCACACCAGCGACGAAACGGTTGGCATGATGAAGAAGGGGGAAATCATCAATAGCCGTACAATGCCCCGGCCCCAAAATGGCTGATCGAGCAAAACGGCCAGGCCAACGCCACCCGCAATTGTGAATATAATAGTCGAACCAACAAGCAGGATTGTGTTGATGAAATCTTTTGTAAAATAGGGATCGCTTAAAAAATAGTAGAAATTGGAAAGACCAAACCAACTGGTATTGTCAGGATCCTGCAAATTATAACGCAGAAACGCGAAGTAGATTGTCAGTGCCAAAGGCACGAATGCCCAAGCGGAAAGAACAATCAGCGAAGGTGCCAGCGCCCATTTTCCTATAGCCCGAGATTGGTTTGTAGCCATGCTATGTCCCGCCTCATTTCTTCAACCGACGCCCCTCTTGCGGAGGCTTCATTGAAACAATAGTTCAACCCTCCGCACTTTATCGGAGACATCGATTTTGAGCAAATAACCATGGCTTGCTGTCTTTCACGCCGTAGCGCACAGCAAAACATTGAGCTTTTATTCAAAGCCGAAATAAAGATGTTTTCGAGAAATTTTGGGCGGTCGGCCCCCATCGACCGCCCAATTTCTATTACTTGATGTAACCAGCTTTGGTCATTTCAGCAGTTGTATAGTCTTGTGCTGCTTTCAAAGCTTCATCGGCAGTCATTTGGCCTGCGAGAGCGGCTGAGAACATTTCACCCACCTTCGTGCCAATGCCTGCAAATTCAGGAATAGATGCGAATTGCACGCCGACGTAAGGCACTGGCTTTACAGTTGGATGCAATGGATCAGCAGCTTGCATCGATGCGAGAGTCATCGCAGCGAATGGAACCTTAGCATATTCAGGGTTTGCATAGAGCGATGTGCGTGTGCCAGGAGGAACGTTAGCCCAACCTTCTTTGGCAGCAATCATTTCGCCGTAATGCTTTGACGTTGCCCAGCTGATGAACTTCTCAGCTGCGTCAACTTTCTTGGAACCTGCTGGAACTGCGAGTGCCCAAGCCCAGAGCCAGTTTGCGCGCTTACCAAGGCCTTTGTCAGGAGCAATGGTGAAGCCCACTTGATCAGCAACTTTTGAAGCCTTTGGATCAATGGTGAACGAAGCAGCCGCTGTTGCGTCTGCCCACATGCCGCATTTACCGGTTTGGAACAGAGCAAGGTTTTCAGAGAAGCCGTTGCCTGAAGCACCAGCTGGGCCTGAATCCTTCATCACCTTCAAATAGGTGTTGAGGGTGTCTTTCCATTCTTGTGTGTCGAATTGTGGGTGCCACTTTTCGTCAAACCAGCGAGCGCCGAAGGAGTTTGCCATGGAACCTATAAAGGCCATGTTTTCGCCCCAACCAGCCTTGCCACGCAAGCAAATGCCGTTTACGCCATTGGCGCGATCGGTCATCTTGCCAGCTGCGGCGATGATTTCGTCCCATGTTGGCGCGTCTGACATTTTGAGGCCAGCTTTTGCCATCAGGTCTTTACGATACATCACAAAAGAGCTTTCACCATAGAATGGGGCAGCAAACAGTTTGCCATCTACTGAAAGACCACCAGCAACTGCAGGCAGAATGTCTTTTGGATCATCAAGGCCCTTGAGTGGAACCAGCCAACCTTTCTTGCCCCAGATCGGAGTTTCGTACATGCCGATGGTCAGCACGTCATATTGGCCGCCTTTGGTTGAAATATCTTTTGTCACTTTTTGACGGAGATCATTTTCTTCCAAAGTGACCCAGTTCAACTTAATGCCGGGGTTGGCTTTGGTAAAATCGTCGGTGTATTTTTGCATACGGATCATGTCACCGTTGTTTACGGTGGCGATGGTCAATGTCGTTTCAGCAGCGAGTGCTGTGGTGGCCAATGAGGCCAATGCGAACGCGCCGAGCACGCCCTTAACTACGGATTTCATTAACATTCCTCCCAAAAGGTCTGTGAGCTTTTGCCAACAGATAGAGCAGATACTCAATCGATAATGAAAATGAGTCAATAGCAATTGCATATTGCAACGCACCAAATCGCTTTATTTTCGTCGTATCAATTCAGCAATTGGATGGCCATGGCTTCATTGGTAATCAGTCCATTGACCAGTTTTCCTGTCAATGCGCCGTGCACGGCCTTGATGCGCTCTGATGCCATCACAACGCCAATCATTTTTCGCATTGCAGGCCTCGTCAGCGGCACGCTGAGCACGCGATCGTTGGTTAGGCCATCGATTAGATTGCCCTTGTCGTCATATGACCAGCCCACAATTTCGCCCACCGCGCCTGCCCGAAGCACAGCACGCATTTCGTCTGGTTTAACAAAGCCATCTCGCAGCAAGGCGGCATCATCGCCAACGCTCCCTACGCCTACGAAAGTCACATCAGCCTGACTTGCAAGTTCCACCACGTTTCGTAAGGTTTTTTGAGACAGTAACAAATTTCTTTCGTGAATTGTTGTCGCTATCACCGGCAACGGCATTGGATAATGTGATGCTCCCACACGCTCGGCAACACGGCTGACCGCATCATACATGGATGCCGAACCATCTGGCGCGATGTTGCCAACTAAAGAAACAATTTTGTGTTGCGGACAATCCATTGGCGTCAGCTGATCGGCAACGGCGCGCAACATGCGACCCGTTCCCATCGCAACAATGACCGGATGGGATGATACGAGGTAGCGCTCAAGTTCGGCCGCAGCGGCGGCGGCCACGCCAATGGCTAGCGTGTTATTTTCGGGATCGCTTGGCACAATTTCGCAGAAATCAATGTCGAATTTAGCTTTAATTTTCTCAGCCATCTCGAGGCAGCGACCGATGGGATGATCGAGCCGCACCCGAATAAGCTTTTCACTGATTGACGTTGAAACCAGCCGCTGTGCCGTCTGTCGCGACACCCCAAGTTTCCTTGCGATCTCGTCTTGCGTGTTGCCAGCAATATAATAAAGCCAACCTGCGCGTGCCGCAATATCTAATCGGTTCGTATCTTCTTCATGTTTACGCGCCACAAATTTATTCCTTCAAACCTTTAAGCATGAAATTTAGTCACATAGCCCAATATCAGCCAAAGCGGTTTGTAATCTTGGCATGTCAACAAAGGCTTTGGCCACTGTCAAATTCTCAGGCAGATGATAACCAGCTCTAATGTGGGCCCCTCCCGCAAAGTGCCAAACTTCCATTCCAGCAGCTTTTGCCGCAAGAATGCCCATTTCGCTATCTTCGATCACGAGACAATTTTGATTTTGCACATTCATTTTTTCCGCAGCATAGTAACAGAGATCGGGAGCAGGCTTTCCGTGTGCCACTTCCGAAGACGTGTACCTGTTTCCATTGAAATATTTGCTGAGCCCTGCAACATCCAATGAAAGCGCCAGCCGCTTCGGGCTGCTTCCGGTCGCCACACAATAGGGCACTTTCAATGATGAAAGCACATCTTCGATCCCTGGCATTGCGTGAAGTTTCTGTGTCAGTTCACCAAACAGTCTTTCACGGTATTGGTTTTCAAAATCTTCGGGAAGGTCAAAATTCAAAACCGTCTTAACCCGGGCTTTGCCATTGGCAAAGCTGCGCCCCAGAAAAAGATCTCTAAACATTGCGACTGATAATGGCATATCATGCTCGGCCATCATTGCCTTTAACACCCCAGCGCTTAGCATTTCGCTATCAACCAAAACGCCATCGCAATCAAAGATGACAGCAGAGATATTTGACTTCGGCATTAAAAACTCGCCTCACAATCTTTCTGACGAACCGCTTCAGCCTTCCTATTGCTTCAAAACTTCCAATCATTCAATAAGAGCACCGCGCATTTCACTCTGTAATGGAATTTAATTTCTTAACTTTACATTCCAACAGGTTTCGCGCATGGATTTCTGACTTTGGAACCGCATGTTGACGTGCAATACAAAGTAAATAATCATTACGCAAAGGGCGAGGAACGTAGCTTGCGGTGGGACGATGCAAAGTTTGCAATCAATTGGCCGTTACTGTTAAAAACCGCGCCCTTGCTTTCAGATAAAGACGCAATAGCACCGTTGTTAAATTTCATCGCACGAGGGCAATGGTTTGACTAATTGCGAACGAAGAAAATCAAATGAGGTAGCTGCTGGATGAGTGACATTGGCATGGTGATTATCGGTGCCGGCATGGCAGGCGCACGGGCGGTGATTGCACTTCGCGCGGGCGATTATAAGGGATCCATTACATTGATCGGGGAAGAGTCATTTTTACCTTATGACCGCCCACCCCTTTCCAAGGCTGCCATCTCAGCAGAAGAAGCCCCCGCCCCCGCACTGTTGCTCGATGATGATCAGTTGCGTTCGCTGGACGCCACCTTCATCCGTAATGCCAAGGCTTTAAAGCTGGATGTGAACGCCAAGACAGTTACATTAAGCACAGGTATTTCGGTGGCTTATGAAAAACTTTTAATTGCGACCGGGGCCAAACCGCGCAAGTTAAATTTGGAAGGCGGGGAACATGCGCTGTTACTTCGCGACTTTGGCGATGCTGAAGTTTTACGCGAAGCCTTCAAACCAAATAAGAAAGTCGTCATTATTGGTGGAGGATTTATCGGTCTGGAGTTGGCGGCAAGTGCCAACAAGCTTGGCTGCGATGTAACACTTATCGAGGCCCAGCCGCGTATCCTGATGCGTGGTGTGCCAGAGGCAATTGCGAAGACAGTTCACGAAAAACATATTACTCAGGGCGTGAAACTGCTCACAGGAACAGGCCTTACGAAGCTCGAAAAACATGCAGTACATTTGGCTGATGGCAGGGTTATTGCGGCTGATGTGATCATTGCTGGTATTGGTGCTGCACCCGAAGTATCTTTGGCGAGCGAAGCTGGGCTTACAATTGATAATGGTATTTTCTGCGATGCGCATCTGCGCACCAGTGATCCCCATATTTACGCCGCTGGTGATTGCTGTAATTTTCCGCATGGTCATTTCACTGACAAACGCACGCGGTTGGAAGCGTGGCGCAGCGCTTCCGATCAAGCCAACACCGCCACGGAAAATATGTTAGGCGGCAGCAAAGTTCACAACGCCATCCCTTGGTTCTGGTCTGATCAATTTGATCTCACTTTGCAAATCGCTGGCATGGGCGACCAAGCAACAAAAACTGTCAGACGCCAATTATCTGCCGAATCTTTCATTATCTTTCATCTCACAAATGAAGACCGTTTAGTGGGTGCGAGCGGCATTGGGCCTGGCAATTCCATTGCGCGCGACGTGCGTTTGGCAGAAATGCTGATTGCCAAAAATATCAATCCGAGTATTTCAGATCTCGCGGATGCAAATATCCAACTTAAGACTTTCCTGAAATCATAACGGAGTTACAATATGATCAGATTTGGTGTCATCGGTGCAGGCCGTATAGGCAAAGTGCATTCAGCGACCATCGCTGCAAATCCTAAAGCAAAGCTCGCTTACATTGCTGATGCTGTGCCTGCTGCAGCTGAAGCCTTAGCCAAGCAACATGGTGCTAAGGTTGCTTCAGTTGATGAAATCATGAAAGCCAAAGATGTAGATGCTGTGCTCATCGGCTCGCCTACTGGCTTCCACGCTGAACAAATTCAAGCGGCTTCAAACAACGGTAAAGCCATTATGTGCGAAAAGCCAGTGTCGCTGGATGTTGCCAACATCTATGAAACATTGAAAATTGTTGAAAAGAACAAGTCCACTTTGATGATCGGTTTCAATCGGCGCTTCGATCCGAATTTTGCTGAACTTGAACGCCGCATCCGTGCTGGTGTCGTTGGCTCAATCGAAATTGTAACTGTGATCTCGCGTGATCCAAACCCACCACCTCCATCATATGTGAAAGGTTCAGGCGGCCTGTTCCGCGATATGATGATCCATGATTTCGATATGGCGCGCTTTCTTATGGGTGAAGAATTTGTTGTTGTGCAAGCCTTGGGGTCATCGCTTGTCGATAAAGGCATTGGCGAAGCAGGCGATGTGGATACAGCTGCTGTGCAAATGCAAACCGCATCAGGCCGCATTGCGGTGATCACCAATTCTCGCCGCGCGACTTATGGCTATGATCAGCGTATGGAAGTGCATGGTTCAAAGGGTATGCTCACAGCCGCCAACATTCATAACACCACAGTGCAATTGCATAGCGCCGAAGGCACACAAGCTGATCCTGTGCAGAACTTCTTTTTGGAGCGTTACTTCCAAGCCTACACCAACGAACTCAATACGTTCATCAACGCGGTTGAATCTGGCGATCTCAATCCAAAGCCATCGGGCTTTGATGGCTTGCAGGCTGGCATTCTAGCTGACGCAGCGACTCAATCTTGGCAAACTGGCAAACCTGTGAAGGTCTAACCATAAAAACAAAGGGCTCCCAACAGAGGAGCCCTTCGCTTACAAACTGGTATCCGGGTACGCAGTACATTATCCCGGACATGCCCTCGACACATCCCGCAGGGGACTAACGCGTGTCATGAGAGCCACACTAGCGCGCACAAGTTTCCAATCCCTTTCCAGCGGAAAGATTTGCATTAACAGAGCCTTACCGGATTGTTTTGGCCTGACCCAAACCGTGCCAAAACAGGTCACTTCGGGTAAAACATGGAAAATAAATTTTTAATTTGCAGATATGCGTAAAATACATGTCATCAGGGGTTCACATTTCTTTTTAACGCTGTTAGAAGCGCGCCAACGCATAACGCGGGATGGAGCAGCCCGGTAGCTCGTCAGGCTCATAACCTGAAGGTCGTCAGTTCAAATCTGGCTCCCGCAACCAAAAAGCCCCGTTATCTCAATGAGATAGCGGGGTTCTCTTTTTGGTTGTTATGGTTCTAATAATTGTAGGAAGCACATAGGAAGCAAATCGATGGGCTAGATTTGAAACCTCAGCGGCTATGATTAATCCAACGGCATTAAATTACACGCTTCATATTGAAAAAACGTCGCCGTTTTAATGTCAGATTTGCCCGAGATGAGCAGGCGTGCTTAAGTTTGACCAAGAAGTCTCTAACGGGCCACCAGCGGACGTTGACCTTCGCCTCTACGCCTGCACTGAACCATGGAAAGTGTAATAGTCATTCCGTCGTCAACGGCGTTGCACTAGGAAATTGTCGCGGAGGACTTCTTAGCAAACCAAAACCGAATGGTCTCTCCTGCTGGCCTCGTGCCAACATAAACAGCCCTCGCGCCGGAAGATTCTTGGTATGAGCGGCGGGTTTTGTATTTTTCCAAGGTTACCATGTAAGCCAGCTGACGGTCTAACTCCGGCAGCGCATGGTCAAGCCATTCGGGAGAAGCCCACAATATCTGACCATTTTCGTTACTTCGAAGGGCGTGGTTTTCAGGATCTGGAATCCACTCGCCCCAAACTTGGCTGCGCAAGGCTAATTTATTGTCTGCGGTTCTCCACTCGCGCCCATCCGGATGGAGAGTAAGAGAAAATTTAGTTGTGAGATCGATGCCAAGACGAGGCCTCTCAGCAACGCAGCGCGCAGCAGTTTGCTCACCTGCATCGACACCCACTCTATGGTTCTCTTCCTCCCAGATAAAGGGATCGAACGGTCGTTCTTCCCGATCTTGATCGTCTATGCCGCCATGCCAAAACATGGGTAGCCAAAGATCGTGGTTGGTGCGTTTTGAGAACTCGACACAACGACCAACAATTCCCCGGCGTGCCCCCAACGCTGAGACAATTCTGATGTAAACACCGTCAGGCGAGCGCCAGTGTCCGGAGATCGGCAACATGGCACCCGGGACCGCACTTGCCAATCCAAGCTGCGCGAAAACCACATCAGCACCTACGATAGAGTCCTTCTTCCCAATGCGCCGTCCAAGGAAACTAACTCTGGCGCTCTCAGGCACTTCGTCCTTGTGGTCGGATATCATGATGACCAAACAATTGTTTCTTAGCGTTGCTCTAGCAACCACTTTGCTCACCACTTTTCCAGCTCTTGCACAGACAGCAGCAGGAGTTAACCCAGCCTGTATGATGAAGAATACAGATGGAACCGAAACTGTGGACAAAGCCAAGTGTCCAGATGGGATGAAAGTTGGTAGTGGTTCAAATACTGAATCGACAACGACCACCACAACAGACACAAAGGCCGCGAATGCGCCAGTTGATTCTGGTGCATCTGCGTTGATTATTCCTGCCGATTCTTTTTCTGGCGCAAAAGTTATCAGCGCAAATGATTTTATTGGAAAACGCGTCTACAGCAAAACAGGCGACGATATTGGCGAAGTCAATGATTTGATCATGACTGACAATGGATCAATTCGCGCCGTTATTCTGGGTGTTGGCGGCTTCCTCGGAATGGGCGAAAAAGACGTT
>JANYLQ010000048.1 GCA_025363755.1 Hyphomicrobiales bacterium | reverse complement strand
TATATTTTTTACCATGGAGATTAACCCGAACCATCTGCCGACAGATACAAACGCCCTGCAAGCTTTGGTGCGCCAGCTGTTGGGCACGCTTCAAGCGCAAAGTCTCAAGATCGCCGAGCTTTAGGCCCACATTGCCAAGTTGAAGCGAGCGCAATTTGGACAATCGTCTGAGAAGATCGCCCTTGAGATCGAGCAACTGGAACAGGAGCTTGACGGCCTGCATGAGGAAGAAGCGGCTCAGGCGCTAGCACTGCCTGCTGCGGTGCAGGCGCTGATTGAGAAGCCTTATCGTAAAGCCTTGCCGGAACACCTGCCGCGCCAAATTGAGCTGCATGAACCTGCCTGCATCTGCCCAAACTGTGGTGGTGCAATGCGCAAGCTGGGTGAAGATATCACCGAAGTGCTGGATTATATGCCAGCCTCATTCAAGGTGATCCGGCATGTGCGGCCCAAGCTGTCGTGCCGTTTATGCGAGACGATTGTGCAATTGCCGATGCCGTAATTGCCCATCGAACGCGGAAAGCCAGGCCCCGGTCTTCTCGCCCATGTGCTGGTGGCCAAATATGCCGATCATTTACCGCTCTATCGCCAATCCGGCATTTATGCCCGCGAGGGGGTTGATCTGGAACGCTCAACACTGGCCGATTGGGTGGGGCGTTCGACGGCTTTGCTGGATCCGCTCATTGAGGCGCTGCGCAAAGATGTTTTGGCGTCAGATGTCTTGCACGGTGATGACGCACCCGTTCCGGTGTTGGCTCCAGGCCTTGGTAAAACCAAAACGGGGCGCTTATGGACTTATGTTCGCGATGGTAGGCCCTATGGTTCGGATGTGCCGCCTGCGTGTGCGTTCTTCTACTCAGATGACCGCAAAGGCGAGCATCCACAATCCCATCTAAAAAACTTCAAGGGCATTCTACATGCCGATGGTTATGCGGGCTTCAATGCCATCTTCGAAACAGGCACCGTCATAGAAGCGGCCTGCTGGGCCCATGTGCGTCGCAAGTTCTTTGATGTTCATGCCGCAAGTGGGTCACCGCTTGCCAAAGAAGCGCTTGACCGCATTTCTGCCCTCTATGCCATCGAAGCCCAAATCAAGGGCAAGCCGCCGGATGAACGCCAGCGATACCGCGAAGATCACGCCGTGCCGCTCATAGCGGAACTAAAGGCATGGGCAGAAGCGACGTTGCAGAAAATCTCGGGCAAATCCGAACTCGCTAAAGCCATGCGCTATGGCTTGTCACGATGGCCCGCACTGTGCTGTTACATAAACGATGGCCATGTCGAGATTGACAACAATGCCGCTGAACGCTCCATTCGCAGCATCGCCCTTGGTCGTAAAAATTATCTCTTCGCCGGATCAGACGCTGGCGGCCAACGTGCTGCCGCCATCTATTCGCTCATTGAGACCTGTAAACTGAACGACATCGACCCAGAGGATTACTTCCGCGACATCCTCGCCCGCATCGCAGACCACAAAATCAACCGTATCAGCGAACTGTTGCCGTGGAACTGGAAAGCCAGTCAGACCGTGTAACTCACCGGACGGTTACTATGCACCGAAGTTTGACCCCGCAAGAATTTCAGTTAATGGCATGAATTTATTAAAGAATCAGGTATTTTGACGGGGTCACGACAGGCGCTGAGAGGGACCCATCTAAGATCATCTCTTCTTATTTGAAATCCGACGTTTGAGAAATTTAACTGAGGGTCCCATTTCGGTGCTTATTTACAATCGGGAGATTAAATCCGCCCGAACTCAGCAAGCAAATCTTCTATTGTCTTGCCTTTTTGAACCCATTCTCTGGTTTTTTGTTCACGTTCAGCCTGTTCCCTCGCGAGCTCAACAATCTCTTCGGCCTTCGAAAGCGGGATTACGGCAACGCCTATCGTGTCCGCCACAATAAAATCTCCAGGATTTACAAGTACGCCAGCGCATGTGATTGGGACATTAATTGATAACTCTTCTTTACGACCAGAGAACATGGTATGCGTTCCGCGCGCAGTAATCGACCGAGTCCAGATAGGCCAACTAATATCCTCTAGTTCATCGATGTCGCGGCCAGCGCCGTCCACAATCATCCCGCGAATTCCACGATTTTTTGCGAGGCCGCCCATAAGACCTCCACACACAGAAATTTCCGTATCGCCACCAGCATCAACAACGATAATGTCACCTGTCTGTCCCATCTCAAGCGCCTTTAACGGATCAACTAAATCTCCTTTCGATAATTGAACCGTCACCGCTTGGCCAATAGCCTTTGCTTTGAAAGGGGGCTTAATTGAGGAATGCATGATGCCGGTCCGGTACATGACATCGGCAAAGACGCACGAAGCTGAATAACATCTGCCAACTTCATCAAATTTAGCTAGGAGTTGGGGATTGCGTTCAAATTCATTATAGATTTTCAGCATGGCTTCCTCAAACTGTTGGCAGCGACATCACGTTGGATAAAAGTTGCACATTATTGACGGGGTTCTTAGGCAATTTACCTGAAAGGACGCTTGCCACTTCAGTGGCCGCAATTTCCCGCGCTAAGCGTATAGATTCTTCAGAGTAATAGGCGACGTGAGGAGTGATCACCACGTTGGGATGGGAAAATAGCGCGTTGTTGGCAGGATTCCATGTAGCGCGTTTTGCTGGCTCCTCTTCAGGATCATCAAGACCTGCAGCAGAAACGCGACCCTCGATAAGTGCTTGATATAAAGCCTTGTTATCAATGGTTGGCCCTCGACCGGTATTTACAATAATGACGCCCGGTTTCACACGGGCAAACTCAGCTGGACCCAAGAAATGCTTGGTCTCTGGCGTCATCGGAACCTGCATCATGATTATATCGGATCGCGCAATAAGCGCTTCCTTTTCAACTTTTTGCGCGCCGTGCGACGCCAACGCTGCTGCACTAAGAAATGGGTCGTAAACGATTAGCTTTACTCCAAATGCAGAAGCACGTCTCGCAATCGCTTGCCCAATTTTACCGAATGAGACAATGCCCATGGTCAGCCCCTGTAGACGAAATACTGGGGCTGCCGATCTCCAGTTCCAAACACCCATGTGGGTCGCGCGATCAAAGTGTAATATCTTTCGAGCTAACGTCATCCAAAGCGCTACTGCATGATCCGCTACCTCTTCAGTGCAATAGTCACGAACATTGGTTACCAAGATGCCTTTAGCGGTAGCTGCATCAACATCGACTATATCAACGCCCACTCCGTAACGCGCAATAACTTTGCATTTGTTCATCACAGCGATTGTCTTCGAACCAACCCTTGCATACTGATTCATGATTGCATCGCAATCGGAAGCTTCAGCAAGAAGATCATCTTCTGACTTCGCTTGCAGTCCAATAACTGAAGCACCTATTGGTTCTAATATGGAGCGCTCGATTTCGTTGTCACCATAGTCAAAATCCGTAATCACAACCTTCAAACGCGCCATATAAAATTCCTCCTAGACATAGGCCGCTGACGAGTAAGTGAGCTCGTAGGAGTGGCTGTAAAGCTCAATGATGTTCCCAAAGGGATCCTCGCAGTAGACCATGCGATAAGGTTTTTGGCCGGGGTAATAGTATCGCACCTGCTTCATGCGTTGTTTGCCTCCATGTTTCTCAATCAATG
>JANYLQ010000041.1 GCA_025363755.1 Hyphomicrobiales bacterium | reverse complement strand
GTATGATGATCGAGCCATGGCTGGTGCAAGCCGCGATGGAGCGCTTGGGTGAAAAACGCTTCACTGAGTCAGAGAAGCAAACCATCCTCAAGGCCACCCGCACCCCGCGTAAAGTCAAATTCCCAGACTGGTGGGATTTAGAGCCATAGCCGAGCGGTTTGGATTTATAACGCGAGCCGCAGTTTTGACAGCGCCTGCAGAAGCGCTGCGTTACAGCAATGGCGGTAACTTTCACCCGCGCTTCTGTTAATCTTGCTATGTTCCCTGTTACAGGCTTAGTTGCCCCATGATAGCTGTGAATTTGCTGTCCGTTCGGCGTAATAAATTACCTGTTCGACCGAATAACAGGAAAGTGTTTAGAATCCGCAGAAGTAATTGATGTTGCACAGCAAAAATCGCAACAACGCTCCAAATTCCCCAAATTTACCTCTAAAACAGGCTTATTTGACGAAAATTCCCTGTTAAATGGCGCAAGCACGCTGAGACAAACGCTCGCCAAACTGCCAGCACAGCCAATCCTTTAGTTTATGCATTTTATGTGTGACAGTTGGCATCTACGCCAATCCGCTCTATCACTCTGTTTTGTCATAGTTAGTCGCGGATTTTATATCATGGATGTTAAACCTCCCCACCTTTCGAATACGCTAATACGTAATGTTGGTGTTCCGCTTGAAACATCGTGGTTTGAGAAAATTCAGGTAAACACTTCGGCTTCTGAGCGCCGTGCTGTAACTTTGACCACGCGCCGGAGCGTGAAGAAGGAATATCAGGCGGCTTGGTTGGTCAAGGCACTGCAATGCATTGACCTGACCACATTGGCAGGGGATGACACCGCTGGGCGCGTCCACAGGCTTTGCGAAAAGGCTAAGCGGCCACTGAGGGATGATTTGGTGGAGAAGCTAGGTCTTGCGTCTGCTCCTCCGAAGGTGGGTGCGATTTGTGTTTACCCTAATATGGTGCCCAACGCTGTGAAGGCTTTGCGCAGCTCGGGCATTCCAGTTGCATCGGTGGCGACGGGATTTCCCGCTGGCTTGACACCGCTCCCAATTCGGCTTGCTGAAATCAAATACGCGGTCGGCGAGGGAGCTGAAGAAATAGATATTGTGATCAACCGCGAACAAGTTTTGATGCAGAATTGGGCAGCACTCTACGATGAGATTGCAGCTATGCGCGAGGCTTGCGGTGCAGCGCATTTGAAAGCGATTTTGGCGACGGGAGATTTGAAGACGTTACGCAATGTTTACAAAGCATCAATGGTGGCGATGCAGGCGGGGGCTGATTTTATTAAAACATCGACGGGCAAGGAAGACGTGAATGCCACGCTGCCTGTGAGTTTGACGATGGTTCGTGCACTTCGGGACTATGGTGAATTGACAGGTTTTCAGATTGGGTTCAAGCCCGCAGGTGGATTGAAGACGGCGAAGGATGCGATGGCTTGGCAGATTTTGATGAAAGAAGAGCTGGGACGGCGTTGGCTCGAGCCTGATCTGTTTCGCATTGGTGCGAGCTCACTGCTTGCCGATATCGAGCGGCAACTCGAACATTATCTCACTGGGCGCTATGCAGCGCTTTCACATCACGCATTGGCTTAAGGGTCTATCATGGCAAAGATTACAGACATTCTTGAAACCATGGATTATGGGCCTGCACCTGAATCAAACACGATCGTGAAAGATTGGTTGGCGGTACATGCCAAGGGCTTTGGACATTTTATCGGCGGTAATTTTGTGCGCTCGTCGGCCAAGACTTTGATGGAGATTTTCAATCCCCATGATAATTCGGTTTTGGGTCGTGTTGCGATAGGTACTGCGGCGGATGTTGACCTCGCTGTTAAAGCAGCGCGTAAAGCTCTTGGGCCTTGGTCGAAGCTGTCGGGGTTTCAACGCGCCAAACATCTTTATGCTTTGGCGCGGAATATTCAAAAGCGTGAGCGATTCCTCAGCGTTCTTGAAACCATGGACAATGGCAAAACCATTCGAGAATCGCGCGACATCGATATTCCATTAGTGGCGCGTCATTTTTATCATCATGCGGGTTGGGCGCAACTTCGTGATACTGAATTTAAGGGCTACAGTCCCGTTGGTGTGTGCGGCCAAATAATCCCTTGGAATTTTCCACTACTAATGTTGGCTTGGAAAATTGCGCCAGCGTTGGCTGCTGGCAATACGGTGGTGTTGAAGCCTGCGGAGTTTACACCGCTCACTGCTTTGGCATTTGCTGAGATTTGTTCCGAAGCTGGCATTCCAGATGGTGTGGTCAATGTGGTCACAGGTGCAGGTGAGACGGGTGCGGCCTTGGTGGCCCACAAGGACGTAAATAAAATCGCTTTTACAGGATCGACCGAAGTTGGAAAATTGATCCGTGTGCAGACGGCCGGATCATGCAAAAAACTTTCGCTTGAACTGGGCGGTAAATCTCCCTTTGTGGTTTATGATGATGCGGATTTGGATGCGGCAGTTGAAGGTGTGGTTGACGCTGTTTGGTTTAATCAAGGTCAGGTGTGCTGTGCAGGAACGCGACTCTTAATTCAGGAGGGCGTTGCGCAGAAATTTTATGCCAAGTTGAAGCACCGAATGGCGTCGCTGCGGGTGGGCGATCCGCTTGATAAATCGAATGATATGGGCCCGTTGGTTGATCCTGTTCAACTGTCGCGCGTCACTGCGATGGTGAAGAAGGGCGAGACTGATGGTGGAACTTTGATTCAAGCGCCATGCGTAATGCCTGACAAAGGCAATTATTTCGCGCCGTCTTTGTTCATCGATGTTGATACTTCTTCATCAGTCATGAGTGAAGAAATTTTTGGCCCAGTGATTTCGGCTATGACTTTCCGTACGCCGGAGGAGGCTGCGACCTTGGCCAATCATACGCGTTACGGACTTGCAGCTTCAATTTGGTCGGAGAACATCAATGTGGCGCTTGATCTGGCGGCGCGCGTGAAGGCTGGCATTGTGTGGATCAATTCAACCAATCTATTTGATGCTGCGGCTGGTTTTGGCGGTTACAAAGAATCCGGCTTTGGCCGGGAAGGTGGACGCGAGGGGATGTATGAGTATCTCGTTGCGAATTGGATGAAGGCGCTCAAAGTTGAAAAGTCTTCGCTAGCAAAACTAATCTCTGCTCCGAGTTCAAAATTACATCACAATGCGGCTGATCTGATTGATCGCACCGCCAAGCTCTATATTGGCGGTAAGCAGTCGCGGCCTGATTCTGGATATAGTTATGAAGTTGTATCTACCAAAGGCAAGGCTCTAGGACTTGCCGGATTGGGTAATCGTAAAGATGTGCGCAATGCAGTTGAAGCGGCGCTGAAGGCCTCGGCTTGGTCAAGTGGATCGGCGCATAGCCGCGCGCAGGTTTTGTATTTCATTGCCGAGAATTTAGCAGCGAGGGCCGATGAGTTTACCAAGCGTTTAATCCAAGCCGGTGCTTCAGCACGCGATGCTAAGCGTGAAGTCGAAGCAATGCTTGAGCGAATTTTCTTTTATGCGGCGCATGCTGATAAATATGATGGCCGTATTCATTCCACTAATTCGAAAAAACAAACCACTTTAGCCATGAATGAGCCTTTAGGAGTGATGGGCCTTGTTTGCCCGAATGAAAATCCACTGTTGTCTATGATTTCGTTGATGATGCCGGCGCTTGCGATGGGTAACCGTATTGTGTTGGTTGCTTCGCAATCCATGCCGCTGATTGCCACGGATCTTTATCAGGTGCTGGATACGTCGGATGTGCCAGACGGTGTGGTGAATATCGTGACTGGCGTGCGCGATGAATTGTCAAAGACTTTGGCTGAGCATGACGAAGTGGCGGCCATTTGGTATCATGGTGATGCGGCCGGTTCTGCAATGGTTGAGAAGGCTTCGGCTGGCAATCTGAAGCCCACATGGGTGAATGATGGCAAGCGTATTGATTGGCTTAATCCTGAGCAGGGGCAGGGCCATGAATATTTGCGCCGATCGACCCAAGTGAAAAACATCTGGATTCCTTACGGAGAATAATATGGCGCAATATCCCCGCGATATGAAAGGTTATGGCCGCGCCATTCCTGATCCGAAGTGGCCGGGCGGAGCGCATGTGGCTGTTCAGTTTGTTCTGAATTATGAAGAGGGTGGCGAGAATAATATTCTGCATGGTGATGCGGCGTCTGAAGCTTTTCTTTCGGAAATCGTGGGGGCTGCGGCTTGGCCTGGACAACGCCATTGGAACATGGAATCGATTTACGAATATGGCGCGCGCGCCGGTTTTTGGCGGCTGTGGCGCATGTTTACTGGACGCAATGTGCCGCTGACGATTTATGGTGTTGCCACGGCTCTGCAACGTTCGCCTGATCAGGTGCAGGCGATGAAGGAAGCCAGTTGGGAAATCGCTTCACATGGCTTGAAATGGGTTGAGCATAAAGACATGTCCGAACAGGCGGAGCGCGCTTCGATCATGGAAGCCATTCGCATTCACACTGAGGTTACGGGTTCACGGCCTTTGGGTTGGTACACGGGGCGCTGTTCAATGAACACCACTCGGCTTGTGATGGAAGAGGGAGGGTTTTTGTATTCATCGGATGATTATGCAGATGACTTGCCCTATTTTTTGAGTCGCCCCCAAGGCGGCAAGCATGTGATTGTGCCTTATACTCTCGATGCCAATGATATGCGCTTTGCAACACCACAAGGTTTCAATACGGGCGAGCATTTTTATCAGTATCTGAAAGATTCGTTTGATTGCCTTTATGAAGAAGGCAAACGCGGTTCACCGAAGATGATGAGCGTTGGTTTGCATTGCCGCTTGGTGGGACGCCCCGGGCGGGCTGTTGGTTTGGCTAAGTTTATTGATTATGTTTTGGCCCATGACAAAGTGTGGGTAGCAAAACGCGAAGACATTGCACGACATTGGAGTGAACGGTTTAGCATTTCGTAATACCGGTGGCGCTAACCTTGCACCACCGGCCCCCGCTGGTTTTAAACCTTACATTCTGGTGCGGCTTTCATGGCGGCATCAGCGTCTTCCTTTGAAGCGTAGCTGACAGTGCCCACTGCCATTGCAGCTTTCTCGTCGGGTTTGGTGTCCATGACAGCGCACTTCTGTGTTGCTGCATCTTTAGCAACATAGAACTCCGTTGCAGCCAAGGCGGGGAGTGTGAATGCAGCAACAGCCACACCAGCAATCATCATCTTGCGGATCATATTATACCTCCAAGTTTTAGTCCAAAATTGCAAAGACACTCACTGCCTTTGCTGATTACGAATAGAACGATGTTGTTTGTTGATAGTGTGAAATTTCTGTGATCATTTCACCATAAAATGTTCTTGATATGATCAGAGCTTAAATCAACAAACGAAAAAACCGGTGATACTGATTCGCATCACCGGTTCGTTAACTGGTATAAACCAATTATTTATTTGCAGTCTGCAGCTGCCTTCATAGCTGTTTCAGCTTCAACTTTTGTCTTGTATGAAACTTTGCCAATCATCATGGCCGCTTTTTCGTCTGGCTTTGCGTCGACAACAGCGCACTTCTTGGTTGCGGCGTCTTTTGCGACGAAGAATGCTGCGTCAGCAGCCAATACTGGTGAAGCCAAAACAGCAATGGCAGCGCCAGCGAGAATCATTTTGCGGATCATGTTATTACTCCTATCAATCATTCAGAGGCATGATGCCTCGGTCGTGAACTAAGCCCGGTGTGCAAAAAAATCCAGTGGTTTAGTTTTAAATTTTGTTCATTAAAAAATTGAAAGTAACTGAACAAAATATAACTATTTTGTAATTTTGTAGATTTCAAATTGCCATGATTTGAGGGAGCATAGTTTCTTCAAGATTATGACCAGACCCTTTGCGATCAACGATCAAGAAACGACTTTCAGAATGCACCAGCAATGGATGATGCCATGCATTGCGCGCGTAGTTTACACCCTGCGTACCTGTTGCTTGGTATAATCTATAGCTGCTTTCTTCCAATGGATCAGCGCACACCAACACTAACCAATCTTCATTTTGCAATGGATAAAATAATTGCGTGCCGAGCGGATGGCGTTCCATCAATTTTATTGCAATTGGTGTAGGGCGAGGGATGGCCGTGAAGATTGAAATATTCACTTCGCCGCCTTCCGCGTTCACATCAATGTTGGCAAGATTGTTGAAGCGTTCGGCAAAACCTTGATTGATAGTGTAGTGGTGTGCGCCTTTAATCTGTACCACATCGCCAAAGGGCGCAAAGGCTTCCTTGGTTAAAGTTTCGATTTTCATTTGTAGGAAAGTTTCGCGTGGCGGTTGACGTCCTTGTATAACAAGTAACGGAAGCGGCCCGGCCCACCCGCATAACAGGCTTGGGGGCAGAAGGCGCGGAGCCACATGAAATCTCCGGCTTCGACTTCCACCCAATCTTGGTTGAGGCGGTAAACGGCCTTTCCTTCGAGAACATAAAGCCCGTGTTCCATCACATGGGTTTCGGCAAACGGGATCACACCACCCGGTTCGAAATTCACGATGCTCACATGCATGTCATGCCGCACATCCGCGGGTTCAACAAAGCGCGTTGTGCTCCACGCGCCATTGGTATCTGGCATTACATTTGGCTTCACATCTTTTTCATTCACAACGAATGCTTCTGGTGGTTTTATGCCTTTCACGGCTTCGTATGATTTTCTGATCCAATGGAATGTGACGTTGGATTTGGAATTGTTTTTCACGGTCCATTTCGAGGCTGGCGGAATGAAAGCGTAGGAACCTTCAACCATGTTGTATTGCTTGCGACCCATGGTGAGCGCGAATTCTCCCGACACACAAAACAACACTGCTTCGGCTGACGGGTCTGGTTCTGGCGATGTGCTGCCCCCACCGGCGGCTACTTCCATAATATATTGTGAAAATGTTTCGGCAAAACCCGAGAGGGGCCTTGCAATGATCCATGCTCTCGTTTTTTCCCAGAAAGGCAGTGCACTGGTCACGATGTCGTTCATCACGCCCTTAGGGATGACCGCATAAGAGTTGGTGAATACGGCGCGGCCCGTTAGCAGTTCAGTTTGCTTTGGATGACCGCCCTGTGGCGCATAATAATTTTGAGACATGATTTGCCTTTTTGCATTGCTAAAAAGATTTATGGCATTGTTCGCGCTACGCGCAAAGTGCTTTAAGGCGCAACGAGGGACTGAAGGGTCTTTACGTCTTTGCCTGCAATGGCGCCCAATACGGCATGGGCCAAAGCGCGGCCCGCCAGTTTATGATCTTCGTTGATCATAATTATCGAAGGTCTGAACCACGGCATGAAAGGAGAGCATTGCTTGGTTACAATATCAAAATCTTTTCCAACAGTTTGTCCCATTTCCTCCAAGCCGGAAACCAACGCCATCGTCGTCAATTCGCTCTGCGACACGTAACCATCAGGCGCATCATTCGCCTCGATAATTGACCTGGTAAAATTCCGCACCTCTTCATAAGACGTGTCGATGTTTAGTTGCGGTGTTGGAAATTCAGCCAGACCTTGGGCATGAATGGCATTGGCAAAGCCGCGCATCGAGTGATCGTAATATGATAGGCCGGGCGGCGGCTTTAAATGGGCAATATTTTTGCGCCCGCGGTCCGCCAATTTTTCAACAGCTTGCTTTGCAAAAACTTCATTATCATAATCATGATAGGCGTGTTCAATTCCGCAATTGGTGCGACCATGCGTGGCAAAGGGAATATGATTTTCGACCATGTAGCGGACGCGCTGATCATCAGGTTGGGTACGTGAAACGATTATGCCATCAGCCAACCTGTTTTCGACAATATAGCGCACAGGTGCCATCGGGTCGTTCAACTCATATGGAGTGACGACGAGATGGTAAGGCGTTGTCGATAGTATTTCAGAAATTCCGTAAACCATTTGCTCGACTAAGCCCATGGACGTTCCATCAGTGTTCAAGATCAATGTGATGACATTGGTTTTGCCTGTGCGCAGCCGCACACCGGCACGGTCTGGCCTGTACCCCGCTTGTTGCGCGGCAAGCTTCACACGCTTTCTTGTTTCCTCAGCAATTTCAGGATTGTCGCGCAAAGCTTGGCTGACCGTAGACACGCCAAGGCCTGTTACTTCGGCGAGTGTGCGCAAAGTTGGGCGGATTGCTGGTTCGTCAATTTTTGCCATAGCGGGCGAGACACTAACCAATGTCTGAAACGTTGCAAGTTCTTAATTTGTGTATCGCAACTGCGTAATTACTATGTTGCAATGCAATAAAAGAATCTTTCGTGAATCCATATCTGAAACGTTGCAAAAGAATTTTTTTTAACCTAGCTTGCCCTCGACCTTAAAAAGACATGGGAGGAAATTGTCATGGGTTTAAAGAAATTATCTGCTGCTTTGGCTTTGTCTGTTTCGCTGTTTGCAGCGGGTGCAGCGCGCGCGACTGACATCGAAGTTACACATTGGTGGACATCAGGCGGCGAAGCTGCAGCTGTTGCCGAATTCGCAAAAGCAGTTGATGCTTCGGGCGATCATTGGGTTGATGGTGCTATTGCTGGTTCAGGCGACGTTGCTCGCCCTATCATCATTTCGCGTATCCTCGGCGGCAACCCTATGGGTGCTACTCAGTTAAACCCAGGCCATGACGCTGACGAGCTGATCAAGGCTGGCTTGATGACTGATCTTACTGAAATCGCGACCGCTGGAAAATGGAACGACATTCTGCGTCCGAAGACCCAGTTGGCGGGCTGCACAGTTGATGGCAAGATTTATTGCGTTCCCGTGAACCTGCACTCGGCCCAATGGATGTGGACCAACCGCAAGGTGTTCACTGATGCAGGGATCGAACCACCAAAGAGCATTGCCGATCTGATTGCCGACGCTCCTAAGCTTAAGGAAAAGGGTATTCAACCATTAGCACTTGCTCAAGGTTGGGCGGTTCGCCTGCTGGTCAATGATTTGATCATCGCTTTTGCTGGCGTCGACAATTATGTAAAAGTCATGAAGGATCGCGATGCTGCTCTTGCTGCCGGACCAGAATTCACCAAGGTATTCCAACAGATTGGCGATGCCCGCTCATTGGTTGATACTAAGGCGATCACAAAACAGTGGAACGAAGCTGTGGGTTTGGTAATCTCGGGTAAGGCCGGTGCCAACATCATGGGTGACTGGGCTGGTGGTGAATTCCAAGTGGCCAAAATGGTAGCTGGCAAGGATTATGATTGTCTGCCGGGCTTAGGCCTTGCACCCGCACTTGATACTGGTGGCGACGTGTTCTTCTTCCCATTGAACAAGGATCCAGCCGTTCATGCGGCTCAGTTGAAAATGGCGCAGACGCTTCTGACGCCAGAAGTGCAAGTTGCCTTCAATCTGAAAAAGGGTTCGTTGCCGATGCGTCCAGACGTTGATCTTTCTGCAGCCAATGACTGCATGAAGAAGGGTCTCGAAATTCTTGACCACAGCAAAGTGACCTTGCCTTCTGATCGCCAGATGCTGGACGGTGATTCACTGACCCAGATCGGTGATTTGCTCACCGACTTCTTCTCGAAGCCCGATATGAAGCCGGCAGATGTTCAGGCGAAATTCGCCGAAATCATCAAGAACGCGCCAAAGATGTAATTTGCATCTTGTGACGAAAAAGTTCCAGCGGGTTCGCCCGCTGGAATATTTCTGTTTTAGATTCTCGATCGGGCGGGCGTAATTGACTATGAGCAATATTGAATTGTCGCAGATGGGCGGAGTATCTGGTCCGCAGTTTAAGCCTACTTTCACACGGGAAGTCCGCTTAGCCCTTGTCGGCTTAATTGCATTGATGACCGTTGTGGCGTTTTATTTTGATTGGCCCTTTGCTCAAATTGGCCTTTCGCAACCCTTCATGCTCACTGCGGGCTGTGTGCTTGTAAGTTATGTCATAGACGTTCCGTTCACGGCGCTGCGGGCGAGGCTGGCACAAATAGGTGTTTTTCTTCTGGCTGCCTTTGCAGCTTGGTTGTCATGGTATTCGGGAGGCACTGTACTGTCCCAAGAGGGTGCAGACCTCATTTGGAAATTGACTTGCCTTGGGCTGATTGGTTTTATTTTGGCGGCTGGCGTGTGGAACGCACCCTATCGTAATTTCAGTTCCAAAACTGCAGCCATACCCATGATGTTCATTGTCATATTTGCTTTTATCGGGTGTAGTCTATGGACCATCACTTATTCAATGTCGGAAGCCAAAACCTTTCCATTATACGGTAGTTTCGTCGGGCTGAAACAATATTACCGCCTTTTCAATACCGACGTTTGGTGGACGGCGTGCAGAAACGCAGTGATCTATCTCATTCTCGTTACATCAATTGAATTTGTTCTAGGATTTTTGATTGCCGTTTTCATGGATCAGAAGATTAGGGCAGAAGGTGTGTTTCGCACGATCTATCTCTATCCTTTTGCTCTGTCTTTCATTGTCACAGGCCACGTTTGGGCGTGGATTCTCTCACCCGAGTATGGATTGGAAAAATCCGTGCGGCAATTGGGTTGGACAAACTTTTCTTTTGATTGGATCGTCAATGTTGATCGCTCAATCTATGCTGTGGTGATCGCTGCGGTTTGGCAGGGAACTGGGCTTGCTATGGCGCTGATGCTGGCTGGCTTACGCGGCATAGATGATGAAGTTTGGAAAGCCGCGCGTATTGACGGCATCCCGAAATGGCGTACTTACCTCCAAATTGTTATTCCAATGATGCGCCCCGTGTTGATTACCACGTTCGTGTTAGTCGCATCAGGTTGCGTCCGCGTCTACGATATTGTTGTCGCGCTGACTGATGGTGGACCAGGCACCTCATCAAAAGTGCCTGCGCAATATGTCTATCAATATCTGTTTCAGGGCGGCATTGCCCAAGGCCTTGCGGCGTCGACTGTCATGCTGCTCACCTCCGCAGTTATCCTAACACCTTGGATTTATATTGAATTTGTTAAAAACAGGCAGGCAAGATGAGTAATATCACAAGTATTGAACCTTCCGGCCCAAAACCCCGCCCGTGGCTGTCTTGGGAATTGGTAATCGTATATGGATTTTTGATTGTCACGTCGCTGTATTTTTTGTTTCCTCTTTACATTGTTGTAATCACGTCGTTGAAAAATCTTGATCAGATCAGGGACGGCAATATTTTTTTCCCGGGTGCCAATCCGACGTTCCATGCTTGGTATCGGGCGTGGTTTGAGGTGTGTACCGGATTGGATTGTCGGGGTATCCATCCGAATTTCTTGAACTCGGTCATCATCACCGTACCTTCGGTGCTGGTGTCTATTTCGGTTGCCATTACTACCGGCTATGCACTGAACAATTGGCCTTTTCGATTTTCGGAAAGTTTTTTCACCGTTCTTATCATCGGCTCTTTCGTCCCATATCAGGTGATGCTTTATCCGATGGTGCTGCTGACCAAGAATATGGGCATTTACTCTACTCTATCTGCTGTTATTTTCGTCCATACGGTTTTCGGACTTCCGATTTTGACGCTGCTATTTCGCAATTATTTTGCTTCTCTCCCGGTTGAACTGTTCAAGGCAGCGCGGGTCGATGGGGCAGGGTTTTGGCGCATTCTTTTGCAAGTGTTTTTGCCGATGTCTTTGCCAATTCTCGCTGTGGCGATGATTTTGCAAGTGACAGGCATCTGGAATGACTTTCTGTTCGGCGTCGTTTTTGCAGGCCCGAACAATTATCCGATGACGGTGAAACTCAACAATATTTTCACGTCCACCATGGGTGTGAAAGAATACAATGTTGAAATGGCGGCCACGTTGCTTACGGGTGCTGTTCCACTTGCACTTTACTTCTTCTCTGGCAAATATTTTGTGCGCGGCATAGCAGCTGGCGCGGTTAAAGGTTGATGACTATGGCGCAAGCGCAGACTTCCAGACCCGTTCACAGCGTTTCCATTCGCGGCTTGGCGCAGAGCTATGGCGCTGTGCAGGTTTTAAAGCAGCTGGATCTTGATATTCCAGACGGTGAATTTCTGGTCCTTCTTGGTCCATCAGGTTGCGGTAAATCAACTTTGCTGAACTGTATTGCTGGTTTGCTTGAGCCAACGCACGGCCAAGTTTTCATCAAAGGCAAAAACGTGACGTGGGAAGAGCCTAAAGATCGTGGCATCGGCATGGTGTTCCAATCTTATGCACTTTATCCGCAAATGACAGTGGAGCGGAATTTATCGTTTGGTCTGCGTGTTGCGGGCATGGCGAAAGAGGAAATAGATAAGCGAGTCAAACGTGCGTCGGAAATTCTTCAAATCGGGCCACTGCTTGACCGCAAGCCAATGCAGCTATCGGGCGGACAGCGCCAACGTGTTGCGATCGGCCGCGCCCTCGTGCGCGATGTGGATGTGTTTTTGTTTGATGAGCCGCTTTCAAATCTGGACGCCAAGTTGCGCGCGGAGCTTCGTGTTGAAATCAAGCGTCTTCATCAACGCTTGGGCAACACCATGATTTATGTGACACATGATCAGATCGAAGCAATGACTCTGGCCGACCGTATCGCGGTGATGAAGGGTGGTTCGATCCAGCAGCTTGATAGCCCGATGACAATTTATAATAAGCCGAAAAATCGTTATGTCGCTGGTTTCATAGGTTCGCCAGGCATGAATTTCTTGAAGAGCGAAATTGAAGGCGCTGGTGCAAAGGCGATTTTGAAATTTGGTTCCGGCAAAATTAGTTTGAAAGACTATGCGCCAGTCGCTCCACTGATGCCAAAGCAAGTGGCATTTGGTGTCAGGCCTGAGCATATCCGTATCAATGCGGGCGCTGAAGCAGGATTGTCGGATTCGTTTGATGCTGTTGTTGATATTGTCGAGCCTATGGGTTCAGACAGTTTGGTATGGCTCAATGTGGCAAACCAAACCATGTCAGCGCGCGTTGAATCATCTGAGCAATACAAGCCCGGCGAAAAAGTGAAAATCCGGTTCCGCGTGGGTCTTGCTTCACTGTTTGATGAGGCCACTGGCGACAGGCTTTGAGATGATTGATCTTGCTGGATCATGGGAAATCAAAAGCGCCGACGGCAAGCATAAGGCACCTTACGCGGTGCCCGGAGACGTGCATTCATCGCTGATTGCCGCTGGCATAATCCCTGATCCCTATATCGGCCGCAATGAATATGACGTTCGCTGGGTGGCCGAGCAGGATTGGATTGCGACGCGTGAGTTTGATTGGGATGGCGAGGGCGCGTGGAATCTTGATATTGATTATCTTGACACGGTTGCTGAAGTTAAGATCAACGGTAAATCTGTTTTAAAAGCGGATAATTGTTTCAGGCGCTATCAGCCCGATGTAAGCAAGGCGCTGAAGCGCGGCAAAAACAAAATCGAAATTCGGTTTTTCTCAAATGTGAAAGAAGCCGCCAAGCGCCAGAAGGCGCATCCTTATTTTGTGCCCTATGCCGCCCAAAACTGCCCAATCCCCGACACCAATTTTCTACGCAAACCATCCTGCCATGCAGGTTGGGATTGGAATTTGGCGATTATGCCGTTTGGGGCTTATGGCCGGGTTTTGTTGTCCAAATACGATGTAGGATTTCCTGTCGCATCCAATGTCAGGCACCATATTTTGGAAAATGGTACCGCAGAGGTGTTGGTTGAGTTGACATTCGGTCGACAGTTCCAACAGGGCGAAATTTGTCAGCTGACTTTTAATGGCGAGACAAAAGTTACAGGCTTTCCCGCTAAATCTTACACCCAGTACGTAAACTTTTTTGTTCAAAAACCCAATTTATGGTGGCCTAACGGTTCTGGCGATCAGCATCTCTATGAATTAAGAATTCAATGCGGTGATGATATTGAAACCCGCAAAATTGGGCTGCGCCAAATTGAACTAGTCGTCGATAAAGATGAAGTCGGTGCGCGGTTTGCGTTTCGTGTGAATGGCAACGAAATTTTCTGTCGCGGCGCCAACTGGATTCCGGCAGATGCCCTGCCTTCGCGTGCCACACCAGAACTCACCAGAAAACTGCTACAAGCTGCTGTTGACTCGAATATGAACATGATACGTGTTTGGGGCGGTGGCTATTACGAGCAGGATTGGTTCTATAATCTATGTGACGAGCTTGGCCTCATGGTTTGGCAAGATTTTCAATTCTCTTGTAATCTTTATCCTGCAAACAAATCATTTTTAAGTGATGTGCGTGGTGAGGTTTACGAGCAAGTGGGCCGACTGCAACATCACGCGTGTATCGCTCTCTGGTGCGGAGATAACGAGTTAATTGGTGCGCTGAATTGGTTCCCTGAATCCCGCCAGAACAGAGATCGATATTTGGCTGCATATGACCGCTTGAACTATACGATTGAAGAGGCAGCGGTTAGTTACAGTCGCGACTCCATCAACTGGTGGCCCTCATCCCCGTCACCCGGTCTCCTCTCCTTCGGCGATGCGTGGCATGATGATCGCTCGGGGGATATGCATTTCTGGTCGGTTTGGCATGAGGGAAAAGACTTCGAACATTACCGCGATGTCTCCCCGCGTTTTTGTTCAGAGTTTGGGTTCCAGTCATATCCATCACTCCACATTGTCAAACAATTTGCCACCAGTGAAGAGGATTTGAACATCTCATCCGCCGTGATGGAAAGCCACCAGAAGAATGCGGGTGGTAATGCACGGATTGCTGAGACGATGTTCCGCTATTTCCGTTTCCCCACGGATTTTGGAAATTTTTGTTATCTCTCCCAAGTGCAACAGGGCTTGGCCATTAAAACTGCTGTTGAATATTGGCGCAGTTTAAAGCCGCATTGCATGGGCACGCTGTATTGGCAACTGAACGACACTTGGCCTGTGGCTTCATGGTCGTCGCTTGATCATGGCGGTGGCTGGAAATTGATGCATTATATGGCGCGGCGGTTTTATGCGCCCGTAGCTGTGATGGCGTTACCAGACAAGAAGACGGGCGGCATCATCATCAAGGCGGTGAATGACCGCCTCACCAAGCAAAAACTGTCCTTGAAGCTCAGCACGCTTGATCCTTCTGGCAAGCCCAAGCTTTTGAAAAATATCAGCGCCACTATTCCCGCTGATAAAGCTGTGGAAGTGGCTAAGCTAAAGAAGGGTGACTTGCCCAAAGGTCATATTCTCATTCTCGATTATGAAGCTGCCGATGGCAGCAAGGGCAGGGTGCATTTTGCGAATGAGCCTTATAAGGCGATGAACATCATCAATCCTGAAATCAGCCACAGCACAAAGATCAAAGATGGCAAGTTGCATATTGCACTTTCCACAAAACACGCTGCACTTTTCGCCACCGCTGAAACAGGTGTGTTCGGCAGTTATTCCGACAATGTGCTCGATATGCTGCCGGACGAAAGTGTTACAATCATTTTCACACCCGACAACGCAGCTGATATTAAAACCGCACAGGCCAATCTTATCATCCGCAATCTTTATTCATCATCGCATTAAGGAGGCCCCAAATGCCAAAAAGAATTTCATTCCAACTTTACTCCGCCCGTAAGTTTGAACCATGGTTAACCATCGTCGAACATCTGGCCAAATGTGGCTACAAGGAAGTGGAGGGCTTTGGCGCAAACTATGAAGACGCCACCGCCACGCGGGCGCTGCTTGATGCCAATGGCATGACGATGCCGACGGGACATTTTCCAATTGAGATGTTGGAGAAAGATCCTAAGAAAGTTGTGAAGATCGCTGGCACGCTTGGCATGCGCAATATTTATTGCCCCTACATCATGCCAGACGCACGCCCGAAATCAGCGGCGGGTTGGAAAGCTTTTGGTAAGCGTTTGGGCGCTGTCGGCACCGTGATGCGCGGCGAGGGTTATGGTTTTGGTTGGCATAATCATGATTTTGAATTCAAGAAATTGTCCGATGGTTCCATGCCGCATGAGCGCATCTTCGAAGGCGGGCCAATGCTAGATTGGGAGATTGACATTGCATGGGTTGCTTTTGCCAAGCAGAACCCCGTGAAGTGGATCAAGGCTTACGCTGACCGCATCACCACGGCGCACATCAAAGACAATGCGCCTAAAGGTGAAAATCTTGACCAACACGGCCAAGCCGACGTGGGCAAGGGCACGTTGAAGTGGCCCGAGATTTTCAAGGCGTTGCAAGCCACCCGCTGCATGACTTATGTGGTCGAGCATGATGATCCGAAAGACTTCAAGTCTTTCGCGAAGAATTCATATAATTTTCTATCAAAGATTTAAGGTGACAAAATGAGCAAAACACTCGGCGTCGGCATCATCGGATGCGGCAATATCTCTTGGGCTTATTTAACGCTGGCCAAGCAGTTCAAGCATATTGAAGTCAAAGCTGTGGCCGATATGAATATGGCGGTGGCTGAAGCGCGCGCGAAAGAATTTGGCGTTAAAGCCCAAAGTGTCAAAGACCTTTTGAAGAACGATGACATTCAAATTATCGTCAATCTCACCGTGCCTGCCGTTCATTACAAGGTGTCAAAGCAAATCCTTGATGCTGGCAAGCATGTGTATTCAGAAAAACCACTGACGCTTTCATATAAGGATGCGTTGGCTTTGCAGAAATATGCCGCCAAGAAAAAGCTCCGTGTTTGTTCGGCGCCTGACACATTCTTGGGCAGTTCGCATCAGCTGGCTCGCAAAGCGATTGATGACGGCAAGATAGGTAAGGTTGTTTCTGGCACATGCCATTTCATGGGGCCTGGCATGGAAATGTGGCATCCGAACCCTGATTTCTTTTTCCTTCCAGGGGGTGGCCCGATGCTTGATATGGGGCCATATTACATTTCAAATCTGGTGAACCTTATTGGCCCTGTGAAGCGGGTTTCAGCTCTGGCAAACACGGGCCGCAAAACGCGCACTATCAGCAACGGCCCGCGCAATGGTGAAGTGTTGAAAGTGAAGACGCCCACAACCTATCACGCGCTGCTTGAGTTCGCTCAAGGGGCATGCATCACGGTTTCCCTCTCGTGGGATGTGTGGGCACATAAGCATCAGAACATGGAAATTTACGGTCAGACAGGTGCGATGTTTGTGCCTGATCCCAATTTCTTTGGTGGTGATGTGATGGTGGCGGGGGCTGATCAAAAGCCAACAGTTTTGCCTGCTTGGGATCATCCTTTCGGCAAGAATAATTGGGGCCACCACAACAGTCAAACTGATGTGATCTTCGCAAATTATCGTTGTGCCGGTCTTGCGGATATGGCTGATGCGATCATGAAAAAACGTCTTGCGCGTTGCGATATTTCGGTTGTGGCGCATGTGGTTGAAGTGATGACGTCGGTGATGGAGGCGGGTGCCAAAGGCAAAGTGATCAAGCTCAGATCCACCTGTAAACGTTCGGCACCTTTGGGGCCAGATGAAGCCCGTGGCTTGATGAAATGACCAGCATGACTTACCGGCGAAGTGGGCGCAGCGGATTGTTGCTGCCCGCTTTGTCGCTCGGTCTTTGGCATAATTTTGGTGATGATCATAAGTTGACCGATAAGCGTTTGCTGTGCCGCAAGGCATGGGACTTAGGGATCACGCATTTTGATCTTGCCAATAATTATGGCCCGCCTGCAGGTTCTGCCGAAGAAGCCTTTGGCAAAATCTTGAAGCTCGATTTCAAAAACCACCGCGACCAAATGATCATCTCTACCAAGGCCGGTTATCACATGTGGGATGGGCCATATGGAGAATGGGGTAGCCGAAAATATATGCTTCCAAGTTTGGATCAAAGCTTGAAGCGTATGGGCATTCCATATGTCGATATTTTCTATTCGCATCGGTTTGATCCTAATACACCGCTTGAAGAAACCATGGGCGCTTTGGATATGGCTGTGCGTTCGGGCAGGGCGCTTTATGTCGGTATTTCAAATTATCCGACTGCTGCATTGCGCGAGGCCGCGCGGATATTAAAAGACATGGGCACGCCGTGCCTCATCCACCAACCGCGTTATAATATGTTGCAGCATGAGCCGGAGATTGGCGGTGCGTTTGAAGCGGCAGATGCTGCGGGCATGGGCACGATTGTTTATTCGCCAATGGCGCAAGGTTTACTGACCAGCAAATATTTGAGTGGCATTCCAAAAGGCAGCCGCGCCACCACTGGCAAATTCTTGAAGGCCGAACAGATTGAACCTGCATTGGTTGCGAAGTTAAAGGGATTGCATGCAATTGCCGAAGGACGTGGGCAAACGCTGGCGCAAATGGCTATTGCTTGGGTGTTGCGCGAAAAGTGGATTACATCTGCGCTCATCGGGGCGTCACGCCCTGATCAGATTGAGGACAGTGTGGGTGCACTCAAAGTGCCAGCGTTCACGCATGATGAATTGAAAAATATCGAGAAGGAATTAGCCGCATGAGTTTTATTAGACAGGTCGCTCATGTCTGCGTGAAGACGCATGATTTGAAAGCTGCTGAAGAATTTTATGTGGACGTGCTGGGTTTGGAAAAAACATTTGATTTTAGCCGCCCCACCGGTCGTACGGGATTTTATCTCGCCGCTGGCGGGCGCACCTATGTGGAAGTGTTCGTCGATGAGAAAGCGCCATTGCCAGTGTTTGGGCAAGTGGATCATTTCTGTTTTGAAGTGACAAACCTCGATCAAGCCATTGCAAAAATCCGGGCCAAGGGTGTTAAAGTCACCGACAAAAAATATGGCGTGGATGATACATGGCAGGCATGGCTGGCTGACCCTTCGGGCTCGCGCATTGAACTGTTTGAATACACGTCTAAGAGTGCGCAGTTCGTCGGCGGAGATCGCACGCCGGACTGGTGATTGGGGCTACTACCTCCGCGTAAAGAAGTCATTACTTGTCGCATGACCTCTGTGCTAAGCGCGGCTCGCAAAATTTAGGGCTAAAGATGTGAAGTGCCAACAGAATTAGTGGGGACATTGTAACGTAAATTTGCTAAGCCACTTGATTGGAAACTTTTATGCCGCGACTGCAAAATTATCTCGACCGCATTTCTTATCGCGGCTTGCTGACGCCTGATATTCAAACTTTGTTTGCTATCCACAAGGCGCAAGCCTTCTCGGTTCCATATGAGGCGATTGATGTATTGGCGGGACTGACGCCAGATCATGGCATTGAAGCTGTTTTTGATAAGATCGTTCTGCGGCGGCGTGGCGGGTGGTGTTATGAGACCAATGGCTTGCTGGGCTGGGCGCTGCAACAAGCGGGCTTTGAGGTTCAGCGCGCTGTGGCTGGGGTTTATCGTAAAGACAAAGGTGATAGCACATTGGGCAATCATGTTGTGTTGCTGGTCAAGCTTGAGCACAGTTATTTGGCGGACCTTGGACTTGGCGATGCATTGCGCGAACCCTTGGTTTTACGCGAAGGTGAGCACGCCCAAGGTGCGCTGATATTCCGCCTCGAAAAATTGCCTGATGGATATTGGCGATTTTACAATCATGCATTGGGCAGTCCAACGAGTTTTGATTTTAGAGATGTTCCAGCGGATGAAGAATTGCTGGCGGCGAAAGGTGCGGAACTTCGCGCTGATCCGGATTCTTTTTTTGTACAGAATTTTGAGTCTATACTGATGCGTGACAATAGTTCGGTTGCGATTTTAGGCCGGGTCCTGCGGTTCACCAGTTTGGCAGGTGTTGAGAAGCATTTGATTGCGTCGCCAGAACACATGGAACAGTTGCTGGTTCAACATTTTGGGATTAGGGGTGTAGACATGCGTGCCTTATGGCCGAAGATATTGCAGCGTCATGAAGCATTGTTTGGTGCCGCAAATGCGGTACCGCCATGAATTCAGATAACGCCCCAAAAACGACAAAAGCCGCATCCTTTTTGAGAATGCGGCCACAGCAACTCTGACGCGCCGCCGGTACATACGTGGTCGGCGCGGAGAGTCTGATCGGTTTAAAGCTTAAACAGCCTGCAGGCTGTCAGCTGATGATTTGCCGGTGCGCTTGTCAGCGACGATTTCGTAACCAATCTTCTGGCCTTCGTTGAGACCACGGAGACCCGCACGTTCAACAGCGCTAATGTGGACGAATACGTCTGGTCCGCCGGCATCAGGTTGAATGAAGCCGAAGCCTTTTTGCGCGTTAAACCACTTTACGGTGCCTTTTTGCATAACTTAACTTATCCTTGTAACAGTTCAAAAATATAGCCCAGCCGCAAAATCGCGTGCCAAACCAATCGAATTCAGGATAAGGGGTTAGGGCCTTTCGCGCTTTTAGTAATAAAAGTGAAGTGCCACGCGCCGATCGGCCGAAACTCGATTTGACGCATATAGTCTAGATCACATTAAATTACAAGCCTTTTGGTCACTGTGACGAAAAGAGTTGCACCTAACCGAATCGTCTTGTGCTATGCAATCGCGGCGTGCGGCGAATCTTCAGGCGATTTGGCGTGTGTTATCTAGATGGGGCGAAGCTTTTGACCATGAATTCCGTGAACTGGGCGCAGAAACTTGCGCCATACCGTGTGGCCAAAAATGGCCGCGCCATCTTTGAAATAGTTTTGACTTTAACGCTTTTTGCAGTCTGCTGGTATGGGGCTTACCGTTTGTCTTTCTTTAGCATTCTGGCGTCATTTGTGCCGGCAATCCTGGCGGCGGGCTTTTTGGTGCGCTTGTTCATGTTGCAGCATGATTGCGGGCATTTGGCTTTATTCCCTTCAAAACGGGTCAATGATTGGGTGGGGCGTGTTCTCGGAATATTGACTTTCACGCCTTATGATTATTGGCGTCACGCACACGCCATTCACCATGCAGGCTCAGGCAATCTTGATAAGCGCGGCGTGGGCGACATTAAAACCATGACGCTTTCTGAATATCGAGATGCCGGGGTTTGGGGGCGTTTTGGCTATAGGCTATACCGCAATCCTCTGGTGTTATTCGTGATTGGGCCGATTTACCTTTTTGTTTTCCAACAGCGCATGCCGCCAGGCGCATTTCGTCAGGGCCGCGCGTCTTGGGTGAGCGTTTTGCTGACTAATTTCGGGATTGCCGCTCTGATTCTGGGCCTCTGCGCTTTGGTTGGTTGGCAGGCCGTATTGTCAGTGCATATGTTGATTGTGGTGATCGCTGGATCGATTGGCGTTTGGCTGTTTTATGTCCAACACCAGTTTGACCCGACGCACTGGGAACCAAATGCCGATTGGAATGCCCATCAGGCAGCGCTTGAAGGTTCATCTTACTATGATCTGCCGAAGCCTTTGATGTGGCTGACAGGCAATATCGGCATCCACCATTTGCACCATCTTTCCAGCCGCATTCCTTTCTACAAACTGCCACAAGTGTTGAAAGATTTTCCTGAACTTGACGCAGCTGCGACACGGCTGACGTTTTGGGAAAGCCTGCGTTGTATTCCGCTTGCAATCTGGGATGAAGGCAAAAAGGAATTGCTCTCGTTCCGCCGCGCGCGCCAGGCTTTAAAGTTAGAACCAAAAGTGGCTTAACTTCACGTTGCCCAAGGGGGCGTTAAGGGTGGTTCACTGCCCATGATTGCTTGGGTGCCCACGGGTAACACCGCGATACCTTCAAACACATCTTCGCTCTCGTTTGCCAAGCCAAAATCGATATAGGGAGGGATAATTATAGTGTCGCCTTTGGAAATGTGATGTTTTTGATCTCCGAGTATCACAACTGCTTTCCCGGATATTGCGACGATAATTTCTTCACGCGTCAATTGGTGGATTGCAGCGGGCGCATGGGGTGCCATGCTGAATTGCCAAAGGCTGTTTTCTGTTGATCCAATGGCAGGTGCTGCGCGTGATGTGAAAGTGACATTTGGGATGTTGAATTCTCGGGCGTTTTTTGCGAAGACGATGGGCATGGGGAATTGTCCTTTGTATGCTATTATAGTCAAGAAAATTGACTATAATGAAAGAATTCAAGTTGGTCAAGAAAATTGACGATCTGAGATATCCACCGCTGGAAAAGCATGTGGGCGCAAGGCTCTGGCGCTTAAGCGAGATGTGGAAGCGCCTGTTTGATGAAGAGATGGTTGCGCTTGGTTATCCTTATTTTGCCGAGGCGTGCAGTAATATTTTGCGGTTTGTCGATCCCAAGGGTGTGGGGCAGGCGGCGATCGTCAAACGTATGGGACTTTCAAAACAGGCGGTGCAGCAGTTAATTGATGAGCTTGTGAGCGAGGGCGTGCTGAGGCGGATGCCTGATCCGGATGATGGGCGCAGCAACATTATTGTTTTGACGCAGGCCGGACTCGCCGCACTTCACGATGCAAACTTGGTCAAGCGCAAGATTGAGCAAAGATGCATGAAGCTATTGGGGCAGTCGAAACTCACACAGTTAAATGAGATGCTGGATGCGTTGGCTGATGATCTGCAGACACTTGAAACAAAATGAGGGAATATCGCATGTCGCTCACAGTTATGGCTGTGGCGATTTTGTTTTCATGGCATGACGCGGTTTCCGCTATGTCTGCCACCTAACAACATGAACCCAAGCTGGACAAATGCAGTGGTTTGTGTAGTTTCCCTATATGAACAATAATATCACACGAGGAAAAACAAAATGACCGTTGGAAGCGACATTGAAATCGCACGCGAAGCCAAGATGAAACCAATTATGGAAATTGGCAAAAATCTAGGCATTCCTGAAAAAGACCTCGTTCCCTACGGTCACACCAAAGCAAAAGTACATTTGGATTATATCGACACGCTCAAATCCAAGAAGAATGGCAAGCTGATCCTCGTGACCGCAATCAACCCCACACCTGCGGGCGAAGGCAAGACGACGACGACTGTGGGTCTGGGTGACGGCCTGAACCGTATTGGCAAAAAAGCCATGGTGGCGCTTCGTGAACCATCGCTTGGTCCATGCTTTGGCATGAAGGGTGGTGCAGCTGGTGGCGGCTATGCGCAGATCGTTCCAATGGAAGATATCAATCTGCATTTCACGGGCGACTTTCACGCCATCACATCAGCGCATAATCTTTTATCGGCGATGATCGACAATCATATCTATTGGGGCAACGAGCTGGGCATTGATACGCGCCGCGTGGCGTGGCGTCGTGTGATGGATATGAATGACCGGGCGCTGCGCGACATCGTATGTTCACTCGGCGGCGTGGCTAATGGTTATCCACGCGAGGCTGGTTTTGATATTACGGTTGCATCCGAAATCATGGCCATCTTGTGCTTGTCCACCTCGATTGCAGATTTGGAACGCCGCATCGGCAACATTGTGGTGGCTTATAAGAAAGATAAAACACCCGTTCTCGCCAAGGACATTAAGGCGCCTGGTGCCATGACTGTTTTGCTCAAGGACGCGCTTATGCCAAACCTTGTGCAAACCTTAGAGAACAATCCAGCCTTTGTGCATGGTGGCCCGTTTGCCAATATCGCCCATGGTTGCAATTCCGTTATGGCCACGCAGACTGCTTTGAAGCTGGCTGATTATGTGGTGACCGAAGCGGGCTTTGGCGCCGATTTGGGCGCTGAAAAATTCTTTGACATCAAGTGCCGCAAAGCGGGTCTCACACCAGCTGCCACTGTCATTGTGGCCACCGTGCGCGCGCTTAAAATGCATGGCGGTGCGGCCAAGGAAGATTTGAAAGTGGCCAATGTTGATGTGCTCAAAAAGGGCCTTGCCAATTTAGGTCGTCACATTGAAAACGTGAAAAAATTTGGCGTGCCAATTGCTGTAGCCGTCAATCATTTCATCACTGATACCGACGCTGAAATTGATGCTGTGAAAGAATTCTGCAAAACTCACGGCGTTGAAGCATTCAAGTGCATGCATTGGGCCAAAGGTGGTGCGGGCATTGAAGAATTGTCGCGCCATGTGGCGATGTTGGCGGATAAAGACTCCGCACAGTTCAAGCCGATTTACGGTGAAGAGATGCCGCTGTTTGAAAAAATCAAAACCATCGCCAGAGAAATTTACCGTGCTGATGACGTGATTGCCGATAAGTCGGTGCGCGATCAGCTGAAAGGTTATGAAGCGGCAGGTTACGGTAAGTTCCCGATCTGCATGGCCAAGACGCAGTATTCATTCACCACCGATCCCAACATGAAGGGTGCGCCCGTCAACCACACGATCCCGATCCGTGAGGTGCGTCTCTCGGCTGGTGCGGAATTCATCGTAGTCGTCTGCGGTGACATTATGACCATGCCGGGCCTGCCCAAAGTGCCATCAGCCGAAGTCATCGGCCTTGATGCCAAGGGCCAGATTGAAGGGCTGTTTTAAACGATT
>JANYLQ010000006.1 GCA_025363755.1 Hyphomicrobiales bacterium | reverse complement strand
GGCTTTTTGCAACAGTGATTGTTTGAGTTCGGCGATGGCGGCGAGTTTTTGGTCAAACAGAATTTCCAAACGCACGATTTTCTCCAGCATTTTCTCAATCTCAACAACAATTGATTTTTGCGTATCGAGTTTGGGAACTGGAATTTGCAGCTTCCGGAAGAAGCCTAAACTCAAATTTGCCCTCGCATTGTCAACTTCATTGTCATGCAAGAACTCTTTAAACTTCGGAGAATTGAGCAAGAAAGATAAATAATTACTGTCAAGCAATCGCTCGTCACATCTTATCAAACAGACAGCCTGATTAATATTTGCATTATCATCGCGATCAAAGACAGCAGTACGGCCAATCGAAGCGCCAACGATATTTGTAAGTACGTCACCTCTTCTGAGAATGGATTTTGAATCTTTTGCGTTAAACGCCTCTTGAACATACTTCGGCTGATCAAGCAAAATTTCGTTCTCGCCCACATTTTCACTTGTAACAAATAGGATGCCCGGTTCCGAAACGTAATCAATTCCCTGCCATTTCGGCGAGGAACCTTTGGTAATTTTTGTCGATAAGCTTTCCAGTTGCTGCACTTCATGTTGCGAAGCGACTTGCGAGAAAAGGTTGTTCAAATAACCCTCAAAAAGTTCGCGGGCGTTTTTTAGGTTTTTTTCAGTGTTGGCGGTGGCGATGGCCAAGCCATCAAACGCCTCATCCAGAATTGCAACAATGCGCTGTTGTTCGGGGAGTGAAGGAAATGGAAATGCAAGCGACTTCACGAAGGGCAGTTTGACACCGTGAACGGTCAATCCTGTACCTGCAGCAACGAAAACAAATGACATACTCCTTAACCACCAAAACAAATATCGTGCATCCAACTTGTTCGGATCACGAGGAATAACTGCTTTTAAATCTTGATTGATCGCCGTGTCATATTGCAGAAAGCAGACTTTCCCCAAGCCTACTCTAGTTGCAATGACAACACTTCCACGAGGTATTAAATTAGTCGAACTGTTTGCCAAAGCTTCTTCGGAAATTTTGAACTCAGTAGAGATAATCATTTCTGATTTCATGTCTCTGACAGTGGCCCACGGAATGCTCCCACGATAGAATGCTGCATTGTCCTTTGATGGCGTGCCGCCGCCAATGATATTGCAAACATCCCCTAACTCAACGAACTCCCAATTAGTCACAACATACTCCGAATGCTCTGAAGAATTTCAGCACTTTCCGCGTCCAGCGCGGCAAAATGGTCCGGCTCATTTTGCATTATTTTTGCCTGAAATCGTTTTGGTCTTTTTGGGCGGCAAATAATTGGCTCCGGTAATCACACTCTTGCCAGTTTTGCTTTCTAATTCCAATCTTGCTTTTTTGGCAATGGCACCGCCGGTTTTGCTGGCCTGTTTATTTTCGGCCATGCCAGTGGCTTGCACATTCTCTGCAATTTGACGGGTGGACAGCTCTGCCAGTGCCGTGAAAATCAATTCTGCTTCGCTCATATGATCACGTAAATTGTGTGATTTCAGGCCTTTCTTGGCCTTGTGATCTTTAATGCTGAGGCCCGTCCATTCTTGGTGGATGATATTGGTGAGGATGGCAAATTCTTCGCCTTCCCGAATGTTGTGGTCTTTCCAATAATCCGTCAGTTTGTTGCGGGTTTCCTGCCCCATCATGCGCTGTTGCACCCACTTTTCACTGCGGCCATGCTGCATCCAAGTTTCACGGGCGCGGTTCAATGCGCGTTCAGGATCAGCCATTTCCTGCATGCGCTCATAGCCCACCTTGGCCAGCCAAAGCTTAAATGGCTCAGCCTTTGGGCTGGGAATCGACTGAATCAGACGGAAAAGGCCTTCAGTATTCCAACACTGCATTTTTTGACGCCCACCTGGAGTATCCACCATCAGCAAAAGGGGGGGTACAATTTGTACCCCCCCTTTAAAAACTAACACCAAACCCTCATCCCGGCTGCGCAAACGCTGTAGATATTGCGCTGGATCTGCCGAATCGGTTATGGCTGCGACCACATCCACAATCACAAACCACCATTCATTTTGATGAAAGGTCTTGCGAATGCTTTTTTCCTGAAACAGCGCAATCATTGACGGCGTCATACCGGCCTCCGTGATGAAGGGGATTTCGCCAGAGACTTACTTATAAGGAAAAAATAGGCGAACTAAACTTTAAGTAATAATACCATATTTGTGTATGGTAATTCAATAAAATTCATTTTCCTACTTTGTCGCCGCAGGCGTCGGCGTCC
>JANYLQ010000020.1 GCA_025363755.1 Hyphomicrobiales bacterium | reverse complement strand
ACACTTTGCCTATCCGCGAAGTGCGCTTGTCAGCAGGTGCGGAATTCATCGTGGTCATCTGCGGTGAAGTGATGACCATGCCGGGTCTGCCAAAAGTGCCGAGCGCTGAAGTTATCGGGCTTGATGCTAAGGGGCAGATACAAGGGTTGTTTTAAGTGACCCCTCACCTACCATTGCTGCGCAACGGTTCCCTCTCTCCCTCAAGGGGAGAGGGCTAAAGAATTAGCGTCCTTCTCCCCTTGAGGGAGAAGGCGCCCGAAGGGCGGATGAGGGGTCGCTTAGGCCTTTCAATTAGGAGAACCACATGGCCAAACTCATCGACGGAAAACTTTATGCGGAAGCTTTACGCAAACGCATTGCCATCGCTGTGGCGTCTTTGAAAAAAGATCACAACCTCATCCCCGGCCTTGCCGTGGTGCTGGTGGGTGAAGACCCGGCTTCCAAAGTTTACGTCGCCAACAAAGCCAAGCAAACGGTCGAAGTGGGCATGAACTCTTGGGAGCATAAAATGCCCGCTGACACATCAGAGGCTGATCTTCTGGCCATGGTGCAAAAGCTAAATGATGATCCGTCCGTACACGGAATATTAGTGCAGATGCCGGTTCCCAAACATATCGACAGCGCCAAGGTTCTGAACACCATCGACCCCGCCAAAGATGTGGACGGGTTTCATGTGGTGAATGTGGGCAAGCTTTCCACCGGGCAAGACGCACTGGTTGCCTGCACGCCCACTGGCTGTGTGATGCTGGCCAAGGACACGCTGGGTGATCTTTCGGGCCTCAACGCCGTGGTGATCGGCCGCTCAAACATCGTGGGTAAACCTGTGGCGCAATTGCTGCTGGCGGAAAATTGCACGGTTACAATTGCCCATTCACGCTCAAAAGATTTGGCTTCTATCGTGCGCGGTGCTGATCTCGTGATCGCCGCCGTGGGCCGCCCCGAAATGGTCAAAGGCGACTGGATAAAACCGGGTGCTTGCGTGATTGACGTAGGGATAAACCGCATTGAGCGCGACGGCAAAAACAAACTGGTGGGCGATTGCGACTTTGCTTCGTGTGAAGCCGTGGCAGGCAGCATCACCCCCGTGCCTGGTGGCGTGGGGCCAATGACGATTGCGTGTCTGTTGCATAATACGGTGAAGGCAGCGGCGGCTATTCACAAGGTGAAGACACCGGAGATGTAGTCCACCCCTCTACCGCAAAGCGGGAGAGGGAGGGGCCCATTGCGCAGCAATGGGAGGGTGAGGGGCTGTGGCCCAGAAATATCCCCCGCGAAACGCGCCACCCCACAACCGTCATTCCCGCGCAGGCGGGAATCCAGCTTGGTAAAAAGCACCATAACAGAAACGTTGAGCTACTACATTTCGTGGGCTACAATTTCACCAATGGTAAAAGTGAAAACATATCCTTACGACTCAGCAGATTATCTAACTTCGCAAGAGGCTATTGTTGTTTACGTTGAGGATGCATTTGAAACGCAGGATGCGGCGTTTATCGCCCTTGCTTTAGGTGTGGCCGTTCGAGCCAAAGGCATGACCGAGGTACCGCGCAAAACCGGCCTCTCGCGCGAAAGCCTTTGCAAAGCGCTGAGCGCCGAAGGCAACCCAGAATTCGCCACCATCCTGAAAGTGATGAAAGCGTTGGATTTGAAAATTGCAGCGACGGCCGCTTGAGTGTTTCCCTATTCGAATTAAGTTTCAATGTAAACGATAAGCGATTTGGTTTGTCTCTATTTGCAATTGCCTTTCAACAATAGTTTTGGTTGTATAAAATGAATTTGGAGGCGCAATTGGATAAGAATGAAACCCATCGTTTTACCCAACTCTTGGATCGTGGTTTCTACCCAGTAGAATTACCTCCATCATTCAGGACGAAGGGTTATTCAAAAGCTGCTCTTTTGACTATGATTTGGCCCATTAATAGAGACAAATATGTGGGGCAGCTCATCCGATTTGATGGCGCAACTTATCAAGGAAAACTGCGGTATTATGGCGCAAACGCCACAAGGTTTCTATTGTTTTTGAGCTTCAACATTTTATCTCAGTGGCATGAACACATTCGCCATACCAGCCTTGAAAGAAAAACGCGCTCACATTGCGGGCCGCGTGATCTCGCTTAAAAAGCAGATCATCAAACACAAGCACGAACTTGCCAGCCTTGACGCAACGATCACGCTGTTTGAGCCGTCCTACAAGGTTGGCAGCATAAAAGCGATTAAACCTAACCGCCGCTCAAAGCTGTTCAAGATGGGAGAACTTGGCCGCTTGATTATAGACGCGCTGCGAAGGGCAGAAGGCGTTTCCCAATCATCCAGCGAAGTTACCGCCGCCGTAAGTGGCGCAATCGGACAGGGCAAACCAAGCGAGGCAGTTCTGTTTGCCACGGTGCGATCTAACCTTGCTTATCTCGTAAGGCGCGGTTCTGTGGTGAAATCAGGCGACAGAGCGGCGCTTAAGTGGAGCCTTCCCGTTTAGGCTTCACAGATTTCACAAATTCGGCAAACAGCCCCTTGCTTTGAACAAAACTTTTGAGCTGCTGAACTTGGTATTCCAGCCGTTGCAGTTCGTCGGCGGCTTCAATTTGAATGGTAGGCGGCGGTTCTTTGGCGACTGGTTGCCAACCCTTATCCCATGTTCCACGCAAGCGCTCGATTAGGCTTGCTTGCGTATTTGCGCCCTTGTAACGATTGTTCATAATGAGAACAAGGTAAGAACAAACTATTTGTTCTGTCAAGCCGCGTTGTGGCGTTGCCAATATCCTGAGAAGTCCACAGAAGGCTTTGCGGCAAGCGCCAATTCAGTTACGCGGCTGACTTGTTCGCCGTTTGAAATGCGGCGGTTATCTTCACGCCATGAGGCTTCCTGAGCGTAGCGCAAAAGATATGTGCCAGCGATATGATGATGGTGGCCAACTTCGGCGCGGCGCATACGGCTGAAAAAGCCTTCTGCCATATTGGTGCAAGCGCCGTCTAGGCTGTAAGCCTCTTGATGGTTGATGCGCTTCATTTCGTAACGGGAATGCAATTCGTTCCATGCATTAGACTCGTCGGCGTGAATAGTCGTTCCCTTGGCAACACGCGAACGAATGAAATTTAAGGCTTGCGCTTCTGACTTGAACACCGCCGGCAATGAACCGCCATCACGTTCACGGACGATCACAACGCATTGGCGCTTTCCTGATTTGTTTTCAAACATGCGACGATCTTTGCGATTACCTTTCAAATTGGCGGGCTTAACATAGCCACCAAAATATCCACCGTCGATTGCGACTTCTTTGCCTTCACCACCCAAAACACGGCCCTTTAATTCAACAGACATTGCTTCACGCATTTTGTGCGAGAGGACGAAAGCGCATTTATAAGATACCGAAAGATCACGCGACAAGGCCAAAGCCGATTTGCCTTTGACCTCATTGCAGAAAATCACAATTGCAGCGAGATAGGACTGCAAGGGTAACTTGTGAGAGGCAAACAGTGTGCCAGAAGTTAAGGTGAAATCTTTAACACAGGATTTGCAACGGAAACGCAGTGTTCCATTTGGGCGACGGGCTTCATAAGCATCCAGTCCACCGCAATTAGGGCAAACAGAAGCGCCCGCTGTATTATGCCAGCGGATTTTGCGGAATGCTGTTTCGGCTTCCAAATTTGACATACGGAACACCGAAGCCAGACTTAATGTCTTTGCAGATTTGCTCAAAAGAAAATGCTGTGCCATTTGGAATCCAATCTAAAAAGTATGAGGTCATACTAATTAGTTTAGATTCCGTTGTCAACTAATTTAGTTGACATAAGCGCAAAAAGTTCTATTCATTGCTTATGTCACCAGAACAATTAAGAGCCGCCAGAAACTGGTTAGGTTGGAATCAGCAAGAACTTGCCACACTCGCCCATGTTGGGGTGAGTACGATCAAGGACTTTGAAAACGGGAAACGTCGCCCAATGGCAAACAACATTGCCGCTATTTTGAGGGCATTAGAGGCTGCTGGGATGAAAATATCTAATGATGGCGTCAGCGGCCCAATAAAGCCGCTGACGCCTGACCCAGAAGGGATTGTGAGGTAACTCAGTCTGCTCATGCTAGACTAAGAAATCTCCAGCTAACTTGTACTAAGAGCAGCAGCGCCGATGTTGGCGAACGTGTTCGATTTTTCCAAATCTTACACGGATATACGCCGACACCAGATGGCAAATACGATTAACCATAATCGTTTTTCCTTTTGGTTTGACGCATTTGCCTTGATCAAATAGTAGGCGGGTGCTATATTGTCAGGAAGGGATGACAAGGCGCACTACCGCCTAACCAATTCGCTAGCCTGACGCAAACACGGACCAGGTTAGTAACCCTTAGAAAGGCCTTTTGGGATTGCAACTCCCGAAGGCCTTTTGTCATTTAGGGCTATTGTTGATATAACACGAAAATTCAGATTCATACAAGCTTTGAATCTATCGTTGCAAAATTGCAAGATCTGTGTATGCTTACTTTCATGAACAATCTGCCAACAGATACAGATTCGAATAATGCTTATCGCAAAGCCACTATGCTTCATGAGATATTGGCACGAGAAATCAATAACTTAGTACAAGAATTAGAAACTAAACGCAAGGATATTTCGGAAGTTAAAGCTTTCATAGAAAGCTGGAAAAAATTTTCAAATATTGAAATTGACAAGGATTTGGGCATTTTGCAAATCCAACCATCTGTGGATAACTTTTTGGCACAAACACCCTTACCACTGCGCGCGGCTTCGCAGCCACGGATAAAAAATTCCAAAAAGGAAGAAGTTGCAAATGCTACGCGATCATTAATTGAACAGCATGGTCACCCGCTGACGCGTGAGGAACTTTACCCAATGCTTATTGAGCAAGGGCTTGTCATTGATGGTTCTGATAGGCTCATGGTTCTTTCAACAATGCTTTGGCGAATGATGAAAGATGAAATTGGGATAGTTCGACTTAAAGGCGGTGGTTATTGGCTTTCAGATAGGCCTTGGCCAGAGACTGGATATGTTCCAATCCCAGTCGCTGACATTACCAAAGGGACAGGAAAATTTATGGATGTTCATGATGTTATTGGAGATCATGTTAATTCTCCTGTCGATCACACCCCACCAGAAACTTTTTGGGATAACAACTTTGATAATGAGGACTCCTAGTAAATAAAGAAACACCCCGCTGAAACGGGGTGTGATGGCGGCATCCGTAGCTCAAATGGATAGAGCAGTGTGAGTCGTGTCCTCAGGTTACAGGTTCGAGTCCTGTCGGATGCTCCATCCAAAATTCATTAAAGTACAAAAACTGTGGCATCGTCAACTAGGGTGCGACAGGTTGACTCACTCATAGTAAACCTTGTGGCACTTGCGCCATAATACCGGAAAACTGCGAACTTTTGGGATAGTGAACCCAATAAATTTTGCTATCCTTTCTCAACTGTTGTCAAAATGTTGGAAAGATTTACGAAAGGTATGTTCACTTTCAAAATGCTCCGGAAGTGTACCAAGGTTTCCTAAGAAACTATTGTCAGGTCACCGTGCGATAGAAAGCTCAACTCTTTCAGAAAAGCGTAGATCTCAGAAACATCTGGCGAGCGTTTATCCGCAAGTTTTGCAACTTGATATCAGCAGATTTTACGATTCTGTTTATACCCACTCTTTGCCATGGGCCATTCTTGGAAAAAGTGTTGCAAAGTCCAAGTTTAAAGCCAAGACTCTCAAGAGCCATTGGAGTGATCAACTAGATCGTTATGTAAGAAACTGCAATTCCCAGCAAACGATCGGACTACCGATCGGACCAGATACGTCAAGGATTTTGTCGGAAGTGATACTCGCCCGCATTGACGCAAGTCTCTGTGGAAAGAGCTCAGGCATTAAAAGCAAACAAGTTTATCATGCAATAGATGATTACCAATTTGGTGTTTCCGACACAAGCGAAGCGGACAAAGTCCAAAGTCTTTTCGTAAAATTGATTAGGCAGTATGAACTAAGACTGAATGATTTTAAAACCAAAATAAATGGAGGGTTGAGTCATTCTCCGGGTAATTGGCAGCGCGAATTTGATCAATTGGCAAACTTTGTAGGTAGTGCATTGATAGAGCGTTACTTCGATCTGGTTTACAAATTAATGTTAGAATTTCCGGATTCTAACATTGTTGGTTACGCGAACAAAAGGTTCGCAAAAAAGCTTTTAGGAACGAAGGAATTCGCGCTGCTGGCGGATTACTTGCAAAGATTGTTGCTAGCCGCTCCCCATCTGATCCGCTGGATTGCCCCTTTGTATCTTGGATTATTGAAGTCCATTGGTGTTTCGAGTGACAACAAGCGAGTCCTAATTTCGTCTGCTGAAGCTTGCACGAGGAGGAATGATGTCGGCAGTACGAGTTGGTATTTATACAGTTTCTTGTACCTCAACATATCTATCCCTAAGCTTCTCTATGACGGTTGTTTCGCTTTGTCGTGTCCACTGATTGACCTTTAGCTATTCCATATTAGGGCAAATTCGCTCGGAAATTTTTCGCTTCTGGAATTAAGGACACGTTATGATACTGATGATTTCGGAACGGACGGTTGGATGGTTCTGTATGAGGTCGAAAGACGCGGCTGGGATTCGATGATTACGTTTAAAAAACTTGGAACAGCTTCAGACGTTGGTAATTTCTACAAAAGTTTGTGCGATGCTGGTGTATCATTTTATGATACCGAACTTTCCACTTATGAGCCCAAAGCTTTTGATACTTGGAGTTTGACAAAATTATCGTTCAATAGTGACATGCAGAACCAAATCTATGCTGACGACAATGTTTATGATTGGGAACTAGGCGCTGAAGAGGAACTCTACCCCTAGCCCCATAACGAAAAAAGAGTGGAATTTACCTTTTTGCCGCGAATAACGCCCTTAGGCCACCACACCCTCTGCGATGCTCGTTGCTTTAGGCACTGGCAAGCAGTCTTCCATTAGTCCGTCAATATGAAACCGGATTGCGTTTTTCATTTCGTGTTCAACTTCAGTTTGGCTGTCTCTGGTGGCGATGCAGCCGGGTAAGTCTGGGACGAAGGCTGAATACCCTGTTCTGGTCTTTTAGATCATTATTGCGTAACGAGTCGTCATTCCGAATTCATACCATAGACCGTCTTCCCTGCGAAGGCAGGGTTATCGCATATGCCGTGTTGCCCCCTCCGCCCTTCGGGTGTCGCAAGTGCTCCGCCCGCCAGCAAGCTGGGAGGAGGGCGAAATAGACTACATTCTGAGCTAGATTATAGATCGCGCTCCGCCCAGCTTGCTGGGGAGCTGTCCGAAGGACTGAGGGGGGCCGCCTTGCTCTAAGCTGGACCCCTGCCTTCGCAGGAGTGACGGCTTGATGGGGAATAGTTCAATTCAACGCGGAGTCGCGCAAAACTCACTTCCCCCAAACCGCCAACTCATTCCCATCAGGATCAGCAAAATGAAACCGTCTCCCACCCGGAAAGCTGAAAATATCTTTCACAATTTTGCCGCCGGCTTTTTCGATTTTCATTTTTGTTTCCTCTAGTTTCTCCGAATAGAGGATCACCAGCGTGCTGCCTTTTCTGGGTTTGCCCAGCATGAAGCCGCCGTCGATGTGGTCGCCTTCGAAGGCGGTGTAGTCTGGGCCGTAATCTTGGAAGGTCCAGCCGAAGGACGCGTTGTAAAATTTTTCGGCTCTTTCAAGATTGATTGAAAGAAATTCGATATATTGGATTTGTTCATGCTTCAGTTTCATGTCGCCACACTAGCTTATATTGCGCGCAGCAGTTACACGTTATTGCTTAACCACCATCAAACCACCTGGCCCCACAGCCACCATCCAGATTTCATCTGGCCCGGCGGTGAAGCTTTCCTTGGCGCTCTTGCTTTTGACCGTGATGTTGCCCGGTTTTACCTCCAACATTGGGCCATCGGGGCCTTTGGCACCTTGGCCCGGGGTCATTTTCACATGTTTGCTGCCAATGATCACATCGGCTGGATTGTCTGACATATTGCCGAAGACCAGTCTCACCATGCCAGGTTTTGGGGCGAGAGGTGAAGCGGCTGCCTTGGCCTTTTCCGACACTGTGAGTTCGGCATCCGTCATGTCGCCATTGCGTTTCAAGCTTAATGTGGCTGGGCCATCGGGTGCCGTGAATTTTAATTCGGCCTCGCTGTCGCCCAGCTTTGCGGCGTCTTCTTTCCAACCTTTTTTGGTCAGTTCAGTGCGATAGAAAGCCACAATATCTGCCACGCTATTAGGTGCTGAAAAATTTACGGCATGGCTGAACTGAGTGCGGGTTGAACCCATATTGCCAAGCCCATCGGGAATGGGCAGGCCGTCCTTATCAATAGCCACCAGAGGTGGGGCAGCATCTGCGGCGGGGGTACCTCCCGCATCTGCCGTTGCTGCGCCCTTGGTTTCAAGGGCTTTGCCTTCGGCTGTCACTTGTGATTGCTCACCCATTTTCATGACAGTGATGGTGGCTACATCATCGCCCTTGGTCATAAAAGTGAGCACGGCCATGTTGTCCTGATTGATGACCGAAGGTTGTTCCTGCCAGCCTTGTTGCTTGGCCAGATCGCGGTAAAAAGCGGCTATGTCCTTTACGGGTTTGGCGCTTGAAAAGGAGAGCGAGCCGCTGTCGCCGTCATAGACCACAGCGCTTGCATCATCAGGCATGGCTAGTGGCGGCTTTACATCATCTGCAAGTGCGGGTGTGACAAAATGCAAAAGTGCTGTGAGGAAAAGGGCAGCGGCGGGGGTGGCGTATTTCACCATTTGAAAACTCCTTCAGAAGCCCCGTAACTTCATAATTCTCTAACTCGCTTTAAACGTCAAGTGCAGAGAGATTGTGGGTTGCACCGAGCTGCAATCGTGGCCATTCTAAAGACAAAGGAATTTTACCATGTCTCACTCCTCGCTTCCCACCAACGCCACGCTCGCAGGCCGCGTTCATCTTCCTAAAATTGGTCCCTGCGTGGTGCGCGTTGATGGTGATAAGCTCACCGACATCACTGCGATATTTCCAACCATGCGCGATCTGTGTGAGATGCCAAATCCGGCGCAGGCGCTTCGCGCTGCTGAAGGAAAAGTCATAGGCCGTGTTGACGATGTGCTGGCCAATGCGGCGATCAAGAAGCGAGATGCTGGCAAACCTTGGCTGCTGGCCCCCATTGATCTGCAAGCCATCAAAGCTGCGGGCGTCACTTTTGCAGTCTCCATGCTGGAGCGTGTGATTGAGGAGAAGACGCGCGGTGATGCGGCGGCCACGGCGGCTATTCGCGGCTCGATCAATGACATGTTTGGCGGCGATTTGCGCAAGCTGAAGCCTGGTTCGAAAGAGGCGGCAGAGCTTAAAGGCACGCTGATGAGCCAAGGCGCGTGGAGCCAGTATCTCGAAGTGGGCATTGGGCCTGATGCGGAGATTTTCACCAAGGGGCCTGTGCTCTCGGCAGTGGGCTGCAATATGGATGTAGGTGTGCACCCTAAATCATCATGGAATAATCCAGAGCCCGAAGTGGTGATGGTGGTTTCCTCATCGGGCAAAATTGTTGGCGCAACACTTGGCAATGATGTGAACTTGCGCGATGTGGAGGGGCGCTCGGCTTTGCTTTTGGGCAAGGCCAAAGACAATAACGCATCAACCTCCATCGGCCCGTTCATTCGATTCTTTGATGATGGTTTCACCTATGAAGATATTTGCGCTGCTGAGCTTTTGATGAAGGTGACGGGGCTAGATGGTTTCGTGATGCAGGGACATTCCAACATGAGTGAGATCAGCCGCGCGCCCGCTGATATTGTGGTCCAAGCCATCAACGCGCATCATCAATATCCTGACGGTCTCGTGGTGTTTTGTGGCACCATGTTTGCGCCGACGGATGACCGGGGATCCAAAGGCAAAGGCTTTACGCACCACACGGGCGACATTGTTGAAATCTCAACACCGCTGCTGGGCACGCTCAGCAACCGCGTAGTACCTACGGACAAGGCCGAACCATGGAATTTTGGCATAGCGGATTTGATGCGCAATCTTGCTCACCGAAAACTTATTTGAACTGGGTTTCAATTCGTAACGCTGATTGGTATAGATAAATCAATTAATCGGGGAAGGCTCGTGCGGAAGTATATTCGACTGGTGGGTCTTTGCTTGGCCATTTTTTGCAGCGGCTTTGCCACGCAATGCTTTTCTCAATCGGTTGCGATTGATCCTGTGGTTTCAACGCCAATTAATCTGAAGGATCTTAAAGTCATCACCCGCTTGGTGCCGCCTTTTGTATTAAAGGATAACGAAAAATATGAGGGCTTCTCAGTAGAGCTTTGGCAAGCCATCGCCACCCAAATTAAAGCGGGTTCGCACTTCGTTGAAAAAGCCAATATCACAGAAATTCTGGCCGGCGTTAAGGCAGGGGAAGGTGATCTAGCAATTGCCGCAATCTCGATTACATCGCAGCGCGAACAGGAATTTGATTTTTCACAACCGATGTTTGATTCAGGTTTGCAAATCATGGTGCGCTCCGACAATAATGGCGGTTTCAGCATCGGCCAAGTTTGGAGCATTCTCTCGACAGGTGCCATGCCTTTCTTGCTCGGTTTGATGGCAGCTTTGATCATCATCCCATCTCACTTGGTCTGGTATGCTGAGCGGCGTGGCACAAGCCATTTTATCTCGCAGAACTATTTCCCCGGCATTTGGCAAGCGGCATGGTGGGCCATTGGTGCGGTGGCTGGCCAGCAACCTGATAGCCCTGCCTCCAAGTGGGGGCGCATTCTTGCGGCCATGGCGATTTTGGTTTCCATGGTGTTCATGTCTTATTTTCAAGCCACCATCACATCAGCTCTCACCATTCAAACTTTGAAGGGTGATATTAATGGGCCTGAAGATTTGGCAGGCCGCAAAGTGGGCACTACAACGGGCAGCACAGCTGCTGGATATCTCAAGACCCTTGACGTTACGCCCACAGAATTTACAAAAATCACCGAAGCCCTCACGGCGCTGGAAAATAAACAGCTTGATGCTGTGGTGTTTGACTCCCCCGTTCTGCTTTATTACGCAGCCACGCAAGGCCGCAACAAAGTGCAGATCGTTGGCCCGATGTTGCGCAAAGAAAATTACGGTATCTTGTTTCCACGCGGTTCAAATCTGCGCAAGCCTGTGAATGAGGCACTTCTTACTTTGCGTGAAAATGGAACTTATCACGCGCTTTATGCAAAGTGGTTTTCTGCAACGCAGTTAGCGCAATAATCCCTAGCGCATCTTATCGCTGTAGGTTCCAAACACCCGGTCCCAGATCAGGGTGGTCACACCGAAATTATATTCATTATTGCCATAGTGATGAATGGCATGGCCGCGTTTTAATTTGCGGATAAATTTAAACCTGCTGTGGGTCGCCCTATGTACAATAAAATGAACGGCAGCAAAAGCCAGATAACCCGCCATCAAACCTGCAAAGATAAAGCATGCCGCGTAGGCGCCAAAAAAGAATGTCGCTGGCAAATAGCCCAAACCAAAAATCAGGACCATTGACAGAATAGTTGGTGTTCCAATTAAACCATCTGCATCAGCATGATGGGCCATGTGTAGCGGTTTTATACCCGGCATATGGTGGAAGGCATAACGATGCATGAAATATTCAACGATAGTCCAAATAGCATAGCCCAGAACGAGAAAAGCAATACCAAGCCACCAAGCCTCGCGACGCAAGCCCCAAGCCCCAATTCCAAGACTCGCGCTAATGAAAACGGGATAGAGATAAAAATCGAGCATGAAACTGAATGGCGTCATGCGAGTCGAAAATAAGCCCACCACAAAGCCATAAGTCGAGCGACTATATTGTCCGAATTTTACAAAACTTTCAGTACCGTCGATCATCCTGACTTTATCCCTTTTTGAGATTACTCAGTTTTGCCTGACCCCAAAGCGTTTTGACTTTCCAAAGAAAAGTCAAAATCGCTCTCGTTATTAGCTTCGATCAGCTTTGCTGAATTTTGACGAATTCATCAAAATTCAAGTTGATTCACATAAGGCTAACAAAGCGAAGATTCTGTGGCAAGAGATTTTGATGATTCGGTGAATGGTCTAATCAACCGACAAAGGCGCGCTCAACCACAAAATTGCCTGGCTGACTATGGGAACCTTCAGTGAAGCCCTTTGGTTCCAACATCTGGCGAATATCTTTGATCATGCCCATTGAGCCGCACATCATGATGCGGTCATGCGCTGCATCAAATGCAGGAATGCCCAGCGATGCAAAAAATTCGCCTGTTTCAATCAAATTGGTAATGCGGCCATTGTGCTCACTTGGTTCACGCGTGGTTGAAGCAAAATGTTTCAGACGCGCTGTTGCTTCTTCGCCAACCAGTGGGTCTTGGTGTGTCGCTGCAACGCTATCAAAGCCATATTTCAACTCGCCAACCGTGCGGCAGGTATGTGTGAGAATAACGCTTTCAAACTTTTCATAGGTTTCAGGATCACGAATGAGCGAAACAAACGGTGCAACACCGGTACCCGTTGAAAGCATGAATAGCCGCCTGCCCGGGAGCAGCGCGTCATTCACCAATGTGCCCGTGGTTTTAGGGCGCAGCAAAATTTCGTCACCCACTTGGATTTTTTGCAGGCGCTCAGTCAAAGGCCCGCCCGGCACTTTGATCGAGAAAAATTCCAAACTCTCATCCCAAGCCGGACTGGCAATGGAATAAGCGCGCATTACGGGCTTTATGTCATCGGGCAAGCCCAGCATCACAAACTCACCAGAGCAAAAACGAAGTGACTGAGGCCTCGTCACGCGGAAGCGGAAAAGCCGGTCTGTATAGTGTTGCACTTCAAGCACGCGTTCAGAATGGACGTTCGACATATCATCACCGTTCGTTATACAGAACGATTTCTAGATAATTCCGAACGCTTATGCAAGTGACATTTCCGTGTGGCAGACGCTTGACAGAAATACGGGCTCAGCGCAGTTTAAGGGCTTCGGGGAATTCGTCAGGGGAGCGCGTCATGGCACTGAAATTAAAGCTTATTTTCACCGTGTTAATATCTGGAATCATGAGCGCTTCGGCAGCTCATGCTGCCCAGTGCGGCAACACGGCAGCTGGGTTCGAGGCTTGGAAATCAGCTTTTGCGTCTCAAGCCAAGGCAGGTGGGATAGGCTCCAAAGGCCTTTCGGCGCTCGCCAGCACCACATACTCAACCGGGACGATCTATGCTGATCGCCACCAAAAAAGCTTCAAACTTTCACTTGATGCCTTCATGGCCAAGCGTGGCGCCGCTGGAATCGTGGCCCGCGCCAAGGGATTAAAACGCGCCAATGCGGCCCTCTTTGCTTCGCTTGAGGCCCGATATGGCGTGCCCGCTGGCCCGATCCTTGCCATATGGGGCATGGAAACAGGGTTTGGTGCCGTCACCGGAAACCAGCCCACCATTTCTGCTGCCGCAACCTTGGCCTATGATTGCCGTCGCTCGGCCTTCTTTGTTGAACAATTGATGGCGGCACTAAAACTCGTAGATAGTGGAGCCATGTCATCGTCCACACGCGGTGCCATGCACGGCGAAGTGGGTCAAACCCAATTCATGCCAAAGAACATCATGCTCTATGGTGTGGGTGGTCGGAACCTTAACAATAAGAACGATGCGCTTGCGTCCACGGCCAATTTTCTGCGCGGCCATGGCTGGCGCGCCGGTGCTGGTTATCAACCGGGCCAAGCTAATTTCGGAGCGATCCAAGGCTGGAACGCCGCAACGGTCTATCAGCAGGCTATTGCGATTATGGGCGCCCAGATTGATGGATAAGTTCACACTCTTGTGAACTGCCATCATCCTTAATCCAATCTTAAATGTCCCATTCCCAAAATGGGGAATGCTGATTTCATTTCAAAACGAACAACCGCAAAACCAAAAACTTCGCTTGGCCGAAGTTTTGAGTGCGCTCACCTATGCGCTGGATATCACCGAGGGCCAACCAGAAGGGCATTCGGTGCGGTGTTGCTGGATAGGGCTATTGATTGCGGAAGAATTGAAATTTGATGATCAGCAAACCTGGGAACTCTATTACACATTGCTCCTCAAAGATCTTGGATGCAGCAGCAATGCTGCGCGTATTTGCGAGCTTTATCTAGCCGATGATCTGAGTTTCAAAAAAGACTTCAAACTGGTCAATGGCAGCCTGCCGCAAGCGCTGCGGTTTGTTATGTCACACACTGGACTGCAAGCGGGCATGGCCGAACGGTTTCGCGCCATTATCAATATTTTTCAAAATGGCGGCGAGATTTCGCGCGAGCTCATCGAAACACGTTGCACACGCGGCGCTGATATTGCGCGCACTATGCGCTTTAGTGAGGCGGTTGCTCAAGGCATTCATGATCTGGATGAACATTGGGATGGCAGCGGCAAGCCCGAAGGCAAAATGGGCAGCAACATTTCGCTTTACGCCCGCATCGCACTTTTGGCGCAGGTCGTTGATATTTTTCGTTTGTCGGGTGGTGAGGATGCTGCGCGCAAGGAAATCGAAAATCGCTCCGGCACATGGTTTGATCCAATGCTGGTGAAGGCCTTCAAGGCCGTGGCTGCGCGACCATCATTCTGGGATGCTATGAATGGTGAGGATTTGCGCGAAATGATTCTAGACCTCGAACCGCAAAACGCCGCGATCAATTTTGATGAAGATTATCTTGACGATATTGCCGCCGGTTTTGCCCAAGTGGTCGACGCCAAAAGTCCCTTCACCAAAGGCCATAGCGAGCGTGTTGCCCTCTATTCTGATATGATCGCCGAAGAAATGAAACTCGATATGCCGCATCGTCGCTGGCTGAAACGCGCCGCACTTCTACACGATATTGGAAAATTAGGTGTGAGCAATTCCATTCTCGACAAGCCTTCTAAGCTTGACGACGCTGAATGGGTCGCCATGCGTCGCCACGCGGTTGAGACTGAAACAATCTTGTCACGCATTTCAGTTTTCAAACACATGGCTCCGGTGGCTGCTGCTCATCATGAGCGTCTGGACGGCAAGGGCTATCCTAAAAATTTAAAAGCCGACGACATCGCATTTGAATCGCGCATCCTCGCCGTGGCCGATATTTTTGATGCGCTGTCCGCCGACCGCCCCTACCGCGCCGCGATGCCGATGGCGAAAGCCTTGAGCATCATGAGCGAAGAAGAAGGTATTGCCATTGACGCCAATTGCTTTGCTGCTCTGAAACGCGCCTTGCTAAAAATCAATTCCAGCATTGCGGCGTGATCTATTTACGCCCAGTCCAAAACAACTTTACCGCAGCTGCCTTGCTTCATCAGGTCAAATCCAACCTTATAATCTGCCGCCTTCATGCGGTGCGTAATAACCTTGCGCACGTCCAATCCTGATTGCAGCATGGCGATCATTTTATACCAGGTTTCAAACATTTCGCGGCCGTAAATGCCTTTGATGGTAAGCGCTTTGAAAATAATCGCATTCCAATCAACAGGCATTTTTCCAGATGGGATACCCAACATAGCAATTTTGCCGCCCATGATGAGATGCTTGGTCATCTGTTCAAATGCTGCGGGTGCGCCAGACATTTCAAGCCCCACGTCAAAACCCTCGCGCATACCAAGCTTATCCATCTCACTGCGCAAATCTTGCCGCGATACATTGACCGTCACCGCATCTGCCACTTGTTTGCAAAGGTCCAAGCGGTAGTCATTTACATCCGTCACCACCACATGACGCGCACCAACATGGCGGCACACAGCAGCGGCCATAATCCCAATTGGCCCAGCGCCAGTGATCAACACATCTTCACCGATCAAATCAAACGACAAAGCCGTATGCACGGCGTTGCCGAGTGGATCGAGAATTGCGCCTATCTCGTCATCAATTTCGTCCGGCAAATGAATGGCATTGAAGGCCGGAATTTTTAGATACTCAGCAAAGGCTCCCGGCACATTCACGCCAACTCCTTTAGTTTCAGGATCAAGATGAAAATGCCCAGCCCGTGCCATGCGGCTTTTCATGCCAATCAAATGGCCTTCGCCAGACACGCGGTCACCCACTTTAACAGTGCGCACATGGCTGCCCACTTCAACCACGCGGCCTGCAAATTCGTGGCCCACAACCATTGGCACAGGAATGGTTTTTTGGGCCCATTCATCCCATTTCCAAATGTGCAAATCAGTGCCGCAAATCCCCGTTTTTGCAACTCTGATCAGAATATCATCCACGCCAATTTCTGGTGATGGCTCATCACGAAGTGTCAGGCCTTCCTTTGCCTCCGCTTTCACAAGTGCCCGCATCAGATCACTCCCAATTCTTGGCCTGCCTTGGTGAACGCAGCGATGGCCGTTTCAATTTGGTCAGCCGTGTGCGCTGCAGACATTTGGGTTCGAATGCGCGCCCCGCCTTTGGGCACCACGGGAAAGAAAAATCCGGTGACATAAATCCCCAATTCATAAAGCCGCGCCGCCAGTTTCTGGGCCATTTCAGCCTCGCCCAACATCACCGGAATAATCGGATGCTCGCCTGCCAGTAGTTTAAATCCGGCCGCACTCATCCCCGCGCGAAACGCTTTCGCATTATCATAAAGCCTCACGCGCAAATCATCACCAGCCTCTGCCAAATCAATGGCCTTGTGCGATGCTGCAACAATTGCAGGCGGCAGCGCATTGGAGAAAAGATAAGGCCGCCCCCGTTGGCGCAGCACATCAACAACAGGTTTTGAAGCCGCCACATAACCCCCCATTGAACCGCCCAAAGCCTTGCCCAACGTGCCCGTGAGAATGTCGACTTTCACGCCCGCTCGTGCAGGTGTGCCGCGCCCTTGAGTGCCTGTAAAGCCTGTGGCATGGCAATCATCCACCATGATCAAAGCGTCATAGCTGTCGGCGAGTGCGCGAATATCTTTCAAGTTTGCGTAATAACCATCCATCGAAAACACACCGTCAGTCACAATGATAACCCGCCGCGCATCAGTAGCACGCGCCGCTTTCAACTGCGTTTCCAGATCGCCCATATCGCTATTGGCAAAGCGATAACGCTTGGCCTTGGAGAGTCTGATGCCATCGATGATGGAAGCATGGTTCAAGCTGTCGGAAATAATTGCGTCCTGCTCGCCAAACAGCGGCTCAAACACTGCGCCATTGGCGTCAAAGCACGCCGCAAACAAAATCGAATCTTCCATCTGCACATAATCGGCAATGCGTGCTTCAAGTGCGCGGTGTAAATCTGTCGTGCCACAGATGAACCGCACCGAAGCCATGCCCAGTCCGTTTGTATCAAGCGCATGCTTAGCGGCCTCAATCAAAGCCGGATGATTTGCCAAGCCTAAATAATTATTGGCGCAAAAATTCAAAACCTGCTTGCCGCCAGCAACGCCAATGGTGGTGCCCTGAGCTGTATTGATCTCGCGCTCAGTCTTCCAAAGGGATTGCCCACGAATGGCCTCGAGTTCTTGTCCCAATGATTGCAGAAATGCCGACATGATCAAACTCCGTTGCTGGATGTATGATACTTCAGTCGGCGCAACGCAATCCGTGAAAATTGCTCAACGCGCAGTTGCCCAAGTTTCAGGGTTTGCGCGCTTCCAAAATTCAGAATAAGCGCCCTGACCCTTCAGCAATTCGCCTACTATGACGACGGGATGCAAATCGGCAAGTGTCAAAATCCGCCCGTCGCCCACGCGCCTCGAGATATGATAGGGCCGTAACTCAGTTGGTGAAGACATGCCTGCGGCGGCCAGCATTTCAGCAAGTGACTTAATTGTTTCGCGGTGGAAGTTCTTAACTCGGTCGGCCTTGCTCGGCACAACAATAGCGCGTTGCCGCAACGGATCTTGCGTGGTGACACCTGTCGGGCAATGACCGGTGTGACAGGTCTGCGCTTGGATGCAACCCACTGCAAACATAAAGCCGCGCGCCACATTGCACCAGTCAGCACCAAGCGCAAAAGCCCGCGCCATATCAAAGCCCGTGATAATTTTTCCGGCACAGCCCAGCTTGATTTTACCTCGTAACCCTGCGCCGATCAAAGCAGCATTCACAAATGCCAAGCCATCACGCAAGGGCATGCCAATGTTGTCAATGAATTCGGCAGGTGCTGCCCCCGTGCCACCTTCTTTGCCATCGACCACAATGAAATCTGGGGCATCATCCAGTTCAATCATCGCTTTACAAATAGCCATAAATTCTGAACGATGACCAATGCAGAGTTTAAAGCCAACAGGCTTGCCGCCTGAAAGTTTGCGCAGTTTCGCAATGAACGCGATCAATTCCTTGGGTGTCGAAAAGGCCGAATGCGCTGCTGGCGAAATGCAATCTTTGCCAATTTCAACGCCGCGAATAATTGCAATTTCTGGCGTCACTTTTGCTGCGGGCAAAACCCCGCCATGACCGGGCTTTGCACCTTGGCTGATTTTGATTTCGATCATTTTGATTTGCGGGTCTTTCGCAGTTACAGCAAAATTATCAGCGTTAAATGTTCCATCAGCATTGCGACAGCCAAAATAACCTGAGCCGATTTCCCAAATCAAATCACCGCCCGCCTCGCGGTGGTAAGGGCTGACTGAACCTTCGCCCGTATCATGCGCAAACTTGCCCATTTGTGCGCCCAAATTTAAGGCGCGAATGGCATTGGCCGATAATGCGCCATAACTCATCGCGGAGATATTCAGCACCGATGCTGAATAGGGCAGGGTACAATGCGGGCCGCCGATCATCACCCGGAATAATTCTTTCGTCACCGGAACAGGCGCAATTGAATGTAGCATCCATTCATGGCCCTCGGCATAAACATCTCCCTGCGTGCCAAATGGCTTCTTGTCCAGTTCGCGCTTGGCGCGTTGGTAAACAATGGCGCGGCGCTCGCGTGGAAATGGTCTGCCGTCGGTATCGCCTTCAAAGAAATATTGGCGCATCTCAGGGCGGATTTTTTCAAAGAAGAATCGCAAATGTCCGATGATCGGATAATTGCGTAGAATCGCATGACGGGTCTGGATCACATCACGAATGCCAACCATAGTGAGAAGAGTAAATGAGAGAAAGACTGTCCACTGCAATTTCGGATAATAAGGCATTCCCTTAAGGGCAAGTGCAGCCAAAACCGCAAAAATTGCACTATAGGTGAGGACAAAAAATCGACCCGTAAAAATTGCCTTCAAATCCATCTGCCGTCCTTTCATCCAAAATATCTACACTAGGAATATGTCGAAATAATGTTATTCCTATTTATAGGATAAAATTATCCACCGGGAACCCGAGGCAGAAGATAGATTTCCGATGATACAGGTAATTTTGTATCAAGTTGATCACGATAAATTTTACCGTCAATTGAAACCGCAACACCGCGTTTGATGTGGGGTTCCATGCCAGGATATTGGGTGGACAGTTTGCGAAACAACTCGCGGATTGTTGAGGCTTCGATAAAAACAGAAGGGGCGCCGTCAGCCATTGGCCGCAGCGCCCCCCAGAGATGGATTTCTAATTTTGCCACGTTTACATCCTGGCGGATTTGATCGCCTTCAAAATGCGTGGTGGCGACATTGGAATGTGGTGCATGCGAACGCCGGTGGCATTGGTCACTGCAATAGAAACCGCTGCCAATGGCGGAACAATTGGCGTTTCACCAACGCCGCGCACGCCATATGGGTGATGCGGATTTGGAATTTCCAAAATCTGCGTGTCAATCATCGGCAAGTCTGAGCACACTGGAATACGGTAGTCCAAGAACGCCGCATTTTGCAGGCGGCCATTGGTTCCGTAGACATATTCTTCGTTCAAAGCCCAGCCAATGCCTTGTGCCGCACCACCTTGATATTGGCCTTCAACATAAGATGGGTGCATGGCTTTGCCAGCATCCTGGATCACAGTGTAACGCGTAATCGTGGTTTTGCCCGTTTCCTTGTCGACATGGGCATCGCAGATGTGTGTGCCAAATGAAACGCCAGCATTATCTGCCACGATTTCAGAGTGACCAGCGATCGGGCCGCCCGTGCCACCTGCGCCTTTAGCCAAATCCTTCAGCGTCAAAGGCGCAAGGTTGCCACGGCTAGCGCCCTTGGCTTTGGCTTCGCCGTCAACCCATTCCACATCACCAACCGGAATTTCCCAAGTCTTTGCAGCACGTTCACGCAGCACAGTGATTGCGTTGCGTGCAGCAAACACAGCAGCCATTGATGATGAGAACGTACCACGGCTACCGTCGGTCATATCATTATGACCAAGCGATGACGTATCAGCCACAATCACGCGCACAGCTTCGTAAGGAACACCCAGTTCTTCAGCGGCAGCAAGTGCGAGAGAAGCACGTGAACCACCCACATCCATGGTACCTACGGCCACGGTAACAGTGCCATCAGGAGTCACGTTCAGATCAACGCAAGTTTGGCCGCCAAAGTTAAACCAGAAACCACACGCCATGCCACGGCCCGTATCCTTGGCCAATGGCGCTTTCATATGCGGATGGTTTTTTGCAGCTTGTAAGGTAGCGCCAATGCCAATCGGACCATAAACCGGGCCGTAAGATGACTTGGTACCTTCCTTCGCTGCGTTTTTAATGCGCAGTTCAATTGGATCCATGCCAATAGCTTTGGCCACTTCATCAATGGTGTTCTCAACCGCAAAGCAAGATTGTGGTGCCGAAGGTGCACGGTAAGCTGCGGTCTTCGGGCGGTTAACCACGGCATCCTTGCTCAAGGATTTGCAGTTTTTAATATCATAGCAAGCCCAAGTGGTCATTGCGCCAAACTCAGCCCAATTCGCCGGAAATGCACCGCCATGATAGCGAAGCTCAGCAAAAGCGGCAGTAATCGTGCCGTCTTTCTTGGCACCAATTTTAACATCAATCGAAGTCGAAGAGGTCGGGCCTGTGCAACGGAATACTTCTTCACGGCTCATTGTCAACTTCACGGGGCGGTTTGCCTTGCGCGAAAGGGCGAGAGCCAAAGGCTCTGTCCAAATATGAGTCTTGCCGCCAAACCCGCCACCGATTTCGGATGCAGTCACCCGCAGCTTATTGGCATCGAGGCCCAGAAGAGCGGCGCATTGGTTGCGGTAGACAAAGTGGCCTTGCGTGCAAACCCACATTTCGGCCGCACCATCTGGCGAAACTGATGCGAGGCAGGAATGCGGTTCGATATAGCCTTGGTGGGTTTGCTCAGTCTTGTAAGACTTCTCGATAATCACATCAGCTTCAGCAAAGCCCGCGTCCAAATCACCATGGCCATATTCGGCTTGCTTGTTGAAGTTGGAAGCTTTGGTTGGTTTTGGTTCAATGCCATCGGTGAAAATATGATCATGGATCACCGGTGAAGTTGGCTTTAATGCTTCGTCAACATCGGTCACATGCGGCAGAACTTGATAATCAACTTTGATCAGCTTTAATGCGGCGCGCGCTGTCGTTGCATCAATGGCGGCAACAGCAGCAACAGCATGACCATCATACAAAACCTTTTTGCGGGCCATGCAATTTTCGAGAATGTCGAGCATGCCGCGATCACCACCGGTAAGATCAGGTAAATCAGCTGACGTGATGATGGCCTTCACACCCAAAAGCTTTTCGGCTTTTGAAATATCGATCTTTTTAATAATGGCATGCGGATGCGGCGAACGCAGCACCAATGCCACAAGTTGGCCTGGCGCAGAGGCATCAGCGCCGTAACGTGCACGGCCTGTTACCTTATCAACGCCGTCAGGGCGGCGCACACGTGTGCCGATAACTTTAAACTTCTTGATTTCGAGATCTTGATCGAGTGGCATAATTTTATCCTCTCATTTCTTTTGCAGCGGCTTGAACGGCCCGCACGATTTTATCATAGCCTGTGCAGCGGCAAAGATTGCCTGCAAGACCGTAACGAATTTCTTCTTCTGTCGGATCAGGATTTTTGCGCAGCAACGCTTGAGCGGCCATTAAAAAACCAGGTGTGCAGATGCCGCATTGTAGCGCTGCACCATCGATGAAGTGTTGTTGCAGTGGATGAAGCTTTGCGCCATCTGCCATGCCTTCAATGGTTTCAAGCTTTTTGCCGTTCATCTCAGCACCCAGCACAAGGCACGAGCACACGAGGCGACCATCAAGGATCACACTGCAAGCACCGCAATCGCCTGTGCCGCAGCCTTCTTTGGCACCGGTGAGGCCAATGCGGTTGCGCAACACATCGAGCAGCGATTCATCAGGAGCGCAGACAAATTCGACTGCATCACCATTGATTGTTGTATTGACATGAGCACCCATATTATTTGCCTCCTGCACGGGCATAAGCCGTTTCAGCGGCACGGCGTGCAAGCACACCAGCCACATCAGTTCTAAATTCAATTGTGCCGCGCTTGTCGTCAATGGGCTTACACGCCGCTGAACAGATTGCGGCAAGATTTGCCTTGGCTGCATCATCCAGCTTAGTGCCGATGATGGCGTTGGCTGCTTCTTTGACCAAAAGCACTGTGGTGGACACAGCCCCTAAAGCCACGCGGGCTTTGGTGATCACACCCTTGCCATCAATTGTCAGGTTCACTCCAACACTCACAACCGCAATGTCCATTTCGGTGCGCGGTGTGAAACGCAAATAGGCATCACCCGATTTGGCAGCCTTTTTTGGCAAATCAATCGACGTAATGATTTCGCCCTTTTTCAGATTGTTGCGGCCCACACCAGCGGCCACATCTTCAACGGCTAATTTGCGGTTGCCCTTAGGGCCAGCGATTGAAACTTTTGCGCCAGCAGCAACCAAAGCTGGAACGCTGTCGGCAGCAGGCGATGCATTGCACATATTGCCCGTCATGGTGGAGCGGCCCTGCACTTGGCGCGAGCCAATCAAATTTGCAGCATCAGCAACGCCCGGCCAAGCTTTTACAAAGGCCGCATTTTCAAGGATGGCCACACAAGGAACGGCAGCACCGATTGAATAACCGCCAACGCCTTTTTTGATTTCGTTCATGCCTTTGACGCGTTTGATATCAACAACCAGATCAGGCTCAATCATTCCGGCCTTCATCTTCACCAGCAGATCAGTTCCGCCAGCGAGAATGTAAGCGATGCCTTTTTCCTTGGCCATTAAACTCACAGCTTCTTTGGCTGTGCTTGGCGTTTCATATCGCATATTTTCCACCTATTATTGAATTCGGTTTCTTAGTTTGATCTATAACAGGGTCATTGGTCAACAGGTTGCGGCATTGCGACCCGTGCATGGCCGAATGCGCTGAGGCGTTTTGACTTTTCGAAGAAAAGTCAAAAGCAGCCCCAATTCCTGTTTTGATCAACTTATATGACTTTTGGGTGGAGGGACAGTTTGAATTTCAGCTTTTAACGCCGGACGGGAAGTGGGCGGCATTTCCTTGGGCGGACGCGATTGACCCGAAATAGCCCTCAACTATGCAAGTTGGAACACCAAATAATTGACTACAATTGCACCGTTTTCAGATCGTTCCGTTACTGTTTAGTTTCCCTGGAAAGTGCCTTACTTAGTCTTGGTGCCGCAAAATCAATGAAAGCTCTGACCTTTGGCATCACCATACGGCGCTGGGCATAAATGAAATTTACTGGCACTGACGGTGGTGTAAAATCGGGCAGAACAAGAACCAATCTTCCGTCACGAATGGCCTCCGTCACCATATAGGACAAAGCAATTGTAATGCCTTTGCCACGCTCAGCTGCATCAATGCAAGCGTGGGCATCGTTGATCTCAAGTCGGGCAGGTAATTCGATGCGGGCGGGTTTGCCAGCTTTGGAGTATCTCCATTCACGATTTGGCATCAGTGCCGATTGGGCAATGATTGTGTGCAATAATAATTCATCTGGTGTTTTCGGTACACCACGTTTGGCAAGGTAAGCGGGGCTGGCAATCAGCAACCGTGCTACATCTCCGACATGCCGCGAGACCAATGAGGAGTCTGGCAAGTTGGCGATGCGAACAGCAAGGTCAAAGCCCTCATCTATTAAATCAACGACCCGATCAAACAGTAGCATTGAGATATTGATGCGTGGATTGGCATCAAGAAAATCCAATATGATAGGTTGCAACATAGCACGGCCAAACGTCAGTGAGGCTGTGATCGTGAGATGGCCGCTGATTATTTTTGACTGACCTGCGATATCTTGTTCTGCGTCCTCAAGGTCGCTCAAAACGCGTCGCGCATTTTCGAGAAACGTCATTCCTGGTTCAGTAAGTCGCAGGCTTCGCGTCGTTCGATCAAAAAGCCGAACGCCGAGGCGTTCTTCAAGTGAAGCAATGGTGCGGGTGACGGCTGGTGGAGAACTGTGTATTGTGCCAGCCGCCTTTGCCAAGCCGCCGCTATCAGCCACCGCAATAAATACACGAAGTTCATGAAAGCGATCCATTGTTAATCCATTTAATGGAATAATATATTTCAATCAATGAGTATTATTTTGTTTTTCGGAACAGACTATCTCTCTCCCATCCGGAATATCCGGAGATCACAATTCACAAATTTAGGAGAGAATCTCATGTCAAACATCACAACGCCAGCAACCATCGAAGCCAGCCCAGCTGCCTCACAACCCCTTTTACAGGCTGTCAAAAAGATGATCGGAAGTGTCCCCAATCTCTTTCGCATGGTTGGCAACAGTCCCGCCGCTTTGGAAGGATATCTCGGCCTCAACGGTGCCTTGGCGAAGGGCAAGCTTGATGCCAAAACCCGCGAGCGCATTGCTCTTGCCGTGGCAGAAATCAACGGCTGCGACTATTGCCTCGCGGCGCACACTTATATGGGTAAGAATTTGGCCAAGCTCGATGATGCTGAAATTGCTGCCAACCGCCACGGCACTTCGAGCGATGTCAAGGCTGATGCCGCCGTGCGTTTTGCAGTGAAGATCACCACAAACCGCGGTCATGTATCTCTGCAGGACTTGCAGGCAACAAAGGTTGCCGGGTTTAGCGATGCCGAGATTATTGAGATCATTTCTCATGTGGCACTGAATACCCTGACCAATTACGTTAACAACGTCACGGGAACGGATATCGATTTCCCCGCCGTTGCCGCAGCAAAAAAGGCAGCTTGAATTTACCCAATTTAATTTGGGGGCAGCCGCTTTAGCTGCTCCCTCCCGCGTCGCGCCAAATTATGGAGACTGCAAATGTCAGACAAGCCGCCACTGCCACCATTTACACTTGAAACCGCAATCCAAAAGGCCCGTATGGCTGAGGATGCATGGAACTCACGCGATCCACAGCGCGTGGCACTTGCTTATACGGTGGATAGCTACTGGCGGAACCGAACAGAATTTCCGAAAGGACGAGAGGAAATCATATCATTCCTCACACGCAAATGGCAGCGCGAACATGACTATCGCCTGATCAAAGAAGTCTGGGCCTTCCGCGATAATCATATCGCGGTTCGTTTTGCATATGAGTGGCACGATGACCGAGACCAGTGGTTCCGCTCCTATGGCAACGAGAATTGGGAATTTGATGCCCAAGGTTTGATGCAGCGCCGATTTGCCAGCATCAACGATATGGCCATTGGTCCGGATGAACGCAGGTATCATTGGCCGCTGGGACCACGCCCGGCAGAACATTCAAGCCTTACTGAGCTTGGTCTTTGATCGGCACGGAGCAATCATCATGGGCCACAAATTTGCAGAGATTGCATTCACACAAAATGTGAAAAACGAACAGGAGCGCGGCGGCAGCAGGCGCAGTTACGCGCGGTTGGAACAGGGCAGTGACCACCACGATAGATTAGGGCCAAGTGAAGCGGCTTTTATTGCCGAGCGTGATAGCTTCTATGTGGCAACTGTCAGCGAAACGGGTTGGCCTTATATTCAACATCGCGGCGGGCCACCCGGTTTTGTTCGCATCCTTGGCGAGAAGACCATTGGCTTTGCCGACTTTGCTGGTAACCGCCAATATGTCAGCGTTGGAAACATGCAAAACGATGATCGCGTAGCGATGTTCTTTATGGACTACGCGAACCAAACCCGCCTTAAACTTTTAGGTCGTGTGCGGTTGGTTCAACTCGACGAATCCAAACTGCTCGAACAGCTTCAGCTTCCCGACTATCGCGCCCGGGTTGAGCGCGGTATGGTGATCACCATAGAAGGCTTTGATTGGAACTGCCCACAACATATCACGCCCCGCTTTACTGAAACACAGGTGGTTGCGATGGTGGCACCATTCAAAGACAAGATTGCGGAGTTGGAAGCAAGACTTGCAAGTTTGAGGGCGTGAAATGTTGGTTGAAGAGTTAATGGCTGACCAATGTCGGCACATAGGCCTTTGCGGCGGCGGAGCAGCTGATGCTGCGTTTGCCTTGTTCCCGTTTCTGGTAGCCAGAGACACTAATGCCCATGAGAGGTGCGATTTGCGCCTGAGTCAATGGCGCCCCCCTTACCCTTTGCATGGTTTAAAGCTTCGCTGAGTAATAGAATAGGATCGTCACTAAACTTGCTGCTTTCATCAAAACTCAGCTTGATCTCCTACAATGTCACAACGTCAACAATGATCCCACCTTTGTCCAAAGCGGCCTTCAACGCCTCGCCGGGCATGGCGTTGGTGATTAGGCGGTCAAAATCATTATAGTCGCAGACTTGGACCAGTGATGACTTTTCAAATTTTGATGAATCGGAGAGGACGACACGGTGCTCGGCGCGTCTTAACGCCATATAGGCCAAATTCGCCTCATCTAACTCGGCGTCCATTGGCCCGAGCTGCACGTCAATTGCCCCAACCGAGATAAACGCGTATTTCACCTTGAACCATGAGAAAAATTCGACGGCGGTGTCACCGAAGGAAGCGCCATTGTCGCCTTTCAATGCGCCACCGGCCATGTAGACCCTGTTTCCGTTCACGAGCGCCAAGTTGCGCGCAATATAGGATGAATTCGTGACAATGGTGAGGTTGCGCTTGGCTCGCAGTTCTTGCGCGAAGATGCTGGTTGTTGTTCCTGTGTCTATCATCATGCTGTCGCCATCTTGCACAAGCTGGCATGCAAATTTGGCAATGGCGCGCTTTGCGTCAGCATTTTCGCGCAGGCGGCGTTCGAAGGGGGCCTCACCGCCAAGGTTTGGCAGCGCCAAGGCACCGTGAAGTTTGAGTATAGATCCGTCACCCACTAATATTTTGGCATCACGCCTGATGGTCTCATCAGAGACGCGGAGCTCGGTTGCAAGCTGAATGATCGTCGCTCTGCCATGGTCACGAATGAAGTTGAGTATTTCCAACTGCCTTTTTGAGGTTTTGTGGCTTTCCATGTGTTTTGTGTCAAATTGTCTCGCGTTGTCTTGTTGAATTCCAACATTAATAACACAAACTGATCACATTTCAACATAAATCCACAATTTGTTTGACTCTGCGGGCTTTTTGCGCAATTTTAGGTACATCCAGACCGAATTCGGTTAGGATGATCAAAAGGCTGCCATCCCCGCTTCCTGCACGGGGGTTGGTCTGGATCATGTAACTGCCCCCGGTGCATGATCTAGTGACTGCTGATAATTCGGCGATGGCAGCTAATTTTGATTTTAAAGAATTATCAGGCGTTTTGATTGGCTGTGTTCTGGAAGTCAGCAAAGTGCTTTTTTGGAGTTTTTAATGACGGTTGCAGAGACGCGGGTGAGGGGGCTCGCCATATGGAAAGACTTGAAAGCCATTCAACCGTTAAAAGGTGGGGTCAGCAATGCCAGCTTCACCGTCAATGATGCGTCCGGAAAGTTTGTTGCGCGCGTCGGTGAAGACTATCCGTTTCACCAAGTTTCGCGCGAGCGTGAAGCGATAGCCACGCGTGCCGCTTTTGAAGCGGGCTTATCTCCTGAAGTGGTTCACATTGAAAATGGCTTGATGGTGGTGCGGCACATTGATGCGCGCACATATCAAGAAGCAGATGTTCGCGCAAACCGAGAAGCGTGTGTTGATATGATTATGCGGTGCCACCGCGATATGGGCAGGCGTATCAGAGGGCAGGGTGCCATATTTTGGGTATTCCAAATTTTACGTGATTATGCTGCGACACTTAAGTCTGCTGGGCACGCACGTTCATCAGAAATTCAAAGATGGATGCGCGTCGTTGATGGCTTGGAGGCGGTGCAGATTCCAATGCCGATTATTTTTGGCCACCATGATCTGTTGCCCAGTAATTTTATGGATGATGGAAAACGTCTCTGGCTGATTGATTGGGAATATGGCGCGTTTGGAACGGCCATGTTTGATCTTGCCAATATCGCTGCTGCAAATTCTTTCGATGAGAATTTAGAAAGCCAAATGCTGATGCAATATTTTGGCCGCGCACCTGATCTTGCCACTTTGCGTGCCTATTATGCCATGAAAGTTTCTGCTGCGTTGCGCGAAGCAATGTGGGGCATGGTATCTGAGCTTCATCTTAATGCGCCGGGTGTGGATTATGTGGCTTATGCTTCAGAGTATCTCGGGCGGTTTGAAGATATTTTGAAAAATTATGAAACAAGGTTTGAAACTTTATGACTGATGCTTTTCCAACTCATGCTGATATCGTTGTGATTGGCGGGGGCATTATAGGCTGTTCTTCGGCCTATCATTTGGCGCGCGACCACAAAGCCAATGTCATTGTGCTTGAACAAAATAGAATCACTTCCGGTTCAACTTGGCATGCCGCTGGCCTTGTGGGTCAACTGCGATCTTCGGCCTCGATCACCCAAGTTTTGAAATATTCGGTTGAACTTTATAAAAACCTCGAAAAAGAAACTGGGTTGCAGACGGGTTGGAAGATGACCGGTTGTTTGCGCCTTGCAACCAACAAGGATCGTTGGACCGAATATCAGCGCTTGGCCACCACGGCGCAAAGCTTTGGCATGGAAATGAATTTGCTTTCGCCCGCCGAGGTGAAAAAGATGTTTCCGCTTCTGGAAACAAAAGATTTAGTTGGCGCTTCATATTTGCCGACTGATGGACAAGCCTCACCATCTGATATCACGCAATCTCTGGCCAAGGGTGCGCGCATGCATGGTGCTAAATTTTATGAAGGAGCAATGGTTACAGGCTTTGATATTGTTGAGGGCCGGGTCATTGCTGTCAAAACCAATCTTGGTTCCATCACCTGTTCACGTGTTGTCAATTGTGGTGGCATATGGGCGCGGCAGATTGGAGCCATGGCAGGTGTTACAGTTCCGTTGCAACCTGTGAAGCATCAATATGTCATTACTGAAAAAATCGAAGGGCTTGCCAGTGATGCCCCGACGGTTCGTGACCCAGATTTGCGCACTTATTTTAAAGAAGAAGTGGGCGGACTGATGTTTGGTGGCTATGAGCCCAATCCCAAGACTTGGGTGCAAGATGACGTGCCGGCAAATTTTGAATTCCAATTGTTTGATGATGACTTTGATCACTTCGAACAACATATGAGCAATGCATTGCTGCGCTTTCCGGCTCTCGAAAACACCGGCATTAAGAAGATGATCAATGGACCAGAAAGTTTCACGCCCGATGGTAATTTTATTTTAGGTGCTGCACCTGAATTGAAAAACTTCTTTGTCGGCGCTGGCTTTAATGCATTTGGGATTGCTGCAGGTGGTGGTGCAGGTTGGGTGCTGGCTGATTGGGTGATGAAGGGCGAGGCACCTACGGATTTGTGGAGCGTTGATATTCGCCGTTTTGCATCGCTGCATAAAGACCGCGCATGGGTGAATGAGCGCACGCTTGAAGCATATGGCAAGCATTATACTGTGTCATACCCGCATGATGAATATGTTTCAGCGCGGCCAAGTTTAAAGTCACCACTTTATGCAACATTAAAGAAAAAGGGAGCCAGCTTTGGCTCCAAGCTTGGTTGGGAACGGCCAAATTGGTTCGCGTCTGAAGGCGAGCCAGCGCAAGATGTTTACACGATGGGCCGCCAAAATTGGTTTGCCAATGTTGGTGCAGAGCATAAGGCCGTGCGGGAAACGGCGGGGCTATTTGATCAATCATCCTTTGCTAAATTTGAAATGAAGGGGCCGGATGCTGAAGCAGTTCTGAATTATGTTTGTGCTAATAAATTTCCTGCCGAGCCGGGACGGTTGGTTTATACGCAATTGCTCAATCAACGCGGCGGCATTGAATGCGATCTTACTGTTGCAAGGTTGTCTGAGGATCATTTTTATATCGTTACAGGTACGGGCTTTCGCACGCATGACTTCCATTGGATTTTGGATCATATTCCGAAAGATGCGAAATTGCGGTTTGTCGATGTGACCGAGCAGTTTGGAACACTGTCTTTGATGGGGCCATTGTCTCGCGAGATTTTACAAAAAACGACCTATGGAGATATCTCGGCAAAGAACTTCAAGTTTGGTGATGCAAAGACCATCGGCCTCAAAGGTCATCCGGTGCGGGCGTTGCGTGTGACTTATGTGGGCGAGCTCGGCTATGAATTGCATGTGCCGATTTATGCGTTGGCGGATATCTATATGGCTTTGATGCGGGCTGGTGAACCTTTGGGTTTGAAGCTGGCGGGTTACCGCGCCATTGAATCGCTGAGACTTGAAAAGGGTTACCGGGCTTGGGGTGCTGATATTACACCAAACGACACGCCGCTTGATGCCGGGCTTGGTTGGGCGGTGAAATTAAAGAATGGTACCGATTTTATCGGACGCGCTGCTTTGGACGCAAAGAAAGGCAAGCCGCTTCAGAAAATGTTTGTAGGTTTTACAACTGAGCGGGAAGATGTTGTTTTGCTCGGGCGCGAAACAATTTTGCGCGATGGCAAGTTTGCGGGTTATCTCACTTCGGGTGGCTATGGCTATACCTTAGCCAAGCCGATTGGTTATGGCTATGTTCGAAATGCCGATGGTGTTTCGGATGATTATGTGATGGCGGGCAATTATGAATTGGTGGTGGCGCAAGAAATGGTGAAAGCCACGGCACATTTAAAGCCGCTCTATGATCCGACCAACGCACGCATCAAAGCTTGAGTGCTACGCATTTCTGATAACGCTTATCCACACTGTCGGCGAAACTCTCTGTGGTCATATGACGACTGATTTTGGGGCTGTTCAGCTCGATGGAAGGGATCTCGGCAAAGGCTACGGGTTGCTTTGTGCTGCGGGCGTAAAGATCGCGCAGCCGGAGATAGGTTTGCGTGGCTGGGAAGTCGGCAGATTTTTCTTTTAGCAGATCGGTACGCAGCTTTTTATCATCAATGCCGAGATTGAATGTCTTGATCACCACACGCAAAGCTGTCTCAGTGCCGCTGACTTTGGTTAAAGCTTGTTGATCTTTGTTATAGAGCAGCAGGTCACCATCGGTTGCCAGCTTTATTTTACTCAGTGTACTGATGATTTTCTGAAAAGCGGCGTTGCGACTGGCATAGCGGCCTGCGTTGTAATCGGCAAAGCGATAAATTTTGCGGTTGTAACCGGACTCATATCCCAGCAATTGCATCACGCCATAGTGCATGCCGCCGTGGCGGGTGTAGAGATCATCGCGCACTGCATAAACATCGGCTAAATTCATTGGCAAGTAACGCCCTTCGCGGGCTTTGGCCAAGGCAAAGCGCACCGAGACTTGCATCGAGCCGATGGTGTTGATGTCGTTGCGGTCTTCAATCATTTGATTGAGCAAACCGCTTTGTACCAACAGCGAAAGGCTGGAACGTTTTCCAGCATCGTCGACGATGGAACGATAGGTCATATCCAAATCACGCTCGGTTTTGGCGGCCCGAATGCGGCTCATATAGCTGTCGCCAAGGCTGGGTGATGTTTCTAGAAAGTTTAAGGCGACACGGCCCAGAATGGGGATGCGACCTAATTTAGTTTGCAAGGTTTTCTCAGCAAGGCTGCCGAGCCCCGGCACGGTAGGATCAGCGACGAAACCTGACTCCTGTGAGATCACAGCGATGGCAGAGCAGATGTTTTCGCGGCTGGCGGGCAGGGACTCAGTTCTCAACACGTCGAGCAAATCAATCGCCCAACCCTGCGGGTCAGTCACTTTAGGGCGGGCGTTGCGGATCAGCTTGGTGGTGTCAGCGATTGAACCTTCTTGGGCATGGGCAAAGGTGGTGCTGGCCAACACCGCTGCGATGAATGCAAATTGTTTCATGGCGTCGGTTTTAGCGGGATTTGTGGCCAATTTATATTGCTTCGTTTTTGAGGCTGCGATACGCCAGTCTATAAAGGAGAATTTGATGTTCACACGCACCGACGCCTTAAGACTGGACGATGCCTGCACGCTGAAACACAAGCGTGCCGCGTTCTCAATCCCTGAGGGCATGATTTACCTTGATGGTAATTCGCTTGGCGTTTTACCCGCTTCGGCCATGACGCGCGTAAAGCGTACTGTGGAGATCGAATGGGGCCAAGACTTGATCACCTCATGGCACAAGCATGGCTGGGGAGAATTACCGCAGAAAGCGGGCGACAAGATTGCAAGGCTGATTGGCGCGGAAGCGGGCAGTGTTGTTGTGACCGATACAATTTCAATCAACTTGTTCAAAGTGTTGAGCGCTGCGGTGGCCAAGCGACCGGGGCGGAAAATTATTTTATCTGACTCGGGTAATTTCCCATCTGATCTTTATGTGGCACAAGGCCTCTGTTCGTTTATGGCTGATGGTCATGAGTTGCGTGTGGTGGAGCCTGAAGAAGTCTATAACGCGATCACTGAAGATGTTTGTGTGGTGATGATCACTGAAACGGATTATCGTTCTGCGCGACGTCATAATATGAAAGAGATTACTGCCAAGGCGCACGAGAAGGGTTGCTTGATAATTTGGGATTTGGCTCATAGTGCTGGTGCTGTGCCCGGGCAGTTGATGGATGTAAATGCTGATTTTGCCATTGGCTGCACCTATAAATATTTGAACGGCGGGCCTGGTTCGCCCGCCTTTGTTTTTGTTAATCCACGTTTGCAAAATGAAATTCTACCCGCGCTAGTAGGGTGGTGGGGGCACGCTCAGCCTTTTGCGTTCGAACAAAATTATGTGGCGGCACAAGGCATCACCAGAATGCAAGTGGGCACATGGCCTACGATTTCGATGCAGGCGTTGGATGCTGCTTTAGATGTGTGGGCCGACATAGAGATGGTGGATGTTTATGCCAAGGCGCAAAAAATGTGTGCGTTGTTTGTGGAGTTGGCAGAGGCACGGTGCGGTGCGCATGGTGTTACACTTTATGGCTCACGCGATTTTGCCCACCGCGGCAGCCACGTCTGCCTGCGCCACACGCAAGCCTACGCCATCATGCAAGCGCTAATTTCGCGCCGTGTCATCGGCGACTTCCGCGCCCCCGACATGATGCGCTTTGGTTTTGCGCCGCTGTATAATTCATATGTGGATGTATGGGATGCTGTGGAGGTTTTGCGCGGGGTGTTGGATGGCGGGCTGTGGGATGTGGAGGAGTTTAGGGAGCGGAAGGCTGTGACGTGAGAATTTCTCAAGTAATACACTTCCCCTCACCTATCCCATTGCTTCGCAACGGGCCCCTTTCCTCTCCCGCTTTGCGGTAGAGGACGATTCGATAACCCCCGCCTTCTTATCCGCCTCAACCATCTCCACACGCCGCTTGTTTGCATCGCCGAAGCCGCCGCCGCCGGGGAGATCCAAAATTAGGCTGTCGCCTTTGGGGACGAGGTGGATGCCTTTGTCGGGCAAGGCCGGGCCGCTGCCTAACCTGGCTACGCCCAATGAACCCGGTTTGCCGCCATCGCGGCCTTGGGCGGCATGTTTGATGCGGTCGAATGTGGCGGCGCTGATGGTGAACGGGGCTTGTTCGCGGTTACGGATTTCGAACCTTTGTGAAAGCCCGCCGCGATATTCGCCTTTACCACCACTGCCTTTCAAGAATTGTTTTTCTTTGAACCACAGCGGGCATTGAGACTCGGTGATTTCGACGGGGATGCCGCCGATGCCGGATGGGAAAGCCATTGTGGAGAGGCCGTCTTTGCCGGGCCTGCCGCCGATGCCGCCGAGGCCGATTGCAAGCACGCCAAAATCACTCGTACCTTCTAGCTCAGCACGCGCCACGCGACCATGAGCGGAATTGAGAGAGATCATCCAAATGCTACCTGCGGATTCCGCTTGCACCTTTCCGGGCAGCGCTTGCGCCAAGCAGCCGAAAACCGCATCCGCCAACATTTGCCCCGTGACATGCCGCGAGGTGACGGGCGAGGGACGGATGGGATCAACAATTGTGTGTGCCTCAGTGATGATGTCAAAACAGGAGAGTGAGCCGATATTGTTGGGCACATGAGGGGCAATGATCGCCTTGAGTGCGAAGACGGAATAGGCCAGCGAATAGGTGCGGGGCGAATTGATGCCATAGATTGAAGCGGCAGATGTGCCTGTGTAGTCGACAATGATCTTGCCGTTTTTGATGATGAGTTTTGCTTTGATGGTGACGGGCGCTTCATATCCATCCAGCGGCATGGCGTAAGACCACTCGCCATCGGGTAATGCTTTGATGGCTTCGCGTGCACCCTTCTCGGAGGTCTTCAAAATGTGATCGCCCAGTTTATCAAGCGATGACATATTGAATTCGGTCATCATCTCGACCAGTCGTCTAGCGCCTGTGTCATTGGCGCTGATGAGTGAGAGTAGGTCGCCTTTCACCTCAACCGGATTGCGACTGTTAGCGAGGATGATGCTCAGCAATTCATCGTTCAGCTTGCCTTGTTTGCGGATCATCAGATGCGGGATCAGTGTTCCTTCCTCAAAACTTGAATTGGCTTTTGCCGAGAAACCCACACCGCCCACATCAATCACATGGCACGTGGAAGCAAAAAAGGCGACGAGTTTTTGTTTGAGGAACACTGGTGTCATCATCACATAGTCAAACAGATGGCCAGTGCCGAGCCATGGGTCATTGGTGCAATAGACATCACCGGGCTTCATGGTGTGTTGTGGGTATTTTTCAAAAAAATGTGCAACGGCCGTAGCCATAGTGTTCACATGGCCCGGCGTTCCGGTCATCGCTTGGGCGATCATGTGGCCTTGTGCATTATAAACACCAGCCGAGAGATCACCTGCTTCGCGGGTAATGGTGCCAAAGGCGGTGCGCAACAATGATTGTGCTTGTTCTTCGACCACGGCGATCAATCGGTTCCACATCACTTGGGTTTTAATGGCGTCTAAAGCGGCTTTGCTCATTTTGTTTTTTCCATCACAATGTAGCCCAGTGAATTAATTTTGGCGTTGAAGTTTGCGCCGACGATTGTTGATGTTTCATGTTCAGCAATGATGGCCGGGCCTTTGAGGGACATGCCGGGTTTGAGGTCAAAGCGCCAATATACGGGGGCATTGGTTAGTTTTCCAAGTGCTGCGTCATAAATATTCCGTGTACGGAGGGGTTTAATGGCTTTGCGTTTTGGTGTGACTTTAGCAGTAGCGGGTTTGCCGACACGTGATGAACAGGTGAGTGACCATGTGATGGCTTCGGCTTGTTGATTTGGAATGGTCAGGCCGTAGATTGAAGCGTAGGTTTTCTCGAAGGTGGTTTTGAGCTTTGCGCCATCTGCTTTGGTTAAAGTGCGGATGGGTATGGTCACCTGAATTTCGTGGCCTTGGCCCACATATCTGCAATCGGCGACAATATGGATAAATGACTTTTCGTTTTTCAGTGCTGGCTTGACTACCGCTTCAGCATCCTGGGTCATTTGTTTGATCAGCGCGTTCACATGGGTAGCGTCAAAATGATCGAGATTGACGGCAAAGGATTTGGTGATTTCATAAGCCACAGGCGCTTGCAAGAAGCCGATGGCCGAACCAACGCCAGCGCCGCCGGGCACGATAATTTTTGTCACACCGACTTTTTCTGCCAAGCGACAGGCATGTAAAGGCGCACCGCCGCCGAAGGCCACCATGGTGCATTTGGCAATGTCTTTGCCGCGTTCAATGGCGTGAACGCGTGCGGCATTGGCCATGTTTTCTTCGACGATTTCGGCCACGCCTGCAGCAGGCCAGAAATCTTTGAGATTTAGTTTGTCGCCTATGTGGTTTTTAAAAGCGGCCGCACTTGCTGCTTCATCAAGATGCACCTTGCCGCCTGCGAAGAATGCTGGATCAATTTTGCCGAGGTTTACATTTGCATCTGTAACAGTTGGCATGGTTCCGCCGCGGCCATAGCAAACGGGGCCGGGGGTAGAGCCTGCGCTGTCAGGGCCAACTGTGAGGCGGCCTAATTTATCCACTCTTGCGATGGAGCCGCCGCCTGCACCGATCTCGACCATTTCGATGACCGGAATGCGCACCGGAATGCCGGAGCCTTTCATATCTTTATAGGCTCGAGCTATTTCAAACCTGTGGGCGCGAGCTGGTTCGGCATTGCTGAGCAAACAGATCTTTGCGGTTGTGCCGCCCATGTCGAATGAGAGGACCTCAGGGAGTTTGCAGCTTTGGGCGATGCGACTGGCGAGTATGGCGCCACCCGCCGGGCCAGATTCAACCAAACGGATTGGGAAGCGGCTTGCGGTTTCGAGTGTGGTGAGGCCGCCGCCAGACATCATCAAATAAAGCGGTGCGTTCAAGTCCATTTCGCCGAGTGCTGATTGCAATCTTTTGAGATAGCCCGCCATTAAAGGGCGTACATAGGCATTGGCCACTGTCGTTGAGAAGCGCTCATATTCACGGATTTCAGGGGCAACTTCAGAAGACAGGCAAATGGTGACATGTGCGGGCAAGAGCGGTTTTAGCAATTGCGCAATGCGCTGCTCGTGCTTTGGGTGCGCATAAGCGTGCAGCAGGCCAATGGCGACAGCGCCGACATTCTCATCGCGGATGATTTTGGCAAGTTCGGGGATTTGGGCTTCATCGAGACGGATCAACACTTCGCCGTTCACTGCAAGGCGTTCGGTAATCGTGAGGCGCAAATGCCGATCAACCAGCGGCTTGGCGCTTTCGATCATCAAATCATAATGATCAAAGCGTTTTTCATAGCCTTGCTCGATCACATCACGAAAACCTTCGGTGGTGATGAAGGCAGTCTTGGCGCCTTTGCGCTCAATCAAGGCGTTGGTGGCTAGTGTTGTACCGTGGATGAAAACGGAAATGTCTTTGGCCGACATTTTTGATTCTTCCAGAATTAGTTTTATGCCTTCGAGCACACCAAGCTCTGGCGCTTGAATGGTGGTTAGAACTTTACCACTCCAACGTTTGGTGCCTTGTTCGAGGACAATGTCAGTAAATGTTCCGCCAATATCGGCGGCTAATTTGAGTTGTTGGGCCATGGCTTGGAATTGCCTGAATCAATGGGATTTGACAAGCGACCAGCCTTAAGCTTCAAACGGGCCATGGTAAAGATTACGATTCAAGATGTGGCCCAAAAAGCGGGTGTGAGTGTTGCAACTATTGACCGGGTGCTGAATCACAGACCGGGGGTTAAGACGCGCACAGTTGAAAAAGTGGAATCGGCTATCAGAGAGCTGAACTATCAGCCAGACCGGATTGCGGCGCGGCTTGCACGTGGCCGCGAATATCGATTTTGGTTTGTGCTGCCAAACACTGCTGGGCAGTTTATGAACCGCATTGGCGAAGAAGTGGAAGCCGCAGCGTTGCGCATGGCAGGTGAGCGAGTCTCCATTATGGTCAAGCGCGTGGACGTGTTTGACGGGCCGCTGCTTGCCAAGGTTTTGGATGAGTTGGAAGAGGGCATTGACGGTGTGGCTGTGGTGGCGCTCGATCATCCAGCGGTGCGTGAAGCCATCAATTCATTGGTAGCCAAGGGTGTGACGGTGGTTACGTTGGTTTCAGATGTGCCCGGTTCCAAACGCTCGCATTATGCGGGCATTGATAATTCTTCGGCGGGGCGCACAGCAGCAGGTTTGATGGGGCGGTTCTTGGGTGGACGCAAGGGGAAGGTTGGTTTGTTTGCGGGTTCACTTGCACTGCGCGATCACATTGAACGGCAGTTTGGCTTTGAGCAGGTGATGGCGCATGAGTTCAGGGATTTGAAAATTCTACCGGTGCGAGAATCACGCGACGATACTGAACGCTCAGAAGCTTTGGCTCGCCAACTTTTAGCCGAACACCCTGATCTGCTCGGCATCTATAATGTGGGCGGTGGTACGGCGGGCATTGTGTTGGCGCTGGATGCGGTTTCTGCCCCTAAGGATTTGGTTTTTATTGCGCATGAGGTGACCGAGGGTTCAAGACGCGCGTTGATTGGCGGCACGATTGATGTGATCATTAATCAGGATGTGGGCCATGAAGTGCGCAGCGCTGTGCGCGTGTTAATGGCCAAGGCTGATAATATGCCGCTGATTGAAGATCAGGAACGCATTCGCATTGATATTTTTATGCGCGATAATTTGCCTTAATGTCCTCGCCCGCCCTCTGCGGGAGAGGAAAGGGGCCCGCGGAGCGCAGCGGAGTGGGATAGGTGAGGGGAAGTGAATTTGGGAGCGCGCGGTCCCTCATCTCCCCCATTTTGCGAAGGCGCAAAACAGGGCCCCTTCTTCTCCCGCACCCGGGAGAAGACGCTAAGTGAGCTTCTTCAACTTCGCTTCAATCGCGGCGCGTTTGTTTTCCAAAAAGGGTGGCAGGGATAGGGTTTCGCCTAACTTATCCATGGGCTCATCCGTCGCAAAGCCTGGCCCGTCTGTGGCGAGTTCGAACAAGATGCCGTTGGGTTCGCGGAAGTAGAGGCTTTTAAACCAGAAGCGATCAACCGGGCCGGAATTTGGAACGCGCAGGGATTTCAGGCGGTCTGTCCAAGCCTCGTATTGGCTCATTTCGATGTTGAATGCCACGTGATGAACAGCGCCTGCACCTTGCTGGGCTTGGGGCAAATTGGGTTCGACGCGCACATGCAATTCTGCCACGGGGCCAGTGCCGTTCATGTGATAGACATGTGTATCACCAAAACGCGCGGCAGGTTTCATGCCCATAATTTGGGTCAGTACCATATCGGTTGGTTTGAGATCGGGCACACTTAATGTGATAGGTCCAAGGCCACGGATTTGAAACTCTGCAGGCACGGTGCTTTGCGCCCATGTGTTTACTGCTAAATCACTTTCATCATCAACCAAGCTTAAGCGTTGGCCCTCGAAATCTTCGAAATGAATGACATTGCGGCCATTTTCTTCAATTTGCTTTTCAGCTTTGATATTGTTTTTGGCGAAATGATTTGACCACCATTTGAATGCGGCTTCGCCCTTAATGCGGAGGCCCGTGCGCACCACTTCATGTGTGCCACGGCGTTGTGGGCCAGTGGGCCAATCAAAGAAGGTGATGTCGGTTCCGGCGGAACCTTTGCCATCGGCATAAAATAAATGATAGGCGGAGGTATCGTCTTGGTTTACTGTTTTCTTGACCATGCGCATACCAAGAGTCTTGGTATAAAAAGCGTGATTGCGCGGCGCGTCGGCTGTGACGGCGGTGAGATGATGGAAACCATTCAGTTGCATTAATTTTGCTCTTTCAAAAATTTTGTCGTGAGGGTGATATCAGTTTGGGTGAGGCCGTGGCCCGAAGGCAGAATTTGGTGGGTTAGCTTTGCGTTGCTGATGTTCAAGGTGCTTACCAGCTGATTGGTTGCAGCGAGTGGTAATATTTGATCCTGCGCACCATTCAACAACAGGATTGGCTTTTGGTTGAGGTCAACACTCGGCATAACTTTGAACGGGGCCATGGAACGCAGTAAAACTGCGCCACTTAGAATATCCGGCTGCATGAAAAGCATTGCTAAAGCGACATTGGCACCGTTGGAATATCCCAAGGAGATTGGGGAAGTTAGATTATAGCCAGTCATCGCCGCTGCAACGAATTCACTCAACTCATGGCTGCGAAACCGCACATCATCTTCGTCGAGTTGGCCTTCGGCAAAGCGCCTGAAAAACCGGAGATTACCATTCTCATTGACCAAGCCTCGTGGGGAAATAATTGAACGGTCGGGTGATACTGCCGCAGCAATGTCGAGCAGCGCATGTTCATTGCCACCTGTGCCGTGCAACAATAAGAGGGGACGCTTTTCAGCATCACCTTGTTTAAAAACGTGAATATAAGGTGTGTCAAATTTCATGCCCTTCATTTAGGGGGTCGGGCGGTGAAATTCAATTGGTCACTTTGTCAGTTACAGTGCAATAACCGGATCGGGTTGACCCAAGATAAAATCTTTGCCCTCGAGTTTGTAAACGTCGGGCCTGAAATTCACACGGCCATCTTCTGTGGCCCAAGCAGTTAAATACATAAAGCGTACATCGGTTTGGTTTTGAACTTTGGTTTCTATGGTTTGCTGGGCCGCTGTAATTTCTTCAATGCGTGCATTGTCAATTCCATCTTGGCCATTCAAAATCCAGTTGATCAAAACAGCAACCTGATCAACACGCACGCAGCCCGAGCTTTCAAAGCGATTATTGCCCGCAAATAATTCGCGGTGTGGCGTGTCGTGCATATAGACCATGAATTTGTTCGGAAAGTTCACTTTCATGGTGGCCAGCGCGTTATGTTCACCGGGATCTTGACGGAATTGAAACCGATCAGGTGCGGTGTTTTCCCAATCAACGCTTGAAGGTTCAACTTCCATGCCATTGCTGCCATCAATCACGCGAATGCCCATTTGATCGAGATAGCCTGGGTCTTTTAAATATTTCGGAATGATATCTTTGGCCACGATGGAAGCTGGCGCATTCCAAAAGGGATTGAACACAATATCACTGACACGGCTTTTGAGTGACGGTGTAGGGCGTTCTAATTTACCAACCACAACATTATGGCGCGAATAGACCTCGCCAAGTTCAACGGTTTCAAGTTGCGCTGCTGGAATGTTGACGGCCACATAACGCGGCCCCAAATCTTTCAGGTGTTCAGCAATGCGCGGTTTGTTTTCTTTCAATGAATAGAGCCGCGCCTGTGCTGTGATATTCATCTCGGCTCTGGTGCGTTCGTCTAATTTGCCGTTTGGGTTTGCGCCATGATTGAACTGGAACGTCTTAATGGCTGTGACAAGTGTTGAGTCAAACTTGCCGGAGTCAACTGCGGCGAGTGATTCAAAATCCAAATAACCTTCGCGCACCAAACGCTGGCGCAAGCGGAAAATATCAGCGGGCTTGGTTGTTTTGTCGTATTTGATTTTAGGCATATCTGGCCAACCGCCGCCAGCCACAATTTCTTCATACATGCCGATAGCGCCATCAAGCGCGTTGAGCGAACCCAAGGTCAACATCGGGGCTTGGCCTTGGCCCTGCACAATTTCGGTTTTGGACGACAGTTTGCCTTGCATGGCTAAACGTGGCGCAATCGACGTGATAGAGCCTACATTTGCTGGGTCTTCGGCGCGCGCTGGCGCGGCAAAGCCAAGAGGGGCAAGAGCAGCCATGGACAGAAACGAACGGCGGTTGAATTTAGAACTGAACACGGGAAAACTTCTCACTCACTGGAATTATGCGCGCAGACTCTCTGATCTTGGTAAATGGAGCCTTAATTAAGGCCGTTGTACCGTCTTTTTTACGAAATTGTGATCTCGGGCAAGGGGGTGACACCCGGAAGTTCAAAATCACAAATTTGGATGGGGTATTCAAGGCGTTTCCAAAACGAGGTACGCCATTTCGAGAATTCTGATTCGCAGGTTTGGTAGTTCTGCGACGCGCCAGCGCCTAGCCCAACTCAGTAGGCAATCAAATATTCCGCCCATTACAAAGGTCACTGCCGCATCGTCAACACTCATACCATCGTTGTGCAGCGCTTCAGCAAATCTTCTTTGAAGGGCACGTTTGAAGCGGTCAAGAACGGGCAAGGCCTCTGGCTGATTGGCAATCTTGGAGAATAATGCACGGCTGCTGGTCACATGGTCAACCAGCCATACGAGAAAAACGATGTAGGCTTTCGACTCTTTTGAAGTTGAGTTACCGGCAATTTGCTTTTCGAAAACTTCGGCAATGAGAAAATCAAGAAGTGCCAGTTTGCTATCGAAATGGCCATAGAACGACGCCCGTGCCACATTGGCCTCGTCGCAGAGCTCTTGGATGGAAATTGAATTCCAAGCCTTCTGTTGCATCAATTTAAAAAGACCCAGTGCAAGGCTGCTCTTGGTTTTTTCGATCCGGCGATCAGGTTTGTTTTTGGACATTCTTGCGACCTTTGTTTGCTTTCAGCCAGTGTCACGTTCTTTGCCTTAGCAAATTAAATAAAATGAACATATGTATTTTTTTATACAAATGTTCAATAGGAGTTATATCGAATGAATACTTCACCGCCCGGGAACCTTGCGCGAAAGATTGTACGCTGGGGGCTATATCCCGCCAGCTGGCTTTTGCTCCTTGGCGGCTTTCATTTGATTTGGACCACGCCGATCAATCCGCGATTGATTTGGGGAGCTTCGGCTGGAATTTTAGCAGTTACCTATCTCATTACAGAATGGCTGCTGCCATATGAAAAGCGCTGGAGTATGACTTTGCGTAGCTTTTGGGCCGATGTGAAGTTTGCCGCGGTGAATACTGGTTTTGTTGTTGGCGTTTCGGCGGGTTTGGCTTTATTCGCAATTCACATTTCTGGCGATCTTAACGGGCCTGCGCATAATTGGGCACCACCGCTGCAGCTACTCGCTTGCCTGCTGATTTTTGAGGCTATTAATTACGCGATCCATCGTTGCATGCATGAAATGCGTGGGCCATTGGGGCGTTGGCTTTGGAGCACACACGCGGCGCATCACCTGCCGCCGCGACTTTATTTAGTGATGCATGCTGTGTTTCACCCCATCAATGGGCTGATCATTCAATGCTGCGCCATTATTTTGCCAATCTGGATAATGGGTTACAGGCAAGAAGTTGTAACGATGTTCTTGATGATCAATGGCATGCATGGGCTGATCAGCCACTTCAATGTAGATGTGCGCATGGGCTGGCTAAATTATGTTTTCGTCGGGCCAGAATTACATCGTTATCACCACAGCGCGCGCATTGCAGAATGTAAAAACTACGGCGCAACTTTATCTATTTATGACTTGATTTTTGGAACGCTGGTTTATCATCCTGGCATCCCACCGCAAGACTTAGGCGTGTTTCCCGAATCTGGCTTACCCAAGTATGAAAATACGTTCGCGGTGTTGGCTTTGCCATTGAAAGGATATTCGACATGAGGCCAATTATTTTTCTGCTTGTATCTTTTACGTTGATTGCACAGGCCCAAGCTGCGCCGATGAGGGAAGCTATTGAGGAGTGCCATTACGATGGGCGCAAAAATGCAGGATTGCCTTACCTTGCACTTCATGCAACTTTCACCAGGCTGCCAAAAAATTGTCATTCGTCTCAATCACGGTGAGACAATCACATTGTTCTAAGTCTTGAGGGCAAATATGTTTCGCGGCCGGTTGCGATCCGCTCAGCAGCGATAGCTTAATGTCTAAACATTCCCGCTTTCGCGGAAATGCTTGGAAATACGTTTAGGCAGCCGACACTTGATCCTCTGCAACCTGCTCGTCAACAAGTGGCACCTCGATCAGATCCTCGGCCTTTTTGCGAATAATCACAATGCGTGATGGTTCGGGGGCTGTGGCTTCTATTTCTGCGGAGATGATGGCCGTAGGCTCAGCGGGCTCTGGCTTTTGAGTTTCCACCGATGCTGGAAAAGGCGCATCGGTTTTGTTCAAATCGATATGCTGAATGACCAACTTGGCACCGCGTGATGTTGTTTCAACGGGTTTAGCTGGTTTGACGTGTTTTATTGCCGTTGGTGCAGGTGCTGGCTCGAATACATCATCGTCTTGCTTGAAATACTGCGCAGCAGGTTTTGGCGCAGCCACAGGCATGGGCACCAGTGTTGTTCCCAGATCTTGATCAAGATCGGCTACCAGACGGAGTGCGCGCTCCACGTTTTTAGCGATTGCCGGTTCGCCGCTGTTTGGTTCGTTAAACGCTTTGCGTGAAAGATCTGCCAATTTGGCAAAGAGCTGACCCTCCGATGAAAGCGTGGATATGCCTTGTTCTGAGTTGGTAATATCAGCGCGCGCCTGGGCAATGTGCTGCCTGGCCTTTTGCAAGAGTGCAGTATCAGCGCCAGAACCGCTCATGGATTGAAGGCTTGATTCTAATTTGGAGATGGCGGATAAAATGGTGGATGTTCCGCCAGTTTGAACACGGTTGGTATAGGCTTCTAAAAACCAACGCCCGCGTGGTGTTTCTTTGACCACATTTAAGATTTCATCAAGAGATTCCGGAAATGCCGGTTGTTGCCCACTCATTACGCTACTCCACACACACACTCATTAACTGCCCCTGCGTCTAACGCAGACGCGCCTTGCGTGGAATATCGTAGAAAGTGGTGAATGTTTGGTTTAGGCCAAGGCATAAAATGACGGCAAATAAATTTAAAGTACGATTCTCAGCTTGTTATTCGCTGCTGATGATCGGCAATGGTGTTCAATTACCATTTTTGCCGCTCTGGTTGCATGCCAAAGGTTTGCCCGTAGGCCAGATCGCTAGCGTGGTGGCTGGAATGATGGCCGTGCGTATTCTCGGTGCCCCTGCATTTGCGTTGCTGGCCGACCGGACAGGTAATCGCCGTGTGGTTATTCAATTTTGTGCTGTTTTGGCACTTATTGGTTATATGGTGCTGCCCTTCGCGGACGGCTTTTATGAGATTTTGCTAGTTTCATTGTGGGGCGCATTTTTCTTTGCCCCGGTTAATCCGTTGATCGAAGGGTTTGGCGTTGATGCCAGTGCAGCACTCGGGCTCAACTTTGGTCAGTTGCGACTTTGGGCGTCGATCAGTTTCTTGTCAGGTAGTTTGATTGCTGGTGCATTGCTCACGAAGCTTTCGCCATTGGAAACTGTCTGGTTGATTGCCGATGCGCAGGTGTTTTCGGTTTTGGCCACTTTCATGCTGCCGCAAGACCCTGAACGCAATATCGTTAAACACCACGCGAGCGCTTTACAGTTTGGTGCAGCACTCAAGTTTCTTTTTGCGTCTCACTTCACTTTGTTTTTGCTTGCCGCAAGTTTGGCAAATTCCAGCCATGCCATGCTTTACAGTTTCAGCTCGGTCTATTGGACCAGCCTTGGCTTTAGCACTTTCATGATTGGGCTGTTATGGGCGTCGGGGATCGTCGGTGAAGTCATCTTTTTTGGTTTTGCGCACCGGATCGTTCAGGCGATCGGTGTTGAGCGTTTGCTGGTGATTGGGCTGGCTGGTGGTGTTGTGCGCTGGGTGGGCATGGCGTTTTTGACAAATGAACTTTTGTTACTGGTGTTACAATTATCACATGCCATCTCATTTGCTTGTGCGCATTTGGCTTTGATGCATTTTATCCGCGCCAATGTGCCGTCGAATTTGCGCAACACAGCGCAGGGGATTTATGCGGCGTTGGCTGGCGGACTTCTTTTATCTTCGATTACTTATATGTCAGGCCCGATATACGAAGCCTATAGTGGCAAGGGCTTTTTGGCGATGGCTTTGATTTCGGCTTTGGGATTGGCGATTGCGGTTTATTATATTCGCGCTAACCCCAAAGCGATGGGTGGGGCGGGGACATGATGCCGCCCGCGAAATTTATTCCGTTTTCGCGATCTTTGCTAAGCAGCAGCGGGCCATCAAGGTCGACATAATCGGCCAGCTGGGCCAGTAGAAATGCAGGTGCCATAGCCAGCGATGTAGCCAACATGCAGCCGATCATGATTTTGAAGTTTTGTTCGCGCGCGGCTTTTGCGAGTGCGAGTGCAGTGGTGAGGCCACCCGTTTTATCGAGCTTGATATTGATGGCATCATATTTTCCGATGAGCTTTTTCAGGCCTGCAATGTCGTGAGCTGATTCGTCAGCGCAGATGATGGTGCCTCGTGGCATGTTGCGGAGCGCCTCATCATTATCAGCGGGCAGGGGTTGTTCGACTAATTCGACACGGTATTTATCGCAGGCTTCCAACATGGTTGGCAGAATGGCTGGCGACCAGCCTTCATTGGCGTCAACGATGAGGCGCGCGTCTGGCACGGCCTCGCGGATGGCATTCAAGCGTTGAATATCACCATCCCGGCCGAGTTTTAGTTTGAGCAAAGGATAATGCGCGGAGCGAAAAGCTGCAGCCGCCATTGCCTCGGGTGTATCAAGGCTGAGTGTGTAGGCAGTGATTGCATCGTTTGGTTTTTGCAATCCTACACGCTGCCAAACAGCCATTCCGGACTTTTTTGCTTCCAAATCCAACAGCGCGCAATCAAGCGCATTTTGCGCAGCTTTTGGCAGGCCAAGGCTTAGTAATGTAAAGCGATCAATGCCGCTTTCAATTGCACCGCGCACTGCTTCTAAGCTTGCGATGCATTGGGGCACAGTTTCATGATAGCGGCTATAGGGAACGGCTTCACCGCGTCCACTAAGGCCATTTTCAGTGAGTGTGATCCCAATCACTTCAGCTTGTGTTTTACTGCCTCTCGCGATTGTAAAGCTTCCCGCAATCGGCCAGCTTTCTGATGTGAGTTCGAGCTTTCGCAAAGCCTATGACTGGCTCGGCATGCGGCCTGCGGCTTCGGCAAGCATCACATAAATGCGGCCTTGTTCGGAGGCTAACACTTGTTCCATCACAGCTTCACCGCCTTTGGATTCGGACAATGTGTCGAGTAGCTTTTCGAACAGGCGGTTATAAGCCTGCACGCGGCCACGCAACAAACGCTCATCAGAGTAACGGCCTTCGATGGCCTTCACCAATTTACGGCTCCGGCTTTCATAAAGGCGCTGCGTGTAAACCGATTTATCGGAGCCCGCAAAACGCTTTTCCAAATCACGCGGCAGGCTGCCTTCTATGGCTTCGACCAAATCACGCGCAGACACGTGAAGTTTTTGCGTAAAGGCATCAACTTCCTTAGCCAGCGCACTGATGGCTTGAGATTGGCGCGGCAGTGGTACCTCTGCTGGGCGGCGCGCAAGGGCGGGCTGTTCGACCACGCGGGCTTGCACAACACGCTCTGCTTGACGCTCCATTTGGGCTTTAGGGGCGCTCATCGTTCCGATAACTGGAGCTTCGAACGAGGCGCCCTCAAATTTTCCCGCGCCGGACCCTCCAGGGCTTCTCGGCGTTATATAACCAGGGCCTGAATAGTCCAAGCTGCCTGATTGCTTGCGCACCACATCGGCCAGCGCATTAAGTGCGCTGATTTGATCGGCCACGACGCGGCGCATGTTATCCGCATTCACTCGGGTTTCTTCTGGCATATCGATCACAGCGCGTTTCAACTCACTGCGTGCAGCATCAATATCCTTGACCACTTGTTGCGCGGTGATGCGCATATCTTGTGCGGTTTGCTGGAAGTCGCTGGCGGTTGATGACAGCATTTCGTTCATGCTGGCCAATGCGCGTTCATGTTGATCACGCAGCACGCGCGCAGCTTGTTGCGCTTGGCCATTGGAGTTGGTTTCGAGTTTACGCAACTCTTCTTCAAGACGCGACAGAGCTGCGGCAGTTTGGTCTGACACGATGCGGTTTATGTTTTGCGCACGGCTTTCAGCAGTGGTGAGCGATTCTTCGATCAAATTGATATAGCTTGTCATTACGCCATCAACTTCTGAGGCGCGGCGATTGGCATCGCTGACCAGCATATCAAGCGAGTCTTTGCGGCTCTGGAGCATTTGCTCCATTTCGTTGTTGAACTTATCAATGGATTTTTCAACGAGTGCTGAAACATCATCGAGGCGTTCGGAAATGCGGCTGCCTGTCATTTCGAGCTTGCCGGTGAGCTTCATCGACACGCTTTCGAGGCGTGTATCAACATCAAGGGCGGCAGCGGCCAGTTGATCTGCCAAATAAGTATTGGCGGTTTCAACGTGCTTGGCAAATTTCTTGCCTGCTTCATCGAGCTTGCCTGATGAAGAGTTGGCTGCGCCGTCAAATTCATGAACAGCGCGGTCGATGCGGCCTACAAGCAATCCGGTTTCTTGTTCGAAGCGACCTGAAATTTGCATCGTCGTTTCGCCCAAGCCTTCATGGAACGCATCGCGAGCCTTACCGAGGTCACTGAAGATTTGACCAGATGCATCGGCCAGAATTTCGGCAAAACGCTTGCCTGTTCCATCGAGGCGCGTCGAAATATCCCCTGTCACACGTTCCAAATGATCTGTGGCCACATCGAAGCGTTGGCCCAATTCGCGGGTGGTGCCTTCAAGCTTGCCAAACATGGATTGGCTCGCCTCTTCAATCTTGCTTGTCACTTCGAGACTTGATGAGTTGAGAGCTTGTGCCGCGCGCACCGCTGTAGAAGCAAATGTGTTGGTGACAGCAGAAGAGCTTTGCTCCAATTGCTCAGTCATCATGCGAGTGTTTACATCGAACAAAGCTGCCAATTCTGTGGTGGCCTGTTCAAGCTGATTGCCCATGCGGGATTCAGTGGTGGTGAGCAGAGCACCAAGCTGAGTGGATGAACCATCCAATTTGCTTGTCAGCTTTTCGGTCACAGAAGCCACACGCTCGGTTACATCAGCTGCTTGATTGATAATGTGATCAGCTACTTTAAGCGTCATATTCTCGAGTTGATCTGTGATGTGCAGCGAAGCTTTATCGATGCTTGAGAACATCAAGGACGTAGAGTTGTTCAGCTTGCCGCTCAGTTGATCAGCGGTGTTGGTGATATGCTGTGCAGCACCAGACGAAGTTTCGTTCAATTGTCCTGTGACGCGGTCTGCAATACTGGAGAGATGCAAAGCTGCTGTCGAAGACGTATCGTTCAATTCTGCTGCAATGCGTTCGGCTACATCAGCAAGTTGACCGTTCATTTCAACCGAAGCATTCTGCAATCTGGCCGTCAGCTGTGATGTTGTTCCGGAAATCTGATCAGTGACCAATTTTCCAGTTTCGGACAATTGATTGTTGATACGCCCGGAAATTTCGTCAAGTCGGGTATAAAGATCAACGGTTGAATCTTGAAGTCTTGTGGAAACTTCAGAGGTTCTATCAACGATGTGATCGGTGATGAATTTCGATGTTTCGTTGAGTTGATGCGTAATCTTGCCCGAGGCTGAGTCGATTTGACCAAAGATTTGTGACGAAGTCGATTCCAACTTACCCGTCATTTCGCCAGACACATTCAACAATGCGTTGAGCATGTTGTCACGTGTTGAATTGACTTTGTTCAAGAAATCACTCGACGCATTGATCAGACGATCAGTGACCATGCCGCCTGATGTTTCGATGTTCTGAGACAAAGCAAGGCCAGAATCTTGCATTTGGCGACCTACAATTTCGGAGGTTTCCTTCAGATGTGCTGCAATCGTGCCGCTGGTGGCGACAAGCAGGTCATTGACGTTGGCGCCTATGGCCTGCATCTGGCCGGTCACCAAGTTTGAAGCCTTGTTCATACTGTTGCTGATCGTGTCAGCAGATGCATCGATGCGCGCGCTCGTTTCGGTCAAACCGATAAGCGCTTGGTTCAAGCTGCCGTCCATGCCCATGGTGAAGTTTTGTGCTGTGTTGGCCAGAACCTGCCCATGGCTTTCTGCGGTCTGCTGAATTATTGTCGAAAGTTTATTAGTGTGATGTTCAAGCTGCGAAGTCAGCTTGCCGCTCACTGAATCAAGAGCCCCGGTCAATTTTCCAGCGCTCTGATCAACAAGCGAAGTTAACCGACCGCTGGCTTCATCAAAGGTGGCGCTCAGGTAATTTGCATGACGATCAAGTTGCGACGTTACGCGTGTGCTGGCTTCTTCGAGATTGGTTGCGGCGCGGTTTACGTTATGGTCGAGTTGGGCTGTCAAACGGCCACCAACTTCATCAATGCGAACCGCATAGCTCGTGCCTGAAGTTGCTAGCTGCGACAGCAGCTGGTTGCCTGATTGATCAAGCCCTGCGAGCATTTGTGCGCCTGATTCATTGATGCGTTCGTTGAAGCGATTTGCTGCAACGTCTACGGCTTGGGCTACTTGGTTGCCTGAATCGCCAACGACATTGAGCAAATCATTTCGTGTGGCTTGCACTTTTTGAATGAAATCATTGGCGAGCGTTTGTAGACCATGGGTTACCAATCCGCTGCTCTGATCGATGCGGCTTGCAGTGTCAACGCCGGAGCGTTCAATCAACGAAGCAATTTCGCTGGATGTTGATTTCAGATGGTAGGCGATATTTTCTTCAATGCTGCCAAATGTTTCAGCGAGTTCAGCAGCTGTTTGTTTAGCGCTTGCAATCGAACCTGAGCTTAAACGCTCAATTGTTTGGCCCACTTCCATATTGGCCGCGGTGAGCTGGTTGGCACTATTTTGCAGCAATGTGAGCAGACTCGTTTCCATGCCCTTCACTTCGCCGCCAAATTTGCGGGTTTCGTTGCCCAAATTGCTAGCTGTGAAATTCAAGGTTTCCACATATTGCTGCAACTGGTTCGAGAAGCCGCGGAAATCGTTGACCAGTGTTGTCGACATGCGCTCAAATTGTTGACTGTGGCCGCCAATTTCCTGGCCGGTCATAGCTGCACGTGCAGCTACATCTTCAATGGTGCGCGCAAGTTCAGTGGTTGAACCTTTAAGGCCATCCTCCAAACGCGAAAATGTTGAAAGTGCGAGATTGATAACTTGGCCAAGATTTTGCGTGTTGGATTCCAGACGGTTCAACATCGGTGTGGCATCATTGCTCACAAGTGCGCTGGTCTGTTGCAGAGCGATGCGTTGGGTTTCGAGGCCATTCACTAAACCGCGAATGCGATCTTCATTGCCACCAAAGGCGCGCTCAACTGCCGAGATTTCCTTGTGAACGATTTCTTCCAAAGCCGTTGCGCGTTGGAAGGCATGTTCAACACCGCCGACTAACAAATCAACTTCTTGCCGTACGGCTTGCGCAATCGACGTCAGACCTTCGGTTGCCAAGTTTTGCGGATGAATGAGGCGCAAGGCCGAGTGCATCAGCACTTCAGAAACCTGACGCAATTGTTGCGCCCGCCAATTGAAATAGGCGATTGCAAAAATGGCAATGATTGGCATCACCAGAACGGCAGCGGCTTGCAGCAATATAGGCGATGCGCCCGCCGCTCCACTCAGCTCAGCTGAAACCTGGTTACTGTAAGCCATCAACCAGCCCACAAACCAAAGCGCTGAAATGCCTGTGGCAAAATAATACACAGCCATTGAAGGTTGCTTGCGCAGACGCAAAAGCATTTGGGCCGTGGTGCGATCATTTTCGTTGGCGGGGCTGGCACGCAAGGCTGAGCTCGACGATTCTTGCACCTGTTCAGGCGTATCAAGAACCGGGGTCCTACTTCTGCGACGATTATCTGTTGGTTTAGTTGCCATACCTGTTACCCGCAATTATAGGGTGTTTTGCACCCGATTATGTGTTCCGTTACATATCCCAAACCAGCTTAGGCCAATTTGGGGGCCCATATGCCCCAGAACTTTTGAAATTATATATTAACCTAAATTTTGCCCATCTTGAACCCGTAATCAGGGTTGCCCACTGAGTAATTGAAGAAATGGTTAAAATTATGGATCGAATTGAATCGATTCAGGAAATCCTGCTTTAGTGTTGTTTCTTTAGGTCTTGGAACGGAGTTCCTGTTAGGTTGGACTTCGCTAATTGGGAACGAGAACGTTGAGCAGACAGAATTTTAAACACGCTCAGGTTGCGCCAAACGTTGGTTTGGAACAGCCTGTGTTTGATCGTGATCGCTTTGTCATGAGCACGATGGATGATGCCGATTTGCAACGCGAAGTGGTTGGACTTTTCGTTGATCAAGTGGATGAAACATGCGCACGCTTACGCGAAGGCTCCATCTCGGCAGAAGACCGCAAATTTTTAGGACATAATTTGCGCGGCGCTGCTGCCGCTGTGGGTGCTTTGCATATCGAAGAACTTGCCAAAAGCTGGGAAAACGTTAGTTACGACCTTGCGGTTCTTGGTAAGCTCTTGCAGCAAGCCAAAACCGCGTTTCTGGCCAAAGCGCGGCCTTTTATCTCGTAATCGACCAGCGGTTGCCTTTCCGGTGTCCTTCTTTTAAGAAGCGCACGCACCCGAAGGATTTAATGCAGACATGGCCAAGATTACGTTCATTCAACACAACGGTAATGAAATCACCGCAGACGGCATCGCCGGCATGACGGTTATGGAAACGGCGGTTAAAAACCAAGTGCCGGGTATTGATGCTGATTGCGGCGGAGCGTGTGCGTGCGCTACCTGCCATGTTTATGTCGAGCCTGATTGGGTGGCAAAAACGGGCAAGCGCAACCCCATGGAAGAAGACATGTTGGATTTTGCTTTTGATGTGCGCGACAACAGCCGTCTTTCCTGCCAAATTAAAGTTTCGGATGCGCTTGACGGACTGCGCGTTAAAGTTCCCGAAAAGCAATTCTAAGAAGGTTCGCACCAGATGTCTGACGTGATCACCACTGACGTTGTTATTATCGGGGCAGGGCCTTGTGGTTTGTTCACGGTATTCGAATTAGGTTTATTGGATATCAAGTGTCATGTGCTAGACATTCTGGATCGTCCCGGCGGACAGTGTGCTGAGCTTTATCCAGAAAAGCCTATCTATGATATTCCGGCTTTACCGTTGGTTACTGGCGCTGATCTGACTTCACGCCTGATGGAACAGGCAGCACCTTTCAAGCCACAGTTTCATTTCAACCAAATGGTGACGTCGCTGGAAAAGTGCGGCGACACAGATTTTGTTTTAATGACCGATGGTGATTTGGTTTTCAATTGTAAAGTTGTGGTGATTGCCGCAGGTGGTGGATCCTTCATGCCGAAAAAACCGCCGATCCCGGGCATCGATGCGTATGAAGGCAAATCAGTATTTTACTCCGTTAAGAAAATGGAAGCTTTTCGTGGGAAGGATGTTTTGATTGTTGGCGGCGGTGACAGCGCTCTTGATTGGGTCAACAATTTGCAACCCATCACCAACAGCATGACACTGCTGCACCGCCGTGATGAATTCCGTGCGGCACCTGATTCAGTCAACAAGATGCGTGAACTCGTTGCGGCGGGTAAAATGAAATTGGCGATTGGTCAGGTGACCGGACTTGGAGGTGCTGATGGTATGTTATCATCAGCTACAGTGAAGGGCACTGACGGCAATTCTTTCGATGTGGCTTGCAACACCATGTTGCCGTTCTTTGGTTTGACCATGAAGTTAGGCCCGGTTGCAGACTGGGGTTTGAACCTCACGGAAAATTTGATTGCGGTTGATACAGAGAAATTTGAAACGAACGTGTCCGGCATTTTTGCGGTGGGTGACATCAACACTTATCCGGGCAAGTTGAAGCTTATTCTTTCCGGCTTTCACGAAGCTGCGCTGATGGCGCAGCAGGCTTTCCGCTATATCAATCCGGGCGAACGATTGTTGTTTCAATATACGACTAGCAGCACAAATTTGCAGAAGAAGCTGGGTGTTGCCTAGTTGTTAAGGCGGTCACGCAAAGATTTTTTTGTGTTGGCTAAAATCTGTTTGCGATTGGGGCGGCCTAGTAGTTTTCGAAAGCCGTCGCGGCGTTCATGCACTGAAGCAATGGCAAGACCCATTGGAACGCCGGTTTCCACCAGTAGAGCTTCGCCTAGTTGAAGACTTGCTTCGATGGTTTCGGGTACAGCTTCTGTCGCACCCGCTTCATACAGTTTAATGGCGTAGGCCTCGTCTCTGGCACGTGCGATTATTTTTAAATCAGCATGTTCTACCCTCGAGTTTCGTACGATTTCTTCGGCGCGCTCGGGGTTATCCATCGTGACTGCCAAAGCCCTCGCATGGTCTAATCCACATTTGCGCAAAAATTCTGGATTGCTTGCGTCACCATAAAAGGCCTGCAAACCCAATTTTTTTGCCTCAGTGATAACGGCGACATTGGAATCCAGCACGATATAAGGAATTTTGTGTTCATCAAGCATTGAAGCTGTGAGTGTGCCGACCCGGCCAAAACCAACGATTATCACATGGGCTTCCAAATTTGCTGGAAGATCCTGTTGTTCAAATGTGGTTTGAGCACTGACCTCTCGCTTCTTGCGCAAAATAGTTTTGCTTAGTTTGGCTACCAAAGGAATAGCAATCATAGTGATTGCAACTGCCAGCAAAATGTTTTCGGTTTCGGGGTTGCTGAATAATCCAACAGACTTTGCTGCCGCAATAACAACGAATGCAAATTCGCCGCAAGGTCCTAGCAAAGCGGCGCTTTCGAAAGAGACGGCAATACTTTGTTTGAATACTCTGCCCAAGCCGAAAATTATGACGGCCTTAACAATCATAAACGCACCGGCCAACATCAGGATATGCAGCGGGTTTTGAAGGAATGTGGCGGTCGACATGCTGAGGCCGACAAGTAGAAAAAACGCACCAAGTAACAGCCCCTTGAACGGTTCAATCAGCGTTTCGATGGCGCGGCGATATTCAGTTTCGGCCAACATCAAGCCCCCGGTGAAAGCACCAAGTGACATGGACAGGCCAGCGCTTGTTGCCAATGCACCTGTGCCGACTGCGATAAAAAGAACAGCGGCCATAAAGAGGTCGGAACTCTTTGTGCCTGCCACCAAACGCAGGAACGGTTGCAGCGCAAATTTGCCGAGAACTACAATGGAGGCGATAGCCAAAATCGCCTGGATCAAAACAATTGCTAAATCCGTGGCGATGAAATTTTCGGAACCGGAACTCGACACGTTCAGCAACAATAAAATGGGGATCACGGCCAGATCTTGCATCAATAATACGGCAAAAGACAATTGTCCGGCACCGCTGTTTAAGCGTTTATCATCGGCGAAGAGTTGAATTACAATTGCAGTTGAAGACAGCGAGAGAGCCAGCGCTAGAATAAGTGCTTCACGATCTGCGTATCCCAGCCACCGCATTAATACTGTGAGAATTGTGGCTGAAACTAAAATTTGCAATCCACCCAAGCCGAAGACCAGTTGTTTCATTGTGAGCAGACGCTGTGGCGAAATTTCAAGACCAATCAGGAACATCAAAAACACAACGCCATATTCGGCAAAGGCCGATATTTCATCTGGGTTGGTGATCAAGAAAATATCTAAAAGAGGGATTTGGATCGCAGCTCTTCCCAGCAATCCAGGGCTCAAGACAATACCCACGAGCAAGAAGCCGAGGATTGAATTGATGCCAATGCGGCGAAGAAGCGGCACCACAAGCCCCGCCGCGCCGAGCACGATCAGCGCATCCTGGTAATGAGTGGTGGCTGTTGCCATTCACAATCTCTTCTGGTTTGCTCTAGCTTACCCTAGACCGAATTTTCTGATTTGTAAGGAACTTGGCTGCATATGACCCCTGATAATAATGCAAAGTTAAAACAGCGCGGCCGCGCTTTGGGTTTGCCTTTTCCCGGCAAGACGGGGAAGTTTAATGCCATCACTGATGTAGCAGGTGTTGAAGTTGGCACTGTCACCTTGATTTCAGGTGACGGGCCTTTAATTGTGGGCAAAGGGCCTGTGCGCACCGGTGTGACCGCCATTTTGCCACGTGGGCGGAGAAGTGCTGTGCCATGTGCGGCAGGTTCTTATTCCTTCAACGGCAATGGCGAGATGACGGGTCTGGCCTGGATTGAAGAAGCGGGTGAATTGCAAACGCCAATCACCATTACCAATACGAGTTCATGCGGCGTGGCGCGCGATGCTACTTTGCAGTGGTTGGTCAAAAATAAGATTGGTACGGGACAAGATTGGGGTTTGCCAGTTGCGGCTGAGACTTATGATGGTGATCTGAACGATATTAATGGCTTTCATGTTACTTCTGATCATGTGATGCAGGCCTTGGACAATGCGCGTGGCGGCGAAGTTGAGCTTGGCAGTGTTGGTGGCGGAACGGGCATGCTGACTTATGATTTCAAAGCGGGCAATGGTTCTTCGTCGCGTTTGGTTTCGGTCGAGGGACAGACTTATACGGTTGGTGTTTTCGTGCAGTCCAATTTTGGCGCAAGACAAGATTTCACAGTACTGGGTGTTCCGATTGGTGCGCATATTTTGCAAGACCAATTGCGCGGCAAGGAGCAAGGTTCGGTGATTGCCATTGTGGCGACTGATGCGCCTTTGCAACCACATCAGCTCAAGCGATTGGCGCGACGCGTGCCACTCGGCTTGGCGCGTACAGGCACTGTAGGCAATAATAGTTCGGGTGATATTTTTTTGGCATTTTCGACTGCGAATGAAGTTGCGATGAGTTCGACTTCGAGACTGCGTAAAGCTGATTATCTGGCGAACAATGCAATTGACGTATTGTTTCGCGCGGTTGTTGAGGCGACCGAGGAAGCGGTGCTCGATTCAATGATCTGCAATGAAACCATGGTGGGGCGTGATGGCAATATTGCTATCGCCTTGCCTGTTGAACAAATGATGCAGCTGATGCGCAAACAAGGACGCCTATCCTAATCTAACTTTGTTGTGGTGGGGATAAAGCGTACTAACAGCGTGCCCAAAATCATTGCCGCGACAAAAATGAAGCTTTGTTGGTAGCCAAACACAAGGCTTGCAATCGCTGGTCCGGGGCAGAAGCCTGATAGGCCCCAACCCAATCCAAACATAGCAGCGCCACCGATGAGTTTGGCGTCGATGATTTCAGAAGTTGGCAAATGAAACTTGCCATCGAAAAACGGTTTTCCGCATTTAAAAATCAGTTGATAGCCGATGGCGGTTACGATCAAGCCTGCACCCATCACAAAGATTAACGTTGCATCAAACTGCCCCGTCAAATCCAAAAAGTTTAGAATTTTTGCTGGATTCACCATGCCTGAAATCGTGAGGCCTGCACCGAAGAATAAGCCGGATAAAAGCACAAAAATTTTCTGCATCATAAAATCCCCAAAACATGGCGGACAATGAATACGGTGATGATGGCAAAGACCATGAACACACACGTTGCCACAACTGAGCGCTTCGAAAAGCGTGAGATGCCGCAGATGCCGTGGCCACTGGTGCAGCCATTGCCCAGTGTCGTGCCCGCACCCACAAGCATTCCTCCGAGCGCAATGATATAATTGTTTGAGACAAAGCCAACGCCATGCGCGGCGCCTGTGAATAGGCCCGTCCATGCTGTGCCGATTAACACGCCAACGATGAAAACTAATCGCCAGCGAAATGCCTCATCAAAATTCGTTGTGAGTAGTCCGCGGAAAATTCCGGTGGCACCCATGATGCGGCCGGCGCTGGCCATCAATATAACAGCAGCTATGCCAATCAATGCACCGCCCATAGCGCCTGCGTAAGGCGTGAATTCTGTAATGTTCATTTTATCTCCAAACTGATTTCAACAGTTTGGCGGGAATGCGCCCGTCAATCAAGGCCAAGCCAATGCCGATCACAGACATGCCCAGAATGTGATTGAGCGTTATATGTTCATTTAATAGAGCAGCCCCTAAAATAATGGCGCTGATCGGCACAAGGAATGTGACAAGGCTGATATTGGTCGATCCTGCGCGCTTGAGGATTGTGAAGAATAGAATGTAGGCCACAGCAGTGCAGAGCAGCGCTAGGCCTATTTGCGAGAATATTGCCAAGTTGCTTGGCATGGGAAGTGCCCAAGGATGATCGAAAAACAACATCAACGGCAAAAGCAATAGGCTGGACGCAGCGGTTTGGCTTGCAGCATTTACGAGTGGTGGCATATTTGAAAAGCGCCGCGCCCAAATTGCGCTGAGTGCATAGAGCACTGAGGCTGCTACAAACATCATTTGATACCAAAAATCGCCGCCTAAATTTGCGATCGCGTCAAAACCCACCAATCCGGCAACACCGAGCAACCCGACCAAAGCGCCGGTTAATCGATTCCAACTCAGTCTTTCATTGATCGTGAAAACATGGGCAACGAGCACTGTGAAAAACGGCGTTGTAGCATTAAGGACTGCGCCCAAGCCTGGGGCCACTTTGCTTTCACCCCAAACGATCAAGCTGAAGGGAATTACATTATTGAGCAAGCCCATCACAAAATAATTGCGCCACTGCGGCCCAGAATCTGGTGGTTTAAGACCAGATATGAAAACCACAATCCACAAGGCAATAGTGGCTAGAAACACGCGGAAGAATACGATGGTGAAAACTGGCAGTTCTTTAATGAGAATAGCAAAGAAGTAAAACGAGCCGCCCCAAATCGCCGAGAGTAAAAGGAGAAGCCCCCATTCATAAGATGTCATGCCTGACTGTTGCTGTGCCATTTGTGTAGCAATAGACGGCATGCCGATTCGTCGCCACTCGATTTTCGGCATAGACGTATGCGAGCTTTAATGACGCGTGAGTGGCTGCAACAATTTTAGAATTTGTTGCGGTAATTTGTAATAAGCATTGCGGATCGCTGGCCTGATTACAGACAGATAGAAGTAGCCATAGATTTTGCCGCGCCATGAGGTGGCATAGAAATAATCTTTAGTATTCACCTTATCTGAACACCAGGATTCTTTATGGTTATCATTGGGCACCATAAGGTCAAAGCGCTCTTGCCCTTTGCTCAATGCCAATCTTTGCGAAAGATCCATATGTAGTCGGCCGGGCGATAGATCGGTTAAGGCGTTTGCATGCGATGTAATGTAAGCAAAGTGTGTTCCTCTATAGCTGAAACCAATTTCCCAGGACACTGGTTTGCCACCTGCTGATAGTTCGGTGGTTACAAATTCAAAGTCATTCGCGGTGCTACGCGACAGAGACTTTAAAAATTGGACGTGCCTCGGGCAACCCATCACGCGGTTGAAGCGTCCACGCTCGGACAGCCATTCATTTTTTTCGCGGATGGCTTCGGCTATGGCTTGATCGTTGTCTGAGCCCGGCTTTAATGTTTTGAATTCGACAACGCCCATTTCTTCCAATTTACTACGGATTTTTTTGCGTCGCTTGCGTTGTTGGGAGTTATAGCGTGCGTCATAATCAGCATCGGACTTAAATGCGGTGAGATCGAGAAACGGTGCTTGTTCATGTAGCTTGGCATCAACAAAATGCTGTGATGCGAAATTTTCGATAATACTGTTTTGACGCACATGGCGTAGACGAATAATATCTATGTCTTTCAAGCGATTGATGAAGCGCAACGATGCTGACATCCATTTCGCTAAGGTTTGGTCTTTGGCGCAGAGAACATCACCATATTGGCCAAGTGGGTCGGTGATCCATTTTAGAGTTGATACGCCCATATGACAACTTTTCATCAATGGCAAAATGAACACTAATGTGTTGTTGAGGAAGCCTGCAACAATGTGGATTTCGTTTTGGCAATCGGGTTGGGCATAGTGGTCGCTCCAGTTTTTTATCCAAGCGAATGATTGGAAAATCGTTGGTGTGACCGCGCCGTTCTGCTCGAGGTTTTGCCACTGATCAGACAATGCACTGAGATGGGAAGGTGATGTGATCAATGTCAAAATGCCGCCATAAGGCAAGTCAATATCCAAGCTTGTGGCCACATCGCTTTGAATGTGACGGACGACTTCGCCGCTTTCTGCTATGACTTTAAAACTCAAGCTTCACGCTCCCAATTTTGAACTGGACGCTAAGCCGCAATTGTTACCGAGACATTGCTGAAATTGCTCAAATTTTACATAAATGGTCTGGAAGGTTAATTTTCTGACTTGGTCTGATTATTGAAATTTGCCAGTTCTTTAACCAAGCTTGAAAGCTTTTCACGCTTTGACTGTTCCTGAGGGATGGGCCTGCAGACTTCGCGCGCGGCCAAACCGATGCGGGCGGTGAGAATGCCATTGACTGCTCCTTCGCCAAAACGCGCGGAGAGGCGACCCAGAATTCCTTTGCCGACAAAGAGATGAATAAAGTTGTCTGATAACGCCAGCCCACCAGCTACGGCAAGATGGGTGACAACCATGCGCGCCAATCTGAATGTGGCAAGGGTTGAGGGTCTGCCGCCATAGAGGCTGGCGATTTCACGCAGCATGCTTAAATTCTGCGCGCCCACAAAAAGCATATCGAGGGCCGCAGCGGGTGTCACAGTGGTTAAAAGTGTCACACGGCGCGCACGCTTGGCGATGATGCGGTGGGCGACTTCATCGAGCGGATCAACCAAATAGCGTTCAGCAAGGCGCACCCGGTCACGCGGGTCCATAATATCGTGAGTGTGGAGATCTAAATTTTTTAAATTCCATGCTGCGTCAGGGCGATTGGCATAGAGGTTTTTGAGGCCCGAAATGGCAGCGTCGGCTGATGCTGTATCGTCTTGATTGATAGCGTGGCTGGCGTTGAGTTGAAGGTGCTCGAGGCGACGCAAGCGAACCAAACCTAAAATTTCGCGGAAAATAATGGCAAGTGCTGAAAAGCCAGCGACGCTTGCGACTGTCAGTGCCACATAACCCATGAATGCCGACTTTAGAAAAAAGCTTTCAACGATTTGTTCAACCGAAAGGCCAAGCCACAGTGCAAACAAAGTTGCCAGAGCAGAAATCAAGATAAACCCCCAGCGCGGGCGTCTGGAGACGCGCTGCTCTGGCGGAACTGGAATGGTGGCCAATTCCTGTTCAGGTTCTTGCGCTGTAAACTCAATCTTGGTGGGCTTCGCCTTGGACTTTGTTAGCTCTGGATCAAGCTTGAACGCTTGTGGCGCGCGGTGATCGGTTTTGGTGGTCACGGGAAACGGTCTCCGATCAAAAATTCCAGGGCGCGGTCTAAGCGGATATGTGGAAATGTATCGCCACTGAGCAAAGGCGGGCGGAAACGCACGAACTTTAACCTTCCTTCCAAGCTGCCGTCCAACGCAGCTTGTGGATCATGTGGCAGGTCGCCCGGAAAAATTGCTGCTTCAGCTTTGCCGTCAAACTTTGTCGCGCCAATGCTCTCGCCATCTTGAGGAATGCCCGCAATGCAAGGCAGATCTTCACCTTTGACTTTTACTCTGGCTTCGCGTGTGGAGCGAATAGCGCTGAGGGCGGCCACATCATAAGCAGCACCTGCAAACTCAGCTTTGGTTGCGGCCTCATTCACGAGAATGCGCAGCATGGCTTCAAGCTTGTCGTGGCTGGTATGATGAAGCTGGTCGGCCTTGGTTGCGGCAAATAGAATTTTTTCGACGCGCCGTCCCAAGAGCGCGGTGGTGAAATTGTTGGCGCCTAGGCGGAAGCTGCCCATCACATCGGTCAATGCTGTTTGCAAATCTTCGACAGCTTTTGATCCGGCATTCAGTGCAGTCAGCACATCAACCAAAACAATTTGCCGATCAAGCCTTGCAAAGTGACCGAAGAAAAACGGCTTCACAACGCGCGAAACATAAGAATCATATCTCCGTTGCATCAACGCGCCCATTGAACCTGATTGGAACTTGTCGTCAGGCAACACATCAAGCGGAGCGAAGGTGAGTAGGGGCGAACCCGCCAAATCACCCGGTAACAGAAAGCGTCCCGGTGGCAGTGTTGAAAGCGAGACTTCATCTTTGCGGCAGCTGGCCAAATAAGCGGTGAAGAGCCCTGCTGATTTTTGTACTTCCAATTCATCTGCTGGCTTATCAGCATCAAGTGTTTGCAAATGTGCATACCAATCACGCGCCATTGCCGCACGCGGTGCCAAGCGGCTGGCGGCAACGGTGTTGTGGCTCCATTGTTGATAGGTCAAATTGATCAAAGGCAAATCCAGAAGCCACTCCCCGGGATAATCAACAATATCAATATGCAGTTTGCCGCCGCCGAAATTACGCGCGAAAAAGCTGGAGGGTTCATATTCCAATGTCAGGCGCAATTGGCTGATGCGTTTGGTGCCTTCGGGCCAATGGCGCTCTTCTGCGGTCAATACTTTCAAATGTTCTTCGTAAGCAAATCGCGGCATGTCGTCGTCGGGTTGTGGTTCGAGATAGGCACGGGTGATGCGGCCTTGGGTGTGTGCTTCAAACACTGGCATACGCGCGTCTTTAAGGAGAGCATGTACAAGAGCTGTGATGAAAACAGTTTTACCAGAGCGCGAAAGACCCGTCACGCCAAGGCGCAGCTTGGGTTGCATTAAGCCTGAGGCAAAGTCCTTCAAGCCGCCTGCAGCCAGTTTGGTTTCATCAATGATGTCGCTGAATTTCAAACTCGACTGTCCTTCAGGTTAGCAACCGCATAATTGGGGGCTAAATGGCGGAAAACAAGGGAAAGTTTTAAACTCAAACCTTGCCGATATTCTTCAAATCAAATGGTGTGGTCTGATAAAGTTCGTTAATCCAATTGCCGAACAGTAAATGTGCATGGCTGCGCCAGCGGTTTTGAGGTGCGGATTTTGGATTGTCTGCGGGAAAATAATGGGCTGGCATGTTGATCGCCTTGCCCGCTTCCACATCGCGCGCATATTCATCGCCCAAAGAATTCGTGTCATATTCGATGTGATTAAACATATAGATCTGTCGCTTGATTGGATCATTAACGAGGCAAAGACCCACCTCATCTGACTCCATCAGCACTTCGAGGTCTTTAGCTGGTGGCAATTCGGATTTTAAATTTTCCGTCCAACGCGAAACCGGCATTGCAAAATCATCAGAAAAGCCACGCAACAGTGTAGAAGAAGGTTTCAGATTGTGATGGCTGAACACACCAAAGGCTTTCTTCGCCAATTCATGCTTTGGTACTCTATGAAAATGATAAAGTGCAGCCTGTGCGGCCCAGCACACATTGAATGTGGAATGCACATGGGTTTGCGTCCATTCATATATGCGGCTCAACTCACCCCAATAAGTCACGCTTTCAAACGGCAAAAGTTCGACGGGCGCGCCTGTGATGATCAAACCATCAAAGCGCTGATCTTTAATATCTTCCCAGCTTTCATAAAACGCCAACATATGTTCTTGGGAGGTGTTTTTCGGAGTGTGATTTGTCATCTTGATCAATGACAATTCTACCTGCAATGGGCTTGCACCAACCAGCCGCGCAAATTGCGTTTCCGTCTTGATCTTGTTCGGCATTAAATTGAGAAGACCAATACGTAGCGGGCGAATATCTTGGCGATCAGCCGTTGACTCGTCCATGATCATCACGCCTTCTTGTTCAAGAATGCGGCGGGCAGGCAACTCATTTGGAATACGAATAGGCATTATTTTGCTTTGTCGATCAAGCTGGCCAGATGGTTTTCGAAATCGGCCTCATTGTGAATGGAAGGCACATCTTGCATGCGCATCGTAAGCCCATATTTCTCTGCGATCTTTTTATAAAGTGGGATGCGGTGATGCAGCAATTGCTCAAAGCCCCATACGGCAAAACCATCTGGGTCAACATCATCATCATTTTTGATTTTACCCAGCGCTTTGTATTCGGCCCATTTTTCTTTGAGGAAAGCAGGCTGATAATACATGGGCTTTGGGCTTTTGCGAAAACGATCAACTAACGTAGCCGTGTGTTCTGGTGTACCTTCTATCCACAACAGCAAAGTGTTTTCGCTGAGTGATTTGAGAACAAGATCACCCGCATCATCAGGGTTCACAACTTCGCACAAGCTGCCGCCGGAATCACAAATGAAATTTTGATATTTATAAATATCGCCTGCGCGTTCGATAAATTCGGGCACATCAAGTAGGGCTTTAATCTCAGCATCGCGGTGCTGATTTTGTCGACGCACATATTCAGCAAAAGGAATGCCGCCTTTGGCTGTGCTCCCAGGCCTGCCGAGATAGGTCGAAAGCGGCGAGAGATTATGGAAGGTGATGTTCGAACGAATATAAATTGAATCCGAGCGCAGCAACTCACACAAAAACGGATTGGTCATCGCCTCGCGTTTAAAGTTATCGACGATATGCTCGTCCATATAACGCGTGCCGATGCGGTAATCGACCGAATATTGAAACCAGTTGTGGTTTTGTAGCAGAGCTGAAAGCGTGGTCTTGCCAACACCAGACATGCCAAGAACCGTTACAGCTTTGGAGGGAAGGGCGAGAAATTCTTTGCCAGATTTAAAGCGCATGAGGAGGGGTTTAGCTAAAGGCCAAGCTGAGGGCAATCATCAGAATTCTTTGGTTAAGTTGAAGTTGACAGAATGGGAGTCAAAATCGAAGAGAGCATTATTACTGTTATTGAGCGCGTAGGTGTAGTTTACCGAGGGCGCAAAGCCGACAAAGTTTAGATCTCTTTTGGTAAGTGTGATACTGCCCACATAACGGCTATCAAACCGTGTCACACCCGTAAAACCATCAGGGCCACTAAAGGGGGAAAAGCGGGCCTGCCCATTGGCATTAATTGTTAAGCCCATCGGAAATTCTTTGTAGACATTCAAACCGCCAAAATAAGTGGAATAGGATTGGGCTAAATCTTGATTTGTAACTTTATCATATCCACCAAACACAGTGAAATTGGTGCTTGAATCGATCGCGTGAGTTACAGCAATATCTGTGTGGAGCGCTGTGCCGTTGAGGATGTTGATATAAGGAAAGTCGCGCCATTCGTACGAAATGCTGCTGTTTATAAGGTCGCGCTGGGAAATCTGATAGCTCGTAGCAAGCCGGGGTCCAAATGTGTGATTATTGATTTCGAAGCTGGTTAAGCTTGGCTGAGCAAAATTCTGCGTAGCTGTTCCGCCGAAACTGAGATAGCCGTCCGTGAACAGGTAGCGCAGTTCGGTCGATTCATTTGTAGAGATCGCATTGTACTGAGGGTCGGTATAGATGTTGGCATTCATCCCAGCGCCAAGCACCAGTTGCAAGCGGTCATTTAACCTTTTGCTGAAGCCTGCACTAAGGCCCCCGGAAAAACCCAACCCGCTCTGCTTTTGGTTGTTGATCGTGCCATTGGGATCATAATTTGGACCAAGCGTATCGCTTCGAAGAATGGAATGGTTCGAACCACTATTCACATTTGTTGATGGTGCAACTGAAACAAAACCTGAGAATGAATAGGGCCTTTTGTCACCAATCCTGTCGATAAAAGACCGAATACCAGCTGCATCTGCAGCATTAGGTGCATCGGCTTCAAGTAATTTCAGGTGATGTGCTGCGCTATCTGTTTCGTCAAGACCTAAAAGAACTTTTGCCAGTTCTGAGCGCACTAGGGTGAGTTTGGGATCATCTGCGAGGGCGGCGCGGAATTTTCTAGCGGCGCCGAACAAGTCTTTACGTTGTTCGAGAATGAGGCCCTCGATAAATAATGTTCTGTTTGCAGCATGGGACCCGCGTAATGGATAGCGATGCAAAAGCTGTGCTGCTTGTTCTTGTTGGCCCGCTTGTGCAAAGGCAATAAGAGCATGAACGCGCATATCTTCAGAGCCGGATTCATAGAGCGCAAAATCGCTGGCGGTTAATGGCGGGGGGCCGGAGGGTTCAGCGTTAGCCAATCCACACCCCATCAACAGTGCAAACAAGCATAACAAGGCGCGTGTTGAAACGCGCCTTAATTTCTTTCGTGTTTTAGATTTTAGCAAACTGGCCCGGTTTTGCAGGCATTGAAGATGCCTGTCATCGAAACATAGGCGCGGCGATCATCATGAATGCCTCCGATGCCGCCCACGGGTGCCCGAGTTCTAGCGTCCATGCTGAAGACACCTGTAATGTTATCGGCGTTGTTGCCAAAAAATCCGGCGCTGAAGAAACTATTTGAAGCAGTGTTATCCCAGTTTGTGGTGGGATCATATTGTGCCACACCCGTGATTGTATTGGGCTTGGTGTTTCCCGTCGCAGTCGCGTTGGTTTTGATTGATCCACTTAAGAGAATTGGTTTATCCATAAAGCCCCCCTGTGCTGCCGGAAACCAGTTATCAGCAATTGGATCGGCGGCAGAAGTTGTATAGAAACCTGTCGTACTGTTAAGAGTTTGCCACGCCATCCATTCCGTCGGCGTCAGAGTGCCGGTTATGTTGCCATTCGCGCCGTAATTCGCGGTGATTGCTGTGTCGCCGGTAACGGACCATCTGTTGTTCCGGTCCAAAGTCTGGGTACCACTAGTCGGGTTCACGAAATTTGCTGTAACTGCTTCACCAGTAAACCTCCCTGAATAAGTGGCGCTGCCGTTAATTGGCATTTGGGCTGCAGTTGTATAGTCTCCGCCGAATGACCAGGCTTGGTTTCGGGCAGGGTTACCGCCGCCCGTTACGTCACGATATTGCGTGGCATAGCTTTTTCCGGTGCCTGCATTCCATTTCCATACTTGCAGTTCCTCGTCGACATCGGTGACACCACCCGGTGTTTTGTTGCTCATGGCGTATTCCATGTAAGTTCCGCCGAGACCTGAACCTAGCGATGTCCCATAAACCGATTCCTCCATTGTCTTGGCTTGTGGCCAATTTGCATTTGTACTGGTGTTGGTTGTTATTACAATTTTGGCTGTATTGGTTGGGCCCGGCGTCTGTGTCAGCGTTGACACCGCCATATTTGTTGGTCTTGAAACCAAATTCCCGCCTTCGAGGATAATGGTTGTATCGCCGGTTACCAATTGTGCCGTGTTTCCAGTGTTCGTCGTTGGCGTTACTGCCCCGCCGCCGCTGACTGCTCCACCACCGCTGACTGCACCGCCGCTAACAGCACTCTCCGGCCCGCTGCAATCCAATGTTTGCGAAGTACTCGTGCAGGACCTGCTGAGATTGGCGACGGCATCGAGTTGATTGCCATCGCAGCCCGAAAGGGCTGTGCCGGCTGCCAATAAAACTGCAAGTGACGCGAAACGCATGATGAACATCCAAACTGACCCAGATTTCATTAAACATGAACATATTGTTCTAATTTTAAGTTAAGCATATGGGATTATTGGTGTTTCAAATTGAAACAGAGTGTTCATCATTCGGTAATATTGTGCGGGCATTGGATCACCCAAGTGCACGAATCACGGCTGGTTTTGCGCAATTAAGCAAGTATTGCTGCTGCTGGCCTTGCTCGCTATAAGCCCGCTCATTGTACTGGGAAGAGAGACTTCAAATGACTGTTATGTTAGCCGAAGACTATAAGCCAAGTGACTCTGAGCCGTTTATGAACGAACGTCAGATTGAATATTTCCGGCGCAAATTGCTGAACTGGAAAGATGATATTATCAAGGAGAGCAAAGAAACCATTTCGCATCTCCAAGAAGAAAACCATATTTTGCCAGATGTTGCAGACCGGGCATCTTCTGAAACTGATCGTTCTTTGGAACTGCGCACGCGCGACCGTCAGCGCAAATTGATTTCGAAAATTGACGCTGCTTTAAAGCGCATTGAAGATCGTTCCTACGGCTATTGCGAAGACACAGGCGAGCCGATTGGCTTGAAGCGCTTGGACGCGAGGCCAATCGCTACGCTTTCAATCGAAGCGCAAGAGCGCCATGAAAAGCGCGAGCGGGTTTACCGGGACGAGTGAGATTTACTCCGGCTTAATTCGAGCCCCAGTCTTATTTGCAAAAGCCGCCAGCAATTCGCGTGATGCGGGTTGGGTGTTGACAATGCCTGCCACTACGGCCTCAGCATAAGACGCATCAAAGGCTGACATGTTTTGCATGTGGGATATGGCTGAACATATAGCGAAGTTTGAGAGGGGTGGGTTTTTGGCGGCGATGTGGGCTAATTCCTGCGCTTTAGCTTCGCTATCTTCAACCAAATATTGGCAGAGGCCAACATCCATTGCCTCTTGGCCTTTATAAATGCGGCCTGTCAGCATCATATCGATCATGCGCGATTTGCCGATGAGATCAGCCACGCGAATGGTGGCGCCACCGCCGGTGAATAATCCGCGCTGACCTTCGGGCAATGCGAAATAAGTTGTTTGGTCGGACACGCGAATATGGGCGGATGAAGCCAGTTCCAAACCACCGCCCACCACAGCGCCTTTCAGTGCGGCGATCACTGGAATGCCGGAATATTCCATTTTGTTGAACGCCTCATGCCAGCGCATGCACACTAACATAAAGTCAGCCGCGCTGCGGTCCAGCTTGTGATGTTCGACCAAATCGAGCCCCGCCGAAAAATGATTGCCTGCGGCACACAGCACCACAGCGCGCACGCCAGAGCGGGGCAGGGCGTTAAACAGCGTGATGAATTGTTCAATCGTGTCGCCGTCCAAAGCATTGCGCTTATCTGGCCGATTGAGGCGCACGGTGGCGACGGTGCTATCAATAGAGATTTGCAAATTAGGTAAAACGAGAGATTCGAGAGACATGAGATTTGCTTTCAATTTCTGCTACGGACTGACAAACAGCTCCACCACTTTAAACGTCGTTACATCCACCAACCCCAAATCCGAAATGCGCAAATCGGGGATCACCACCAAACCGAGCAGCGAATGTTGCATAAAGGCGTTGTTTAAATTGCAGCCGCAATCCTTCATTGCTTGAACCATTTGTTCAGCTTTGACGGCGACGATTTCGGCTGGTTCATCCGACATTAATCCGGCGATGGGCAGTTCCACTCTGGCAAGTTCAATGCCTTGGCTGATTACCACCACGCCGCCGCCGATTTGTTTCAACACGTTGGCAGCTTGGGCCATGTCTGCCTTGTTGGTGCCGATCACGATCATGTGGTGGCTGTCATGCGCAACAGTTGAGGCCACGGCGCAGGGCTTGGTGTAACCAAAACCAGACACAAAAGCGTTCACCACTTTGCCGGTGGCAGCATGGCGTTCGACCAAGGCAATCTGGGCTATATCATTCTTCAAATCCATGCTGACGAGACCAGAACTGACGGGCAATTCTGCAGTGAGGGATTTAGTGGGCGCTTGATTTTCAATGACGCCAATGACGCGCACTTTGACTTGGTTTGCACCCAGCGGCGCTTTCACATCAAAGTCAGCCGCCGTTACATCGCGTTTCATATGCATAGTAGATTTGGCTTCAGGTGGATAATCAAAACGCGGGAATTCGGCCAATAGTTTGCCATGCTCGGCCACAACTACGCCATGGGCCATCACCAGTTCGATGGGCAAGTTGACGAGATCAGACGTGAGCACCAGATCAGCGCGGCGGCCCGGGGTGATGGAACCTAATTCGCGCTCCAGCCCAAAATGCGTGGCGGTGTTGATTGATGCCATTTGAATGGCGGTGATTGGCGGCAGCCCTTGCGCGATGGCATGGCGGAGCACGCGGTTCATGTGACCTTCATTGACCAGCGTGCCAGAATGGCAATCATCCGTACACAGAATGAAATTGCGCGAGTCGAGTTTGCTTTCGGTTACGGCTTTGATTTGGGTTGCTACATCATACCACGCGCTACCCAACCGCAACATGGCGCGCATGCCTTGGCGCACGCGAGCGATGGCATCATCGACATGCGTGCCTTCGTGATCATCGGCAGGGCCAGCCGCTACATAGGCATGAAAGGCGTTGCCTAAATCCCGCGAAGCATAATGCCCGCCCACGGTTTTGCCGGCGCGTTGCGTGGCGGCAATTTCGGCCAGCATTTTGGCATCGCCATTAATGACGCCCGGAAAATTCATCATCTCGCCAAGGCCGATGATGTTGGGCCAGGCCATCGCTTCGGCCACGTCTTCAGGCGAGATGGTAGCACCCGGCGTTTCGAGGCCGGGAAAACTGGGAACACAGCTTGGCATTTGCACAAAGATGTTAAGTGGTAACCCCGCCGCCTCATCATGCATCAGCTTGACGCCGGGCAGGCCCAACACATTGGCGATTTCGTGCGGATCGACGAACATCGACGTGGTGCCATGCGGAACCACAGCGCGGGCAAATTGCGTGACGGTGACCATGCCTGATTCAACATGCATATGACCATCGCAAAAACCGGGCGAGGCATAGCGGCCAGCGGCATCAATGATTTTGGTTTTGGGGCCGATGGTGTGAGTGGCATCGGCACCCACATAAGCAAAGCGCCCGCCATATATTGCGATGTCAGTATTCGGGATAATTTCACCTGAATGCACATTCACCCATTTGGTGTTTTTTACAACGGTATCTGCGGGTTTGCGACCCATGGCGACGGCGACGAGACTTGGACCGAGTTCAGCCCATGATTTGAGAGTGTTCATGGGGGTGACTATTGTGCAGGGTGGGCGCGGGGTCAAATGGAATTGGTGGCTTGGGTTTGAGACAAGTCTTCGCTTACGATGAAAACGGTTATTCCGTTTCTTTGGGTAGAAGTGAAGGGTTGCGCGGGCGCAAACAAACACGAAGTTGCCGGTATAGTAGTCCGGCTGGTTGAGTGCTTATAAGCACCCACGCTTTTGCGGCGATTTTTGCTGTTGGTGAACGAGAGTCTCTGGAACTGGGCGGCTGTGACACCGCAGCTGAAAGTCAAGCAAGTCTCTTGCCCACTAGGGCTGACAAGGTCGTAGTGCCCTGCCTTTT
>JANYLQ010000012.1 GCA_025363755.1 Hyphomicrobiales bacterium | reverse complement strand
GTAACGATAGCCACACTGTCTCCACCTAAGGCTCAGTGAAGTTGAAATCGCTGTGAAGATGCAGTGTACCCGCGGCAAGACGGAAAGACCCCGTGCACCTTTACTATAGCTTTACACTGAACTTTGAAGTTGGTTGTGTAGGATAGGTGGGAGGCTTTGAAGCGTTGTCGCTAGATGACGTGGAGCCAACCTTGAAATACCACCCTGTCAAGTTTGAAGTTCTAACTCAGACCCGTGATCCGGGTCGAGGACCGTGTATGGTGGGTAGTTTGACTGGGGCGGTCTCCTCCCAAAGAGTAACGGAGGAGCACGAAGGTACCCTCAGCGCGGTCGGACATCGCGCAATGAGTGCAAGAGCAAAAGGGTGCTTAACTGCGAGACTGACAGGTCGAGCAGATACGAAAGTAGGTTCTAGTGATCCGGTGGTTCTGTATGGAAGGGCCATCGCTCAACGGATAAAAGGTACGCCGGGGATAACAGGCTGATACTCCCCAAGAGTCCATATCGACGGGAGTATCAGCCTGTTTGGCACCTCGATGTCGGCTCATCACATCCTGGGGCTGGAGAAGGTCCCAAGGGTTCGGCTGTTCGCCGATTAAAGTGGTACGTGAGCTGGGTTCAAAACGTCGTGAGACAGTTTGGTCCCTATCTGCCGTGATTGTAGGAGAATTGAGAGGATTTGTCCTTAGTACGAGAGGACCGGGATGAACACACCTCCGGTGGACCTGTTGTGACGCCAGTCGCAGTGCAGGGTAGCTATGTGTGGACGGGATAACCGCTGAAGGCATCTAAGCGGGAAACCCACCTCGAAACAATTTCTCCCTTGAGAGCCGAGGAAGACGACCTCGTTGATAGGCCAGGTGTGGAAGCGCAGTAATGCGTGTAGCTTACTGGTACTAATCGCTCGAACGGCTTTTTCATTCTCATTATTTATGCCCATCGCAAGATGGAATAGCATTTGATGAAAAACTGCGTGGTTCTGATGAAGAACTTGCGCCACTTAAAACGCTTCATCCGCACGGATGTTTAGCGTCACTTAAAATGTATATTGTGCTTCAATCTGTCTTTCGCCGGCCTGGTGGCTTTGGCGGGGCGTCCATACCCGATCCCATCCCGAACTCGGCCGTAAATCACCCCAGCGCCAATGGTACTTCGTCTTAAGACGCGGAAGAGTAGGTCGCCGCCAGGCCTGCGAAAGACAGATGTAACCCTTCAATACGATGAAACAGATCATCAAAACCCGCCGCTCCAGAAATGGACGGCGGGTTTTTGTTTGTTGCAGAAATACAAAATATTGATCGTCCAATTGGGGGATTGAATTGCATCTTTCATTGTGAAATATTGAGTAAAATTCAATGGCGGTGGATCTATGGCGCTTGTGCTGCGTGTCGAAACAGGATTGTCACCATACGCCCAAACCCCCGCACAGGTTACTCTACGTCATGGTGCCACATTTGTCATTGGCCGTGGTTCCAACGTCGATTGGAATTTACCGGATCCCAGCAAACATGTTTCCGCGATACACTGCCTTATCGAGAGCAAGAATGGCGATTTTATCCTCTTTGATCGTTCTACGAATGGCACATTTCTGAATGGCAGCAACGAGCGCCTCGTTGATACGCATAAGCTGCAACCGGGCGATGCCTTTAAAATTGGTCCATACTTGATTCAGGTAGGTATGGATGCTGCGGCATTTTCATTGCCGCATTTGGCAACGCATCAATTGCCAAAAGCGAGCCAGAGAAACAATGACGTGATCGATAACTCAGCTTACGGTCAGCGTGGCAATGACCCAGCTGCAATCGCTCCGTCCAACAGTCACGATCTTGACCAAACCGAGAAAGCTGCCGCTCACAATAGCATGACCATGATCAAGCCTTTCATTCCAGCAGAGCAAAAGAATGAGTTTGCTAAGCCTGAAATTACAAGGCCCGAAGCCACCGCGCCGTCAAGCCGGACCTTGGTTTTAAGCCAATATCAAAAGGCTCAAGCGAATCCCATGCCTTCTGAAGTCGAAGGCAGCGATGTTCTTAAACGTCTCGGATCTCAGTTGGGAATTGCGCTTGACGCGAAGGATTTTCCAGAACCACTCATGGCCGTTGAACAGTTGGCACGCATTGTCAAAGCCTTGGTCGAGAGTACTGAGAGCGTCGGCCGCGTGCGCCGCGAGCAAATGCAAGCGATGGGCAGTCGCCGAGATTTTATGCGCAAGCCTCATCAGCGCGATGTTTTTGCCGGACGATCAGTTCAAACGCTGCAACGGCTTATGAACCCAGCTTCTGACGCCACCCAGCAAATCGTTGAAAGCATTGGCCTTCAGAGCCAACATGATTTGCGTCTTGTTGCTGCCATCCGAGCTGGTGCTGAACGCATGGCAGTGGCCGTGGCGCCACCGAGTGAAGAAATAGCTGGTAACGCAGAAGATCTTAGAAATTGGCTCAGCGATTATCGATCCTTGTGGCAGGGTCTAGGCAGTGATTGGAACACTAAATTTGCCGCAGCGATGTTGCTGCATGTGGTGACATCTTATGATCAAGGAACCGATGTTTGATGTCGGATTTTTTTGATTATTCAGAAAATAGCCACACAAGTCCTGTTGCTGCGCGGGCGCTGTTCTCGCGCTTTCAAGACGGAGATTGGGATAAGCTACGTAATTTTTCAGCTGTCCGACGTTTTGCCGACGGCACGATAATATATACGGCGGAGAATGCGGAGCGCGCCGTATATTTTCTCAGCGCGGGTAAAGTTGAATTGGTTGCAAGCAACCCAGCGTCATTTCATAGTCCGAAAATAGAAATCAGCCCTGGTTCGGTTTTTGGTATCCTTACCTTCTTGGATGGTCACGCGCGCAGCGTTAGTGCGGTGGCTCATGGAGCCGTTGAAACGCTCATGTTGGAAAAAACGATGTTCGAGCGGTTGGCTGCTTGGCATCCTCGCATTGCAATTACAATTTTGAACGATCTTGCCGAAACTGTTGCCTCGAGGCTCCGTCAGCACAATGTGATGCTTTGAAACATCTGTTCAGTCGATAGGCCCTCACATGTCAGAATCTGCAGCCCAGATTTTTTTTCGAAACTTCACCAAAATGGAACAGCGCGTTCCCATCGTTATTTGGCAAGTTTTGCGGGTCATGATGTTGTGTTTCACAGTGGCCGTTTCAATTGCACTTGTTTATGTTCCCGAGCGTGCTCTTCCAATTTTCTGGGGGATATTGATCCCCATTTTGCCTATGATTCTGGTTATAGCACCGGGCTTGTGGCGGCAGGTTTGCCCAATGGCTTTTGCCAATCAATTGCCGCGTATGTTCAATTTTAGCAAAGCGAAGGACCTGCCAGATTTTCTGAAGGCTCGCGCGTTTTCGGTAGCGATTATATTTTTCGTGAGTTTTGTGGCCATGCGCGCGCCATTGGTCAATCACGCAGGCATTGTTCTAGGCATTGTTCTCATCACCGCAATTGTTCTGGCATTTGTTGGTGGTACGGTTTTTAAGGGTCGCAGTGGATGGTGCGGCACGTTCTGCCCTCTTGGGCCAATCCAGAGGAGTTATGGCCAAGCGCCACTTGTCGTTGTGCGCAACGGATTTTGCCATACTTGCGTGGGCTGCCAAAAAAACTGTTACGACTTCAATCCGCGCGCCACAGTTTTCTCTGACGTGTTTGATGAAGACCCGCGTTATGCCGCGCAACGTCGTCTTTTTATGGGGCTATTGCCGGGCCTTGTTCTCGGGTACTTTTTACAAAAAACGACTGCACCAGATAATCTCATTACCTACTGGCAGACTCTTGCACTATTTTGCGCTGCTTCCGTGGGGTCCTTTAGTCTGTTGCTGAGTTTCACACGGATTGACCCTTACCGCATCAGCCTAGCGTTCAGTGCGGCGGCGCTGGCAATTTTCTATTGGTTTGCCGGGCCACTTTTTGTGCGAACGGTGGGTGGGCTATTTTCAGCAGAAGCCCCGGCAGTGATACAGATAGCAGCTCAAGCGACTGGTGTTTTGGCGGCACTTGGATTGGCGCTATCGGGCTGGTGGAGTGAGCGTAATCACACACTATCCAAACGTGCCGCCTCCGAGGCAAAGTTTAACGTCGATATAAGGGAATTAACACGACTGCCGCAAAGCGTGACTGGTAAATCCGAAGCAACAGACCGTGAAACCGGTGCGTCATTTCCAGTTGCTGAAGGTGCCTCGCTTCTCGACGCCATTCAAACGGCAGGACTGAAAATTAATTATGGCTGCCGCTCCGGTTTTTGTGGGGCAGACGCTGTTGCGATCATCGATGGTGCTGCCAATCTTTCGCCACCCGGAGAGGATGAAATTGCAACCTTACGGCGGATGGGCCTCGAGGGCAAAGCACGCTTAGCCTGTGTCTGTCAGGTGAAGGGCCCAGTTACCTTTGACCGCAATCCGAAAGCGCCGGGCGGCATGACTCCAACCCAAATACGACGAGCACAGAAAACGGATAAAGCAATTGCGAGCGGCATCAAGAAAGTTGTTATTGTTGGTAATGGCGTTGCTGGCACAACGGCGGCCCAAACTTTACGCGGCGAAAGCCTGTCAGTCGAGATCACGATGGTCACCAATGAATCCATGCATTTTTACAACCGCATGGCCATCGGGCGTATGATTTACGATCCAACAGGAATGGAAGCGCTGCAACTTGTGCCAGAGTCATGGTTTGCTGAAAATAAGGTTACGGTGCTGCGCAATACGGTTGCGACAAAGATTGACACTGTGTCAAAGAGGCTGATGCTTGGGGCTGGAGATGCACTTTCATACGACAAGTTGATTTTAGCCACTGGTGCCCGTGCGGCGATGCCTGCGCCCGATTTTCTATCGCGCAAGAATGCATTTGTTTTGCGCTCGGTTGATGATGCGCAATCAATCAGGAATTATGCACAATCAATTGCCGCACGTCGCGCCGTGGTGATTGGCGGCGGTGTTTTAGGTGTTGAGGTGGCGGAAGCGTTACAGCATTTTGGACTTCAGGTCATCTTACTGCAAAGGGCTGACCGACTGATGAATGCACAACTCGATGAAACAGGTTCCCGTAACCTGAAGCGCTATCTCGAGAATATTGGAATTCAGGTGGTAACTCATGTGGTGGTAAAAAATTTTGATGGGGGAAGTCTAATCCGAACAGTTCAACTTTCACATGGGCCACGTGTTTCGGCTGACTTGTTCGTTGCCTGTCTGGGTGTTCAGCCAAATCTGCTGCTCGCACACAACGCTGGTTTGGAAACGGGACGTGGCATTTCGGTCAACGCGGCAATGCAAACTTCGAATTCTGACGTCTTGGCCATTGGCGATGCTGCAGAACCCAAAGGTATGACTATGACAGGGCTTTGGCCCTCGGCAGCTGGGCAGGCAGAGGTCGCCGTTGCGACCATTTTTGGAGATCAAGGCAAAGTTGCTTCCCAAACCAATATGCTGCGCCTGAAAAGCGAGGGCATCGATGTTTACAGCTTTGGGGATATCAAACCGAAAGCAGGCGATCAAAGTTGGAAGGCGCATGAGCCTGCTGAAGCGTGGTGGACACTCGTGCTGCGGCATGGAAAGCCAGCAGGTGGCATATTTGTGGGGCCGCCAGGAAGCGGCAAATTATTTGTAAAATTGTTGAAAGAAAATGCTGCCGATGGAGCTGTCAAGGAGCTGCTTGCCATGGGCCTTCAGCAGACGTAATTTGAGTAGAGCCTGTTCAGTAGAACATACTAGGTGGGCGTAATTCAAAACGTGCGTCCAGGCCTTATTTTTCGACGACCTAGTGGCTTTGGTGGGGCGTCCATATATCCCGGCCCTTCGCAAGATCGCTCAGCGCACCCGGCGCTCATGGGTTTCTAAGTGCTTTTCCGAAAACTGGCTTACAGTCTGCTTTTGCAGGTGCTGCCGATTGAATTTGACCTCTGCGGCTGACTTGGTGTTCAGCTATGTGTTGGTTCGTTGCTTCGTTTAACCTGCCAGCCAAATCGTTGTTTTGGTCTCGGGGTGATACAAAGCTATCTGCGATGTCTATCTTCATTTGTTGGGGTGTTGCTTGGTCTTCCCAATCGCTGGCCATTTCCATTGATGGCAGACCCGCCAGTTGACGGATGAAATTGCTATTTTTGCCAATGCCGGATTTAACGAGATAGCGCGCAGCGATGATGAGTGGGATACCGGGGAGCATTTCCAAAAGCATGATCTTGATATCTCTGGAGCCAAATTCTTCCCACAAAGAATGACCCTGATCAGCGCTTGAAAAAGTTCCGCGCAAATCGTTGCCGTTCGAATGGATATCAACATTGTAAATTGATAGAACCGCGTGTGGCGTTTGGCTGAGCATGGAGAGTATCCAAGTCAAGCCATAGTGAGAGAGAAGAAAGAGTATGGCACCTGTGGCCAAAGACGGCATAACGATAATTGGCTTTGAAATCCAAGCCGGATATTTCATGTGAGAAATCGAAAAGTCTGCATTGAAACCTTGGTCATTACTGTGTGGGATGAAGCGCGCGGTGGCAGGAGCCAATCTTAAGCCTTTTAGATTTTGAGCCGCATATGCGACGATTGCGTCAATGCGATTTTCGATGGTGGGGTGCGTGGCACTGAGGCCTCTGGAAGGCGCGGAGATCATCATGGAGCGCAGCATCACATCGCCATTGTCAATCAAGCTGCGGCCTTCAATTTTGAGCAGCGCCGAAATAAGCGCTTCAGGATTTTTTGTCAATTCAAGCGCGCCAGCATCAGCGACGAACTCGCGCGTTTGCGAAATGGCCATGCGCAGTCCTAATCCGCAAAGTAGGGCCATGAAAATAAATACGGCTGAAAGCAGCAAGGCACAGACTTTGTGGCCGTCAAGTATAACTATTCCACATACGCCGAAAGCTAATGCGGGCAATATGAACCGAAGCGGTCTAGCTTTGGCCATGCGCCACATCTCACGCGTGCGATAGGTGAAAAACCAGCCGGCTGAAAAAATAATGCCGCATAAAATCGTTGCAAGCGTTAGTAAGCGCACATCATAGGCACGAATATGGGTGAGTTCATGGGCGATGACAGTTTCAAGCTCTTTATCATTGAGACCATTCAGTAAGCCGCGTGTGACACCGATCGTAGAGGACTTCGCAGAAAGCCCCATCGCAAAGGCGTTGAGGGCTAGTGATTCTGAAATTTCGATTCTCGGTGTAGGTAAGCCAACACTGATGCTGAGATTCTCGACGATGTTGTAAAGGCGAGGCTCGGTGCTTCGATTGGTGGAATGAAGTCCGATTGCGTCACGCATAATGCGCGTGAACTGTGTGAACGCCAACGCCACCCAGACGAGGGAAGCGGCTATAACTGGCAAGAAGCCTGCCACCATGTAATGGGCAACACTTTTGAGAAATAAGTCAAACTCGCCCGCACCTTGGACGTAAAGTGCCATCCAGCAATAGACTGCGGCCATCATCATTTGTACCGCAATCAAAAACCCAAAAAGAAGTCCAACACTTCTCAGGTTGTTATTTTGGATGTAGCCGTAAAGCCCTCTTGAATTCAGCACAACGACTTGATCCTAGAGTTGGCCAGCACTTTAGAGCGACCCTTTGAGCGGAATGTTGCCATGCATGATGGTGTAGGCACCTTGAAAAACGCACTCGTTGCGGACGCTGGTGCCAGATAGGCCCTTGTCCCAAAAGTTTGCGTAGAATTCGTTCTTGCCTTCAATGTTTTCAACGTCTGCTGGCGTTACGGGATTGCCACTGCCCTCATGCTTAATGAAGCTTGCAAACATTTCTTCTTCGGTTGGAAAATGATCTCCGCCAAATGTCGTTATATATGCAACGCCACCATAGACCTTCGACCAATGCGCGCCGAAGGCTCTTCCTGCTGCTGTGCCGGGTGCGAGATCATAGGCACATTTATAGGCTGCTTTCTGTATTGCTTCGCCGACGTCTTGGCGGTGGTCTTTGACGCTCGAAAGCAAGAAATCTTGAACGTCTGACCCAACATCAAAGTGATCATTGGCGGGTGCTATATATGCAAATCCTCCGCCGCCAAACTTTGACATCATGATTTGTGGGGCGATGAACACCACAAGTGCGAGTGGTGCCAACATGAGGCGAGATGGGATCATCGAGGTTAAGGCTTTGAGGCCGGACGCGTTGCGATGCGGCGATCGATCGAGGGTTGCTCGGTAACTTGCCCTTATAGAATCTGCTATGTCTGCCTGACTGGCGGCAGCGCCAAACATCGTTCGCTGGCCGAGTTGTGGAGTTAAATGCTTATCGGTAGCGGCGATATTGATACCTATATTCGGAGTGCCATCATCGCCTTCCCAATCGTGTTCTACACTTTTTGAGAGTTTATCTGATACACTTCGTGCATATTCGTCGTTTCTGATGTAACCAGTGTCGATAAGCTTCTTGACCACTACTGCGAGTGGGGCAGCGATTACCACCCATAAAAAATATCCTGATAGGCCGCCAAATCCTTCCAGACTAATGCCACCCTGATCCGGGATTGGGTGGTTGTGGTCATATCTGGTAATAGTCGGCGTGACGATCCAGTGCCATGCATCAGAGGGCCAGTTTGGAATTGAGAACAGAAAATCGCCAACACTATTTTGGGTGATGAGATAGACCAATCCGCCCGTTAGAAGCGATGGTAAGACGATGATGGGTCTTGAAATCCAAGACGGATATTTCATTTTGGTGATGGAAAATCCGGCGGCTAAACCATTTTCGTCCGTGTACGGAATGAGGCGCTCACAAGCTGGGGCCAATTTCAACCCGCGGAGGCTTTGGGCGGCGTAGGCGACAATTGCGTCGATGCGATCTTCAATTGCGGGATGCGTGGCGCCAAGTCCGCTCGAAGGTGCGGAAATCATCATGGAGCGCAACATCACATCACCATTGTCGATCAGGCTGCGGCCTTCGATTTTCAGCAACGCGGAAATTAGGGCTTCGGGGTTCTTTGTAAGTTCAATTGCGCCAGCATCGGCCACAAACTCTCGCGTTTGCGAAATGCCCATGCGGAGACCTAGACCAGTGACGAGTGCCAAGGAAATAAACAGCAATGAAAGTAATATTCCAAAGGGCATATAAATATAGAACAACCCGATGCAAATGCATGTCAGTAAAGCCAGCCTCAGCATATATTTTTGCGGTTCCGCTGTTATTTGCCGAAAAAACTCGCGGACCCCGTAGGTGATGATCCATGTGACCGAGAATATGATGCCACAGAAAATAGTGGCCAATGTCACAAGACGCACGTCATAAGCGCGAATATGCGTGAGCTCGTGGGCGATCACCGCTTCGAGCTCTTTATCGTCCAGTGTGTTCAACAAGCCGCGGGTGACGCCAATTGTTGATGTTTCAGGTGACAGGCCCATTGCAAAAGCGTTGAGCCCCTTGGACTCAGCAATTTCGATTTTTGGTGTTGAAAGGCCGACACTGATACTGAGATTTTCGACGATATTATAGAGTCGCATTTCTTGGCGGCGCTCCGTGCCATGGAGACCCGTAAAATTACGGACGATATTTTTGAACTGGGTGAAGGCAATACCCACCCAAACTAACGATGCGGTCAGGACAGGTATGAACCCTGAGACCATGTAATCTGAAAGGTGTTCCATAAATTCCGTAAATTCCAGTGGAGGAAATGAATAGAGCACGATCCAACAATAGATGGCCGCCATCATCAGCTGAACGCTGACGAGGAACCCGAATATAAGAAAGCCACTTTTGAGATTGTTGTTTTGAATGTAACCGGAAAGTCCGTTTGCTCGCAGCATGCCCCACCCCTGAGAATTAGTGTCTATGCTAATGATTGCTGGTTGCGCATATATTACGAAGGAAAGCCAAGTATTATTATGGTTAGCAGTCTATTAATTTGGACGGCTTTTTGCGGTTTCTGGCGGTTCTGCTAGTTAGGCAAAATGATCCATTCCGATTCGATCTCAAATCTCCGATCTAGCGCTTGGTTTATTGTCATTGCTGCTTTTGCCGTTCTACCGGCTTTTCTTTTTGGACCACCCTTAGGCCACAGCTTGGCAAATAATTTAGTTTGGCTGTCTTCATTTGATGCAGGGTTATGGCGTGGTGAAGTTTATCCGCGTTGGATGCCTGAGCTTTGGTTTGGCGCTGGCGCACCTGATTTCTACTTTTATGGCCCGCTGCCTTTTTGGGTGACGTCTACATTGGGGCGTGGAATCTGTTGGACATGTGACGTGCCGAGCCTTCTCAACGCAGGAAGTTTTATTATTCTTGCGATTTCAGGATTGGGGTACTTCCTTTTTGCCAGCCGATTTTTGAACCTGAATCGCGCGTTGATTGCTGCTGGGGTCTATATGATCTTGCCCTATCATTTGATGATTGATTGGGGTGTGAGACAAGCGTTGGGGGAACTGGCGGCGTTTTCAGTCTTTCCATTTATCGCTTATTTTTTGATTGGGCTTTCGCGCGGTAAACGGTGGAGCAGTGTTGGTTTGGCAATCAGTGTTGCGGCCCTCATCTTGTGTCATCTACCTTCGGTGGTGATTTGCGCCACGGTGCTTGTTCCCATGGCTTTGTATTATGGGTTTGAAAAAAAACAATTGCCAAGCGAGATGTTCGCATTCATTGGCCATGCTGCCTTCTGGGCGGTTGTTGGCCTCGGCATCTCTGCTTTCTATTGGTTGCCTGCATTTGGTTTTCTGAGCTCGGTATCATCGCAGACACTTTGGCAAAGCGCCTTTAACTGGTCGCACTGGTTGTTCTTTGACGGACAGCCAGAGCCCAATGAAGCATTGACGATGTTAATGAAAATCTGGCTGATTGGCGTGAGTATATTTATTGTAGTGGCTTTCACGCGTTTGCGAAAAAATATTGAGTTGGCTGTTTGGGTGACTTTGCCGCTGTTGATTGCCTGGGTTTTCTTAACGCCTTTATCTTGGCCGCTGTGGCGATATTTGCCATTTCTTCAAGCGATACAATTTCCTTGGCGATTTATGATGATCGCTGAGTTTGGCTTGCCATTGGCTGTTGGCTTTTTGATCCCTCAGGGCAAGCGCAGTGTTTTGGCGGCTGGGTTAGTGGTTGCCATCTTCAGTGTATTAAGCGGTTTTGGCGGCTATCAGCTTGGCACCATTTTGGGTGTGCCGCGTAGCGTTGTTGAAGGCAATGTGACTGATCATCTTTCAGCTTGGGAATATCTCCCAAAGACAGCATTCGATCCGATTTTGAAATTGACTGGTGGAAAGCGCGATGCTTTACGCGGGGATTGGACTTCAAACCCAGGTGAAGTTTCGCAATTGGCTGTCGTTTCTGGCGGGGCGAAAGCTGATGCGAGGTTCATCAGCTCGCGGCACTGGTTGATTGATGTTGCCGCCGCCACACCTGCGCATATTGTATTTCGGCAATTTTATTGGAAGCTCTGGTCGGCGCATGATGTGGCCACAGGTGCTGAAATAAAGATTTCGCCTGAAGAAAAATTTGGGTTGATCGAATTTGATGTGCCTGCTGGCAATACAAATATTGCGATTGATTTAGATATGCATTGGTCAGAGAAACTTGGCATGGCGCTCTCGCTAGTTGGTATGGCGATTATTGTATTTGGTCTTTGGCGGCAGCTGACTGCGCATTCGAAATTGGTAACTTAATCAAACCATGACTGTTTGCATCGCGTTTGCGATAACTTGTAAATCCTTTTTTGAAATTTCGAACAAACCGAAGCGGAATTGATAACCCCAATTGGTTTTACCTTTGGTGAATTCAAGCTGCTCGAGCAGGAGGGAAATTGGCGCGTCGTGGGTTTCTTGCCAAGCGACATCATGCCGGAAAGGTTTGAACCCCTTGCCCACATCGCCTTGGTACGGCGTTTCCGATGTGATGCGGCCAAGTCCTGTGAAGGCGCGGAGTTTTTCCGTACCGCCATAGGTTTTAAGGGGTGAGTAATAAGCGACGATGTCACCTTTTTTGATACGTTTTAGTGGTGCCGCTTTGCCATGGTTCACCTGCATGAAGCCGCCTAGTTTGCCTCGCGCTAGATGATCAACTGATGCCACAGCAATCCAATATTTGGTCATGGTGACTCAGGTGTGAAAACGCGGATGCGGTGGCCATCTGGATCAAGGCCTACAAAGGTATAACCAAAATCGAGTTTCGTTGGGCTTTGGGCAATCATAACAGATTTAGCCTTCCAGTCAGCGCATAAGCGATCAACTGACTCTCTGTCTTCGACTTGAATGCCAATTTCCATGGCACCCGGCAATGCCGTTACTTTTGGTTTGGCACCCGCTGCCGCCCAAAGGCCTAGCATTGTGGAATCATTTAGTGGCAACATGGCGAATGTTGGCGAGTCTTCGATAGCTTTGAGTTCAAGAGTATCGCGATAAAACTTCACGCTGTCTTGCGGGCTTTTCACAAATAACAAAATCATATTTGGGGCTGGCATATCTCATCTCCGTTATTGATGAGGTGTGTCCTAACACGCCATACTGTCAGGAGTTGTCAGCAGTCGCTTATGCGCTCTCAACTTTCCATTCATGTTCGATCTTGGCTGTGTGTTCAAACATTTTGGAGGCGGAGCAATATTTATCAGCAGATAATTTTATCGCTCGTTCAACGGCGGCGGGTTTGAGGTCGTGGCCTTTTAGCGTGTAGATCATTTTCACATGGGTAAAAACTTTTGGGTCTTCACTGGCGCGTTCGGCCTCAAGGGATACTTCGCAGGCGGTGACTTTTTCGCGGGACTTTTCGAGGATCATCACCACATCAAAGGCGGTGCAACCGCCAAGGCCCAGCAACATCATTTCCATGGGGCGAAAGCCTGTGTTACGGCCGCCTGCTTCTGGTGCGCCGTCCATTATGACGGAGTGGCCGGAGCCCGATTCACCAACAAATACGCGCCCGTTGAGCCAGGTTATTTTCGCCTTCATTATTCGCCAGCCTTATCCTGAATATGGACTTCGATCTTGGTTTCGCCTGATGTCTGGAATTTCAATGTCATTGAAATTCGGTCACCTGAGATAAGTGGTTTGGCTAGGCCCAACAGCCTGATGTGATTGGCAGTTGGGCGCATTGGGAAGGGCTTTTTAGGTGCAAGCTCAAAGCCTGCTTCAGCGGGTTTGCTGTAATCATTGTTGGAGCGCAATTCAGCGGATTTCGCAAATTCATAAATTGCGGAAACCAGCGTATCTGTTGTGTTGCCGCTATTAAAAAGCGGCATGAAAACTTGGGTTTCGCCGTCTTTTGATGGCAGCCCCCAAGCGTGGCCGATGGCGATATCGCCAAGCTTGTAGGAGTGAGCATGTGCCAAACTTGGCAAAAGAGCTAAAAGCAGGAATGAGCGGCGTTTCATTTAAGCAATTTGGGCCGCTGGAGTTTTTCTGTCGCCATGATAAAGTGCCGCATGGCCAAAGTTCATTTTACATCAAATTTGCGCCGGCATGTGGATAGCCCAGCTGTTGAATGTGAGGGCGCCACCGTGCGTGAAATTTTGGACGAAGTTTTTAAAGTGAATACGCGCCTTGAGACTTATGTTTTGGATGATCAGCGCGCGGTTCGCAAACACATGCGCATTTTGGTTGATGGCGTGGCGGTGAGGGATTTGACGGGATTGACAGACGCTGTTTTGTCCAACAGCGAAGTTTGGGTGATGCAAGCTTTATCAGGAGGTTGAAATGGCAAAACGCATTTTAGTTTCGACACGTAAGGGATTGTTTGAACTGGGTCGTGGGCGTGGTGGCTGGGTGATCAAAGCTGATCATTTCCTCGCAGATAATGTGACGCTGACATTGCATGATCCGCGCGATGGAACTGATTATGCAGCGCTTAATCATGGGCATTTTGGGATCAAATTGCATCGGCGCGATAAAGGCAAAAAAACCTGGACAGAAATTGCCTCGCCCAAATATCCGCCAAAGCCGGAAGGGCTCGATGATAAGGATGGTTGGGGCAAGCCTGTAAATTGGACGACGCAATTAATCTGGGCCATGGAGACAGGTGGGCCAAAGCAGAAGGGCGTTATCTGGTGTGGCACGATGCCAGGGGGATTATTCCGCTCGTCCGATCGGGGCGATACATGGGAGTTGATGGAAACACTGTGGCGGCATCCTGACCGCAATAAGTGGTTGGGTGGCGGCGCTGACATTCCGGGCATTCATTCGATCTGTGTTGACCCACGCGATGCAGACACGGTTCGTGTTGCTGTTTCCTGTGGCGGGGTTTGGGTGACGACAGATGGTGGCAAGACATGGGCGCAATCGGCGCATGGCATGAAGTTTGACGATGGGCCATCAAGCGAAGTTGAAAGTCCTGATGGTCAAGACCCGCATATGATGGTGCAATGTGCCGCTGATCCAACGAAACTTTGGGTGCAACATCATGCGGGTATTTTCAAATCGGTCAATGATGGCAAGCAGTGGACGCGCGTTCATGCCAAGCCATCGGCGTTTGGTTTTGGGGTGGTTGTGCATCCCGCAGATCCAGATACTGTTTGGTTTGTGCCGGGGATTAAAGATGAGAAGCGCATTCCGGTTGATGGAGCCTTGGTGGTGACGCGCACGCGCGATGGTGGCAAGACATTTAAATCGCTCAAAAAAGGCCTGCCGCAGAAGAATGCTTATGATGTGGTGTTTCGTCATGCGCTGGCGATTGATGACACGGGCGATATGCTGGCCATGGGATCAACCACCGGAAATGTTTGGGTGAGCGAGAACCAAGGCGATAGTTGGCAGATGGTCAGCTCAACTCTGCCGCAGGTTTATGCGGTTAGATTTGCTTAATTCAACCACCAGATACTGGCGTTCAACACCGCCGCAAAGCTGACCCAAGCGAGATAGGGCACGAGCAACCATCCCGCTGGCCGCGCAATTTTGAAGAATGCGCGCATGGTCAGCGCAATCATGATCCACATGGCGACGATGTCGATTAAGGCCAATGCGGGCGAATGCAGGCCGAAGAAAAACACAGACCATAAAAAATTCAAAACCAGTTGGATGAAAAATAAATTGAGGGCGGGTTTTGATGAGTGGCCTGCAAGCCACACACGCCAAGCCGCGACTGCCATCATGATATAAAGAATTGTCCAAGCTGGGGCGAAAACCCACGATGGTGGATTGAAAAATGGCTTGTTGAGTGTGGGGTACCAATCAACCATGGCTCCTGCGGTCATCACCCCTGAGACAACGCCAACGCCCAAACACAGAATTATGAAGCCCGCGAGTACCATCCATTTATTCATTATTATTTCTCACAGCATTCCATTGTTTGCGCCAAATGAACCCAAGAACATTATGGCACCCATAAAGGCGACCACGACACCGCCGCCTAAACGTAATAGATTTACGATGGTTCCCAGTCTTTGGTTGTCGCGTGCCGCTAATTTCAACGCGAAATCTTTTCCGTAAACCGTAATTGTTGCGATCACTGATACAGTTAGGAATACGCCAAAGCCCATCGCAAGTGTTGAAGCGATGCCTGCCCAGTAAAGGCCTATCGTGTTGGCGGCGAGCAAAACTGCAATAGCACCGGTGCAGGGCCGCAGGCCAATGGCCAAGGAAAGTGAGAGCGCTTTTTTCAATGACCAATCACCGCGCAAATCCTTTGGTTCTGGCGCATGGTTGTGGCCACAATGTTCGTCATGAACGTGGACCTGATGATTGTCCGGCGTTACAATTTCAAAGTTGAATGGCGTGCTGGTGGTTTGCGCGATGACAGCGCGTTTTTTAAACCAACCTCGTGTTGCCGTGTAAATCAGATAAAGCCCCAGTGCGCAGATCATGGCATAGGACGCCTGCTCCATATAGCCCACAACATCGCGCACCACGCTGCCGACGCTGGCGACGATCAAGAATAATCCGCTGACCAATAGGATTGCTGTGAGGGCCTGAAACATGGAGCTTAAAAATGCGACGAGCAGTCCGCGCTTTAAGTCATTTTCAGTGGCAAGCAGCCAAGACGAAATCACCACTTTCCCGTGGCCCGGCCCTGCGGCGTGGAATATGCCGTAGGCGAGGCCGAAACTGAGGAGTGTCCAAGCCGCTGTGGTTGAGCCATCAGTTTTGAGTGTGTTGAGCGCCGCTCTCATTGTGCCGGAAAACGCTTGCTGTTTATCGCGGGCCCAGATGATTGGGTTTTCCCAAAAGGGTGTGGCGATAATATTGCCATCGGAATCTTTTGGACGCACCAGAAGTTGGCTTTTTTTAATAATTGTATTGGGTGCTGATGTGGTTTGGGCTTGCGCGAAGGTCGCAAAAGCCAAACCCAAAAAAACCATCAGTATACAGATTATTTTTGACATGAAACGAGCACTGCTTGTGCAAACATGGAGCCATAGTCTTCGCCGTTTTCAGGTTTCCAATCCGTGCCTTTGGTGGCCAACATAGTTTGAGTGGCGGTGAGTTCAGCATCGGTTGGCACTGGTTTTACAATCATTTTGCAACCTTGCGTAACATCACCCTCAGTTCCCACCGGATCAGTTTTCAAATAGTCAAAGGCGATGAAAAATTCGGGGTCGTAGATTTTGAGTGTGAGTTCGCCTTGACGCGGATCGTAGGGTTCTTTGAGCGGTACTTCAAAATGAAGGTGAAGTTTGCCGTTATAAGTTTGGCCGGCACGGATGGGAGCGCCGATTTCGAGCTTCTTGTTCGCGGTATGAAAATAAGTGAAATAATTATAGTCCTTCAGCGCACCTAGATTTTCATTGGTGAGCGCCACCAACTCTTCTTGGCTGTATTCGCCATCGCCATTGGCGTCCATGCCGTCCAAGGCTTCTTTGGCGTAGGCGTCATCAAACGTCCATTCCACGTCAACACCTTCGACTTTGCCGTCTGCGGTGAATACTAAATCGCTATGCATGCTCACCCACACATGCGGATGGGCAATGGCAAGGCTTGGACAGGCAATGAGGGCTGCTGTTAAAATAAGTTTTCGCAATTTTTTATCCACTGAGTCATGTTTCTGAATGATGCCGGATTGCGGCTAAAACATGAAGTGGATTTTTTGTTAGTTTGTCCTCTACCGCGACGCGGGAGAGGAAAGGGGCCCGCTGCGCAGCAGTGGGATAGGTGAGGGGCTTAGCTCGTTGAGACAGCCCCTCATCTATCCCATCCATCTACGCTACGCTTCGTCGGACGGGCCCCTTTCTTCTCCCGCTGAAGCGGTAGAAGACGTTAGCTTAGACAATCGGATAGATTTTTTGCGATCTCATGCAGAAGTTCTGAATATGCATCGGGCCCTGGTTTCAAGTCTGCACCAATCGGATCAAGTACGCTGGATTTGGCTTTTGTGCCTTCGATTACGGTGACCACTGCGGCATCTGTGAACTGTGGTTCACGAAACACGCAAGTTGCGTTGCTGGAATTTATCTTGTTGTGGATTTCTTCGAGGCGCTGGGCGGAAGGCGGCGTTGCTGAGAAATTGGAGATGCTGCCGACGGCTGTCACACCAAAGCGATGTTCGAAATATTGGTAAGCATCATGGAAGACGATAAAGGGCTTGTGTTGTACGGGTGTGAGCTGAGTTTTGAGATCAGCTTCGAGGCGGTCAAGTTCGGCCAAAGCTTTCGTGGCGTTTGCATCGTAGAGTTTTGCATTGGCAGGGTCTGCTTTATCCAAGGTTGTTGCGATAGTTTTTACCATAAGTTTGGCGTTTTCCGGGTCGAGCCAGATATGGGGGTCGGCTGATACGCCTGTGCTTGGCGGCTCGTCACCGTCCGGTTCCCAAGTTCCGCCTTCTCTGATGGCGTGCGTGATGAGGCCTTGAATTTCATTCATTTTGATGAAAGCTTTGCCGCCTACCGTTTCAGTTCCACTGATTTCACCTAGCTTTGTTTCTAAATTATTGCCGATGATAAAAACGGCATCAGCGTGGGCCATATCGGCTATTTGTTGCGGGGTGAAACTGGCGTTGTGTTCGGAATTTTGGCCCTGCATCAGGAGTTCGGGCGTGCCAACACCGTCCATCACGCTTGAGACCAAGCTGTGGAGGGGCACGATTGTGGTGACGACTTTGGGGGCGGCTTGGGCAGATGTTGCCAGCATTGACGCACAAAGCAGGGATAACACAAGGTAGCGCATATTTATACTCCATATTGATATGTTATAACATTACATATCAAGTCGCGCGCACTGTCAAGTGAACAATGCGTCGTTCTCGTGACTTGCATGAATGGCTTTGCAATGTCAGTTAGTGATCTATGGCTTTAGATGTTTCATATGGTGCGGCGGCGGTTGCAGGGGTGATCAGTTTTTTGTCGCCTTGCGTGCTGCCTTTGGTTCCGCCCTATCTGGTTTTTATCAGCGGCACTTCGCTTGATGATTTGAAGAATGCTGAGGGGGCTGATAAGGCAAGTAATTACCGCAACGTGATGCTGGCGGCTATCTTCTTTGTGCTAGGACTTGCAACGGTGTTTGTGGCTCTCGGTGCATCAGCTTCCTATTTCGGACAATTGCTGCGAGCTTATTTGCCGATGCTGGCGCAACTGGCAGGCGTGTTTATTATCATCATGGGCCTCAATTTCTTAGGGCTGTTCAAGCTTTCATTTCTGTCGCGTGAAGTCCGGTATCATCAAGAGGCCAAGCCGATTGGATTGCTGGGCGCTTATGCCATCGGCATGGCCTTTGCTTTTGGATGGACTCCCTGCATCGGACCCGTCCTTGCAGCGATCTTGTCAATTGCGGCCAGCACAGAGAGTGTCACCAAGGGTGCATCGCTATTGTTTGTCTATTCGCTCGGTCTTGGCATTCCGTTTTTAATTTCGGCGGCGAGCATTAATGTGTTTCTCAATTTCTTTTCGAAGTTCAAATCCAAGTTAGGCATGGTTGAGAAAGTGATGGGTGGTGCGTTGGTGATCACGGGTGTGATGTTCCTGACGGGTTGGATGCAGAATGTTTCTTATTGGCTGATCGAAACATTCCCGGGTCTTGCTTCCATCGGCTGATTTACCCACAGGCTGCAGCTTGAAAAATTCCTTGTGCTGACTAGTGTGCGCCCATGGCCGACGATCTTTTCAAAAAATTAGAAGGCATTCAAGCCTGTGTGTTTGATGCTTATGGCACATTGTTCAATGTGGCCTCACCTGTTGAAAAATTAGCCAGCACGATTGGTGAGAAGGCCTCGTCTGTCGCTCAACTGTGGCGGCAGAAGCAGCTGGAATATACGTGGCTGCGCAGTTTGATGGGCACGCATGTGGATTTTTGGAATGTAACGCGCGATGCGTTGGATTACACATTGGAAGTCAACGGCGTTTCGGAAGCGGGTTTGGCTGATGAATTGATGACACTCTATTTGAAGCTGGATGCTTATGAAGAAGTGCTGGCTGCGTTGCAGGCGCTGCGGGCAAAAGGGAAACGCTGCGCGGTTTTATCCAATGGCAGTCCGTCCATGTTGGATTCGGCTCTGCGTCATGCAGGGCTCGATAAAATGTTTGAGCAGGTTTTATCAGTTGAAGAGGTTGGCATTTATAAACCAAGCCGCCGGGTTTACCGGTTGGCGATGCAGAAGATGCAAATTGCCGATGCGCCTTCGATTTGTTTTGTGTCGGCCAATGCATGGGATGCGCAAGCAGCGGCACAGTTTGGATTTCAGGCTGTGCGTGTGATGCGGACGCTTGGATTCAATGATCGGATTCCGGGCAGGCCTGCAGCGGTGATTGAGAATTTGGCGAAGTTGGTGGAGCTGGTTTAAGCGCTTCGGCGCGCACCCACAAAAACCTCGCTGCGCTGCCTTGCATGAGCGCGCACGGCGTCTCCGAAGGCGGTGAACAGTTTGACTGAATCTGGGTTGCCCGCTGCTTTGTATTCAGGGTGCCACTGAGTTCCGAAGGCGAAGGCTTTAGCGCCTTTCACAGATACAGCTTCAATAATGCCATCTGGAGCCGTGGCTTCCACGTTCAGGCCTGAACCCAAAGTTTTTACACCTTGGCGGTGGATTGAGTTCACTTGTGTTTCTGATTTGCCGATGATGCGCTCTAACATGCCACCTTTGGAAATAGCTACCTTATGGCTTGGACCATAACGCTTATCAGTATCATCCGATGGTGCAGCACGGTGGTCGAGACGCCCGTTGCCGCGTTGCAGTTCGGTTTCCAAACTGCCGCCCATCACCACGTTTAATTCTTGAAAGCCACGGCAGATGCAGAAGAGTGGAATGCCACGATCAACACAGGCGCGGATGAGTTTCAATGTGGTGTTATCACGGTTATGATCATAGGGCTCGTGATCGGTTGATGGCGTCTCACCATAATGGGGTGGATGCACGTTGGAGACTGCCCCGGTCATCAATATGCCGTCGAAATGGTTGAGCAGATCATCGATACCGAGCGGATCAACCATGGATGGGATCATCACTGGCAGGACTTTAGAAACTTCCGCCAATGCGCTCACATATTTATCGCCGAGAGAGTGAAACAGAAATCCGTGGTTCTCATAAGTATCAGCGGGCAGTCCCACGAGGGGAAGAGTTGACATTGGTTGAAACTTTCAAATCAGTGGCAAAGCGAGTTTATAGACTACTCCCAAGACTGCTGCCAAGGCGAGCGTTTTTGGAATACCCACATGAAAGCGCAGCAGGGCAAGACCCGAAATGACGGCGAGTATGAAAGCTGCGAGATCGAATGCCTGGAAATTTGGCAGCCAGATGGGCAAAGGCCCTGTGGCGCGCGCGACTGTGCCAAAGAGCACATGGAGGCCAAACCAGATGGCCAAGTTAAGGATTACGCCCGCAACGGCTGCGGTTATGCTGGACAGGGCCGAGGAAAGGCGCGGCATGGTTTGCAGGTGCTGCACATAAGGTGCGGCTGCGAAGATCCACAGAAAGCAGGGCACAAAGGTCATCCATAGATAGATAATGCTGGCGAATAATCCGGCCCACAGGCTGTTTAAGGATTTGGCGGCAGCGAGGAAAGCGACGAATTGGCCGACAAGGATTAAGGGGCCGGGCGTGGTTTCAGCGAGGCCGAGGCCGTCGATCATTTCGGGGGCCGTGAGCCAGTGATATTGTTCGACGACAGTTTGTCCCATGTAAGAGAGAACAGCATAAGCGCCGCCGAAGGTGACAACCGATAGCTTGGAGAAAAACAATGCAAGGCTCGTGTAAACATGGGCGGGGCCATAAGCCCCATTGATGAGCGCTAACGGCACGAGCCATATGGCCAGCCAGATTGCGGTGGTTTTGATGAGGCCTGAGAAAGGTGGCAAGGATTTTGCCTTCTCTGTGATGTCGGCTTTTTTGTTCGCGTTGAGGAAACCGATCAAAGCCGCCACGGCGATGACCAATGGAAAGGGCAGGGCAAAGCAGAATAGGGCTATGAACGATGCCGCCGCGATGGCCCAGTCGATTGGTTTTTTTAAAGCGCGTTTGGCGACGCGTAGGAGCGCTTCGAGAACGATCACCAGCACGGCGGCTTTGACGCCCCAGAACAGGCCTTCGATGAGTGTCAGCTTTCCGAATAGCGTATAAAGAACTGAAAGAGCAAATATGACTGCGGCACCGGGCAATACAAACAAAAGACCCGCTATCAACCCACCGCGCATCCCGTGAAGTTTCCAGCCGATATAAGTGGCTAGTTGCATGGCCTCTGGGCCGGGCAGTAACATGCAAAAATTGAGTGCGTGGAGGAATTCTTTTTCCTCAATCCACTTTTTGCCGTCGACCACTTCGCGGTGGATCAAAGCAATCTGTCCCGCAGGCCCACCGAAAGAGAGGAGGCCGATACGGGTGAAAACCTTGGTGGCTTCGGCTTGAGAGGGCGAGGTCATGTGTTAGGAACCCAATTGTGTGTTTCATCTGTGGCGTCGCGACACCAACGGTATAAGGCATCATAGATTACCATGCCCGCTTCAAGCTGTTCCAGGTCATCGGCATATTGGCGTGAGAGACCTAGCGAGATCGCCAAGAGACCTGCCGCTTCTTTTGATGTTTCGAGTTTGCCCGTATCAGCGGCCCGGATTATTTCGGCCATCTTAGCCAACGCTGGTTGGTTTAGGCAAAATTCGTTAAGCATCGTATCAAAGGTGCAGCCATCACCACGGTGCGTCCAAAATCCGGTTGGCATGTCAAATGCTGTTGCACCAAATCGGTCGGCAACTGCGTCAACCTGATCAGGTTGGACAAACATAAACTGAGCCGCCTCATTTACAAAGCGGCGGATCAGCCATGGGCAGGCGATGCGGTCAATCTTCGGGCGGTGTCTGGTGACCCACAAATAGCTTTTGCCAACGTGAATAGCGGGTAATAACATCTGCCCTTCATCTTTCCATGCTTCCAAACCGCCTTCCAGTGAAAAGGCATCATGGCCGAAGCTTCGCAACAAGGCGGCTGTGCCATGGCTGAGTTTGGCCCCGTGATGGCAAACAACGACGACCTGCCGCTCGTCTAAATCAGATTGCCATTCACTTGTAAGCCGATAATCGCGCCGCTTTGATGTGGGCAGTGAATTTGGATCAGCATTAAAGTCTTCATCAATGCGCACATCGATGATGGTGGGTACTGCGGGTGTGCCGATAAGCTTTGATAGCTTCTGAATTGAAATTATATTGGGGCCAGCCATAATATTCTCCGGTTTAAATTTTGAGGAACGGATCGTTTGGCTGGCGCCTTGAGGGGTGATCACTAACCCCTACGTCGAGTCATAACTGGGGGCTACGCAAAGTCAAGCTGTCCGTTGCCGCGCAATATGTCCGATCACCTGACCTGCAATTCTTGCGGCTGTGAAAGCGGCGGTTCCATTTGTATCGCGCTTGGGTACAAATTCGACCATGGCAAAGCCGGCGATTTTGGCTTTGGCAGCGACGCCTGCGATCAAGTCGGTTACTTGCACGTAGCTCAAGCCGCCGGGAGAGGGGTATGCGACCGCTGGCATGGCTGACGAATCCAGCGCATCGAGATCAAGCGAGATTAGGCAGGACGAATCTGGTTCAATGTGTTCGAGAATTTGATTGATGCCTGAGTGGTGAATCTGGCGACTGGTAATGATATGGGCGCCCCAATCATGGGCAATGTCTACCTCGGCTTTTCTGGCGCTGCCGATGCCACGTGCGCCTGCCTGCACAATGCGCCACACATGTGGTTGTTCAGACGCGCGGCGCATTGTTGAGGAAAAGCCATATCGTTCGCCATATCGCTCTTCGCGCCAATCGATGTGGGCGTCGATCTGTAATATGGTGAGTGGGGGGCCGCCGGAGAAGCCTGCCATAAAAGGAATTGGCACAGAGTCATCACCGCCAAACATGATCGGCACGGCACCCTCTTTCAAAATGGTGCGCGTTGTGTTTTCAATTAATTTGCGGTTGCCACGACCGTCGGCTGATTTGGTTGCGAGGTTTCCGAGATCGACGGCTTTGAAATGAGAGTCTGGCAGCATTGGCCCATCTAAGTCAAAATCCCAATGGTCGACCCACAAAGCGTCATCTTTGACTGCCAACCTGAAACTATCAGCCGCCTTAGTATGGATGCGGTTATCTATACCCTTGTAGGGCGTGCCGTGGTTTGCACCAAAAACAGCGGCATTTGCGCCTTTTGCGGTGCGCGCGGATTTTGTGCCTATAAAGGCGGGGATTTTCGGTACTGTTGCCATAGTTCTTTTTAGCGCCAATTTCTCTTAAGCTGCAACTGAGGATGATATCTTGGTTCCGGGCTTTGGCCACCTGACCCGGGCTGGGGGAATGATAAAGCAAGCTTCGGTTCCAATGCCCAATTCACCATTTAATGTGACATCACCGCCGTGAAGTCTGGCGATTTTTCGGGCGATGGCCAAGCCCAATCCCATGCCGCCATATTTGCGGGTGGCACCCTCTTCAGCCTGAGCGAAAGGTTCGAAGATGCGTTCCACGTCTTCCGCCTTGATTCCAATACCCGCATCACGAATTGAAATGATGAGTTGCTGGTTGGCACTCTTAGTCATGTCGATGTTAACTACACCGTCAGCAGGCGAAAATTTTATCGCGTTGGTTACGAGATTAAGAATTACCTGTTTCAACCGTGTGAGATCACCCGTTATCAAAACATCATCAACCACGTGAGCAATCAGAGTGATCTTGTTGCGGCTCGCTTGATCACGACAAATGCGGACGACTGTTTCAACCAGTTCGGCGGCGTCAATTTGCTGATCATCAAATTGCATTGTTCCACGCTCAATACGCGTGGCATCAAGAACATCGTTGATCAAACCTTGGAGGTGGCGGGCGCTTTCTTGAATTGTCGATAGATATTCGCGCTTGATTGCCGAAGGTAGATTTTCGCCTTGATCAGAATTCATGATTTCGCTGAATCCAACGATGGCGTTGATGGGTGTGCGCAATTCATGGCTTATAACGGCCAGAAACTGAGACTTACTGGCGTTTGCCTGTTCAGCCTCTTCTTTGGCTTTTTTGATTTGGACATCGTGCTTAAATTGTTCGGTGATGTCGCGGCCGACACCACGGTAGCCAGAGAAATGGCCTTGATCCGTGGTCAGGGGGTGGGCTGAAATCTGCCAATGTTGCTTGATGCCATCAGTTTTGGTTTCATAGATTTTATCTGAAATGATTTCTCTATTATCCATCAAATCATTTAGTGTTTCTGTTGCTTGGTTATCAAACAATTCCGCAAACCGTTGCCCCAAAACATCTTTGGTATTTTTGTTGAATATTGCGGCTAGCCGTGGCGAAAAATAGACAAGCTGGCCCTGGCTATCAGTTTCCCAAATCCAATCGCTGGAGCCGCTTTCAAAATCATTGAGCAAAAGCTTAATAACTTCGCCATGACGTTTAAGCTCATCGTCGGTTTCGAGCTGACGCAGGAATGTATAGTGTTGGGTAACGATAGCACCCACAACTGCTATCATGAAAAACAAACCTACAATAATCGCCAGTGATGCACTCACATGAAGTGTTTGAACCGTACTATATGCCATCGAAATTGTCATCAAAATGGAAAACAAAATGGCCGAAGCAGGTAAGCGCACAAGGCTGATGACGCCCATTGCCATAATCGCGAAGCTTATCCAAAACAAACCTAGCGACTGGTCAAAGTTAACATATTTCGAAAACACCAAAACCGGTGACGTCCATGCAAATGCCAGAATAAGGCCAAAGAGCGGAGATGCCTTCAAGATTGCTTCGGCATTTTCGCCAACGAAACCCGTTTTGCGCCCGAGGTGGATGGCCCAGACAAACACGCCTGCAGTTAACAAGACAATGGCTTGCCAGAGACCGAGCAAGAGTTGTGGCACAAGGCCTAGTACCATCAAATTTACTGATACAGCGGCGCTTAAATGAAAGAACAGAAAAAATGGAATGGTGCGCGTCAGTTCACTAAGTTGTCGGCTGGCAGAACCGGCATTTGGGAGAAGAGCGTAAGAAGCAATAATACGCGACAGCCGAGTTGTCTGCCTTGCAGTTTCAGCTTCTGGTTTGGTTTGCATTCTGCTTTGTTGCCGCCGAATCAAATGATTGGGAGATTTTGAGGGACTCCGAGTCTGACGTCCACTATAAAGCGCCGCGCGTATAGACGTGAAAACAAGGATCTTGATTAATGAATCTGCCGCCTAACCACCCGCCCATTCTGCCGCGCAAGACGGGGTTGTTGATTATGAATTTGGGAACGCCTGAGGCAACGGATTATTGGTCGATGCGGCGCTATTTGAAGGAGTTCTTGTCAGACAGACGTGTTATTGAGTTGCCACGGTTTTTGTGGTGGCCGATCTTGAATTTGATCATTCTCTCATTCAGGCCAACCAAGAGTGGCAATGCCTATGTGCAAATTTGGAATAAAGAGCGCAATGAATCTCCACTAAAAACATTTACACGTGCGCAGGCCGAGAAAGTTTCAGCGGCACTTGCTGGTGGCGGCAAACTGGTGGTGGATTGGGCAATGCGCTATGGGCAGCCACCCGTGAAAGAGCGGCTTGAAGCTTTGAAGGCTGCGGGCTGCAATAAGATTGTTTTGTTTCCGCTCTATCCTCAGTATTCTGCGGCAACGACTGCGACAGCTTTGGACAAGGCCTACGAAGCCTTGCAGGGGATGCGGTGGCAGCCGTCTATTCGCACGGTGCCGCCCTATTTTGATCACCCGGCTTATATCGACGCCATTGCGGCAAGTTTGAAAAAATATATGGACGGTTTGAGTTGGAAGCCGGACCGCATTTTGCTGGCGTTTCACGGCTTGCCACGCGAGTATCTCGATAAAGGTGACCCCTATCATTGTCATTGCCAAAAAACCGCGCGGTTGGTTCGCGAGAAATTGGGAATGTCTGCTGATTTTGCGCAGATTGTTTTTCAATCACGTTTCGGCAAGGCCGAATGGTTAAAGCCTTACGCGCAAGACACCGTTGAAGGGTTGCCAGCGCAAGGCGTTAAAAATTTGCTCATGATTTCGCCCGGCTTTTCCTCCGACTGTGTTGAAACTTTGGAAGAGTTGGCGATTGGTCTGCAAGAAACTTTCCATGAAAATGGCGGCGAGAACTTTGCCGTGGTGCCATGTTTGAATGATAGCGCTGAATCAATTGCTATGCTGACACGGCTGGCGCAGGACGAGCTTTCAGGCTGGATGTAATTAATTGGCGATATTATACTTGACGTACCCAAATAGATGTATTACATAGGATGCATAAGGAGTTATCTCATGTCATCCGTTCTCACCCAACCACACTTTCACAATGAAGCCGCCGCCTACAAATGGGTTGAAGCCCGTGTATGGCCGGAAGGCCCAAACTGTCCTCATTGTGGCGGTGTGGATCGCATTTCTAAGATGGAAGGGAAGTCAACTCGGATGGGTGTCTATAAATGCTATCAATGCCGCAAGCCCTTCACTGTGAAGGTAAACACTGTTTTTGAAAGCAGCCATGTGAAGTTGCATCTTTGGCTGCAAGCCATGTTCCTTATGTCATCTAGCAAAAAAGGCATTAGCTCTAACCAATTGCATCGCACCCTTGGCGTTACCCTCAAAACTGCTTGGTTCATGTCGCACCGTATCCGTGAAGCAATGCGGGTAGTTGGTATTGAACCAATGGGCGGTGAAGGTTCAATCATCGAAGCTGATGAAACTTATTTCGGCGATAAAGAGCATATCACTAGACGCACCAAGAAGGGCAAGAGCGGCCATTCTGGAAAACGGGCAGTTGTTTCGCTTGTCGTTCGTGGTGGTGGCGCTCGTACCTTCTATGCGCCACAAATCAACAAACTTACTATGAACCAAATCATTTCTGAAAACTTGCATCCAGATACTCGTTTGCACACCGATGAAAGCCGCCTTTACACCGATGCTTTGCAGATGGTTAGCCAGCACGGAAAGGTTCACCATTCGGCTGGAGAATATGTGCGCGGCGAAACCCACACCAATACCGTGGAAGGTTATTTCAGCATTTTCAAACGTGGTATGAAGGGCATCTATCAACATTGCAGTGAGAAGCATTTGCAACGGTATCTATCAGAATTTGATTTCCGCTATAGCAACCGTCAAGGCCTTGGTGTTAATGATGAGGGCCGAACCGACCTTGCGATTGAAGGCATCGTTGGAAAACGTCTAACCTATCGAACGATTAACTGAGGGGCCGAAGCCCTATGCAATCAAAAACAAAGCCAAAAACTACAAAGCCAAAAGAAGACGATAAAGAACAATCCGCGCGGTTTATTGCAACCGCGCGGGAACTCAATGTTGACGAAACTGACAAAAAGTTTGAAAAAACCGTGGCCAAAATTATTAGACCAGCGAAGCCAGTTCATTCATAAGCGCTCTCGCTGTATTCATAACATCCTGAGATTCTTCGCGAGTATAGGTTTGTTTAGGGTGGGCAGTAGGAGCTCTCCACGCTCTGTTGAAAGCCTCCAAGAAGGAGTGAACTCTGTACCATCGAACTTGCAGTGGCTTATCGCTAGTCATTGCATCAATTTTCAGTTTCATATTTTGGGCAATGACACCCCAGGCTAGGCCCTTGCCGCAATTATCAATTATAGATGCACCAAGCTTAGTTCCCGCCATTGCTACAGCAATTTCTAACGCCCGCCCCAAGTGAAAGCAGCAAGCGGTATTTCGGCCTAGAGCCAGCGCCTTCCCTGATTCATCTAAATCTTCTATAGCTGACGGGAACATCTTCTCAATATCGGAGCCAAAATAATCCATTGTTTTATCGTAAAAATGCGCAGTAGTTGGCTCTGCCACTAAGAAGAGAACTCCTCCAATTTCATCAGCCATCCGACTTTGAATATCTTCAATTCTTGGTTTAAGAACGCCCCATCTTACACTTTCCTCAACCAAAACATCTTTCATTCTTTGAACGCTCAATTTGGTAAGCGGAAGATTCAGATTTTCGATAGAAGTAAACAGGGAATCTATTGTCCCCCGTGTGCCCTTATCAATTACAAGTGTATCATCTTCTTTGCCATTTAGAAGAAGCCCTTTAATGGTAGCAACATCTTCATTTGCCCTAATAAACTCGCGGGCCAAAAATTTCAACATATCCCAAAGGCTCCAAAGCCTTCCAGAATCAAGACTTTTGAAGGCGCTATTCATGGTAGCACCTCATGATTGCGGGCCGCAATGGGTACGGCAAGTATAATATCGCCAATTAATTCCTATCATTCTTGTTTTTCTGGAAAGATGACCTATATGTAACCCAGTTGGCCGAATCACTGGCTTTGTACGGGGAGAACTTAAATGTTTGAAGGCGCTGGCATTTTCGTATTGGTTTTCTTGGCGGTAGTGGTGTTCTATTTGCTGCGGGCAATCAGGATGGTACCCCAAGGCTATAATTATACAGTTGAGCGGTTTGGTAAATATACCCGCACGTTGCACCCTGGTCTCGGTTTGATTACGCCTTTTGTTGACCGTGTTGGCCATAAGCTGAATATGATGGAACGGGTTTTGCAAGTGCCTTCGCAAGAGGTGATTACGCGCGACAACGCCATGGTCACGGTTGATGGTGTGGCGTTCTATCAGGTGCTTGATGCGGCAAAGGCTTCTTATGAAGTGAGTGAACTCGAGAACGCCATTCTCAATATGGTTATGACGCAGATCCGCACCGTGATGGGCTCGATGGAACTTGATCATCTTTTGTCGCAACGTGATGAGATTAATCACAAGCTTTTAGGTGTGGTTGATCAGGCCACACAAGGTTGGGGCGTGAAGATGACGCGTATTGAAATCAAAGACATCAATCCGCCGCGCGACTTGGTTGAATCCATGGGCCGCCAGATGAAGGCCGAGCGCGATAAGCGTGCTGCAATCTTGGAAGCTGAAGGTATGCGCAGCGCGGCGATTTTGAAGGCTGAGGGTGAAAAACAATCGGTTGTGCTTCATGCCGAAGGTTTGAAGGAAGCCAAATTCCGCGAAGCGGAAGCGCGCGAACGCTCTGCTGAAGCTGAAGCCAAAGCCACCATGATGGTGAGCGAGGCAATTTCGAAAGGCAATGTTCAGGCGATCAATTATTTCGTGGCTAACAATTATATCAAGGCGATTGAGGCTTTGGCGCAATCGCCAAATCAGAAAATTTTAATGATGCCGCTTGATGCATCTTCGATGCTAGGCTCGATTGGTGGCATTGCCGAGATTGCAAAAGAGGCCTTTGGCAATGGGCCGAGTGGCCAAGCAGCGCAGAGTGCGCCTAAGCGCGTCGTGCCGCCGGTGACGCGCGGTTAAGGAGGGAGTTATGGATCAGTTCTTACCGTTCACGGGAGGCTACTTCTGGTGGATTGCAGCTGGCATTTTGCTTCTAGCTGAAATGGCGATGCCTGGATTTTTTATGTTGTGGCTGGCGGTGGCTGCAGCACTCACGGCAATCTTGGATCTGTTTTTCCATTTCACTGGTGTACAGGAAATATTTTGCTTTGCCGTTTTGGCGTTCTTCTGTGTTTTGGCGTCTTGGCGCTTTGTGATGAACGCGCGTTACTCCAAAACGGATTCGCCACACCTAAATCAACGCCATCACGGTCTGGTGGGGCGCAGTTTTATTTTGGACCGCGCCATTGTGAATGGCAGCGGCAAAATTAAAGTTGAAGACACGCTCTGGGACGTGGATGGGCTGGATATGGCGGCGGGTGCACGCGTGAAAGTTATAAGTGTGCAGGGCATGCGGCTGATGGTGGAAGCGGCCTAATGTCCGCCGCCAGCTGACGCGGCGACTGGTTTTGGCTTTTTCAACAGCGGTGTTAGAAACACTATCCCGATAAATAGGAACGTGAGCATCACAAATATGTCTGCAATGGCCATATCGGTTGCTTGTTGGCGCACAAGGCCTGAAAGTTTTTTCAATGCGGCGCTTGGCGCGTCTGATCCAAGCGGCGATAAGGCGTAGGTCATGTTTTGCAAGGTTTGCAAAGCTTTATCATGACCCCAGCTAACCGATTCATGCAAGCGTGCAAGGTGAAGATCCATACGTTGATTCATGAAGGTGTTAATCAAAGCAAGCCCTACTGCTCCCCCTAAGTTTCGCGTCAGGTTGAACAGTCCGGATCCACCGCGAAGTTCTTGCGGCGTTAGCGTCCCCAGTGCAATGTTGGTTACTGTGACCATGCACATCATCAAAGAAACACCGCGGAGGATTTGCGGCAAGAGAAGTTCGTAAAACCCCCATTCAATTGTGATACCAGATGCGATGTAGGTGCCTATTGCAAAGCCAATAAAGCCGCCACCGATCATAATACGGGGGTCTACCTTCACCGAAAGTCGGCCAGCAATAGGTGCGGTTAGAAACATTGCAACACCAGAGACGAACATTGTTTCGCCAATTTTCAAAGCTGAATATTGATGCACGCGCGCCAGATAAACCGGATAAAGATAGGTTAAGCCATAAAGGCCGATGCCCATTGTAAAAGAGAAGATGCAGCCAGCGGTGAAGTTTCGATTTTTAAATGCCGCAAAATCAACCAAGGGATTTGGCTTGGTGAACATGCGCCAAAAAAACACCGTGCCTGAAATCGCGCATATCATAATCAACCTAGATATGAGTGCGCTTTGAAACCAATCATCAGCCGCACCTTCTTCGAGTATATATTCCAAAGTGCCAAGAAAAATGGCAAGCAGGGCAAGGCCAGTCCAATCGAAGTTCTTGATCAGCTTTAAATCGGGCTTATCGAAATCAATCAGGAAATAGGCGCCAATCGTTACGGCGATGCCCGGAATGATGTTGACAAGAAACAACCAGTGCCAAGAAAAAAGCTCGGTGAGATATCCGCCCACGGTTGGGCCAATCGTTGGTGCTAAAGTTGCAATCAGGCCGATCACGGGTGTGATAACTTGGCGCTTGTCGGCCGGGAAGATGGCGAATGTGGTAGCAAATACTGTGGGGATCATCGCACCGCCCACGAAGCCTTGAAGTGCTCGCCACACCATCATTTCATTAATTGAACTTGAAATCGCGCACATGAAGCTCATCGCTGTGAAACCAGCTGCCGACATGACAAAGAGATAACGCGTTGAGAAAATGCGCGTGAGGGTGCCTGAGAGTGGAATCATTACCACTTCAGCAATCAAGTAAGATGTTTGCACCCAAGAGATTTCATCGGCGCTGGCCGAGATGCCCGCCTGAATTTCTGAAAGTGATGATGAAACAATTTGAATGTCCAAAATCGCCATGAACATGCCGAAGATCATGACAATGAAGGCGGCCACATGGCGCTTGTTCCATGGTGTTACAGCTATGGACGGAGCGATCGCCATTTATTTGCCTGCATCGCGGCTGTCGATTGTGACTGAAACGGAAAGGCCAGAGCGAAGCTTAGCGCCTGCGCCTGCTGGCAAAGCAATTTTGACAGGAAAGCGCTGGGTGATTTTGGTGAAGTTTCCGGTTGCATTTTCAGGGGGCAGTAAAGAAAAATCGGCACCCGAAGCTGGGGCTATACTTTCAACCACACCCTCAATTTTTTCGTCGGTAAAAGCGTCTATTATGATCTCAGCTTTTTGGCCCGGATGAATGGTGGTCAATTGGGTTTCTTTGAAATTGGCCTGGATATATGAATCTTGCACTGGAACAAGCGCCATTAACCGACTTCCGGCGCCTACAAATTGACCAAGTTCAACGGCCCGGTTTGCTACAATCCCATCAAACGGTGCTCTTACATCCGTGTAGGCCAAGTCGCTTTCAGCTTTGGAGACGGCAATGTTCAATTCGTCCAATTGTTTTTGAGCGGCATTGGCCTGTGCATTCAGAATTCCAATTTGAGCTTTCGCAGCCTCCAAATTTGCTGTTGCAACATCTACGCTTGCGCGTGCTGCAAGAAGAGCGCCTGTGGTAGTGTCCATCGTCTGCTGCGTACCAACCTTGCTTTTCAAAAGCTCTGATGCGCGCGCTTGAACGATAGCGGCTGTTTGTTCATTTGCTTGGGCGTTTGTGACTTGACCTTGGGCGGCTTTAATCTGTGCTTCTTGTGCAATAATCTGCTGAGTGTTAGTCGCCATCGTGGCCTTTTGAGTTTCGACTCGCGCCTTTGCAGATTTCACAGCGAGTTCGTAGTCGCTACTATCGAACCGCGCGATGATATCGCCCTTTTTTACGACGCTATTGTCGGAAACAGGCAATTCTTTCAAATAACCGGCCAATTTATTGCCAATCAAAGACGTATCGGCTTGGACATAGGCATCATCCGTAGAGACTTGAAAACGACCCACCTGCCAATATTGGTTTCCATAATAGCCAGCAACCGCCAAAACGGCAGCCAAAATTGAAATCTGAATAATGCGGCCGCGGATTGGCTTCTTCGGCTTTGTGGGAGCCTCAACGGGCTTTGGTGCGGCCTGTTTGGGGACTTCCTTCACGAGAGGTTCGGCGGGAGAAATTTTTAATGCGACGTTTGACATGTTGAATACTCAATTTGAACTGAACGGTTCGGTCTAGTATTGCATTTAGCGCTTGTCGGCTATATATGCAATACCGAACTGTTCGGTTCAATGCAGATAACAGGATTTGGTTGCATGGCTGATATAGCAATTGCGCAGAACGACAATTTAGAAGGCGTCAAACGTCAGCAGATTTTGGACGGTGCTAAACAATGTTTTCTGGCCCAGGGTTTTGACGGTGCCAGCATGAACGATATTGTCAAGGCGGCGGGCGTTTCCAAGGGGACGGTTTATGCCTATTTCCCATCTAAGGAAAAGCTGTTCGAAGCGCTGATTTTCCGTGATCGTCGCAACCAAGCCGAGCAGGTTGTCGTTATTGAAGATAGCAGTCTGCCCGTGGAAGAGGTGTTGCGCCAATTGGCAAGGCGGTTGGGAAATCTCTATAATAATTCCGAAACAATTGCCTATCTGCGTCTAGTCATCGCTGCGGCTGACAAGTTTCCAGATATTGGGCGGGCATTTTATGAGGCGGGTCCGGCTTATGGGATTGCAAAGATTGCTGATTATATGCAGCGCAAAATGGATGATGGTAGTTTGGTCAAAGCAGATGCACGTCTGGCTGCAATGCAGTTTGTTGAGCTGGTGCAATGTGGTTTGATCAAGCCAAGACTTTTTGCTTCGGAGGAAATTTCGGGCAATTATTCGCAAGACGTTGTTGCTGAAGCAGGCATTGCGCTATTTTTGAAGGGCATGGCTGCGCGTTAGATAAGATCGCAGCAACACTCCATTAACCATGTTTTTGTTAAGTCTCTGCAATAGGAGACTTATTGTGCGTGAGCGGGTGATCAGGCGTGGCGTTTTGCTGGCAGTTCTTTTGGCTGTTTCCACCGTGGCCCATGCGCAAGAAACGCAAACTTCGCTCAAACCAACCGTGATGGATGACCTTGCAATCGACGCCGAAACTAATCCGGCGTTGAAGCCGATTATTGTTGCTGAATCTGAAGAGCTAATTGTTCCGCGCAAGAAAAAAACTGTAGTCGATCCCTATGCGCCGACGGGTATTAACACGGGGGCCATCCGTCTTTACCCATCACTTGAGATTGGAACAGTGGCCACTTCAAACGTCACACAAAGCAACACCAATCCGAAATTTGATTTTGGCTTAAAGCTGAAGCCAAGCATAAGTTTTGCAACTGATTGGTCAAGGCATAGCTGGACTGGTGCTGCCAGTGCAGAAATTTTGCATTATCTGAACAACCCTGATCTTTCGACAGTAACGGGGTCTGCATCAACAAATTTCAGACTGGATATTCGACATACGACGCATGCGGATTTTGCTGCAAATATTGCACTGAATGACACGGGGCTTGGAGACAGTTCTTTGCCTGCTGCGGCACTGGCACCTCGGCGCGATAAGAATTTTGGCATCAGTGCCGATCTGGTTCATGATTTTGGGGGGCTTGAGGGCTCGGTTAAGACCGCACTTGCGCGCAGTGTTTATGATGATGTGCCATTAAAAGTTGGGCCTCCTGAGAAAAATGCTGATCGCAATTACACCGAACCTTCGCTTACTTTAAGGGCCACATTGGGCGACAGCGTTGCGCGGCTTAGGCCCTATGCTGAAGTTCAATATGCGCCGCGCTTTCATGACCAGATTATCGATGATAATGGGCAGAAGCGCGATAGCCAAGGAATTTCCAGCACGCTGGGCGTGACTTTGAATGATGGGCCGTTTTGGCAAGGTGATTTGGCCTTGGCCTATCTGGTGCGCAGCTATGCTGACCCCGCATTGGCGACGACATCAGCACTCGGTTTGCGCGGAAGATTAGAATGGAGCCCCACTCCTCTTATGAAGATAGAGGCAATTACCGGTGTTGATTTGGGCGAGACTGCAAATTTGGGTGTTGGTGGCACACGTAATTGGAATGTTGGACTCAATGCCACTTATGCATTGCGCGAGAATGTTAATTTGCTTGCGGGAATTGGTCTAACACGCAGCGATATTGGCGTTGAAACGACAACCAACAAAACGGCTTCAGCCGGATTTGAATGGACGCTGAACCCCAATATGGCTGCGGCTGTGACCTATCAAGGCAATTGGTATGACGATGGCACTGCAGCAGGCAGCGGCAATTATAATGAACAACGCTTGATGACGAGTATCATTCTAAAACGCTAGAGAAGTGAGCTAAGCGTGTTTTTCAATCGCTTGTGGCTCTTCATCCGTTATGTCTTCACGCGCAAGATAGCCCGATTTAATATCGTGCAGAATGGCTGCCAATTCGCTGTTGGCATTCCAGCTTAAGAAGCCACCATGTTTAGCGATGATATTTTGCAGCACTTGGCGAAAGGCTGGGCCCAAATCGTCGCGCTCTAATGCAAAGGCCACATTGGCAGCGAGGAAGCCGATCTTATCTCCGCAATCATATGTGGTGCCATTGAATTTTACACCATAGAACGGCTGGTGCTCCATCAAACGGATCATCGCATCGGTGATCTGGATTTCACCCCCGGCACCTGGCTTTTGTTTTTCGATTTCACTGAAAATTTCAGGCTGAAGGATATAGCGGCCAGAGATAATCAAATTTGATGGGGGATTGGCCTTGGGCTTTTCAACCATGGCGTTAATTTTGAAATTATTATTATGCCAATCATCAACACCGACGACGCCGTAGCGGTGGAGTTGTTCTTCTGGCGCTTCTTCGACGGCAATCACGTTGCCGCCGCCTCGTTCATGATAAACATCAACCATTTGTTTCATGCAGCCAGGGGCAGCGCTGATAATCATGTCTGGCAATAACACTGCGAAAGGCTCATTGCCCACAATGTTACGAGCGCACCAGATTGCATGACCGAGGCCAAGCGGCTCTTGCTGGCGCGTAAAACTGGTTTGGCCGGCGCCCGGCAAATCCTGTTCAAGCACAGTAAGCGATTCAGACTTACCACGCCTTCGTAAAGTTGATTCAAGTTCATATTGCTTGTCGAAATGATCTTCGATGACGCCCTTGTTGCGACCCGTCACAAATATCAAATGCTCAATGCCAGCATCGCGTGCCTCGTCAACGACGATCTGGATCAAAGGCCTGTCAACGACTGTCAACATTTCCTTGGGCATGGCTTTGGTGGCAGGTAAAAAACGTGTGCCGAGGCCAGCAACAGGGAAAATAGCTTTCTTGATGGGGCGGGTCATTTTAACGAACTCTTAGTTATAAGGGGCGTGGATGTGTGACGAATGACATTGCTATAACAGAGTTTAAACTAACAAGTTCCATATGGACAGATAATTTAGACATTGGAGATGGCAGATGGCGGTTTTGGTCACAGGTGGGGCTGGTTACATTGGCAGTCACATGGTTTTGGCACTGACGGATGCGGGTCAAGACGTTGTGGTGCTTGATAATCTTACAACCGGATTCGCGTGGGCGATTGCACCGCAGGCCAAGCTGGTGCAGGGCGACATTGGTGATGAAGCACTGGTTGAGCACATTATCAAAACTCATAATGTCGATGCGGTTGTGCATTTCGCGGGCTCGATTGTTGTGCCTGAATCGGTTGTCGATCCATTAGGATATTATCTTAACAATACTGTGAAATCGCGCGCTTTGATGGCAGCTGTGGTAAAAGCCGGAGTTCGGAACTTTATATTTTCGTCGACAGCTGCGGTTTATGGAAATCCGAAAACCCAACCGGTTTTTGAAACTGAGTTACCAAGTCCGATTTCACCTTATGGCACCTCAAAACTCATGACTGAGATGATGTTACGAGATTCGCATCTTGCCTATGGTTTGAACTATGTGGCTCTGCGTTATTTCAATGTAGCTGGGGCAGATCCTAAAGGTCGCTCTGGTCAATCAACGCCACGCGCCACGCATTTGATCAAGGTGGCCTGTCAGACTGTGTTGGGGCAGCGGGCATCTATGGATGTCTTTGGGACGGACTATGACACACACGACGGCACATGCTTGCGTGACTATATCCATGTGAGTGATCTCATTTCGGCCCATATGGATGCACTGGCCTATTTGCGAAAAGGCGGCGAGAGCGGCATTTTCAATTGCGGTTATGGTAAGGGTTATTCGGTGCTTGAAGTGATTGGTGCCGTCGAAAAAGCTTTTGGAGGTCCTGTCAATAAAAAGCTGGTGCCGCGGCGGGCTGGTGATCCGGCAGCCATTGTGGCTGGCGCATCGCGGGTACGCGAAATTTTGGGCTGGGAACCGAAATATGCAGATCTGGATTTGATTGTGAATTCCGCACTTGCGTGGGAACGGCATTTACAAAGACGCAACGCCGCCTAGAGCGGTCGATCTTATCTCTAACACAATTTCGCGCTTCATGTTTTCGCTGTTAGACAGTTTGTTATTGACTGTCGATTCGGTGAGGACTTGGATGCGCAAATTAGTTGGAATTGCTTTAGCCGCCACATTGTTGTTCGTGCCACAGGCTGCATTTGCTGATGCAAAGTTTGAAGCTTTTATTCAGACACTCTGGCCCCGGGTTAAAGCGGCGGGCTATTCACGCGAATTATTTGACCAAGCATTTGCGGGCATCACAGAACCCGATGCTGCGGTGATCAAATTAGCCAACACCCAACCCGAATTCAAAATTGCAACGGGTGATTATCTGGGTACGGCTGTTACACCCATTCGTATTGAAACTGGTAAATCCATGGTTGGCCCCAATGACGCTTTGCTCAAAGCCATTGAGAAAAAATATAATGTGGATCGTTATACGATCCTTGGAATTTGGGGCATGGAGTCGAATTTTGGCAAGGACGAAGGCTCGATGAGTGTGATGCGTTCGCTGGCCACTTTGATCTATAATGGCAACAAAAAAGAATATGCGAAGGTGCAGCTGCTTTCTGCTTTCCGAATTTTAAAAAGCGGTGCGCGCAGCCCTAGCAATTTTGTGGGTTCATGGGCAGGCGCCATGGGGCACACGCAGTTTATTCCGTCTTCCTATGTGTCTTATGCTGTCGATTGGAATGGTGACGGAAAAAAAGATATTTGGGGATCGAAGGAAGATGCTTTGGCGTCGACTGCAAATTATCTTGCCAAGGCCGGATGGAAGATTGATCGCCCGTGGGGCTGGGAAGTTCAACTTCCGGCAAAATTTGATCGCACGCTGATTGGTCGCGCGCATTGGAAACCAGTTTCGGAGTGGGCCAAAATGGGGATTACGCCAGTCGGTGTTAAATCTTTCAGTGCGCCACAAGCTGATGCCTTTGTGATGATTCCGCAGACAATCAACGGCCCGGTTTTTTTAGTCACGCGAAATTTCATGGCGATTATGGATTATAATCAATCGCATTCTTACGCCTTGGCCGTAGGTCATTTGGGAGACCGTATTCGGGGGCTTCCACCATTCCAAGCCAGTTGGCCCAGTGCTGCTGTTGATCTCAATCCATCGCAGCGTGTTGAACTACAAAAGCGTTTGAACGCAATGGGCATTGAAACTGGCGGTGCAGCTGATGGGCGCTTTGGCGCACAGACTTACGAAGCAATTTTGGCGTATCAAAAAAAGAAAGGCTTGCCGCTTGATGGCCAGCCGACGTTGAAAATACTTGAGCTCATGCGCAAGGGGGCCTAGCTTGTCACGATGAAGTTTGTCGCCCTCATCGCATTTGTATTCTTGGCTTTATCACAGGCAGTTGCGCAGGATGCTGCTCCTGAAATTGGTTCTGCTGCAACCGATCAAAACCAGCTTGTTGACGCTGGTGTTGTTCAAGATGCGCAGCGTATTCTGATCGTTGGAGATACAATGGGCGGTGGCATGGGGGCTGGTCTCACGCGCGTCATCGGCAATGATCCGCAATATGAAGTGGTCAATCGGTTTAATGAGGCTTCTGCATTGTCACGACCCGATCGCTATGATTGGGCGGCCTCTATTCCGAAGATCATGGACGGCAAGAATTTTTCAATCGCTGTTGTTCTCATTGGGCTAAATGACCGTCAGGATATTCGAACAGATACAGCGCGTTATACATTCAATACGCCTGAATGGACGGCGGCCTATAAGGCCAATGTAGATGCGGTGATTGATGCTTTGCTCGCGCAGAAAGTGAAAGTGATCTGGCTGGGTGAGCCGCCTATGGGGGACCCTGGCTATGATGCTGAAATGCAAATCATAACGTCACTGCAGAAAGAGCGCGCTTTGGCCAAAGGCATTACCTTTATTGACTTGCGTGCACCCTTTTTAGGACCTGACGGTGCCTATACAGATCGTGGCCCTGATGATACAGGTGCAGATCGTAGGTTGCGTGAAAGTGATGGCGTTACGTTTTTCAAGGTCGGCAACAATCGGTTGGGGCAAATTGTTCTTGATGCGATTAAGAATGGGGCGCCAGCCACTGCGCCTGTTCAGAATACTGCTGTTCCCGTGGTTGAAGTGCCAGCTGCAGTCGACGAAGCAACTGGCCCTGTGTTTGCGCAAGAAGATCAGAACGGGCAACCCGTGCTGCACTCAGGCATAGATGTTGTGGCATCGGTGGCAACTCAGACCGCAAATGCAGTCGCACTGGCCGCAAGTTCCAACGGTATTGTGGCGCCAGCGGGATCGGCTGCTGAAAAAATGTTTACGCTTGGAGTTTCGCCCACTGCACCACTGGGTCGTTTTGATGATTTTTCTTATACGGCACCCGCGAAAACTGATTAGAGCGCAAATTATCTGCGATAGTATTTTCTCATCGGTCTTTGGGCGCGAGGTCTTTAATCCGCGCCACATGAGCCAAAATATTTTCCATCGCGAATGGCGAGTGCACTCTTTTCAAACTTGCCGGATGATTGATGAGGCCAAGTTTTTCTGCGGGCCTCCAAGAAACCGTCGGGCGCATCGGCCTTGCCACAAAGTTTCCGCCGCAGGTTGGGCAAACATTGTGCAACACCTTCTCGGCACAATCTGCACAATACGTACATTCATAACTACAGATACGCGCTTCAGCACAATGAGGCGGTAAATCCTTATCGCATAATTCGCAATTTGGTCTGAGTTCCAGTCGTGCCATTATCTACCTCGGCAGTGTTGTCTCACCCATCAGATACTCGTCAACTGCACGCGCAGCTTGCCTGCCTTCGCGGATAGCCCAGACCACCAGTGATTGGCCACGGCGCATATCGCCTGCGCTGAACACTTTGTCAGCGGTCGTTTTGTAATCCTTCACATTGGCTTCAACATTACCGCGCGGATCTAGTTTTAAACCGAGGTTCTTCAGCATGCCGTCCTGCACGGGATGTACGAAGCCCATAGCGAGAAGAACAAGATCGGCTTTGAGATCAAACTCAGTTCCCGCCACTGGTTTAAAATCTGGGCCTGACCTAGCGCACTTCAAGGTTTTGACTTCGCCGCCTTCACCTTCGAGTGAAATTGTGGCAACGGCAAAATCTCTTATCGCACCCTCAGCTTGCGAGGATGATGTGCGCATTTTCATGGGCCAGTTTGGCCAGGTGAGTTCCTTGTTTTCCTTTTCAGGAGGAGCAGGCATGATTTCGATTTGGGTCACACTCAGTGCACCCTGGCGAATTGAAGTTCCGATGCAGTCCGAACCCGTATCACCACCGCCGACGACCACAACGTGTTTGCCCGTAGCTAGGATGGGGCGATTATCAAGCGGGCTTTCTTTGCTCACACGGCGGTTTTGTTGCGGCAGGAAATCCATGGCGAAATGAACGCCAGAAAGTTCACGGCCGGGAATGGGCAGGTCACGTGGTTTTTCGGAACCGCCTGTGAGCAGCACGGCGTCAAATGAATCAACCAACTGCTTGGCATCCTGCGTCACGCCAATATGCGCGCCATAATGGAAGGTCACACCCTCGGCTTCCATTTGCGACACGCGTCGATCAATCAAATGTTTTTCCATTTTGAAATCTGGAATGCCGTAACGCATCAAGCCGCCGGCCTTTGAATTTTTCTCAAACAAATGCACATCATGGCCAGCGCGAGCCAGTTGTTGAGCGGCGGCAAGTCCTGCGGGGCCTGATCCCACAACGGCGATTTTTTTTCCGGTCTTTTCAGCGGCAAGAAGCGGCTTGATCCAACCATTTTCCCACGCCTTATCGACGATGGCGCATTCGATGGTTTTGATGGCCACAGGATTATCATCGATGTTCAGCGTACAAGCCGTTTCGCAAGGGGCGGGGCAAACGCGGCCCGTGAATTCAGGAAAATTATTGGTGCTGTGGAGATTGCGCGAAGCTTCTTCCCACGAGTCGTTATAAACTAAATCATTCCAATCGGGGATTTGGTTGTTCACCGGGCAGCCCGTGTGGCAATAAGGAATACCGCAATTCATGCAGCGCGCCGCTTGGTTTTTGGTCGCGCCATCGCCGAGGGGGATCAAGAACTCATTGTAATTGCGAACACGGTCCGCTGCTGGCGCATATTTGCGTTCTTGGCGGTCGATTTCCATAAAGCCTGTAATTTTACCCATACCTAAACTCCGAATTCCAGATCAAAACTATCAGCCGTCACCTCTGCGAAGGCAGGGATTATGGTTTGAGGGAAGTGTGCAAATGCAAACAGCATCACGCCCTCTTCACGCCAACAGTCATACCGTTGCTCGTCTCTTGCGCTTTCTCCAAATCTGCCAACGCTCGCGCATATTCAACAGGCATTACTTTCACGAACAGCGGCAAATAATGCGCCCAGTTGTCGATGATGGTTTTGGCTTTGGTGGAGCCCGTATATTTCATATGACGGCCGAGCAATTCGAAGATGCGAGTAGCGTCGTGCTTGTCCATGCCACTGGTGATATCAACCAGCCCATGTGATTCAAGATCACCGCCATGATGCTGATGCTTTTCGATCAGCTCTTCTTCTTCCGGCACGGGTTGCAGATCAACCATGGAAAGATTGCAGCGCTTTTCAAAAGTTTTATCTTCATCGAGAACATAAGCTACACCGCCAGACATGCCTGCAGCAAAGTTGCGGCCCGTATCACCGATCACCAATACGCATCCGCCAGTCATATATTCGCAGCCATGGTCGCCCACACCTTCGACAACGGCCACAGCGCCGGAGTTGCGCACGGCAAAGCGCTCGCCAGCCACACCACGGAAATAGGCCTCGCCATTGATCGCGCCATAAAGCACAGTGTTGCCGACGATGATCGATTTATCAGCAGCAAACCCGATATTGTCTTGCGGCTTGATGATGATCTTGCCACCAGACAAGCCCTTGCCCACATAGTCATTGCCTTCGCCGGTCAGATCAAGCGTCACGCCATGTGCCGCCCAAGCGCCAAAGCTTTGGCCAGATGTGCCGTTTAGCTTCACCATGATCGTATCTTCAGGCAGACCTGCATGGCCGTAAGCCTTGGCCACTTCGCCAGAGAGCATTGCACCTGCGGTTCGGTCAGAATTACGGATGTCGGTTTCGATGACAACAGCTTTGCCTTCAAGCAAAGCGGGCGCTGCCTTCTCGATCAATTTGCGGTCGAGAATTTTATCGATTCCATGATCTTGGCGGCCCACACGTTTTGTGGTCACCGGGCTGTTCACATCGGCTTTGGCAAACAGTCTACCAAAATCGAGGCCCTTGGCCTTCCAATGGGTAATCGCCTTTTTGGTGTCGAGCCATTCGGTGGCACCGATCAGTTCATCATAAGTCTTGATGCCCATGTGGGCCATAAGCCCGCGCAACTCTTCAGCAACAAAGAAGAAGAAATTGATCACATGTTCTGGCTGGCCCTTGAACCGCTTGCGCAACTCAGGGTCTTGCGTGGCAACGCCAACGGGGCAGGTGTTCAAATGGCATTTGCGCATCATGATGCAACCCGCGGCAATCAGCGGCGCTGTGGCAAAGCCAATTTCATCTGCGCCCAAAAGAGCCGCAATCAACACGTCACGGCCAGAACGAATACCGCCATCGGCCTGCACGGCGATACGGCCACGCAGATCGTTTGCAACTAAAGTCTGTTGGGTTTCAGCCAAACCGATTTCCCAAGGGGAGCCAGCATGTTTGATTGATGTGAGAGGTGACGCACCCGTGCCGCCTTCATAACCAGAGATGGTCACGTGATCAGCATGAGCTTTAGAAACGCCAGCAGCCACAGTGCCCACACCCACTTCAGACACAAGCTTCACAGACACTTGGCCCGCCGGGTTGACGTTCTTCAAATCAAAAATCAGCTGCGCCAAATCTTCGATTGAATAAATATCATGGTGCGGCGGTGGCGAGATGAGGCCAACACCTGGTGTAGAGTGGCGCACTTTGGCAATCGTGGCGTCAACCTTATGGCCAGGCAGCTGTCCGCCTTCGCCGGGCTTTGCACCTTGCGCCATTTTAATTTGCATCATGTCGGAGTTGACGAGATATTCCGTCGTCACACCAAAGCGACCGCTGGCCACCTGCTTGATTGCAGAACGCATGGAATCGCCATTTGGCAATTTCACAAAGCGATCAGGTTCTTCACCACCTTCACCGGTATTGGATTTGCCGCCGATGCGGTTCATGGCGATGGCAATCGTGGTGTGCGCCTCGCGGCTGATTGAACCATAGGACATGGCGCCCGATGAGAAGCGCTTTACAATATCTTTGGCGGATTCAACTTGATCCATTTCAATGGGGTGCTTGCCCATTTCCTCGGCGCTCTTCACGCGGAAGAGGCCTCGAATGGTTTTCAAGCGCTCGTTCTGCTCGTTAATGAGACGGGCATATTCCTTGTATTTATCCGAGGAGTTTCCGCGCACGGCATGTTGCAGTGATGAAACAGTTTCAGACGTCCACACATGCGCTTCACCACGCATGCGCTGGGCATAGTCACCGCCAATGTCGAGTGTGGTTGAAAGCACAGGGTTTAAACCAAATGCATCTTCATGACGGCGGAAGGTTTCTGCGGCGATTTCAGCAAGGCCCACACCTTCGATTTGTGTAGCTGTGCCGGTGAAATATTTCTTCACAAACTCGGTCGATAAACCAATGGCGTCAAAAATCTGCGCACCACAATAAGACTGATAAGTGCTGATGCCCATTTTGGACATGACTTTGAGAATGCCTTTATCAACGGCCTTGATGTAACGCTTCACAGCTTCATAAGCGCTGATCTTTTCATCAAGCGTTGGCAACATGGCTTCCAAAGTTTCGAATGCCAGATAAGGGTTGATGGCCTCAGCGCCATAGCCTGCGAGCGTGCAGAACTGGTGCACTTCGCGCGGCTCACCTGATTCAACCACAAGGCCCACCAGTGTGCGCAAACCCTTGCGGATCAAGTGATGGTGCGTGGCAGACGTTGCCAGCAAGGCCGAAATCGGAATGCGCTCTGCTGATACTGCGCGGTCTGACAGAATGATAATGTTATAACCATCGTTCACAGCGCGCTCGGCTTGTGCACATACGCTGTCTAAAGCCGCTTCCATATATTCAGCGCCATTGGCTACATCATAGGTAATATCGATTGTCACAGTGCGGAACGGGTTTTCGCGCACTGAGCCAATGTTGCGAATGCGTTCTAATTCTTCATTGGTTAAAATCGGTTGCGCCACTTCAAGGCGCATGTGCTTTGACGTGCCTTTGAGGTCGAGCAGGTTCGGGCGTGGGCCGATGAAGGACACGAGGCTCATCACCAATTCCTCGCGGATTGGGTCAATCGGCGGATTGGTCACTTGCGCGAAGTTTTGCTTGAAATAAGTATCAAGCATTTTCGAGCGATCAGACAGTGCCGAGATCGGCGCGTCATTGCCCATCGAGCCCACGGCTTCTTGGCCAGTGGATGCCATCGGAGACATCAACACGGCCAAATCTTCGCGCGTGTAGCCAAAGGCTTGTTGGCGGTCGAGCAACGGCACTGTGATTTTGGGACGCGCCGTTTTTGCCTTTGGCATATCGCGCAGCACAACTTGAGTTTTTTTCAGCCAATCCTTGTAGGGATGGGCGGATGATAAATCTTTCTTCAAATCTTCATCTGAAATAATTTTCTTCTTATCGAGATCAATCAGCAACATCTTGCCGGGTTGCAAGCGCCACTTATGGGTGATCTTGGATTCATCAAAAGGCAACACGCCCATTTCAGACGCAAGCAGCACATGGCCATCATCGGTGATCAGATAGCGCGAAGGCCTGAGGCCGTTGCGGTCGAGCGTGGCACCAATCACTTTGCCATCGGTAAACACCATGGCGGCTGGGCCATCCCATGGTTCCATCATTGCGGCGTGGTGTTCGTAAAACGCGCGGCGGTCTTCATCCATTAAGGGATTGCCAGCCCAGGCCTCAGGGATCAGCATCATCATGGCATGGGGCAGCGAATAGCCACCCATATATAAAAATTCGAGCGCGTTATCAAAGCAAGCTGTGTCGGATTGGCCTTCATATGAAATCGGCCAGAGCTTGGATAAATCTTCACCCAGCACATCAGATTTCATATTGGCTTGGCGTGCCGCCATCCAATTATAGTTGCCGCGCACGGTGTTGATCTCACCATTGTGGCACACGAACCGATAAGGGTGGGCAAGCGGCCATGAGGGGAACGTGTTGGTCGAGAAGCGTTGATGCACCAGTGCAAAAGCAGACGTCACGCGCTCATCCAGCAAGTCGATGTAGTATTCCGAAACGTCCTTGCCGAGAACGAGGCCTTTATAAACAACAGTGCGGCAAGACACAGATACGGGATAATAGGTGCGCGCCTTGGCGCCAAACACTTCCATCACACGGTTTGAAACAACTTTGCGGCAGACGAAAAGCTTGCGCTCAAAATGCGCTTCATCACGAATGGTTGGGCCTTTGCCCAAGAACACTTGGCGGTGCATCGGCTCGGTGTCTTTGACCGAATAGCCAAGCACATTTGAATTTACGGGCACATCGCGCCAGCCCAAAACCTTTAAGCCTTCTTCGCGCGCGGTTTCCCACCAGATGCGTTCAATATCTTGGCGGTAAAGCGGCTCACGCGGCATAAACAAAAAGCCCACGCCATATTGCCCAGCAGCGGGCAGTTCAAAGCCCAAGCGCTTGGCATCGGCCGCAAAATATTCATGCGGAATTTGGATCAGAATGCCGGCGCCGTCACCTGCTTTAGGGTCAGCGCCCACCGCCCCCCGGTGCTCAAGGTTTTTGAGGATCAGCAGACCCTTGGATACAATGTCGTGGCTCTTTTTGTTATTGATGTTGGCATAAAGACCAATGCCGCAAGCGTCATGTTCATTGCGCGGATCATAAAGCCCATTGGCCGGCTTCATGCCTTCAGGCAGAAATGCGGGTGCGTTCATGATCTTTGGCTCCTATATAGGTCAACTCTGCTGACTTAACTTATGTCATCAGAGGGAACCTGGCGCAAGTAAAGAATCATTTTTGAGCGAAAATCGAAATATTATTGCGCAAAATGACTACCGTGTGGAGACATCCCGTTCAATAAGCATGCGGATGTAACGTGTGTATGGCACTTTCTTCAGCTTCGCCTTGCTTTTCACTGCGTCCAGCAGACTCGTTGGCATCCGCATACTCAACTGCGAGTCCTTTTCCTCAAACTCAAAATGCATCACACGACCGCCAGATAAGTCAAATTTTGTGAGGTCGGAAGCTGCAATGAAATTCTCGGCCTCAGCGTCAGTGCGGAGTGTGGGGAGGGGCTTAAGGTTTTTGTTTTTCATAAAAATCGATTTCCTCTTGGTGCATATATCTTGCGCTAACTGGGCGGATGAGTTGTAGACCTTCCTGATTTCGAAACGTAAAAACAACCAGAATGCCTCTTTTCCCAGCCGTAATTCCAATGCCTTTGAGCCGTTGCTCGCTTAATGAATGCGCAGGGGCATCAAAAACTGTAATGGGCCCTCGAAAGAGATCTTCAATCTCTTCAACTGAAACGCCATGCTTTTGGCATTTTTGGCGATTGCCAAGATCCCAATCGAAATGCGCTTTCATCATATTTGTATATGGTTTTGTATATACAAATGCAAGTTAATTTTGTAGGTCTAATATTTAGACACTACCGACCTGTAAAAACGCAAATCATGGCCAGCGCATTGAAGCGGCTGGTGGGTTTATGTTGTAATTTTCAGTCAAAGGCCTGCGGCAAGCGCGGGCCTTTTCTTTTTTGGGCTAGAGGTGCAAAATCTCAGTCATGTTCCAGCCGATCATTCATTCTTTCTTCGACGAACCCACCAACACGGTGAGTTATCTCGTGTCTGACCCTATCACGAAGCAGGCGGTGGTGATTGATCCGGTGTTGAATTACGACCATAAATCGGGAGAAGCATCGGTTGCCTCTGCAGATGCAATATTGCGCAAGGCGGCGGAAGAAAATTTCCTTATCAGCATGGTTCTTGAGACCCACGTGCACGCTGATCATCTTTCAGGCGCGCCCTACATCAAGTTGAAAACGGGTGCGAAGGTGGCAATTGGTGAACACATCAAAGATGTGCAGCAAATTTTTAGGCCAATCTTCAATGCGATGGATGTCTCGGGCGAAGGCAGCGAGTTTGATGTTCTCCTCAAAGATGGTGATCATTTTAAGATTGGTAATCTTGACGTTGAAGTGATCGCGACACCGGGCCATACGCCCGCTTGTGTGTCTTATAAAATTGGCGATGCAGTGTTTGTCGGTGACACCTTGTTCATGCCAGACTATGGCACCGCACGGGCGGATTTTCCAGGTGGGGATGCGCGCCAACTTTATCGCTCCATTCACCGGCTGCTTTCATTACCGCCTGAAACACGCCTCTTCATGTGTCATGATTATCTGCCAAAGGAAGGCCGCGATAAATTTGTGTGGGAAAGCACTGTCGCTGAAGAACGCGCCGCGAATGTGCATGTGCATACAGGTGTTTCAGAAGATGAATATGTGGCTATGCGTCAAGCGCGGGATAAAACACTTTCGGCCCCCACCTTGTTGTTGCCTTCCATTCAAGTCAACATGCGCGCTGGGAAGTTGCCACCAGCCGATAGTAATGGCGTGCAGTATATCAAAGTACCCGTGAAACTGGTGCCCAACGCGGCGTGACATAATTTACGCGGACAAAATTGGCGTTTCAGGCTAAGAAAATTTCCAACACTGGAGATATCTATGAATTTCGCTTCTGATAACGTTTATGGCGTTGACCCACGCATCATGCAGGCCATGGTGGATGCAAACCAAGGTACTGATGTTTCCTATTGCCATGATGATGGATCGAAGGAGACTGAAACTCGGCTCGCCCAAATATTTGAAAAAGAGGTGAAGGCCTTTTTGGTGGTGAATGGAACTGGTGCAAACAGCTTGGCACTTTCCGCCATGTGTCCGCCATATGGCGGGGTGCTGTGCCATGAGAGCGCTCATATCAACACCGATGAATGCAACGCACCGGAAATGTTTACGGGTGGCGCAAAGCTGATCACACTTGCCGGTGATGGTGCAAAAATTACACCAGATGCCATCACCGAAAGATTAAAACAGTTTGTGCATGGCGAACATGGCGCCAAGCTTTCGGCACTATCGATTACCAATGCTACAGAACTTGGCACGGTTTATACCCCTGCTGAAATCAAGGCGCTGGCCGCCGTTGTTAAGCCCCAAGGCATGAAGATGCATATGGATGGTGCACGCTTTGCCAATGCGTTGGTTGGTCTGGGCTGCACGCCAGCTGAAATGACCTGGAAGGCTGGGGTCGATGTGCTTTCTTTTGGTGGTACCAAGAATGGTGGCATGTTGCTGGAAGCCGTGGTGTTTTTTGATACGTTGCTGGCTGATGATTTTCTGTATCGCCGCAAGCGGGCAGGGCAGTTGATTTCGAAGAGCCGGTTTATTTCAGCTCAGATGAACGCTTATTTGCGTGATGATGTTTGGCTGGCCAATGCCAAAAGGGCCAATGATTCGGCGCAAACGCTGGCTCACGGTTTGCAACAGTCAAACCGCATTCGTTTGTCAAATCCCGTTCAAGCCAATGAGGTGTTTGCATACATGCCGCGCATGACTTTTAACAAGGCGCAAGAACAGGGAGCACATTTTTATGAATGGCCAATGGCGGGCACTCCGGATGATGAAGTGCATTGCCGGTTTGTATTGTCGTTTGCGACGCCTGAAAAAGATGTCGACCGCTTTGTCACAATGATCAAAGCGGCCTAAGAGTATCTGCTTAAGGTGTGTTGCCGCCAAGACGATTTTGAATCGTCGCGCGTGTGAGATAAAGCAACTAGAAACTTTAACACTACAATTATAAAATGCCCTCAGATGCTGACAACCGGTAACAGGTCACTCACAAATCACCCACCACGCATTTTTTCGCCAGCGCTTTATATTGCTTTTCCGTAAACAAAATCGGATTGCCGCCTGCTGATGGATCCTTAATTGCCATGGCGGCCACTTCATCAAGGCGTTTCACATCAATGCCAATATCATTCAACGCATGTGGAATGCCTATTTCTTTGCGCAAGCCCAATATCCACTTCATAAAACCATCAAAGCCGCCCTTGATTTCGAGATAGGCAGCAGCGCGGGCGATGTCTTTTTCAATTTTTTTGCGATTGGCCTTGAGCACGTAAGGCATAATGATACCGTTGAGCATGCCGTGGTGGGCATCATAGAGGCCTCCGAAAGGATGAGACAAGGCGTGGATAGCCCCAAGCCCGCGTTGGAAGGCTGTAGCGCCCATCGAAGAAGCAACCAACATGTTGCCGCGCGCATCCATATCGTTTGGCTTCTTCACAGCTTTGGCCAAGTTCTCTTTCACCAACAGCATGCCTTCAAGGCCAACACCTTTGGCAAGCGGATTATAGAAAGGAGCGCAATAAGCTTCGATGCAATGGGCCAGCGCGTCCATGCCTGTGGCTGCGGTGAGTTTTGCAGGCAGTCCAACAGTAAGCTCAGGGTCAAGGATAACGACCTTCGGCATGATCGCTGGATGGAAAATGATTTTCTTTTCGTGCGTTGTCGGGTGAGTCACCACACCAGCACGCCCCACTTCCGAACCAGTGCCCGCGGTGGTCGGCACAGCAATAATCGGCGAGATGCTCTTTGCATCAGCGCGTGTCCACCAATCATCCACATCCTCCAGATCAAACACGGAAATTGACTGGCCGTGCATCAGTGCAATCATCTTGCCAATGTCCAAACCAGAGCCGCCGCCAAATGCAATCACGCCATCATGCATACCGGCTTTGTAAGCTTTCACACCAGCGATAATGTTGGCTTCAACCGGATTAGGTCGCACTTCCGAGAACATCTGAATGGCCAGGCCAGCGTTTTTCACATCAGCCACAATCTGCTGCACCATTGGCATATTAGCAAGGCCTGGATCAGTGACAAACAGAGGGCGCTTCATGCCAACGGCTTTGCAGTGATCGGCCAATTCCTTAATACGGCCTGAGCCAAATTTAATGGCGGTGGGGAAATTTATATTACGATTTGGAATGGTCATGTTTTTCTCTCTTAGTAACGTTCAAAGCCGCGCTTTAATTCAAGGTCAGTAATGCGGCGGTCGAATTCATATTGCTCCCATTTTGCTGTGTGCACATAATGATCAACGACATCGTCACCCATGGCTCCGCGCAAGAAGGACGATTTGTCCATTAGCTCGGTCGCCTCGCGCAAAGTTTTTGGAATCTCGCGGAGTTTCTGCGCGGCTGAGTAAGCATCGCCTGAGAACACAGGTTCCAATTTCATCTTCTTTTCGATGCCGTCCAAACCGGCTGCAATCAAAGCGGCAAATGCCAGATATGGATTGATATCAGCACCGCCGACACGGCATTCCACCCGGATGGCTTTTGAATCAGCGCCACATAGCCGGTAACCCGCTGTGCGATTGTCAAAAGACCATACAGCTTTAGTGGGTGCAAAAGTGCCGACCATGAAGCGTTTATAAGAGTTGATATAGGGTGCCAGAAAATAGGTAAGTTCGGAAGCATGTGCCAGTTGGCCAGCCAAATAATGCTCCATCATGGTCGACATGCCGTGGTTTCCGGCTTTGTCATAAAAATGCGGCGTCTTGCCATCGGCAGACCATAATGATTGATGGATGTGCGAAGAATTGCCGGCCATGCCGTAATCCCACTTGGCCATGAAGGTGATGGCTTTTCCGAGGCCATAAGCAATTTCTTTTGAACCGTTCTTGATGATTGCATGTGTGTCGGCCATGGCCAATGCTTCATCATATTTCACGTTTATTTCTTCTTGGCCCGGCCCCCATTCGCCCTTGGAATTTTCAACGCGAATGCCAGCGCCCGCCAAACCATTGCGCAAGGCGCGCATGTAAATTTCTTCCTTCGCGGTTTGCTGAACACCATAGTCCTCGATAAAATAGGTCGAGGTCTTCATGTTACGATAGCCCTTGGTGTGGCAGGTTTCATAGCTATCATCGAACAAGAAGAATTCTAATTCCGAGGCCATATAGGCTTTCATCTTCATGGCTTCGACGCGCTTTAATTGCTTCTTCAAAATTGCGCGGGGAGAATGCGGCACGTCTTCATGCGTATGGTGATCAAGCACATCACACAACACCAAAGCAGACCCCGGCATCCATGGCGTGCGGATCATGGTAGACATATCTGGTTTCAAAACAAAATCGCCATAACCCTTTTCCCAGCTGGTCGCTTTGTATCCGGGCACAGGTTCCATTTCGATATCAACGCCGAGCAAATAATTGCAGGCATGGGTTTCTTCATAACCGCCATCAACAAAAAACTGCGCATGAAAACGCTTGCCCGTCAGGCGGCCTTGCATGTCAGTGAAAGCTACTACTACAGTGTCGATGCTGCCAGCCTTCACTTCGGCTTTAAGCTCTTCAAGTGTCAGTTTACCGTTGCTCATTTATTCTCTCCCTTGGTGGCCGCTTTCATCAGCGGCACGGATAGGCGTTGTGCCCATTGTTGTTGTCCACGTTCTGTTTCGATCAGATCATTCCTGATTTCAATCATCAAGTGATGCAGGCCGCGCGGGGCCGCATGCAAATTCATCAGATGCATCACGCCATCTTTTGGCCCGTAAGGTTCATTCAGCTGCACGTTGAGATCTGGATATGACTTCACCAATTGATTAGCCAGCCAAGGGTCACGGTCAAACAATAGTCCCAACTCAACAGCGCGGTCTTTGCCTTTATAGTTTTTGGTGAATGAGTGAATTGATACGGGAATGGCGCGCTGGCCGCCCGCAGCACGTCTATCAAGGTGGCTCTCAATAGCCGCATGAAAGGGCCGTGCAATTTCAGTGATACGCACCAAACGATCAGCAGCACTCAAATTCTTATTTCCCGGTATTTCAAAAATCTCACTGAGTTCAGGCATGGCACTTGGTTGCTCAGGCGGGCGATTGCAATCATAGACCAGCCTGGAATAGCGCTGCATAATCAGAGGTGCATCGAGCAACCGCGATAACGTGCGTGCTGTGGAGGCCGCACCGATGTCATAGGCGATGTGGCGTTTGAGATCGACCTCGGTCAACCCAAGTGTGCCCAAACGGCGCGGCAAAAGATTTGAAGCATGCTCGCAAATCAACACGAAAGGAGATGTGCCAGATTCATTGATCAATTCAGCGGGGTGGGCCTCATCCGCCTCTAATAGTTTCGCCATTTAGAATTTTCCTTAAGGATACTATCTTCTCAGAAGCGCCCGCTTCTGCCAAGGGGCTGTGTTTTCAGGGCTTGCCGTAAGCGAGCGCTCAAGTGTCGCAAAAATCGCGGCATCAGTTTGGTGCGCGTCCAGTAATCGAGCAGGTTAAACGGGTGGCATGGCTTTGGAAAATTTTGATTTCATCATTGTAGGCTCAGGTTCGGCTGGTTCGGTCATGGCCAAGCGCTTGTCGGAAGATTTTAAGAATACGGTGCTGGTTCTCGAATTTGGCGGCTCTGATCGCGGCCCGCTCATTCAAATGCCGTCTGCGCTTTCATACCCCATGAGCATGAAGCTTTATAATTGGGGCTTTGAGTCAGAACCGGAACCCCATCTCAATAACCGTAAACTGGTCACCCCGCGCGGCAAGGTGATGGGCGGTTCATCCTCAATCAATGGCATGGTTTATGTGCGCGGCCACGCGAAGGATTTTGACACATGGCGTGACATGGGAGCAAGTGGCTGGAGTTATGCTGATGTGTTGCCCTATTTCAAGCGCATGGAAAATGTTGAGGGCGGCGAGAAGGGTTGGCGCGGAACTGAAGGCCCGATGTTTGTGAAGCGTGGCCGCATGAAGAACCCGCTTTATCAGGCTTTCATCGATGCCGGAGTGCAAGCCGGTTATCCACACAGCGTTGACTATAACGGCCACCAACAAGAAGGTTTTTCCGCATTTGAAATGACCGTGCATGATGGTCTGCGCTGGTCGGCCGCCAACGCTTATCTCAAGCCCGCACTCAAAAACGGCAAGGTCAAATTACAAACGGGTGCGCGCGTTCGCAGGATTTTGCTTGAAGGCAAAAAAGCCATTGGCGTTGAATATGAGTTGGGCGGCAAAATCATCAAGGCGATGGCCAATCGTGAAGTGATCATTGCCGCTTCCACCATCAATTCGCCAGCCTTGTTGCAACTCTCAGGCATTGGCCCCGGCAAAGTGTTGGCTGAGGCAGGTGTGCCGCAAGTACATGAACTGGCAGGGGTAGGCGAAAATCTGCATGACCATTTGGAAGTTTATTTTCAGCTGCGCTGCTTGGCTCCCGTTTCGCTCAACCGCGATCTTGGCTTGTTCTCAAAAGCCATGATCGGTGCGCAATGGTTGTTGTTTGGCACAGGTTTAGGCGCCACCAATCATTTTGAATCTTGCGCTTTTATCCGTTCCAAAGCTGGCATCGAATATCCCGACATTCAATATCACTTCCTGCCCGCCGCCATGCGCTATGATGGTAAGGCGGCATTTGATGGCGATGGATTTCAGGTGCACACGGGGCCTATGCGCACCAAGTCTCGCGGATTTGTCCGTATACTGAATAATGATCCAGCCGCCGCCCCCAAAATCCTGTTCAACTATATGAGCCACCCTGATGACTGGGAAGAGTTCCGCTCCTGCATCCGTTTAACGCGCGAGATTTTCAAACAAGATGCCATGAAGCCTTATGCGGGCGAAGAAATTCAACCCGGTGCCGCCGCCGTGACCGACGATCAAATCGACCAATTCATCCGCGAACACGCCGAAAGCGCCTATCACCCGTGCGGTACATCAAAGATGGGCTCGATAAAAGACAAACTCGCCGTCGTCGATCCCGAATGCCGCGTGATCGGCTTGGAGCGATTGCGCGTTGTCGATTCCAGCATCATGCCACAGGTAACCAACGGCAATTTGAATGCGCCCACATTGATGATCGGCGAAAAGGCCTCAGATCACATTCTCGGCAAACCAATGCTGTCGCCATCAAATCAGGAACCATGGATTAATCCAAATTGGAAGACGCGGCAGAGGTAGTTTCCAAGCTGCCTATTGATCGGCACCCCCAAAAAAATACTTCACGATGTCAAACAGCTGGGTGGGCCTTTTGTTTCTGGCGTCCCAGAAACGGCATGGCCCACCGTTTTTTACCGTCATCCCGGCGAAGGCCGGGATTGGGCTTTCTAACTTCACTGGTGATTTTTAGCCCGGCCCCGACCTTCGCCGGGGTGACGGTATTTATTAGTTAAAATAGGTGCTTGAATTATTTTTTGCGCGATCCTCTTTATGACTGCGCCTCTTCCAGAAATATCTCCCGCAACTTCCTCACCACTGGCCCCGGTTGCCCGCCGCCGATGCGGTGGCCGTCGATTTCGGTGATGGGCATTACGAATTGTGAGGCGCTTGAGAGGAAGGCTTCATCAGCGGCATAGGCTTCTTCGGGTGTGAACAGGCGTTCTTCAATTCCCACACCATGTTCTTTCGCCAAGCGGAAAAGTGCGCGCCTTGTACAGCCTGCCAGAATTCTGTTCGACAAAGGCCTCGTGATAATCTTATCGCCGATAACAATATAGGCATTCGATGATGTGCCTTCAGTCACAAAACCATCCTCCACCATCCAGCCCTCAGCAGCACCTTTCTGGTAAGCCTCTTCCTTGCCCAGCACGGGGGCCAGCAGCATGATTGATTTAATATCGCGGCGCAGCCAGCGGATGTCGGGCGTGGTCACAACTTTGACGCCAGTGCGAGCATTTGGGTTGTCTACCAATTTCATCACTTGCGGAAAAGCCACCAGCGAAGAAATAATATCTTTGGGAAAATTGAATTGTCGGTCGGCAACACCGCGCGTGACCTGCATATAGATAATACCTTCGGTCAAGTTATTGCGCTTGATCAGCTCATTATGCATCGCCGTCATTGCAACGATGTTGCAGGGCCATGCCATTTTGAGTTCTTTAAGCGAGCGATCCAAACGCTCCATATGCGGGTCGTAATCAACAAGCTTGCCATTCACCACGGGGGTGACCTCATAAACACCATCGGCAAATAAAAACCCGCGATCAAAAACCGAAACTTTGGCTTCGGCCTCGGGCACATATTCACCATTCACATAGACTATTCGATTCATCATTCGTTCCTTAATTGGTGCAGTGCGAACCGAGGGGGTTGGCTTCCTCAAATCGCCCAGCTACAAGCCACCCATCATTAACAATGTGCAAGGCTATCGTGAAGTCAAAAATAACGGACAGTGCCATTCAGGCCATGTTGGGGCGAGAAAAAAAGCTCTATGTCCAACGTAACCCAAAATCCCAGGCACTTTCGTTAGAGGCTTCCAAAAATTGGCTGCGTGGCGTTCCCATGCATTGGATGGTGGATTGGGGGTTGCCCTTTTTGCTGTTTATCGAAAAAGCCAGTGGCACAGTTTTAACTGATGCCGATAATCATCAGTATACTGATTTTTGCTTGGGCGACACGGGTGCCATGTTTGGTCATTCGCCAAAAGTGATTGCGGATGTGTTGGCCTCAGCAGCTCATAATGGTTTTACCACAATGCTTCCTTCCAGCGATGTTGTCGAGGTTGGCACATTACTGGAGGATCGCTTTGGTTTGCCATTTTGGCAAGTGACTGCAACTGCCTCGGATGCAAACCGTGCCGTGCTGCGCTGGGCCAGAGCTATTACAGGCCGCAGTAAGATTTTGATTTTCAATCACGCTTATCATGGCTGTGTGGACGATACATTTGTGACCGCTGACAATGGCAAAGTTGAAATGGTTGATGGTTTGGTGGGTGAGCCGCGTGATTTGACGGCGCATACGAAAGTCGTTGAGTTTAATGATGTGCCAGCTCTTGAAGCTGCGCTGCGCGAAGGTGACGTGGCTTGTGTCTTAGCCGAACCCGTCATGACCAATGTCGGCATGGTGTTGCCGGACGCAGGTTTCCTCGAAAAGCTCCGTGCACTGACGATTGAAACGAGCACACTTCTTATTTTTGATGAAACGCATACCTTGTCATCAGGCCCTGGCGGCTATGCAAAAGTTGTGGGCATCAAACCAGACGGACTGGTGTTTGGCAAACCTATAGCAGGAGGCATCCCTGCAGCACTTTATGGCTTCAGCGCAGAAGTTCAAAAGCGCATTCAGAGCTATTTGGCTCAGCGTGGTGATGGTCGATCAGGCATCGGCACCACGCTTTCTGGTTCACGCATTCAAATGGCACTCATTAAAACAGTGCTGAAAGAGTTTATGACAGAGGAGACATTTGCTGCTCTTATCGTTCTGGCGCGCAGGCTGGAACGGGGCATTGCAGATGTCATTATCAAATATGAAGTTCCGTGGCACGTAACTCGCGTGGGTTCCCGCGTCGAGTTTATGTGCGTTGAAGCACCACCTCGATGTGGGCGCGATGCTTCCAAGGTGATCCACCAGCCGATTGATACGGCGGTGCATTACTATCTTTTAAACCGTGGCGTGGTCATCACGCCATTTCATAATATGATGCTCATCTGCCCAGCAACAACAATGGGCGATGTCGATAAATTGATCGCAACATTAGATCAGTGTACGGATGAGTTGATCAAACAGGCTGCTTGAAAAAGCCGCTACTGGAGTTAAAAAATGGCTATCGTAACCCCGAAGCTTGGTGCTGAGGCCCAACGATTTCTTGATGCAAATCTTGATATCACATCGGTTCATGTGATTTGGACTGATATGTGCGGTGTGATCCGCGGAAAAATGTTGCGTCGTGATGAGGTGGTTCCGGCTTGGAATGATGGTCGCTTCCTGCCGATCTCGGCACTTGTGCTGGACATGACAGGACAAGACGTTCCCGAAACCGGATTGGTGTTTGACGAGGGCGACCGCGACGTCGTGTTGTGGCCCATCCCTGGAACCTTCGTTCGCATTCCATGGATCGAAGAGCCATCGGCGCAATATACAGCCCATGTGTGTGATCTTGACGGCGTTCCGCATTATGCTGATCCGCGCAACGCGCTGCAAAGCGTGGTGAAGCGTTTCAAAGAAGAACTGGGCATGAACCCCGTTGGTGCTGTTGAGCTTGAATTTTATCTGATGGACCGAAAGTCAGCCTATGAAGGCGTGCCAACACCGCCTCGTTCATTGGTCAATGAATCACGGCCACGCCATTATCAAGCTTATCATATGGCCGATTTGGATGACTTCGCGCCGTTCTTCAAAGACCTTTATGCATATTGCGAAATCCAGGATCTGCCTGCCAAGACGTTGATTTCCGAATATGGTCCCGGCCAGATGGAAATTGTTCTGCGTCACCGCACAGATATTTTAGACGCCTGCGACGAAGGCATTATGTTGAAGCGATTGATCAAGGCCACTGCTGAAAAGCATGGTCTTTGTGCCACTTTCATGGCCAAACCTTATGCCGAGTGGACGGGTAGTGGCATGCACATCCATGTGAGCTTGGAAGATGAGCATGGCGTGAATTTATTTACGGCCGAAGATCCGACGCAGAATGAATTGCTGCTTAACGCGATTGGCGGGTTGAAACAGACCATGGCGGAATCGATGTTGATATTTGCACCCAACGCAAACTCCTATCGCCGCTTCCGTCGCAGCTCTTATGCGCCGGTTGCTGCAAGCTGGGGTATCAATAATCGCACGGTGGCATTGCGCGTTCCTGCGGGCCCAGCCAAATCTTGCCGCATTGAACATCGCCCTTCAGGTGCCGATGCCAACCCGTATCTTGTGATGGGCGCGATATTGGCGGGTATGCATCATGGCATTGTAGAAAAGCTTGATCCGGGTGCGCCGATTGAAGGTAATGGTTATCAACGTCGCTCGAAACACATTCCGGGCAATTGGTTTGAAGCCATTGATGCGTTCTACCGCGCACCAGTTTTGAAAGAGTATTTTGGCAAGCAGTTTGTTGATACTTATTGTACGCTTAAAGAAGTTGAAGCAGACCGTTTCTTCTCTGAACCAACGCTCCGCGACTATGAGTGGTATTTGCGAACGGTTTAAACTTATTTGTTTGGCCAGCAGAACCCGCTGCTGGCCAAATCATTTTAGATTGGCTAGCTTGGCTCCTTGACGGAACCTAGCCATGTCTATGAATTCTATAAATATCGATAAGTTGCCTTTATTGCTCACATCAAGTTTGGCGCTTGGCGTAATCTTTCTTGCTCTGAAGTTTTTACATCTCATCCCTGAAACGCATATCGCAGTTATCATTGTCGCTGCCTTGCTTTTGGGAGCGGCGGTGTTTTCTGCCGTTCATCATGCGGAAATTTTGGCGCTTAAAGTTGGGGAACCTTTGGGCTCGGTTATATTGGCGCTCGCCGTCACTATTATCGAATCTGGTCTAATCATATCGCAAATGTCATCGGGGAAATTGGGCGCTGAATTTATCGGCAGGGATACCATTTTTTCGGCTTTAATTATTGTGCTTAATGGTATCGTGGGTCTGTGCCTTGTGGTGGGGGGCGCCAAGCACCACGAACAAACCTTCAAACTTGATGGGGCAGCTGCCGCGCTCAGTGTACTCACCACACTTGCTGCGATCTCTCTGATTGTGCCAACTTATACAATCTCTTCTCCGGGCCCCTATTATACAGCTTTTCAGTTGGGTTTTGTTGGTGTTGTGAGTCTGGCGCTTTATTGCATTTTTGTCTTTGTGCAGACCGTTTTGCATCATGATTATTTTGTAACAGCGCAAGATGAAAATCACCACTCTTTAAAGCCTGCAAACCGAACAGTCGTTTTAAGTTCAGTATTTTTACCCATCGCATTAGTGGTCGTTGTACTATTGGCTAAATTCTTGTCAGAGCCAATCAACAATATGGTCGTGGCTGCTGGGTTGCCGATTGCATTCGTGGGTGTGATCATTGCGTTGGTTGTTTTGTTGCCGGAAGGTTTTGCCGCTGTACGTGCTGCCAGGTTAAATCAACTACAGACCAGTCTTAACTTGTCTCTGGGTTCAGCTATAGCGACGATCGGTCTTACGATTCCAGTTTTAGCGATTTATTCGATTTGGCAAAATGCCAAGCTGGCTTTGGGTATTGGCCCACAAGCAAGTGTAATGTTGATATTGACTGTATTTGTCAGCTCAATCACCTTGGCTACTGGGCGAACGACAATTTTACAAGGTTCAGTTCATCTTGTCATTTTCTTCGTCTTTTTGTTTTTGTCGGCTATTCCTTAGACCATGAATTATGAGAAATGTGACGGCCGGTTTGTGCTGCCGGGCCATATGGGCGAAGCAAAATTCAAAGATTTAATGAAGTGGCAACTCAGTGGAAACCGCCAGAAATGGCCGCGCCGTGTTGAAAACAAACTTCACGTTTCACCGCCTGCGAGAGTTGCGGGCAAAGATTTAAGCGTGACGTGGATTGGCCATTCCACCGTTCTCATTCAAACAGCCGGATTAAATATTCTCACTGATCCTTTTTTTTCGCAGCGTGCCAGCCCGTTTCAGTTTGCTGGCCCAAAACGTATTCGCGATCCGGGAATTTCGATTGCGGACTTGCCGCCAATTGATTTGATTTTGTTAAGCCATAATCATTTTGATCATTTGGACGCACCAGCGCTTGCGGCGTTGAAGAAAATTCATGATCCTAAATTGATCACGACACTGAATAATGGTCGATATGTTAAAAATTATCCGTGTATGGAGCTTGATTGGCGGCAGTCAATTAAACACGGTGAAGCGCGGATTACTTTAATGCCTGCTCTGCATTGGTCGAAACGAAGTGTCAGCGATACGAACAAGGCCTTGTGGGGCGCATTTGTAATTGAGACGCAAGGCGGCATAATTTATTTCGCTGCCGATACGGGATATGGAACGGGCGAGACCTTTCGTGAAGTGAGATCGAAATTTGGTGCGCCGCGATTATCTTTGCTTCCGATTGGAGCCTATGAACCACGCTGGTTTATGAAGCCTCAGCATATGAATCCGGAAGAGGCTGTGCAGGCGCATTTGGATTTGGAAAGTGCGAAGAGTTTGGCCATTCATCACGCCACGGTGCAACTCACCGATGAGGCGGTGGATGCGCCTGTGTTGGCATTGGAAGAAGCGATGGCACTTCACAAAATAAAAAAGGCCGATTTCATTGTGAGTGAAATCGGCCAAAGTATTAAAATCGATTAGCTTTATGCAGCGCTATCGGCATCTTTCGCACGGCTCATGCGCTTTCTTTCGTTTGCATCGAGATATATCTTCCGTAGACGGATGGATTTTGGGGTGATCTCAACAAGTTCATCTTCGCCAACATAAGCCAGCGCTTTTTCAAGCGACATCTTGATTGGTGGTGTCAGCACAACGGCTTCATCCTTGCCGGATGCGCGCACGTTAGTGAGCTTTTTGCCCTTGATCACATTGAGTTCAAGATCATTGCCGCGCGTGTGTTCGCCAATAATCATGCCGGCATAAACTTTGGTGCCGTGTTCGATGAACATCGGCCCGCGATCTTGCAGGTTGAAAATAGCATAAGCCACAGCGTCGCCGTCAGAGTTAGACAAAAGTGCGCCTGTAAAGCGGCCCGGAATTTCGCCAACATGAGGTGCGTAAGCGTGAAAAATGCGGTTCATGATGGCGGTGCCGCGTGTATCCGACATCAACTCGCCTTGATAACCGATCAATCCGCGGGTTGGCGCGTGGAACATAATGCGTTGGCGGCCAACACCTGATGGACGCATGTCGCGCATTTCGGCGCGGCGCTCTGAAAGTTTCTGCACAACGATGCCTGTGTGTTCTTCATCAACGTCGACGATCACTTCTTCAATCGGCTCAAGTTTTTCGCCGGTTTCAGGATCGGTCTTGAATACAACGCGGGGACGACCCACGGTGAGTTCAAAGCCTTCGCGGCGCATGGTTTCAATCAAAATGCCCAATTGCAATTCACCGCGGCCAGCCACTTCGAATGCGTCAGTTTCTGATTCAGAAGCAGAAACTTTGAGTGCCACGTTGCCTTCAGCTTCGCGCAATAGACGTTCACGAATAACGCGTGATTGAACCTTGTCGCCTTCTTTGCCAGCCAGTGGGCCGTCATTGATGCGGAAGGTCATGGTCAGAGTTGGTGGATCGATTGGTTGTGCGTGGATTGGCGTGGTGATCGTTGGATCGCAAATCGTGTCAGCCACTGTTGTGGTGGTGAGACCTGAAATTGCAATGATATCGCCGGCAAAGGCTTCATCAACTGGAATGCGCTCCAAACCACGGAAAGACAGCACTTTCGAAACACGGCCGGTCTCGACAGTGTTTCCTTCGCGGCCAAGCGACTTGATCGCTTGGTTGGCTTTAACCGAGCCTGAGCGAATGCGGCCCGTCAGAACGCGGCCCAAGAATGGGTTGGCTTCAATCGTGGTGACCAACATGCGGAATGGACCTTCTTCAATCACCGGTGGCTTGAAGTGGCTGACGATTTTATCAAACAGCGCGTCCATGTTTTCTTGTGGGCCTTTTGGATCAAGGCTCATCCAGCTGTTTTTTGCTGAACCATAAACAATTGGGAAATCGAGCTGCTCGTCAGAAGCATCCAAGGCCGCGAACAAGTCAAACACTTCGTTGACAACTTCAACATGGCGTTCATCGGGACGGTCAATCTTGTTGATCACAACAATAGGCTTCAAGCCAAGCTTCAAGGCCTTCTGCAGCACGAACTTAGTTTGTGGCATTGGGCCTTCAGCAGCGTCCACCAGAAGAACGGCGCCATCTACCATGTTCAAAATACGTTCAACTTCACCGCCGAAATCGGCGTGGCCTGGCGTATCCACGATGTTGATGCGCGTGTCTTTCCATGTGAGCGATGTCACTTTGGCCAAGATGGTAATGCCGCGTTCGCGTTCCAGATCATTGGAATCCATGGCGCGTTCAGCCACTTTCTGATTTTCGCGGAACGAGCCCGAGAGCGACAGCAATCGGTCGATCAATGTGGTTTTGCCGTGGTCTACGTGGGCAATAATAGCAATATTGCGCAAATTCATAATGGCGCCAACTTTCATTTAAGCGTTAGGGATTTCCGGCCACTTAGCATGTGCAACATGACAAAGCAATTTATCGCTGAGAATTGTTTTGAGGGGCGATAAAGGCATCAAATGCCGCCCAGAATCGTTCGCGAATGGCGTTGGTTTCGTTCAGAATCTCGTGTTCAGAGCCATCCAAAACTGTCAAGGAAAAGCCCGGTGCCCTTGCCACAAAGTTACGTGTTTCGCGGTTATCCACCACCCGGTCATTGCCTGCCAGCACAATCAAAGTGGGGCAGGATGGACCTTTTTTGCGAGGCCAACGACGCAAGCGCGACATGCTGATCATGGCGGCACGCAGCCAGCTGTAAGTCGGACCGCGAAGACCAAGCTGTGGATGGGCTGCGAGTATAGCAACATCGCGTTCCCACCTGCCCCTGTCAGACATGAGTATATTGCCGGCGAACTGGCTCTTTTGCACCACGGGCTTTGCACTTGCACCGGGGATGTAAATCCAGCCAAAGCCGCAATATTTCACGATGAAAGTCAAAATTGGAACAAGCCATTTAGGCCACCTGCCAAAGTGAAAGCCTAGTAAAGGGCCAGTCATCACGGCGCGGGTAAAATAATTGTGGTCACGCAAGGCCCGCAGCAGAAGCTGCCCACCCATTGAGTGTGCCAAAGCATAATAGGGTTTTGGGCATTGCTGCTCAACCAGCCTTTCCATGACGGCCTTTAAATCTTTGTCGTAATCGGCAAAGGATTTTACAAAGCCGCGCAAGGGGTTTTTCAAAAGCCGTTGGGAACCACCTTGGCCGCGCCAATCAAAACTGGCCACGGCGAACCCGCGTTTGGTGAGATCGCCAAAAGTTTCAAAATAGCGCTCCACAAATTCAGTACGGCCATTCAAGACAACCACTGTGCCACGCTTGGCGTTTTCAGGAACAATGGTAATTGCGCGCAGGCGAATGCGATCTGCGGTCACAACGTCGTGGACTTGACTGCCAATGGGCTCGCGATTTTGAACTGTGGGGTAAAGCTGCATCGTGGGCGGGGTTTATTCACAAATACCGCTCAATAACAAGTGTTAGAGTTTTTTGGCATTCGATTAACTGGAGTTTCCGCTTGTGGCGTTTTCATCAGACGTGGGGCTATCGCGGCCACAGAGTATCCGACGCCGACAAGTTTTGCGTCCCCACCCATGGGAAGAAACGCCGGGTCTCTCTGGCGATGGAAAACCAAATGAAGTGCCACGCCGTCGTCGGGCCAGCAGCCATCGGAAACATCAAGAACAAGCGCCGCGAGGCACGAGACTTCCTAGCCCATACCCAAGGCGATGCTCATAGTGTCATCTGCGCAGCAGCAGGCAACAACTTCTACCTCGTGCTCAACTGGTTGAGAAATCTTTTGTGTCTATTTTTGAGCGCGCTCTTTTCGCTGAAAAAACTTCAATCCGTTTTAAACTGCAGTTCTTCACAGTTGACGTTGTTGTCAATATGCCGCCAAATTGGAATGATCCGATTACTGTAGCCATCTATCGCTGCATTTACTTAAAGTTGCAAATTTTAGCCACTGATTCAGTTATGCTTGGACCTGACAGCTCATGCAGATCGATTCGTGGAAACGTACTGGTCATTTGAATCATATTGACATTCAGAACATGAACAATCCATCGGTGTTTAGGATCATAAGACCCCTGCGTTACTTGTACATTCTTCATTGGACTTACAAAACCATCTTGAGTGCCGCCTCTGGACACTTCGTGCTCACGAATACATAGAGCCAAATCGTCCCCAAAACCGCCACTGACCCGTAGCTTAGCCAACGCACTGCGTTCTTGTTGAGTAAGAAAGGGTTGACTGGTAGGATTGGTTTTCATCAGGAAATAACCAAAACGCACAAATTCAACGTCGTCGGCGTGGTTGGGTTTTCCAACCCCAACATCCGCGCTCAAGTTCCACATCAGGGCATTTCCGCTTTTACCTTTGAGCAACACAGCCGAGACCATTGAGATCACCATTCTTACATCGCGTAAAGTTGTATTATCCCTATGCTGCGCTCTTTAGTAAGTCAACCTATCGGCTAGTTTGAAACGGGTGCTATTATTTTGTTATTTCTGTTCCTGGGCCTTGACGACTGTTTGGTTGTTAAAACTGTAAGTTTTCAAACCAAGAGATCGCAGACATTGCACAGCAGTGGCAAAGACACGTTTTCAAAGTTCAGGTAGAGCTACAGTTTTTTTACTGCCGTCAGCTCGCCGCTGGCGGCGCTCACTTGGATTTCGAAGTTTTTGCCGCTGCGGGTTGCGCCGTAAACAAAAGTGCCGCCCGTGCAGGTTTTTGAAGTCACAGCGCTGAAGCCATAGCTTGTGACGATTGATGCGCCTTTTGAACAGCTTACAGAGGCTGATTTTGCAGGGGCATCATTGGTGATTTTCTCGACACCTTGCGGGGCAACCCGTGGCGGTGCTTTTGTTGCCATTTGCGGGTTTGCAGGCTTCTTTATACTGGTTGGCGCTGGCTTGACGCTCGCGACACCCGGATTGACGGGCTTCTTGAATTTCAAAACCTTGCGCTTTGGCGCGTGCGGCATGGGGTTATCGGGATTTTCGACCTGGGGGTCATAATAAGATTGATCGTAAATGCGGCGATGACGACGGTGGTTCATCTCCTGCATATATTGGTCGTATTGTTCTTGATTGAAGAGATCTTGGGCAAAAGCATCTTGGCCATCATTCACATCCTGACCATCGCCGTAAACATCATAGCCACCGCCATTTTCAGGCGGCATTTGTTGCCACCAGAACAAGCGGCGGGCTTGCGCCTCGGGGGCTGCCATTGTCAGGCCAATAACTGTTGAAAAAACCGCAGCTGTCATCAGCTTTGCAAACATAGCCACTTCTCCAAATTCCAATGCCTCTGCATTAGATAATAATCATAGCATAAAAGCGGCATCAATACGGCAAATGAAATGAGGGGCGGACGAGGAAATCCCGGTCCGCCCGTTTTTATAGCTCAATAGGCTGGATCAACCGAAATAATACGGCCACGGCTGCTCACTTCAATGTCGAACTGTTCGCCATGACGCCAAGCTTGGTAGCTGTAGGTTGGCGCTGAGCAATCATCAGCTTCCACTCCGCGAAAACCAGCACGGCGCAGAATATTTGCACCACCTGCGCAGCTTACGCGTGAATAATAGCTCTCCTCAAAGCGCGGGCGATGGTGAGGGCGATAGCCATAGTCGTCGCCCCAAAATACGGGCTCTGGCGGTGGAGGAGGTGGGAAATAGCCACCGTGTGGATGATGGAAGCCTGGGCCGCCGCCAAACCCGATACCAAAGAAGATATCTGGATCGGCCTTTGCGGATCCTGAGGCGAGGGTTACTACTGAAGCAACGGCTACAGCGGCAAAAATGGTTTTCTTTAACATGGCAAACTCCTAACTGGTTTAGCGTCCCGAATGTGACGGCCCCCGATTGGCCATCTTGGGATAGGGTTTAGGCCCTCGAACTTGAACAGAACCGGAAGGCTTCGTTCATCTGGCGTTCATATTCGATTTTGACCCCCTTGAAACCGTAAAACCCCTTCCTAACTACTGCGTTGTGGATGCCATGTTGGGTCCACAAACGTAAAAGTCACTATTGCTTTAAGGAGAATATGACATGTTTGACTATACCCCCCTCTATCGTTCCTCAGTTGGTTTTGACCGCCTTTTCCGTATGTTGGACGAGGCTGCTGCTGTAGAACCAACAACCTATCCACCCTACAATATCGAGCGCGTCGGCGATGATGAATACCGTATTACCATCGCCATTGCTGGCTTTGGCCCGCAGGATGTGAACATCGAAGCCAAGGGCAATACTTTGACTGTGAGTGGCAAAAAAGCTGACAAGCATCAATCTGGCGAAGTTTTGCATCAGGGCATCGCGGCTCGTGGTTTTGAACGCCGCTTCCAGCTTGCCGATCATGTTGAGGTGAAAGGCGCTGATATGGACAATGGTTTGCTACATATCGCTTTGAAGCGCGAAGTGCCCGAAGCCTTGAAACCACGCCAAATTCCAATTGGTAAAGGTGTGACGTTGAAGGCCATCGATACAAGTAAGGCTGCTTAAAAATACCGAGGGCGTTGTTGAAAGACAACGCCCTTATTTTATGACGGCCGCATCAGTTTTTGCAAAAGTGCTGATAATTATAATCAAAGCGGTTGAAGCGACAACGACACAAGCGCCAAACACGGCGCTCAATGAATAATGTTGTGCCAGAAATCCCAATACCCAAGGTAACAAAATGCGCGGCAGGCCGCCGACCATAGAAACATAACCCAAAGCTGCTGCACGCGCTTCTGGAACCAATTTAGCGGCTAAAGCAAACAGGCATGGGAACACGATTGAAAGTCCTGCGCCAACGGCTGCAAAAGCGATCACTGAAACCCAGAAGCCGGGTTCGAAGCTTAATACTGCTAAGCCGATGATTCCAAAGCACAGCGAAGTAACCATGGTGCGCTGATCGCCAAAGCGGGCTCGCAAGCCATCACCCGCAAAGCGCATTGAACCACTGCATATGCCGTAGAAGGCCAAGCCCAATCCGGAATAAGCGGCCAGTTGAGGGGCAATTGATTCCAGCAACTGCCCAGCCCATTGGATCGAGGCCACTTCGCAGGAGACATTCAAGCCAGCGGCAATGCCTACAAAAGTGAGAAGCTTGCGCGGTAGAACTACTCTCTTTGGGTTTTCTTGGTGGCGCGCGATTGGGCGATGGGGGATTGTCATGTAGACGGCGTAGATTGCAAAGATAACGCAAGGAATTGAAATGATTCCCGCAGCCCAAGGGCCATACCACGTTGAAACGAGACTGCTGCACAATCCGCCAAAGGCGATGCCATACATGGCGCTGCCGTGGAAAGAACTGAAAATAGGTTTGCCAACATCTTGCTCGACGAAGGAGGCTTCGGCATTCATAAAAATGTCGGTCGTACCCAAAATGAAGCTGAATATAATTACGGATAACCCATAGCTCAGTGGCGATCCCACGATCAGCGTGTACCAAAGAGATACCAAACCCAAGGGCAGCATCAACAACAACATGGTGCGGTGGTCAGCGTGTCGGTTGATAAATCCGCCGAGCGATAATGCGGTAATATTTGCGAGCATGCCAAGGCCACCCATGAAGCCAAATGCTTCGCGAGAAACCGCAGCTTGCTTCACAAGAACTGGAAATGAACCTGCATTGCTGCCGACCAATGTGCCAAAGGCAGCAAACACGATCAGGATCGTAAGTCGGGGGGTTAGTTTGAACACAATTTAGCCGCGACCGACCAGCGGCATCTTTGTGGCCATCACTGTCATGGTGAGAACATTTGAATCGAGTGGCAGAGATGCCATGAAGACTACCGAGCGGGCCACATCTTCAACATCCATTGTTGGCTCTGGCATGATCGTGCCATTGGCCTGAGGAACGCCGCCGCTCATGCGGGCGGTCATATCAGATGCGGCATTGCCGATGTCGATTTGGCCACAGGCGATGTTATATTTGCGGCCATCGAGAGATGTGGATTTGGTGAGGCCGGTGATGGCGTGTTTGGTCGCCGTATAAGGTGATGAATTGGGCCTTGGCGCATGAGCGGAAATCGAGCCATTATTAATGATGCGGCCACCTGTCGGCGTTTGGGCCTTCATGATTTTGAAGGCTTGCTGGGTGCACAGGAATGCGCCCGTGAGATTGGTGTTCACCACATTTTGCCACTGTTCGAAGGTTAGGTCTTCGAGCAGAATAGTGCCGGGTGCGCCTGTGCCTGCATTGTTGAAGAGCACATCAAGACGGCCAAATTTTTTATGTGTGGCTGCAAATAAAGCCGCAACGGATTGAGGGTCAGTGATGTCGGTTGCCACACACAGGGTTTCGCTGCTGATGGTTGCTGCCACAACTTCTAATGCATCAGCGCGACGGCCCGCCAGCACAACGGCATAGCCAGCTTTACTCAAGGCGGTAGCGCAAGCCTTACCAATGCCTGACCCTGCACCTGTGACCAATGCGACTTTCATGATTATCCTTTTGCGCGTTTCCAAGCTGAAACCAGACTATGCGCTGATTCACTGATTTTCGCCATGCTCATGCCATGCTTATAAATGCTGGAGCCTATGCCAAAACCGGATGCTCCAGCAGCCAACCAATCGCCCATATTTTCAGGAGTGACGCCGCCAACGGCATAGATTTTTACATGTTTTGGCAAAACAGCTTTCCAGGCTTTGATTGTGGCAGGGCTGGCCACTTCGGCGGGAAAGAGCTTTAAGTGCTTGGCACCGGCGCGAAGGGCAGCGAAGGCTTCGGTTGGTGTAAATACGCCGGGTAGGGGCACCATGCCCAATTCAACGGCACGAGAAATTGTCGCTTCATTGCAATCGGGCGAAACCGAAATCTGGCCACCATGAGCTTTGAGGAGGTTCACATCTTGCACGGTTAAAACTGTGCCAGCACCGACGACCATTTTACCTGCGAAGGTTTTTGAAAGTTTTTCGATTGAAACAAATGGCTCTGGCGAATTGAGCGGCACTTCAACCACGCGAATGCCCGCATCGTAAAGCGTTTGCGAAACGGCCACCACTTCATCTGGCGTTACACCGCGAAGGATTGCGACGATGCCACATGCATCTAATGCGTCTTCAAGTGTCATCATATGATTCCTGCATGTTTGGCGATGAGTGCTTCGCCTTTGACGATAGAAAGTGGATCGCCATAATCCACATCGAGACCTGCGATTTTCATCGCACGCAAATAACGCGTGCCAATATTTGGAGATGCCAATACGACATATTTGGCTGATCGATCATTACTCAATGTGGCGTGAGCCACTTCAGTGCCAATCACAATGCCTGAGAGATATGATGAGAGCTGTTCTGGCTTCAGCACATCGAAGAGGCCGAGGCTGCGCACTGAAAAGAGCGAATGCAATAATCCCGCTGGATCTGCAAAAGCTTTTTCAACACCTTGGTTGAAGGCTGCTTCATCATCAGCGTCATCTTTCATCAATCGACCCAAAATGGAATTGTTGCGCATGAGCGAGAAGGTTTCGCCTGTGATATAAGTTGCGAAATTTGTGATTCGGTCACCTTCGACATCGATCCACTTGCTGTGCGTGCCGGGCGTGACGAAGTGATGTGCGCCTGTATCCAAGCTGCCAAACACTTGCACCTCTTCGCTGCGCATTACGTCATGGCCGATGCTTGGACTTTTGAGATGGAGTCCCGTGATAAAATGAATGGTGCGGCCGGAACTGGTTTTGTGTTGATGAATGGCTTTGGCCAAATCTGCCGCACTTGCAGGGCAATCAACATAGGGGCGTTCGATCCAGCCTTGTCTTGAAGTAATCATGCCTGATGCAAGCACCGACAGTGATTTATCCCAACTGCCGATATGTCTTTCAAGAACGGCTTCAAACGCGCCATCTTTGACTGCCAAAATGCCCTCTGCATCAGCGAACTGGTTGATCACTTTGCCGTCGCTGTCCACATGATAAGCGCGGAAGGACGTGGTGCCCCAATCTAGGGCGATGAAAGGTTTGGTCACAGTGCTTTAACACCACTTGGTTTGAAGGTTTGTTTCATGGCTTTGAGTGGGTTGCGCAGCGCTGCACCAAAAGGCTTGGCTTCAATTTCGAATATGTCACCATCTTCAGTCTGGAAGCCATCAACTATGCTGAGCGTGGCGGTGCCGAAGAAATGGATATGCACATCGCCTGGCACGCGGAAACTATCATATTTGAAATGATGATATTCGAGATTGGCTATCGTGTGAGACATGTTGGCTTCGCCCGTTAGAAATGGCTTTTGCCAGACTACTTGGCCTTTACGGAGAATTTTGCTGGTGCCTTCAATGCTGGCAGGGATTGCGCCTGAAACCATTTCAGGGCCGATTGCGCAATGGCGCAATTTGGAATGTGCGAGCAACAGATAATTTTGGCGCTCGGTGATGTGATCAGAGTATTCATTGCCGATGGCAAAACCCAGACGTATGGGGCGGCCTTTAGCGTCAATCATATAAAGGCCCGCAAGTTCTGGTTCTTCACCGCCATCGAGTGCAAATGATGGTTTGGGCAGGGCTCCGCCGGGGGGGACGAGCCAGCGGCCATCGCCTTTGTAAAACCATTCTGGCTGAACACCTGCTTGGCCCTTGGCGGGCTTGCCGCCTTCGAGGCCCGCTTTAAACATTTTGAGCGAGTCGGTGAGCGCCGCTTCTCCGCCACCGAGTTTTTGGTGCATTGAATCACGCGCCGAAGCTGAACCGAGATGGGTGAGGCCAGTTCCCGTGATGATGCAATGGGCGGCATCATCATGGGTGAGGGGCGGCAGAATACGCTTTTCTTTTAAAGCTGCTGCATAGTCTTCCAACGTTGTGGTGGCCAAAGCTTTGGCCGTCGCATTGAGCGACTTGCCATCTTTGAGTGCGCGGGTCGCGAGCGCCGTCATCCGGTCAACGCTTTTCAACTTGATGATTTTAGCCCCGCTGACCAAGCCAACTGCACGTTTGCTTTTGCCATCGACAAATTGAATGAGGTTCATTTTAGCTCGCTCCCATGAATTGTCATACAATTAGCCGCCGAAGCGGTGTTTGGCAAAACCTTTTACATGTGGATCAAAACAAAAGACGCCACCTTGCAATGGATAGCGCTGTAACACAGCATCCGCCACGTGGGCCTTCGATGAGGTTACATATAGTGTATCAAGGCTTGCGCCGCCAAAACACACACAAGTTGGGCGTGAGGCTGGCATTTCGACAATGCGATCAATGCGGCCTCGTGGGTCGATGCGCAATATGCAGCTGCCTTCCCAGCGGGCCGACCAGATGAACCCTTCGGCATCCACCGTCGCGCCATCAGGGGAACCGTGATCTCCTGTGTCGTTGTGGATACGCTTGTTGGAGAGAGAGCCAGTGCTTAAATCAAAATCAAAGGCCCAGATGATTTGAGCGCGTGAATCCGAGAAATAAAAAATCTTGTTATCGGGCGACCAGCAGGGGCCATTGGAAACGCCTACGTCTTCAAACATCTTGGTCGACGTGCCGTCTTTCTCGATACGGTAAAGCGCACCGGAGTTTCTTGTGATGTCGAGGTCTTCCCCCTTTGGTCCAATGTTTTGCTGCATGGTGCCAAACCAAAAGCGGCCTGCGGCATCTGCTGCACCATCATTGCCGCGATTGCCGTTAAGGCTTTCGGGTTGGACGAATTCGGTGAGCGCGCCTGTAGCTGGGCTGAAATGATAAAGCCCATGCTCGCCTCCCACCAGCAACGTGCCGTCTGGATTTAAGGCCATCGCCGTCAAGATCACATTAAACTGCCAGCTGCGATGTGCGCCTGTAGCAGGATCGAATTTGTGGATGCGTGACGGCAGTGCAATATCCAGCCACCAGAGAACATGCTCCTTGTCATCCCACATGCAGCCTTCGCCGAGGCGGTCATTTGATTTGGCAATGCAGGTGATGGGGGTGGGGTGGGGCATGGCGTTGAAATTATCCAGAGTTTTATTTTAGATAGCTGAAACTTATAGGCTTTTCAAAAAATGTTAAATGACCTCTTGAACATTACATTTTGTACACTATTTGTAAAAGGTCAGCGCCGGGCCCCTCTGGCGTAATGCTTTCGGGTGTTGCGCGATGTCGGAGCTGATTTGAACAACATCAAATCAGAGGGCCGCATATGGCATTCATCGAAACTGTCACCACCAGCCAATTTCTTGGGACACCACTTTATTTTTGGTATGCTTTTGTAGCAGTGGTTGTGGCATTGCTGGTTTTCGATCTGGGCGTGTTACATAAAAAGACGGGTGAGATTGCCGCCAAGGAAAGTTTCAAACTTTATGCCTTCTATGTGGCTATCGCTGCCGCATTCGGTGGTTGGGTCTGGTGGGCCAGGGGCGCGCAGAGTGGACTTGAATTTTACACGGGCTATTTAATCGAACAATCCTTGGCGATGGATAATGTGTTTGTGATCGCCACTATCTTCACCTTTCTTGCCATTCCGCGCATGTATCAGCACCGGGTTTTGTTCTGGGGTATTTTGGGCGTGATCGTGTTTCGCGCTGTGTTGATTGGCGTGGGCGCGGCCCTTGTTACGTCATTTTCATGGATACTCTTTTTGTTTGGTGCGTTCCTGATTTTCACGGGCATCAACACGTTTCGTAAACAAGATCATGCACCTGATATGGAAAACAATTTTGCGTTGAAATTGCTGCGTAAGCGGTTTCCGGTCAGCACTGAATTGGATGGTGAAAAATTCACGACCCAGAAGATTGATCCGGCAACCGGTAAGCTTAAAACATATCTTACGCCGTTATTGGTCGCTCTGATTCTTGTTGAAATTATTGATTTGGTTTTTGCAGTGGATTCAGTGCCCGCCGTTTTTGCTGTGACACAAGACCCGTTCATTGTTTATACCTCCAACATCTTTGCTATTTTGGGATTACGCTCACTTTATTTTGCTCTGGCCGCTGCCATCCACCGGTTCAAATATTTGCAAACTTCTTTGGCGGCTATCCTTACACTCGTGGGCATAAAGATTTTCTTGGTGCCGATGGGTGTGAAAATTGACACCGCAGTTTCGCTCTTTGTCACTGTTGCGATATTGGCGGGCGGTATTTTATACTCTCTTTGGAAAACCCGTAATGATGAGTCGGTACAACATCCATGAAAAAACTTGAACACGCTGTTGAATATGTGATCCTTGCTTCGCGCTGGCTCTTGGTGGTTTTTTATCTCGGGCTTACGGCAGCACTTGGTCTTTATGCGATTTCGTTCATGCGCAAACTTTGGGAATATTTCAGCCATGTGATGGATTTGGAAGAGACTGAAGCTATTCTCAAAATATTAAGTTTGATTGATGCCAGCTTGGTGGCCAGCCTTGTGGTGATGGTGATTATCTCAGGTTACGAAAATTTTGTGAGCAAGTTCGATAATGCCGAAGGTGGCGAGCTTTCTTTCCTCGGGAAAATTGATGCGAGCTCTCTGAAAATTAAAGTGGCTTCAACGATCGTTGCAATTTCTTCAATTCATCTTTTGCAGATATTTCTCAACGCGGACAAATATACCGAAAGCAAAATCATGTGGCTCACCATTGTGCATATGGCTTTTGTTTTATCAGCTTTGTTGTTGGCTTATATTGACCGGGTGATGACGGCGACGAAGAACGACAAAAAGGAAGAATGAGCGTCAATATTTCTCACAGCTATCATCAGCAATATTCGCTTGGGCTTTATCTGTCGTTGGCAGCGTAATTGCGGTTTGACTGCTCACGCCGCACTCAAATTTTTCGGCCAATGAATCTGCGATCTCCCGCGCTTTGATATTTGCGTTGGGAAAAGCTCCTTCAATGACGGCCATATGACAGGAATTGTCAGATTCTATCCTGGTGACGACGAGCCAGGTTTTGGTCTTAACTGAGTCCGCAGGATCGTAAGAGACGGTCCAACGTTGAATGGCCGCAAATGGTTTGCCCTTGTTTAGGCGCCATTCAATTGTGTTATTGGCACTGTTGAAGCCGCTGAAAGTTTGTTCTGCTGCGCAATGCTGTTTGGGCGATTTTCCAAAGGCTACAAATTGGCGTAGATCACCTTCTGCAAAGTAGATTTTTAAATTGCCATAGCCTTTGCAGAGCCATGAGCCGCTATCGCCCTCGTCGGAATTGCCAACATCTAACTTCGGGCATTTGTCCAAATTATATTTGGTGTAAACGCTGGTATTAGCAGCAAAGGCGACGCTTGGAATAACCAGAAGCGTGAGTAAGGCCGCGAACTTTTTCATTATTCAAAATTACTTTAATTTTTCTTGGAAGTCCACCAGCCACGCGTTGATGGTGGTTTCGTTGGCAGTGACACGCAACACTTTATTGAGATTTGTTTCACCGGCTACAAGTTCGAAGGATGATTTCGCCACGCCGATGTTTTTTGCCAATGTTTCAATCACCGCCAAATTGGCTTTGCCTTTGTCTGGAATTGCAGTCACTTTGACTTGCAAAGCCCCATCGTCAGTTCGGCCTACGATTTGATTGCGCCCCGATTTTGGCGTGGCGTGAATGTGAATAAATAAGCCTTTGGATGTTCGTCTTAAAAGCTCGCTCAAATATACCTCAACAGGTAATAGGCGATAAATTGTTTTAGGAATTGCAAGGCAAACAACACCACGACGGGTGAAAAATCAAGGCCGCCCAAGTCTGGCAGAATGCGGCGGATTGGGCCTAGCACTGGTTCAGTTAATTTATAAAGCACGCGGTAGGCTTGGCGCACATAGGGATTGCTGTTGTTGATAATGTTGAATGATGTCAGCCAACTGATTACGACGGTGGCCAGAATGATATACCAATAAATATCGATGACTTGGAAGACGAGCCAGACAAAGGGGTTCATGATCTACTTTCAAATTGCTTTGGGTGCAGATGTAATGCTCCCAGCGCAGACATGCAAGCCTAGATCAACCTGTTCGGCCAAACCGCTCATCAAAGGCATAGCCCATGGCGCGGATAGTGCGGACGGGATCCGTTTCTCTGCCGCGCGACAGGGATTTGCGCAGGCGGCCCACATGCACATCCACTGTGCGCTCATCGACAAATGCATCACGGCCCCATACGGTGTCAAGCAACTGACTGCGCGAATAGACGCGGCCGGGGTTTTTCATCAGCTGTTCAAGCAGACGGAACTCTGTGGGTGAAAGATTGATGTCGCGAGGTCCACGGTTGACGCGGCGGGTTTTGCGGTCGAGCACCAAGTCTCCGGCCTTTAATTGTTCGGCTACAGCATCTGGGTTCACACGGCGCAGAATTGTTTTGATGCGGGCCAATAGTTCAGGAACAGAAAATGGCTTTACCAAATAATCATCAGCACCAGTGGCCAGGCCGCGCACGCGCTCGGCTTCTTCGCTTCTTGCGGTTAACATGATGATTGGAATATCACGAGCTTCGGGCTTGGCGCGGATCAGACGGCACACTTCAATGCCGGAGATACCGGGCAGCATCCAATCGAGCAAAATCAAATCAGGCTTTTCTTCACCCACAAGATAAAGCGCATCTTCGCCTTGGGCCGAGTGGCGCACCTTGTAGCCTTCAGACTCCAAATTATAGCGCAGCAAAACTTGCAGCGGTTCTTCGTCTTCGATGACGAGAATAGACGCGCTCATTTGAGATCCGACGTGGACATCATGGCAGTGACATCTTTCTTCGGGCGATCTTCGCCGATGGTTTTCCCGTGCACAAGGTAATAGGTGTTTTCAGCGATATTGGTGGTGTGATCGCCAATGCGTTCCAGATTTTTTGCGCCAAACAACAGGTGGGTGCAAAGGCCGATATTGCGCGGGTCTTCCATCATATAGGTGAGAAGCTCGCGGAAAATAGAATTATAAAGCGCATCCAAATCTTCGTCAGCGCGCCACACGGCCAAGGCTTTTACGTCGTCGCCGTGGGAGTAAGCATCAAGGATGTTTTTGAGTTGGGCCTGCGCCATTTGACCCATGCGGGTGAGACCGGGGGAAAGCCTGCGCGGCAGCGGTTCAGTGATGGCATGGGTGCGTTTGGCCGTATTTTTGGCAAGATCGCCGATGCGCTCAATATCGCCTGCCACGCGAATGGCCACCATAATTTCACGCAAATCGAGCGCCATTGGCTGGCGTTTAGCGATGGTTAGGATTGCCTTTTCTTCGATCTGTCGTTCGAGTTGATCAAGCTTTTCATCGCGTACAATCACTAAGTCCGCGAGCGTTACATCGCGCTTTGTTAAAGCGATAATCGCATTGTGCAGTTGTTCTTCAGCCAAACCGCCCATTTCAGCGAGCATGGTTTTGAGTGACTGGATATCCAGGTCATAGGCTTTGACGATGTGATCAGGCATTTTGGCCTCCAAATTTCATATTAGCCGAAACGGCCTGTGATGTAGTCTTGTGTGCGTTTATCTCGGGGATTGGTGAACATGCTGTTGGTGTCGCCGGTCTCAACCAAGGTTCCTAGGTGGAAAAATGCTGTGAGCTGCGAAACACGCGCCGCCTGTTGCATCGAGTGGGTGACGATGACGATGCAATAGTTCTGACGTAATTCATCAATCAATTCTTCAATGCGGGCAGTGGCGATGGGGTCAAGCGCTGAGCAAGGTTCGTCCATCAGGATCACTTCAGGATTTACAGCAATGGCTCGTGCGATGCAGAGGCGCTGTTGCTGGCCGCCGGAAAGGCCTGTGCCGGGCGCATCCAGCCGGTCTTTTACTTCTTCAAAAAGACCGGCCTTCTTTAAACTTGCAACCACCATTTCTTCCAAGTCAGTTTTGTTCTTAGCTAGCCCATGAATGCGCGGGCCATAGGCCACGTTTTCAAAGATCGATTTTGGAAATGGGTTGGGCTTTTGAAACACCATGCCGACATGTGAGCGCAGCTGCACAACATCAACATCCTTATCGTAGATGTTTTTATCGTCCAAACGTACTTCACCCGTGAGACGGCAACCTTCAATCGTGTCATTCATGCGGTTAATAGCGCGCAGAAATGTCGATTTTCCACAACCCGATGGGCCGATAAAAGCAGAAACCGAACGATCTGGGATTTCGATTGAAAGATCTTTGATCGCATGTTTTTCGCCGTAGTAAATATTGACCTTGCGTGCTGAAATCCGTGTTGTTCTTTCACCCACCATTTGGGTGTTGGACTCGGTCGCTCTGGCTGTTGACATCTGGTTCATGATTTTCCTTACCAGCGACGCTCAAATTTGCGGCGCATATAAATTGCGAGGGCATTTGCCAACATCAAAATGCCAATGAGGACGATGATAGCGGCGGCGGTTTTTGATTTGAATGCGAGTTCGGGTAAATCTGACCAGAGGTAAATTTGCACGGGCAAAACGGTTGCGGCATCGGTGGGGCTTTGAGGCACATCGGCAATGAATGCCACCATGCCAATCATCAACAAGGGTGCTGTTTCCCCGAAGGCGCGCGCGAGTGCCAAAATCGTTCCAGTTAAAATTCCGGGTAGAGCCAATGGCAACACGTGATGGAAAACCGCTTGTTGTTTTGATGCGCCCACGCCTAAAGCCGCTTCTTTAATTGATGGCGGCACAGCACGCAAAGCGGCGCGCGATGCGATGATGATGGTGGGAAGCACGAGCAATGCTAAAACAAGGCCACCAACCAGCGGGGCAGAACGCGGTAGACCGAAGAAATTCAGGAACATAGCCAAGCCCAGCAGGCCGAAGATGATCGATGGTACGGCAGCCAAATTGTTGATATTGACTTCGATCAAATCCGTCCAGCGGTTTCGGCGGGCAAATTGTTCGAGATAGATCGCCGCAAACACGCCCAGAGGCAATCCGATGAAAATGGCTATGCCAACCGTGAACAATGAACCTTTGATTGCTCCGAGAAGGCCCGCCAATTCAGGTTCGCGGCTGTCACCATTAGTCCAGAAGCGCCATGATATCGATTGGGTGACAGGTAATTTTGCACTGAACTTATCGAGCAGCAGCTTATCGTCAGTTTCGATAAGGCCTTTGTAATACAGATCAGCGTCGGCAGAGAGCAGCAAATCTACTTTTACAGTCTGGCCGATTAATTCTGGATTTGCCAAAACCATATTGCGCAGCTCATCACCTGCGGCTTGCGAAATGAAACTGGCGAGAGTCTTTTTGTCGGCGCGAGATTCGATATCAGGAAATTGCTCGCGGACAGACTGTTTAATAATCGCTGCGAAATCACCATTGGCAATATCGCCCGCGGCAACCTTATCGGGATCGATCTTCATTTCGAGGCTGGAATGGCTTTCGAAAAATGCGGGCCAACCTTTGCTGATGATATCATACAGAAGAAACCCCAAGAATATTGTGGTGAGCGCGAGCGCTATCGCACCATAAGCGCGGAAACGCTTTTCTGACGCATAACGTTTTGCGAGCAGGCCATTTGAGCCTTTTGCTGAGAGTTCAATCATAGGCTTGCCTGTATCTTTGAACAATGCGCATTGCGATGTAATTCAGCGCCAGTGTGATGAAGAATAACACGATGCCCAAAGCAAATGCTGAAAGGGTTTTGGCCGAGTCAAATTCCTGGTCGCCCACCAACAAGGTTGCGATTTGAACGGTGATCGTTGACACAGCGGCAAGGGGGTTGAATGTCAAATTTGCGGCAAGACCCGCAGCCATGACCACAATCATGGTTTCGCCGATGGCGCGCGATATGGCAAGCATAACCGCAGACATTATGCCAGGTAGGGCGGCTGGCAAAACGACGCGCTTGATGGTTTCTGATTTGGTTGCACCCATGGCGTATGAGCCGTCACGCAAGGATTGGGGCACAGCGTTGATAATGTCATCGGACAAAGACGAAATGAGCGGTACAATCATCATGCCCATGACCAATCCTGCGGCCAGCGCTGACTCTGAAGCCACATCTAGGCCAATGGCGTTACCACTGTGCTTGATCAATGGTGCAACCGTTAATGCCGCAAAGAAGCCGAGCACAACAGTTGGAATACCAGCCAACATTTCAAGCACGGGCTTCATCCAGCGGCGCAATGTTGGCGATGCGTACTCAGCCAAAAAGATCGCCGCAAACAAACCAAGCGGCGTTGCCACTGCAATTGCGATGAAAGTGATTAGCAATGTGCCAGTGAGTAAGGGAATGAACCCGAATGCGGGAGGCGTTCCAGTGGGTGACCACTGGGTCGTGAACAGAAATTCGAAAATATTAACCTGACGGAAAAATGCGACGGATTCAAAAACCACTGACGCAAAAATGCCGACGGTCGTTAGAATGGCGACAATCGAAGAGGCGATCAAAACACCCATCACGATGGCTTCAAATTTGTTGCGCGCATGCCACTTAGGCGTGATGCGCGAAATGGTGAAGAATGCGGCAATTGTTGCAGCTGCGGCACCCAGCACAGGCATCATCCATGCAAAAGACGTGGAAAATGGAATCGAGACAAGAACACCTGCAAGACCCGCGAGCATTGCAACGGCAGCGGCAAGCAAACCGTGTTGGCCCGGCAATGAGGCTAATCTGCCGGTATTGGCCGTTTGCAGCGTCGTTGCTTGCGATTTCGCAAACAAAAAAGCACCCACTGCAGCAGCGAGAATTATGAGGATGCTCCACAAGATCACAGCAATCAGTTCCTCTCAAGACAAATAAAAACGCACACGCAATTTAAAAAAGTAACAAAAGAGAGAGCCGGTTCATCCGCGGACTCTCCCCCTGTTCCACTCTCGTTTACTTCAAACCATCGGCAGAAATAATCGCTAGAGATTTAGCAGCTTCAACAGACTTAGCCGCTTGATCTTTTGGCAATGTGATGAGGCCTTTGGCAGCCAAATAGCCATCTTCGCCCAAAGCTTTGTCCGAAGTGTACTCAGCGATGAATTCCTTCATGCCGGGGATAACTTCCATGTGTTGCTTCTTGGCATAGATGAAGAGTGGGCGTGACATTTTGTAAGAACCATCTGCAATGGTTTCATAAGTTGCGCCAACGCCATCAATTTTGATATCATTTAAAGCTTTGCTATTTTGTTCAAGAAAGGAATATCCGAAAACGCCAACGGCATCTGGATTTGCTTCAAGCTTTTGAACGATGAGGTTGTCGTTCTCGCCAGCTTCAACATAAGCACCATCTTCGCGCATTGTCTTCCACACTGCGTCAAAAGCTTTTGCATCTTTTTCCTTCATGGCTTTCAAGGCAGGAATGGTCTCTGCACCTGCACCCATGGCAAGTTCGGCAAAACTATCACGTGTGCCTGAGGTTGGAGGAGGGCCCAGAACTTCGATTTTGGATGCTGGCAGTGAAGCATCAACATCGCTCCACATTTTGTTCGGGTTGGCAATCAATTTGCCATCCTTATCTGGAACCATTTTAGCCAGCGCCAAAAACACTTGTTGCTTGGTCAAAGCAAAGGGCTTGCCTTTGTTTGACTGAGCAATTGACAGACCGTCGAAGCCAACTTTGATTTCAACGATGTCGGTTACGCCATTCTTTACGCAATCATCAAATTCGGATTTCTTGATGCGGCGTGATGCGTTTTCGAAGTCAGGCTTGTCGTCGCCAAGGCCAGCGCAGAACAGTTTCATGCCACCGCCTGTGCCAGTTGATTCAACAACGGGTGTTTTCATTTTTGTGGCTTTGCCGAAAGCTTCGGCAACAGCGGTGGTGAATGGATATACGGTGGACGAGCCCACGATGCGAATTTGGTCGCGGGCGGCAAATGCTGGGCTGGCAATCATGGCCAGAACGCTTGCGGTCATCAGAATGCGGTTCATTGTGTGTTTCTCCTGTCTCTCTTTTACGAGGGCCTATCTAGGTTTTCACCATAACAGTATTGCGACAGGTTTATTTCATTTATATGACAGTTTAATCTATTGATATTATTGTATATTATTGTATATTATATGCTTGGAAGATGAATTGAAAATTGACTTCCTTCGCCGACCACGGATTCTATTAACAACTTTCCCCGGTGCCTGTTGATAATGTGTTTAGCGATGGCAAGGCCAAGCCCTGTGCCGCCACGCATGCGGCTGTCTTGCACGTTCACACGGTAAAATCGTTCAGTCAGGCGCGGCACATGTTGCGCGGCGATACCGGGACCATGGTCACGCACCATAAGATGTACTGAGCCATCTTGCTCTGATCCTTCGATGTCAATGAATTTGCCCGAGGCAGCATATTTCAACGCATTCTCGATCAAGTTGATGATCACTTGTGAGAGCTGGCTTTCATCACCGGTGACTGAAAGGGATTCGGGCAAGTTGATGCGGACTTCGCAGTTTTGTTCTTTCGAAGTTGGAGATAAAATGTCTTTTGCTTTTTTAACGACATCAACCAAATTGACTTGGCCTGATGGGGCCAGATGTTCATTGATCTCGATACGACTTAGCGACAACAGGTCATCAATCAGGCGTGACATGCGGTCGGCTTGGGCTTTCATGACGCCCAAGAATTCCTTTTGGGCTTTTGGATCGCTTTTTGCGGCACCTTGCATGGTTTCGATGAAGCCGGAAATTGAAGCCAGTGGAGTGCGCAGTTCATGGCTGGCATTGGCAACGAAATCGGCACGCATGCGTTCGAGCTGTTGCTCATAGGTAAGATCACGCAGGATGATAAGAGCAATGCGGGCTTTGCCGTCTTGCTGGCCAAGAGGAGAGACATAAATTTCAAGCGTTCGCGGAACTGTTGCGCGAATGACATGTTCAACCTGCGAGGAGATTTGTTTTATGATCGCATCATTGACTGCTTGCAAAACAATCGGCGCACGCAAAGCCAAAGTGAGATGTTTGCCAACGGGTGAAACTTCGAGAAGTGCACAAGCAGGTTCATTTGCGCTTACAACTTCGCCCGTTTCAACGACAACAATTGCCGGATCTGGCAGCGCACCCACAAGAGAGTCAAGCTGCGACGTATCAAAATTCATGTTCACGCCTCAGCTGATAGCGATGAATTAGATCAATACTGTGAAGTTGAAAGTCTTGCATCTTCATAAGCCGTTTAGGGCTTGTTCGATATCACTGACAAGATCATTTACATTTTCAATGCCGATTGAGAAGCGCACCAGATTATCGGGCGTGGGGCTTGCCTGGCCTTCAACAGTCTTGCGGTGTTCGGCTAAGGATTCTACGCCACCTAACGACGTGGCAGGGGTGATCACTTCCAGTCTGGTGCAGAATTTTTGCGATGCTGCGAAATTGGCTTTCAGCAAAAGAGACATCATGCCGCCATAGCCATTGGTCATCTGGCGTTTTGCAATGTCGTGACTGGGGTGCGAGCCGAGGCCGGGATATAAGGCCTTTTCAACTTTTGGATGGTTGGAGAAATGGCGTGCGATGGCCAGCGCATTGGCTGAGGCTTGAGCATAGCGTATATGAAGCGTGCGCATGCCGCGCATGAGCAGAAAGCATTCGAAAGGTGGCAGCGGTGATGAGGTTTTATTGCGTATTGAAGCAATCTCGGCCCAGCGCGCATTGACTTCACGCGTTACGAGCACGCCACCCAAAACGTCAGAGTGCCCGTTGAGATATTTGGTGACGGAGTGGAACACGATATCTGCACCCAAGGTGAGTGGCTGTGTCGTGACGGCGGCTGTGCCTGTTGCATCAATGGCGAGGATTGCGCCCACTTTATGCACGGCCTTGGCTGCGGCTTCAATATCGATCACATCCCACATGGGGTTAGACGGGGTTTCAATCCAAACGAGATCGGTGTTGGGGCGCAGCGCATTTGCAAGTGCTGACCTGTCACCGGCATCAAAAAGGGTGAGTGTAATGCGGCCTTTTTCGGCTAGGCGTTCAAGCCAATTGCGCGTGCCGTAATACATCGATTGTTGAGCGGCGACGTGGCCGCCCATAGGGACGGTTTCAAGCAAGATGCTGATGGCCGACATGCCGGAGACGAACAGAAGCGAGGCTGCGCCTTTTTCGAGCGCAGTTATGGTGTCTTCAGCTTGCCACACATTGGGGCTGCCGGAGCGAACGTAATTTTCTTTCAGAAGCGGCGCATAGTTTTCGTCGCGGGCGTAAGTCGTGGAGAGATAAATCGGGGGAACGACAGCGCCCGTAGCGGCGTCGATTGCACGAAGGGCGTGGGCTGCGATAGTTTCGGCGCGGAGAGTGCGGTTGGACATTTATGTTCTCAAATTGGTTGCAACGTCCTCTACCGCAAAGCGGGAGAGGAAAGGGGCCCATTGCCACGCAATGGGATAGGTGAGGGGCAGTGCGTGCTGCAAAGTGGCCCTCATCTATCCCATCCGTCTTCGCTACGCTACGTCGGACGGGCCCCTTTCTTCTCCCGCTGTCGCGGGCGAAGACGTTATGACTTAAGGGTAAAGCTTCGCCTTTGTCCATGGCGAGCTTTGATTGGCGCGGCGGAAAACCACGCGGTCATGCAAGCGAAACGGGCGGTCGTGCCAGAATTCAATGCTTAATGGCAAAATGCGAAAGCCGCTCCAATGGGGTGGGCGGGGCACATCTCCGATAGCGTATTTTGCAGCATATGTGGCCACAGCTGCTGTTAAGGCAAACGGGCCTTCAAGCGGGCGCGATTGTTGCGAAGCCCACGCGCCGATCCTGCTGTCTCGTGGACGGGATTTGAAATATTCATCAGCCTCTGCATCGGTTACTTTTTCAACAAGCCCACGCACGCGCACTTGGCGGCGCAGGGATTTCCAATGGAAGTTTATTGCAGCCTTCATGGCACTCTGCACTTCCTGGCCCTTTTGACTTTCAAAATTTGTGTAAAACACAAAACCACGATCGTCAAAGCCCTTAAGCAAAACCATGCGCACATTGGGCAGGCCTTCTTCATCGACTGTGGCCAAGGACATGGCGTTGGGATCATTGATCTCTTTAGCTTCGGCTTCTTTCAACCATTCTGCGAACAGATTGAAAGGATCGTCGCGCTCGGCAAAGCCTGCGGATGCGGTGAGGATGCTCATATCTTTAAATGCCATGGTGAAGCTTTAACGCTCCACAATCGATTTTAGATTAGCCAGCCCTGCTTCAAAATCTTTGCCGACCATAGAGTCCATATTCATGAACATGTGCATGACCTTCATCATCAGGTTCAGAGGCCCACGCATTTCCCAATGCACATTGGTCATATTGCCGTTTGGCGTAATTTTGAATTCTGTCACGTTGCTCGCCTTGAATGGTTTTAGAAAATTGAGATTGAGTTCAATGTTTGAAGATGGAACCGAGCGGGTGATTTCCATATTTCCTTCACCAACTTTTTTATTGCCTACCCACGAATAAAGAGCACCTTTGCCAGAAGCTAAACCTGAAAAATTGCGCTTCATATCCGAATCCATTTTCTCCCACGGTGACCAAGCGCCCCAGTTTTTAAAATCATTGAGATGCGAGAATATTTTTTCTGGTGGGGCATTGATATCCGCGCTGCGTGACAAGCTGAACGTGTTTGGCCGGGACGCTGCAATGGCCAACAATGCGATGATCAAGATGGCTAAGATAATAAGCGCTGTCAGCATTCTGGACTCCTAAGGTTTTGTCAGTTTGTTTTGTATGCCCATCTGATGGGCTCGTCCAGCAAGAAGCGCAGTTGCGTCTATCGCTTTTCAAAAACCAGATGCATGGCCCCTTCACCGGGCACAACCGTTTTGGAAAAAAGCCCGTGCTCTGCCAAATCAATGCCTTGCAATAGGTTTTCACCTGCCGCCAGCGTAACTGGGGCAATCACTACATGCAGGTAATCCACCAAGCCAGCTTTAAGAAAAGTCCGAACTGTTTGCACGCCGCCATTGAGCCTGATGTCTTTGCCGTTTGCTGCCGCTTTGGCGCGCGCTAGAATATCATGCGGATTGCCGCTGACAAATTCGAACACAGTTCCACCTTCCATCGGCAAGGTGGGGCGCCGATTGTGGGTTATCACAAACACAGGTGAGTGATAGGGCGGGTTAGGCCCCCACCAGCCTTTCCATTCTTCATCGGCCCAAGGGCCGCGCTGTGGGCCAAACATGTTGCGTCCCATGATGTTGGCCCCGATGTTTCTAAAGCCACGCGCGGCAAAGCTGTCGTCAACGCCGGTGCTGCCACCCTTGCCTCCTACCATGGTTTGAAAGGTTTTAGTCTTGCGGAACCACCCCGTCAGCACCCCTCCGCCCACCCCGAAGGGGTTCTCCATGCTCTGATCAGGTGCAGATCCAAATCCATCCACAGAAATCATGAAACTCTCAACGCGTAACTTGCTCATTTCAAATCCTAATTCTGTTTCAGGTATTCTTGCAGTTTATCCAGTGAGCCCGTCCAGCCACCGGTCATTCCAGCATGGGCGTCAGCAAAGGTCTTGGCTTCTTCGTCAGAAATGCGGGCGTTGATCCAGGTGATTTTCAACCGAGTCTGGCTTGCACTTTCTGCAATGAAGTCAAATATCGTTATCATTTCCATTGGCCAGTTGGGTGCCATTGGATGGGCGGTGACACCGCCGTCTTTGTCCGAGAAATTTTGCGCATAGACCAAGCGCGAATGCGGCGTGATTTCCTTGTAGTTGACCATGCCCCACATTTCATGGCCGTCAGTCGTTGCAAGGCCATAATGATAGTGCCCGCCGGGCTTTAGATCTTGTTCGGCTTTGATGACCGTCATGCCCGCAGGAGACATCCAATGTTTGAGATGTTCAACTTGACTGCATACTTCAAAAAGGTGTTTTTGTGAAACTGGGAAAACACGTTCGATTTCGAATTTGTTCAAAGGGTCTGCCATTGGCGCTACATACGCTGCAAGGCGCTCGATGTTTTGAATGCCGCCTGCAATGGCATATTTTCCGATGGCATCACGCGCGGCGATGCTTGCTTCATTCAAGCGAAGTTCAATGCGGGTTTTGTTGCCTTCTTCAAAAAGCTCAAGTTCACCCTTGAAGCGATGACCATCATTTTTGCCGTCATCATGACTCCACACCAAGAGATTGGGCGGATCAATGGTGAGGAACCTGAAGCGATTAGGCCAATCTTTGCCATCTGGGCCGTGCATGGTGAACAGCGCTTCACCGCCGACGCGCAAATCATATTTGGTAAATGTGTTGGTGAAGCCGTCTGGCCCCCAGAAATGTTTCAGATGCTCTGGGGCGGTCAAAACTTTCCAAACAAGTTCACGTGGCGCCGCAATCACGCGCGTGGTGATAATTTGCGGTTTGTCTTTTGGCAGAATAGAATAAGCAAGATTGGGCATGATTTTCACTCCTTGATTTTTTCTATGTAGTTCTCGAGACGATCGAGCCGTTGTTCCCACATCTCACGATAATTGTTCATCCAGTCATCAACCTCTTTCAGGCCGCCGGTCGAAAGTTTGCAGGGGCGCTGCTGGGCATTTCGGCTGCGGATGATGAGGCCTGCGTTTTCTAGCACTTTGATGTGTTTTGAAATTGCAGGCAGGGTGATGGCGAACGGTTCTGCCAGCTCATTGACTGTAGCTTTGCCAGACTTAAGCTTCGCTAAAATGGCGCGGCGCGTTGGGTCAGACAGTGCCTGAAGTTTGAGGCTCAGAGAGTCAAGCATTATTTAATCAATCATTTAATTAACTAATAAGTTAAATACATAATCGGTAACAATTTGTCAATTGGGCTTCCCTTTATTTCAAAGATTAACTGTGCCATTAGCCAACGAGGGCTTGGGCAGATTCTGTCTTTATTTTGGGTGCTAATTAAAAATGAGCGAAAACAAGGGCATAATGGCTGGCAAACGCGGCCTGATTATGGGGGTTGCCAATAATCGGTCGATTGCCTGGGGCATTGCAAAATCTTGCGCTCAACATGGCGCTGAGTTGGCTTTCACTTATCAAGGCGATGCATTGAAAAAGCGGGTTGAGCCTTTGGCTGCTGAAGTGAATTCGCCTTTGGTTTTGCCGTGCGATGTGAGCGATATGGCGTCAATTGATGCCACGTTTGACGCGATCAAGGAAAAATGGGGTTCGCTGGATTTTGTGGTTCACGCCATTGGTTTTTCCGACAAGAATGAACTGAGTGGGCGCTATGTTGATACGTCGGCAGCCAATTTCACCAACACAATGTTCATCAGTGTTTATAGTTTCACGGCAGTTGCTCAGCGTGCGGAAAAGATGATGCCCAATGGTGGTTCGCTTTTAACGCTGACTTATTATGGCGCCGAAAAATGGATGCCGCATTACAATGTGATGGGTGTGGCTAAGGCCGGGCTAGAAGCATCAGTGCGCTATATGGCAGCTGATTTGGGCGTTAAGAATATTCGGGTGAACGCGATTTCTGCTGGGCCAATTAAAACGCTTGCAGCTTCGGGTATCAGCGACTTCCGTTACATCCTGAAATGGAATGAATATAATTCGCCGCTGCGCCGCACTGTGACGACCGAAGAAGTGGGTGATGCTGGCATGTATTTCCTGTCAGATTTGTCGCGCGGTGTGACAGGCGAAATTCATCATGTCGATTCCGGATATCATGTGGTTGGCATGAAGAACCCAGACGCGCCTGATATGTCAGTTGATAATGCCCCTGAATAAAAATCTGCCGGTTATTTATTTTATTCGTCACGGCGAGACCGATTGGAACCGCATGGGTTTGGTGCAAGGTTCCATTGAAACTGATTTGAATGCGCATGGCGAGCAGCAGGCGCAGGATGTGGCACGGGCGTTGTCGGAAAAGCGCCAAGAACTGGTTGGCTTTCAATATGTGTGTTCACCACAAAGGCGTGCGCAACAAACCATGGGCTATATCACCACTGCACTTGGTGTTTCCATGGACAGTGTTAAAACTGAGCCCCGCGTTCGTGAGCTAGGCTTCGGTATTTGGGAGGGCAAACCGTTTTGGGAGTTGAAAGACTCGCCCGTTTATCCTGCTGATGCTGAGGGAAAATATTTCTGGCGGCCTGAGGGTGGCGAAAGTTACGAAGACGGCGTGGCGCGTGTAGATGATTGGTTGTCAACTTTGACCTCGCCAGTGCTAGTCGTTGCTCATGGTGCAGTCGGGCGTTGTTTGATGGGCTATGTGGTGGGAATGAAGCCTGCGGACATAGTCGGTTTGAGAACGCCGCAAGGTTGTTATTGCCGGTTGCAGAATGGCCAGATTGATTGGTTTGACGCAAATCACAATGCGGCTTAATTAGAAGCTCATGTCACACAACACATTCGGCCATCTCTTCCGGGTTACAACTTTTGGCGAAAGCCATGGGCCAGCGATTGGCTGCGTGGTGGATGGGTGCCCGCCCGACATCGCGTTGACACCGGACGATATTCAGGGATTTCTCGACAAGCGCAAACCCGGCACATCGCGGTTTACAACGCAGCGGCAAGAAGCTGATCTGGTGAAAATACTTTCTGGCGTTTTTGAAGATGAGCGCACGAATGGACCGCGCACCACGGGTGCACCCATTATGTTGCAAATTGAAAATACCGATCAGCGTTCGAAAGATTATTCCGAAATTCGTGATACATTCCGCCCTGGTCATGCTGATCTGACTTATCAAGCCAAATATGGCATTCGTGATTATCGCGGGGGCGGGCGCTCATCGGCACGTGAAACAGCATCGCGTGTGGCGGCTGGTGCGGTGGCACGCAAAATTATCCCGGGTGTTACGATTCGTGGCTGCATAATTCAGATGGGTGACCAAAAGATTGATAATAAAAATTGGGATTGGGCCGAAGTTGAGCGCAATCCATTCTTTTGCCCAGATGCGAAGGCTGCAAAACACTGGGAAGCCTATCTTGATGGTATTCGCAAATCCGGTTCATCGATTGGGGCAATCATTGAAGTAACGGCATCGGGTGTTCCCGCTGGTTGGGGTGCGCCGTTATATGCAAAACTCGATTCTGAATTGGCTTCGGCAATGATGAGCATCAATGCCGTGAAGGGTGTTGAAATTGGTGCTGGCTTTGCTTCGGCTGCTTTGCAAGGTGAAGACAATGCCGACGAAATCCGCATGCGCCATGGCAAACCTGAATTCATGTCAAATCATGCGGGTGGCATTTTGGGCGGCATATCGACGGGGCAAGATGTAGTAGTGCGCTTTGCTGTGAAGCCGACCTCATCAATTTTGACATCGCGCAAAACGATCACAGCGCAAGGTGCAGATGCAGATATCGTCACTAAAGGTCGGCATGATCCATGTGTCGGTATTCGCGCAGTTCCGGTGGGTGAGGCGATGATGGCATGTGTGTTGGCCGATCAGTTTTTACGGCACCGTGGGCAAGTAGGCGGGCTGTAGGCCAGTTCAAAAACCTGCTGACAAAGGGGCTCATTTTCAGCATAATACGTTGGGGGCATATTTTGAGGATTTCAAATTATGCGCAAAATGTTCATTCTATTTTCTGCTGTGGCCATTCTGGGCGTTTTCAATTCCAGCGCTGCCTTTGCCCAATATTGCGAGGGCGCGGTGTATGGTCTTTCAGGCCGTTATAATCCGCGCACTGGCTCAGGCTTTCTGGCGGTTCGTGCTGGGCCTAAGCGTGCTGCTTCTCAGGTCGGCGAATTGTTCAACGGCGATACCGTGGAAGTTTTTGATCGTCGTGGCAATTGGTACAAGGTTGCTTCAACGACGGATGCTAGAAATGAAGGTTGGGTTAGTGCGCGCTATCTGCACAACGATTGCAGATATTGATTTGAGGCGAGGGCTGCTCAAATCCATCCTGTAATTTTACAAACACAAATCCATCAGCTTTTAATTTGAGAATGCCTTCGACAACGCCTGCACCCGCGGGCTTTGATGGTTGATTGATGTGGGCGATGATCACGTCGCCATCTTTGGCGGCGCTAAAGGTGCTTGCTGTTTTATTGCTCGAGAAGCTGGCACCGCCATCTCCATGAACAGAATATCCGGCAAGTTTGTAATCCATTTCGGCGATGGTTTTTTCAGCTGACGCCGAATAGAGACCCGTTGCGCCACGAAACCATTTGGGTTTGCTTCCGAACGCTGTTTCAATGGCTTTTGCGCCGCCATCAATTTCGGTACGAACGGCTTCGGGCGAACCGGCTGCTTGCAATCCAAAAACTTTGATTGGGAAGTCGACAATTGGAAGATGTTTGGCACCATGGTTTTCGATTTCGAACAAATCAGCGTTGGCTTTGATCTCGGCGATGGCTTGCGGATTACGCCTGATCCAGCGCGCGGTGACGAAAATCGTTGCGCTAATTTTGTTGCTGATAAGAGTTTGCAAAATGCGCTCGTCGGTCTTGCCGCTGCAAGCATCAAAGGTCAGTGCAACACGCGGAACCGCATTTGGAAAAATACTTAGTCGTAACTCGGGTTCCAATAAGGGTTGTGCTAAGGCAGTGGAACACGCCACGGCGAGTGTTGCTGCAGCAATTGCGAAGATTGATGTCATGGCCTTGCTGCTAGATTGAAATTATGAATAAAGTGTGGGAGGATTATTGTTCAACCGTCACTTTAGGTTTTTAATATTACTTTTGAACACTTGCGTAGTTCACTTAATACATTTGACCTATCCTATTGAATTTGGAGTATTATATTAATGAAATCTCGTGCTGCTGTGGCCTTTGAAGCTGGTAAACCACTTGAAGTCGTTGAAGTGGATTTGGAAGGGCCGCGCGAGGGCGAAGTTTTGGTTGAGATCAAAGCCACAGGCGTTTGCCACACAGATGAGTTTACGATTTCGGGTTCTGATCCTGAAGGACTGTTTCCTGCGATCATGGGCCATGAAGGAGCGGGCGTGGTGGTCGATGTTGGGCCGGGGGTTAAGTCACTCAAAAAGGGTGACCACGTCATTCCGCTTTATACGCCCGAGTGCCGCGAGTGCGAGTATTGCCTCAATCCCAAAACCAATCTTTGTCAAAAGATTCGTACCACACAAGGCAAGGGTTTGATGCCGGATGGCACTTCTCGGTTCTCATACAAGGGTCAGATGATTCATCACTATATGGGTTGTTCGACGTTCTCGAATTATACCGTGCTTCCCGAAATTGCATTGGCCAAGGTGCGCAGCGACGCGCCTTTTGATAAGATTTGTTACATCGGTTGCGGTGTAACGACGGGAGTTGGCGCCGTGATTAACACGGCCAAAGTTGAGATTGGTTCAACAGCGATTGTGTTTGGCTTAGGCGGCATCGGTCTGAATGTACTCCAAGGTTTGCGCCTTGCGGGTGCGCGGCAAATTGTTGGCGTTGATATGAATGACGACAAGGAAGCGTGGGGCCGTAAATTTGGCATGACGCATTTTGTTAATCCCTCGAAGGTTTCCGGCGATATGGTGGCGCATTTGGTTGAACTGACGGGCGGCGGCGCGGATTACACTTTTGAATGTATCGGCAATGTGAAGGTCATGCGCATTGCGCTTGAAGCCGCGCATAAGGGCTGGGGACAATCGATCATCATTGGTGTTGCGGGTGCAGGCCAAGAAATTTCGACACGGCCATTCCAATTGGTCACTGGCCGTTCATGGCGTGGTACAGCTTTTGGCGGTGCGCGAGGGCGGACGGATGTTCCCAAGATTGTTGATTGGTATATGGATGGCAAAATTGAGATTGATCCCATGATCACGCATATTTTGCCACTAGAGAAAATTAATGATGCGTTTGATTTAATGCATAAGGGCGAATCTATTCGGAGTGTTGTTGTGTTTTGAGTTCAACTTAACAGGAGGAATGATATGGCAAAAAAAGCAGTTAAAAAAGCCCTTAAGAAAGCGGCGAAGAAAAAGACCGTGAAAGCCAAAAAACCAAGTGCGCCTGCAATCAAGTTGCATCCGTCAATTGATAAGGGGTTCGCCAAGGCTGGGCTTAAGAATTTTGCTGGTGGCACGCTCACTTGCAATTGCGCAACAGACCCAGTGACCGTGGCATTGCATTCACAATCAGCACATAATCATGCCTGCGGTTGCACCAAATGTTGGAAGCCAGAAGGTGCGATCTTCTCCGTCGTGGCAGTGGTTCCGAGCGACAAAGTTGAAGTGACTGCGAATGGTCATAAACTGCATGTGGTCGATACCTCAGCTTTGATTTTGCGCCATGCTTGCTCTGGCTGCGGTGCGCATATGCATGGGCCAGTGCGTAGAGAGGGCCACCCCTTCCAAGGCCTGACTTTTGTGCACACTGAGCTTTCGAAGAATAAGGGGTGGTCGCCTCCGGGCTTTGCGGCTTTTGTTTCTTCAGTGATTGAAAGCGGTGTGCCACCTTCCAAAATGCCCGCTATTCGCAAGCGTTTGAAGGCTTTGGGGTTAGAGCCCTATGATGCGCTTAATCCGGGTTTGATGGATTATCTGGCGACAGCAGCGGCCAAGAAATCAGGCGCTTACCGCGAGGCGTAATAAGAAGGGCGGCTTTGTGATTTCACAGAGCCGCCCCATTATATTTAGTAGGAAGAGCTGACATCCATGATGTGACCATCGAGGCTGACTTCGATGTCCATCATTTCGCCGTGCTTCCTGCCTGTGTAGGTATAGGTGTCGCCGGAACAATCTACGGCATGCACTTTGCGGAAACCGTGATGGCGCACAATGTTGCGGCCTTCGCCACAAGAAATGTTGCCATCGCCGTAATCACCATCTTCACCTAAATCTACGTTCACATTGAAGTTTGGGCCTGATGGCTTGGGCATTGGTGCGGGCGGCAAAGGCAATGGATAAGGCAGTACTTTTACCGGGGGTAGGCTTACGGGCTTCAGCGGAAACGGCTTCATGATTGGACAGGTGTTGGTGATATTGCAGTTCATTATGGGTTTGAGGTTGAGTGGTTGGGCTGATGCGAAGCTTGAAAATGCACCAAGCGAAATTGCCACTGTGCTGATGATAATGAGGGATGATTTAAGCATGGTCGTCTCCTGAAGTTGAAATTCTAAACAGCGTAATCGCCGTTCGTTAAACTCAACATGCCGGAGCTGCCTTGAACGCAGGCAGAATGCGCGGTTCATGCAGCATTCATTTTAAAATTAATTGATAGGGGCGGGTTGTTCGATGTTTTTGACGCCAGCTCGCATGGCCAAAACTCCTGCCGCAGCGATGAGGCCCATGCCGATAAAGGTTGTGGCGCGTGGCACTTCGCCGAAAATTGCAAAGCCGAATACGACGGCCCAGATCATTCCGGTATATTCAAAGGGGGTCACGATGTTAGCTTGGCCTTTGCGGTAGGCGTGGGTGAGCAGTGTCATGCCCACAGCTGCGATCACACCACATGCACCCATCAGCAACAGATCATGATTGTTGGGCATATCCCAGTTGCGAAATAGAAAATCAAAACTGGGATGGCCGGGTGGTTTCATGCCGAGGAGTGCCGCAATTGCAGCGAAGGCTGAAGCACCTAATCCATAAACAACATTCTGGTAGAACGACATGACTGACGAGGGTGTTTCGCTGCCATATTTGCGCGCGAGGATCATTGAGAGCGCATAAGTTGCAGCACTAATGAGGCTCAGGAGAGCTGCCGGATTAAACAAAGCGCTGCCGGGTTGCAGAATGATGAATACGCCGACGAGGCCAATGGCGACCGCGGCCCAGGCGAGGGCTGTTACTTTTTCGCCGAGCAAAGGGCCAGACATTATGGTGACCAGCAAGGGCACCATAAAGAACAAAGCAATAGCTTCTGCCAATGGCAAAGCCGGAAAGGCCATGAAGTAGGTTGTGTAAGCGCAGAGCAAAATGCATCCGCGTAAAACCAAAACGCGCCATTGTTTTGTGATGAGGCCTTTCAAACCACATTCAAAATGCACCATGGCGAGCAACACCGGAAACGCCACAATTGCCCGCACGAAGATTGCGAGTGTTACTGCGTGTTCGCCGCTGATGGATTTGATAATCGCATCCTGCATTGAGAATACGAAGATGCCGAGGATTAGCGAGAATATGCCGATGAGGTTATTGCGATGGGTGGGGGTTGCCATGGGATTGGGTTTAATCGAGAGTGATGGGTTAATGCAATGTGGATGGATAGATTAACGAGAGATTTTTTTAAAATCCGATTATTTTTGATTGTCTCACCACCTTACGTCGTCATGCCCGCGAAGGCGGGCATCTGCGTTTTAGGGCAAAAAACAGAGATTCCCGCCTTCGCGGGAATGACGTTCATTTAGGATTCTGTTAGAATAGATCGTGTAACTGATAATCAGGTGCTTCACACATGAAAACAAATCTATCACTTGATGCAGAACTTATTGACAAAGCGCCGAAAGTGAGCGGCGAGCGCACAAAGAAATCAGCTGTTACACTTGTACTCAAAGAATTTATTGCGCGACGTTGGGCTGAGGAAAACCGCGAAAGTATCTCGGCATTCAATAAAAAAATTGAAGAGCAGGGCGTGTGGTCTGAAGGCATGCGAAGCTGGTGACGCTACGGGAAGTGGAAAACTGAGATGAGTCGGCAAGTATCTGATGAAATTCTGGACACCACTGTGGCTCCTGAGTTGTCCAAGATAAACGTTTGCGGCGCAAGAATAATAAGGCGAGGTCCAAACCAGTTTGCTCGGTATCAAATGTTGACAATGTTTGGGCAAAAGAAATAGAAGAAACATGTTCATGCGCTACTTGTCGTGTATTTCCGAAGAGTGGACTTTGCGCGAGAAGAGTACAATTTAGGTTGCAAACGACTAAGAACCTATATTTCTAAACTCCCGCACAACAATTCTCAGACCAGATTCTATCGTTTAGCGCTATGTCATTTCGAGACTTGTTTGCTTCACCTTCATGCGGCAAATACTTCTAGCAAGGCAATTGCAAAATCTCTCACGCAACCTGTTTCAGAAGATGCGCATGAAAAATCTTTAAGGCAATTGGCAAATCGCGTCAGGCATTTTGACGAAGATATTTACGATCCAAAAAAGGGCAAGCTAACGGGGAACAATGGCATTGCCCCAGTCTGGGTCACAAACACATCATTGAAGTCAGAAAAAGCCGAACTCAGTTTCGTAAAATTGAGAGAAATCTTAGTCACAGTTGAAAGTGAGTGCAAAGAAATGTGCGAAATTCTCTCCGAGAAATAGCAACTTTGCGTTCATAATATTCGAACTAATTCCCCAAAACCGCCGCCTCAAGAATATCCAGACCCTCGTTGATAATCATTTCACTCGCAGTCAGCGGCGTGAGCAGCCGCACCACGTCACCGTAGACACCGCACGTTAAAATCAGCAATCCGCGTTCCAAACATTTTGCAGCCAGCGCTTTGGCGCCACCTGCATCTGGCTTGTTGCCGCCGTGTTCGGTTACCATTTCGAAGGCGCACATGGCGCCGAGGCCGCGGATGTCGCCGATAGGCATGCCCTTCTTTTTGGCTTTGATGGCGTGCATGCGCTTCATGATCATAGCACCCTGGGCAATTGATTTCTCGAGCAGGTTTTCAGTTTCAAAGGCTTCGAACACGCCAAGTGCTGCGGCGCAGGCCACGGCGTTGCCTGCATAAGTTCCGCCAATACCGCCTGGGTCTGGCGCATCCATGATTTTGGCGCGACCCGTGACTGCGGCAAGCGGGAAGCCGCCTGCGAGGGATTTTGCGGTGGTCAACAAATCAGGCTCAACGCCATAATGTTCCATGGCGAAGAATTTTCCGGTGCGGCCGAAACCGGATTGAATTTCATCGGCAATCAACAATATTCCATGCTCATCGCAAAGCTGGCGGAGGCGCACCATCAGTTCTTTTGGCGCAATATAAAAGCCACCTTCGCCTTGCACAGGCTCGATGATGATGGCGGCCACGCGCGCTGGCTCAACATCGCATTTAAACAATAGCTCAATTGCATGGATTGAATCTTCAACGCTGATGCCTTTGTGTTCAACAGGGAATGGCACATGCCAAATGCCTGCAGGCATGGGGCCGAATTTTGCTTTATATGGCAAAACTTTTCCCGTTAATGCCATGCCAAGCAATGTGCGGCCATGAAAGCCGCCGTGGAAGGCGATGACATCAGAACGGCCTGTATAGCAACGGGCATATTTGATTGCGTTTTCGACGGCTTCGGCGCCTGTGGTGACCAGGGCTGACTTCACTTCGCCCTTAATTGGGGCTTTCTCGTTCAGCTTTTCGCATACTTCAATGAAAGGCGCATAGGGCATGACCATGGCGCAGGTGTGGGTGAAGGCTTCGAGTTGTTCGTAAACCCGCTTCATGACCAATGGATGGCGATGGCCGGTGTTGACCACGGCGATGCCGCCGCCAAAATCAACGTAGCGATGGCCTTCAATATCCCAGATTTCGGCGTTTTCGGCTTTGGCCGCCATCACAGGAGCACCCATGCCAATGCCGCGCGAAACAGCCTTAGCGCGGCGTTCAACCCAAGCTTTGTTGGAACCAGCGGGTTGGTGTCTGATGGGTGCGTTCATGGGTAATCTCCGAATTTTAATGATACGTCATCATAGCCCTGTTGACCTTTGTCTCGCAAACGGATTCAGTGGGGCCAGATATGACATGAAGAGAGCCGCACCATGCGCCAGCCACACTACACCGAAGTTTCGTTGCCGGAGTTTGGATTTTCCGGGCCAGAACCGATGCTTTCGCCTGCTCTCTATCTGCAACGGCATGCCGAACTTTTGCGCCGCATGGCCGATCATAAACTGGATGCGATGGTTATTTATGGTGACCGGGAACATGTGGCCAATATCAGTTGGGCCACGGGCTATGATCCGCGCTTTGAAGAAGCACTTTATATCGTGCTGCCAAACCGCACACCCACGTTGCTGGCTGGCAATGAGGGCTACCCCTATGCTGAGCTTGCGCAAGGGCATTTTGAACGGGTGCTGTGGCAACAGCTCAGTTTGATGGGGCAACCCCGCGATAAAGATAAAGGCCTTGCCGACTTGCTCAAACAGGCTGGCCTGAAAAGCGGTATGAAGATTGGTTTGGCAGGTTGGAAGGGTTTTGAAACGGAGCAAGGCGCATTTGATTCTCATTGGTTCGAGACACCCCATTACTTAGTCGAGGCATTGCGGACATTTGGTGAGGTGACCAATGCTGCACAAATTTTTATGCATCCAGTTTCGGGTTTGCGGGTGATCAACGAATCCGCGCAACTGATGCGGTTTGAATATGCTTCGTGCTTATCTTCAACTGCAATCAGAAATTTCATTCTGGGCGCTAAGCTTGGCATTTCAGAATACCAGGCTTGTCGCAATCTAAATCTCAATGGTTTTCCGCAATCCATTCACATTAATATGTGTTCAGGCCCTCGGGCAAAATATGGTTTGCCCAGCCCGAGCGAGCGGATTATCGACCGAGGTGATCCTATTGTTGTAGGCCACGGGCTTATGGGCTCACTCAATTGCCGCGCTGGCTTTATGGTTGAAAGCGCAAGTGAACTTCCCGTCCATATTTCGGATTATGTGGAGAAATTGGTCGCTCCCTATTTTAGCTCTGCAGTGGCCTGGTATGAAACCATTGGCATTGGGGTTGAAGGGGGTGCGGTTTATGATGCGGTGATGGCGCATGTGGGGGAACCATTTTTTGGGATCGGTCTTAATCCCGGGCATTTGATCCAACTTGACGAATGGGTGAATTCGCCGATTAAGAGAAATTCCAATATGAAATTTGTTTCCGGCATGGCTTTGCAATGCGATATTATTCCCGCCACCGGAACGGATTATTTCATGTCGAACATTGAAGACGGTATTGCTTTGGCTGACGCAGATTTGCGGGTCGAATTGCAGCATAACTATCCTGATGCATGGGCGCGTATTGAAGCGAGACGCCATTTCATGACAAGTATTTTGGGAATTCGTTTGAAGCCAGAAGTTTTACCCTTCAGCAATATGGCGGCATGGTTGCCACCTTTCTGGTTGGCACCGCATAAAGCGATGGTCATGAGGTAATGCCTGACCTCGTCCATCTGTCGGCGCGTGATTTTGTTCTTGCCAAATATGCATTTCTGGTGGCAACTTGCCCGCAGCAATATGTAGCGCACTGACTATAGGACATATTTATTCATCGATCTTAGTGCAATCAGCATTGTCCACCCGATAGCTAGAAATCAAAGGAATCCCTTAAAATGAATTTTGCCCGGACGATCTTTTTTGCCACATCAGTTTTGGCGTTGTCGCTTGCCACTCCAGTACTCGCTGAGGTCGATGCCCAAAAGTTCATGGATACATTTAGTGCAAAACTTGCTTCTTACGGAATGAGTGCAAAGGCTGACTCAGTTGAGGGTCAAGGCGAAGATATTATTCTTAAAGGTTTGAAAATTGGTCCGGCATCTGGTGCTGATCCGATGACTGTTGCTGAACTGAAGCTTGAAGGCGTTACGGAAAAGGATGGCGGTTATGTGATAGCGCAGATTGCAGCCCCTGCCGCTCAATACCCTGTGCCAGAAGGTGTATGGGATTTTGGTGGGGCCGCGGTTACAAACCTCAGCATCCCGGCACCGGATTCAGGCGATCCAACAGGTGGGCTCATTCTTTACGAGTCCGTTTCAATGAGCCCTTCAAAATTTATGACGTCCGCAGGCGAAGAGATCGTTCGTCTTGGGAGTCTTGAGGCGACGGTTTCGCCCTATACTGCTGGTCAACCCATGACATTCTCAATGAAACCATTCGACATGTATATCAATGCTATCGCTGCCGCTAAAGATGATGCAGCCAACAAAGAGATTATGACCAACCTTGGTCTGGCTGAGATCAATGCTAAGATTGCAATGGAAGGTTCGTGGAATCCCACTGATGGTAAGCTGACGATTTCTGAGGAGTCTTTTGACGTTCAGAACGCAGGTAAGCTAAATTTTAAATTTGATATTTCGGGTTACACGCCGCAGTTGCTGAAGCAGATGCAAGACATGGCCAAGCAGAATGCGGGCAAGACCGATGCTGCAAGTGGCATGATGATGATGGGCTTGATGCAACAGTTGACCTTGAATTCAATTAGCCTCCGGTTCGATGACGCTTCACTTACTGGTAAGCTATTGGATCTTGCGTCCAAACAAATGGGCCAACCGAAAGAGGCCATTATCAATCAATATAAAGGTATGTTGCCGATGATGGCAGCACAGCTGCAAGACCCGGAATTTGTAACGATGCTTTCTAATGCAGCTAATGCTTATCTCGACAATCCTAAAAATATCGAGATAAAAACGGCCCCTGCTGCGCCTGTTCCTTTTGCGCAAATCATGGCAACAGGCATGGCCCAACCGCAAGCCCTGATCAAAACATTGGGGGTGCAGGTTATTGCGAACCAATAGTTTATGGACAATACCGGTCGCGATTTAATCAGCTGGTCTGCGGTCGATGTTGTGGCCGCTCTGAAATCAAAAACCATAACGCCGTTTGAGTGCCTTGATGCACTGGAGCGTCGCATTTCTGACGTCAACCCAAGTATCAATGCACTTGTGACACTGTGTTTTGACCGTGCCCGCGTCCATGCAACAGAGTTGATGCATAAGCCGGTTTCCGAACGTGGATTGCTGGCTGGTCTGCCACTTCCAATCAAAGATTTAACCGATGTGGCTGGGGTTCGCTCCACGCAAGGCTCGCCGATTTTTGCTCATAAAATCGCAACTAAATCTGATATCCTCGTTCGTCATTTGGAACGCGAAGGTGGTGTCATTTACGCGATGTCGAACACACCAGAATTTGGCGCAGGCGCGCATACATTCAATGAGGTTTTTGGCGTTACGCGCAATCCGTGGAATTTGAAATTGTCGGCGGCGGGTTCATCAGGTGGTGCGGCCGCTGCGTTGGCGAGCGGCATGGCTTGGTTGGCGCATGGCTCGGATATGGGGGGATCGCTACGAAATCCTGCCAGCTTTTGTGGTGTGGTGGGCATGCGACCTTCGCCTGGCCGTGTTGCATCGTCCGTATACGGAAAGATTGATGGCACGCTGGGCTTGGAAGGGCCGATGGCGCGCAATGTTTCGGATTTGGCTTTACTATTTGACGCGATGGTGGGGGCGGAAGCAGGCGATCCATTATCACTGTCGCGCGAGGACAATTATTCATATGCCATTTCGAAAGGCTGGAAGCCGAAGAAAATAGCGATCAGCCGAGGTCTCGGCATTACGCCAGTTGATCCTGAGGTTGCCGAGATTGTCATGGCGACAGGTGCGAAGTTACAAGCCGCTGGGGTTGTTGTGGAAGAAGCGCATCCTGATCTTTCGGAGATGATGAATTGTTTTCAAACGTTGCGCGCCCTTGGCTTTGCAGTTGGTATGCGGCAGCTTTTGATTGATCATCGTGATTTGCTCAAACCCGAAGTGATTTGGAATATAGAGAAAGGTCTAGCGCTTTCAGTTGATGAAATCGCCAAGGCTGAGGCACAGCGGGGAATGCTGTTTCACCGGATGGGCAAGTTCCTCAGTGAATATGATTTTCTGTTATGCCCGGCCGCCATCGTTCAACCATTCCCCGTTGAACAACGTTATCCAACACATTGCAACGGCGTTGAATTTGAAACCTATATTGATTGGCTATTGATTGTTGCTGTGGCCACCATGTGTGCATGCCCGGCAATTTCAATTCCGTGTGGTTTTACAAAATCCAAATTGCCAGTGGGCCTGCAAATCATTGGGCCTAATCGTGGCGAGGCGAGGTTATTGGCGGGGGCTAAGTTTATGGAAGATGTGTTTGGATTAGGGGCGATAACGCCAATCGACCCAAGGCGCGTTTGATGACTGAACATAACTGGCACGAGCTGCAATATAATCCGCGCACCACGGTTGCCAATGCGAGCGAGATAATTCCCGCTTGGAAAATTCGGGCGGCTGAGACGCGGGAACGATTTGCATTTGATGCGGATGTTCCTTACGGGTCGCATTCGCGTGAGGTTTTGGATTTCTATCGCGCACCAAATTCACGAGGCACACTGATTTACATTCATGGCGGCTATTGGCGGATGCTTTCGAAGGTCGAGACTTCTTGGGTGGCGGATGGCTTTGTGGAACAGGGTATTTCCGTTGCGCTTATCAATTATCCGCTTTGCCCTGAGGTTTCGCTCAGTGATATTCGCGGCAGCATTGTGCGGGCTTTTGTGCATCTTTATAAAAATATGCTGAATGATGACGAGCGGGCAAATATTGTTGTGGCCGGCCATTCTGCGGGCGGACATTTGGCGGCTTTGCATTTGGCCACGGACTGGAAGGCAAATGGTCTGCCGGAAAATCCGATTGCTGGGGCTATCGCAATTTCAGGTATTTATGATGTTGCACCTTTGATGCACACGACCATGAATGCTGATATTCGCATTACGGAACAAGCGTCGCCAACCATGAACCTGATGACAGCCAAAGTGAAATCGCGAGCGCAGATTTTACTTGCAGTGGGCGGCGATGAACCCTCAGAATTCCACCGACAGGCGGCAGACCTCGCGAAAGCTTGGGCATCGCTGCACCCCAAAATTCTCAGTTTGCCTAACACGAACCATTTCACAGTTGTGGATTCATTGGCTGATCCAGGGGGCGCACTCAATAAGGTTGCGCTGGCCATGTTATCCAGAAGGTTTTAAAGCGGGTTGCCACAGGTCAATTGCTGCATTATTCAAGCATTATAACAACAGGGAATGGAACTATGAACGCAACATTGGCAAATAAGCTCTGGCCACAAACACAATCCTCAAATTTGGTTCGCAATATTGTTTTAGCCGTTATCGGTAGTTTAATTGTTGCTGGCGCAGCGCAAGTCACAATTCCGATGTATCCGGTGCCGATGACGTTGCAGACTTTGGCCGTTCTTGGCATTGGTGCTGCTTATGGCGCGCGTCTGGGTGCTGCCACGCTTTTTCTTTATGCAATTGAAGGAGCGGTTGGCTTGCCATTTTTTGCTGGTGGAAAATCAGGGCTTTTTGATTCCAAGCTTGATTATATGTTGCCGTCAGGCTCGATTGGTTATGTGGTAGGCTTCATCTTGGCTGCTTGGCTGGTTGGTAAGCTGATTGAAAGCGGCTGGGCCAGTTCTTTCCCGAAAAGCGCCTTGGCTGCTCTGGTGGGTGGTGCTTTGCTTTATGTGCCAGGGATCATCTGGTTGGCGATATGGGCCTCTAAAACGATGAACATGGATGCTGCAACTGCTACAACATCGGCATTATCATGGGGGCTTTATCCTTTCATCGTCGGTGATGTGATAAAAGCGGTGCTTGCCGGAGTTGGTGTGCCTGCCATTGCAAGCTTGTTTGGACGTAAAACCTAACTGATTTCTCTTTCGTTCAAAATGCCCGCGCACTCATTTTTTTGAGTGGCGCGGGCTTTTCTAACCCCCAATTTTCTTAAGCAAGGCCAACGCTGTTTCCTCATTCGTGATCAAAACATTGCAGTTGATCAGTTTGATTGCGCCGTAGATGGCTTCAATTTTGTCTGCACCGCCTGCCGAGATGACGCGCAGCGGCACGTCGCGCAATTGTTCCAGTGGAATAGACATAATACGTTTGTTCACAGGGTGATCAACAATTTTTCCGTTGATATCAAAAAAATTATAGAGCAAATCGCCCACTGCGCCAGCTTTGATCAAAGCGAGACGATCCTCTTCCGGCAACATTTCAAATCGAAACGCAGTCGACTTGAGTTCCATGTTGCCGCAGCTGAGCATCGCGATATCAAGCTTCTCAGCACGTTTGAAAACGTCGCGCAAACCGCAGCGTTCAACCAAGGCCTCACGGGTGGCTGGTGAATCGACCACAGCGGGGGCTTGCAACAAATAACAATCGGCACCTACTGCGCGCGCAAATTGCCAAGCAAATTCCGCCGGATTAAATTTTCGGGCCTGAACGATACCACCGAGCAGTGAAATTACCTGCACATTGTTCAGTTCGCGCGTGGTAAGGGTGGCCAGCGACTCATAAAGTGTTGCACCCCAGCCCACGCCGACTGACATTCCATCTTTCAATGTATCAGACACAAACATGCCTGCCGCATTTCCAATGGATTTGGCGATGTTCGCCGAATTATTTGGTTCTGGAACAACGATTGCATCTTGCAGATTGAAGGCCTTTTTCAATCCGTCTTCAATCTCTATGCACTCTGCGATATCGCCTTCGATGCGGATTTTCACTTCGCGCTGTTTAATGGCTTCATTGATATTGCGCACAACGGTCACACGCCCGATGCCCAGTTTTTCGGCTATTTCGTTCTGCGTTAGGCCTTCAACATAGTACATCCATGCAATGCGCATGCGGTTGCGCGCAATGCGGCCTGCACCACGATCCACTGGTGTCACCGCTATTGACCCGATATGGCCATCGTCATGCTTTGGCATAAATGTTCTGTCCGTTGGCCGCCAATGTAGACATCACCGTGGCGACTATGCCTGCACGGTCAAGACCGCTTCGTCCATACATCGTCTCAGGTTTGGCCTGATCTGTAAATTCATCTTTCAATGTTAAGCACCGAATTTTCAAGCCACGATCAAGCAAACCAAGGTTGGCAAGCGCATGCAAAACTTGGCCATCAAAGCCGCCTGTTGCTCCCTCTTCAACGGTTACTAATACTTCGTGTTCCACGGCCAACCGCCGCAGCAAGTCTAAATCTAAAGGTTTTGCAAATCGCGCATCAGCTACAGTTGTAGAAAGCCCCGCTGCATCCAAATCTTGCGCCGCCAAAATACAATCAGCCAGACGCGTTCCAAAAGAAAGCAGCGCAATCTTGGTTCCCTCTTTAACGATGCGGCCCTTGCCAATTTCCAAAATCTCTCCGCGCTCGGGCAAGTCAACGCCCACACCGTCTCCGCGCGGAAAGCGAAATGAAATCGGCCCTTCGTCATAGGCTGCAGCCGTGCGCACCATATGCTTGAGCTCTGCTTCATCAGAAGCTCCCATCACAACAAAACCGGGCAGCGATGCCAAAAAACCAATATCGAATGCGCCGCAATGGGTTGGGCCATCGGCACCTACATAGCCCGCACGATCAATTGGAAAACGCACGGGAAGTTTTTGGATGGCGACGTCATGGACGATCTGGTCATAGGCGCGTTGTAGGAAAGTGGAATAGATTGCAACAAACGGTTTCATGCCTTCGGTGGCCATTCCTGCAGCAAATGTCACTGCATGTTGCTCGGCAATGCCAACGTCAAAAACCCGTGTTGGAAAAACCTCGCCAAATAGATCAAGCCCCGTGCCAGTCGGCATGGCCGCTGTAATTCCCACAATACGGTCATCATGTTGGGCTTCCTGAATCAGGCTTTGGGCAAAAACTTTTGTATATGCAGGTGCATTTGATGCGGCCTTGCTTTGGGTTCCGGTGACGACATCAAATTTATTCACGCCATGATATTTGTCGGCTGCCTTCTCTGCAGGCGCATAACCCTTACCCTTTTTGGTTACGACATGAATGAGAACTGGTCCGTTGCCATGGTCGCGCACGTTGTTGAGCACGGGGATCAGAACATCAAAATTATGGCCGTCTATCGGGCCAATGTATTGAAACCCCAATTCCTCAAACATTGTGCCGCCGGTCACAAAACCCCGCGCATGTCCGACAGCGCGGGTGATTGCACGCTCAGCTCGTTTGCCCAAACGCGATGACAGCTTTTTACCGAGATCGCGGAAGTCACTATAGAATTTACCTGATGCTAAGCGGGCCAGATAGGAACTGAGCGCACCAGAGGGTGGGGCGATTGACATATCATTGTCGTTAAGGATGACGATCAACCGTGCATCGGTTGCCCCTGCGTTGTTCAGCGCTTCAAACGCCATACCCGCCGACATGGCACCATCGCCAATTACTGCTATTACGTTGTTGGTTTTATTCTGCAGATCGCGAGCCACAGCCATGCCGAGACCAGCCGAGATCGAAGTCGATGAATGTGCAGCACCAAAGGGATCAAATTCGCTTTCAGTGCGTTTGGTAAATCCTGAAATTCCATTTTCCTGACGCAACGTTAGAAAACGACCTCGCCTTCCGGTGAGCAATTTATGGGGATAGCTTTGATGCCCAACATCCCAGATCACGCGGTCTTCAGGTGTGTTGAAAATATAATGCAAAGCAATCGTCAGTTCGACAACGCCAAGGCCTGCCCCCAAATGCCCGCCCGTTTTGGAAACGGCACCGATCATGTCTTCACGCAATTCCGCAGCGAGTTGTGGCAGTTGGCTGACGTCCAGTTTCTTCAGATTGACGGGAAAATCAGCAATATCAAGCAGCGGAGTGGGGCTTTGGGTGTTCAAAATTCGGTTCCTTGCAGTCTCGTAGTCAAGCCTTACACCGTCTGTTTTCTGATCGCCAAGAGAAATTGAAAACGCCATAACGAAACATTTGCATTTCGAATTGTAATTTAGTATGCTAATTGAAATATCGATAAAAACGCGCTGCAAATAAAATCAAGCGGCCAATAAGGGAGGTTACAGTGGGTATTAACGGCAACAACCTTTTTCTCAGAATCGCCCTGATTTCGCGACGATCTATTCATTTATTTTGATTTCTCGGCTGCTTCACGCATGAGGTAAAACCGAAAAAATTGTGCCGTGCTCAAGGCCAAGTGCGTGCGCAACACAAAACCCGGCCATAAAAATATTGAGGAGGAAATAAAATGCTCTTGACCAGTAAATTGTCCCGCCGATCTCTTTTGAAATCCACGGCTGCCACGGGAGCTTTTGCAGCCGTCGGTGGTGTAAACATGTTCAACATCAACAGCGCTTTTGCTGCCATGAAAGACCCTGCTGAAGTTCTGAAAACCATCAATGTTGGCAAATATGTTAAGAAGGAATATCGCGAGCAATATAAGCTTGGCGATAATGACGAACTTTGGGATTCAAAGAAAGATTGGATCCGCACAGTTGATTGGGAAGCGGTTCGTAAAGAACATGCGGGCAAAACAGTTCGCTTTGCCATCGGTGCTGCCGACAAGGAATCGGCGCAAGATGGTGTGGCACCATTTGCAGAACTTTCAGGCATTAAAGTTGAGCTTGTCCCAATTCCTGACGACTCAATGTATGATAAGGTTGTCGCCGAATTCTTGTCCGGCACTGCCTCATTCGATGCCATCCAATTCTTCTCGCCATGGCTGGGCGATTTTGGAGCGCAAGGCTTTGTAAAGCCTCTGGACGAATATATCGCCAAATGGAAACTGCCATTTGATGATTTCTATGAAACCTATCAATTGAACTACGGGCATTGGAGCGACAAGGGCATTCTGGGCATTCCGTTCGATTGCGATATCCAGCAAGTACACGTTCGCCCATCTATCATGAAAAAGGTTTTGGGTGGCGAAGTTGACCGTGTAAAGTCTATTGCAACTTACGATGATATGATCCGCTTGGCACCTGAACTCAACAAAGTTGAAAAAGGTGTGAACGCCATCGGCATGATGTGTGGCCGTGGTTTCTGGGCTACTTATACGTGGCAACACATTGCAGCCCAATACGGCATGCAAATGTTTAACGACAAGTGGGAACCAACGATTAACAGCGATGCAGGTATCAAAGGTCTCGAAACCATCGTTGCTTTGTCGAAGAATGCCATTGAAGGTGTTGCCGCTGCCGATTGGCCAACCAACCGTGCTGCTTGGCTTGGTGGTCAGATCGCTTGCAACATTTCTTGGCAGGATTCTGGCACACAAGCAACGCGCCCCGATCAATCCAAGATTGGTGATGACGTGATGACGATCTATGAGCCGCGCGTCGCTGGTGGCACTTATGCGCCACCAAATATTGCAGGTTCAACATCATGCGTCACTGCCACATCGCCGGAGCCAGAAGCCGCATTCTTGATGCTTGCTTTCTTAACCTCGGCTTCGATTATGGCGATGAACGAAGCCAATGCCAATGGTGTGGCCCCTGGCTATAAGTCTGTGCTCGCAAATGAAAAATTGCGTGCAGTGTCCCAGCCTGCGAAGGTTTGGTCTGAAGCTTTGGATTATGCTTGGTGCGCACCACGCTTGCCACAAGGTTTCCAGATGGATCAGGAAATCGGTTTCCTCATTAACAAAGTTGTCGTTGGCGAATTGAAGCCGAAGGATGCACTTGATCAAGCTGCTGTCAAAGTTAAAGACATCATGACCAAGAATGGCTTCTATAAAGGCAAAGACCCGATGAACTTTGCAGCCGTTGAACCCGGCATGTGGATCGGCAAAGGCAAGAAAGCACCGTTCTGAATTTGATATTGGACGGCAGGGGAAACTCTGCCGTCTTTTTTTGAGGTCTACGGACTAAATCAATGACCACTCTTCAATCTACAATCATTCGCCGCCGCAGCCCTTTCATGCGCAAGGCGTTCCCTTATTTTCTGCTGGCCCCGGCGATGATCTATCTGCTGGGCATCACGCTTTATCCCGGTATTTATGCGCTCTATCGCAGCACCATGACAGGTAAATTCAAGTTGGAATTTGTCGGTCTTGAAAATTACAAAGAACTGATTGTCGACAATGCATTTTGGGAAAGCCTTTACAATACGCTGGTTTTAGGCTCGATCACGCTCGTCATTGAATTTACGATTGCCATGGCACTGGCCGCACTGGTCTACCGCGATCCATGGGTGAAAGCCTGGCGCATTATTTTTTTGCTGCCAATGTTGTTCATGCCATCTGCGGTTTCGTTTTTGTGGAAGTTGATCTTTAATGATGGCCGCATCATCAGCGATTTGTTGACGCGGCTTGGTTCAACTTTCGGCAACATTGATTTTATGGGTTCAACTGGTTTTGCCCGCTCGGTTCTTGTGGTCACCGATGTTTGGCAGTGGACGCCCTTTCTCTTCATTATTTTTGTGGCCGGACTGCAAGGCATGGACAAGGAAGTCGAAGAAGCCGCGCGCCTTGATGGTGCATCGTGGAACAGTATTTTCTTTAACATCTCGCTACCCATGATCCGCCCGGTGATTGCCATCGGGTTGGTGTTGCGCGGCATAGATATTTTAACAATGTTCACGCCGGTGCATGTCATCACCCAGGGTTCGCCGGGTGGTGCTACAGAGACCCTCAGCTATTTTATTTATCGCACGGCGTTCAAAAGCTTTGAGCAGGGCTATGCCTCAGCGGCATCCGTGCTGTTGTTGATCGCCACAATCGTTGTTTCACAGACGCTGGTGCGCCGCTTCTTCAAATCTGGAACCGAATGATGAAGAACAAAACCACGTCAGGAACCTGGGTTGCTAAATTCATTTTAGCGTTGTGGGCGGCGGTCTGTCTGTTGCCTATAATATTTTTTGCTTCAATTGCTCTTCGTCCGCGAAATGAAATCATCGCCCCTACGCCTATTTATTTCCCGACACTTACAACTGAAACATGGGCCAAGATTTGGGACGAGTGGCCCATCGGCACCTATTTTGTCAATTCCGTTATGGCGGTTTTTGGTAGTGTTGTGATCTGCTTGTTGCTCGGTGTGCCCGCTGCCTATGCTTTAGCGCGCTATAAATTCAAAGGTCGTGAAGATATTGGTTTTTATATTCTTTCGACAAAAATGATGGCCCCCGCCGCTGTCGCTATCCCCATGTTCGTTTTGTTCGGACGCTTGCATATTCTTGATACCGTTTGGGCGTTGATGTTGATTTATGCGGCAGCAAATCTCTCCATCGTCGTGTGGATCATCCGTTCCTATATGGTCGACATTCCCCATGAGATTGAAGACGCCGCGCGCACCGATGGCGCATCCGACTTGCGCATCATGTGGTCGATCATCATCCCGATGTGTCTGCCGGGCATCATCACCGCGTCGGTTATTGCTGCAATCTTTGCAATGAACGAATATTTGTTCACGCTGATCATTGCATCGAAGAATGCCTATCCATTGTCGGTTGCGCTGGCAAACTTCAGCGGCGGCAGCGACGGCATTATCTATAATGCGATCGCTCTGGTCTCGTTCTTGGCGTTTTTCCCGGCACTGCTGTTGGTGATCTCGATTCAAAACCACCTGTCACGCGGACTGACGATGGGCGCGGTGAAGGGTTAACCTTTCACCTTCATTGTTTTCATAAAGTTCAGCGTGTGCTCAAAACTCTCAACACCCGCCTGAGATCCAAGTCCTGTTGCATTCAGCGCCGATGTTGCTTGTGCAAAACGCACCCGGGTTTCGGGATCAAAATCTTTCACCAACCCCACGGCAAAGCCCGCATTGAATGCATCACCACAGCCGCAAGTGCATTTCACTTTGATATCGTAGGCCGGTACTTTGAATGAGGTGCCGTCGCGGTCGTGATAATATGCACCATCGCCGCCAAGCGTCAGCACGCAAGCTTTTACACCCATATCCAAAAAGAACTTGGCTGTGTCGCCATAATCGCTGCGGCCACATAATGATTGGGCTTCTTCGATTGATGGCATGAAATAGTCAGTGTACGGAAGAACTAAGGCAATGGCAGGTAGGTCTTTAGGCGAGCCTGCAAAAACGTCTACGGTTGTGATTGCTCCACCCGCTTTGGCGGCTTTCATCACAACGGTGTTCTGGCCATGATCCATGGCGCTCATCAAACCCACACCACCGATGTGAAATACTTTCGCATCAATCACGCGCGGGATCATGGCATCATCAACAAAGAAATCTTTGGTGGCACCCAGCATGTGAAGAGCGGGGCGCGAACCGTCGGCACGTGTTGTGACAATTGATGATGACGTGCGCCATTCTGGTTTGTGTTGCACACCCCAGGTATCAACCCCGAAATGCGACAAGCGTTGCAACACCCAGTCACCCATCAAATCTTCGCCGACACCAGCCACAGCCAGCGTTTTCAAACCCATTTTCGCCGCTGCAATGGCCGCAGTGCCGCCTGCGCCGGAAACGGCGAGCGTTAGATCATCGATAAATACCGTGCCGCCACCGGGCGGTATTTCAGTGTATGGCCAGCCCAAGCAATCATAGGTGTAGAACCCCATGGATGTGTAATCGTAACGTGGCAAATTGGCCTCCAATAAAACTATGAGGCTTTTAACATATCGTCTTGCCTCTTACGCAGCGTAACAATTTTAGCGGAGGTATCAATTGAGATATTTTCTGTGGTGAGCAATTCACCCATCTTGATAGGCTTGGTGACTTTGCCATTTTCGATCAAACCACAAGGAACACCTTTGGAAGCCACAGCTTCGGCAACCGTCATGATCCAAGCGCGGTAAGTATATTCGCCAATCGCGTCTAAACGCTCACCCACTTTCAAATCCTTTTTCGCCACAGCGCAAACTTCAGAAGTTGGCACATCGCGCGGCTGCATATCGGGGATTCCGTAGAGCACAGCGCGCGCACAAGATAGCGGCACTTCAAGCGACGTTAAATGATAAGGACGGAAGAAGCGATAATATGGCCCTTTACCCAATTTCAAATCATGCATGCGCTCGCGGACGCGCGGATGAGACATTTCAGCAATTACGAAAACGCCGGGTGCAACGCCTTTGCCGATGGAGAAATCCACCACACCCTTTTTCGAAAGAATGCCACCATCAGCGACTGGGCACAAAACATGTTCAAGTTCGGTAATCGAGCACGAAGGGCCGTGCATTCCAGCCTTATCAGGTACCAGTCCGGTGGCGTTGGAAATCGCAGCCATTTCAACCATGGTCTTCGAGCCATCAACAAATTCAACCAACATGCGCACATTCATATTGCGGAGCTTGGCTTCCTCGGCATATTCATCAGGTGTTGCATCAATTTTCAGCGGATTGTTTTTGCCCTTGCCAGCCGCAACGATGGGATAGCCCATGCCCGTTACAAAATTCACCAGCTCCATGCAGCTTGATGGTTCATCGCCTGCGCCCAAAGTATAAACCACGCCCAGCCGCGCAGCCTCGCGCTTTAAATATGCGCCAATGGTGACATCAGCTTCGACATTCATCATGACGAGATGCTTGCCATGTTCCATAGCAGTCAAACCAATCTCGGCACCTACGGCGGGTTTGCCTGTGGCGTCGATGACCACATCAATATGTTCGCTGTTGCAGACCAGCTGCGCATCTTCGGTGGTGGCGGATTTTCCAGCGGCGATAGCAGCATCAAATTCTGATTTCTTGTTGCTGGCAAAAAATGTGCTCTCGTCGCGTCCTGCAATCATATAGGCCTTCTTGGCTGCACCCGAATTAATCTCGGCAATGGCAGCCACGGTAATGCCTGTCATCTGGTTGCACTGGGTCACAATGTCGGTTCCCATTTCGCCTGAGCCGATCAAGCCTACGCGAATCGGCTTGCCAGTTTCGGCAAAACGCCGCGCCAAATCAGCGGCAAGGCCGTGAGCGGGGGCTTGAGAATGTGGCGGCAGGTAAGATTTCTTCGACATTTGTGCTTCCTGTTCGGAAAAGTTAAAAGATACATTTGATCTTCTGATATAACAATAGTACTATAATTGACAGAAGCCCAACTTGCAAGAAATTGCTTGTGGCTTTGAACCTAAAACCACCAACTTTACAAGAGTGGTTGTTGGGCTAATCTGGTGAGGAAGGGCGAAAATCTAAATGGCTTCAATCAGTTTGAAAAAAGTGTCCAAAGCTTGGGGCGCAGTGGTGGGTGTGGACGCCATTGATCTTGAGATTAATGACAAAGAATTCATGGTGTTTCTAGGGCCATCGGGCTGCGGCAAAACCACGACGATGCGGATGATCGCGGGGCTCGAAATGCCAACGGGCGGTGAAATTGATATCGCCGGACAGCGCATGACCGATGTGGACGCGCGTGACCGTGACGTGGCCATGGTGTTTCAGAGTTACGCGCTTTATCCAAACATGTCGATTTATGAAAACATCCGCTTTCCTTTGCGCATGCGCGGCGTTCCCAAAACTGAACAGGATGGCTTGGTGCGCAAAGCAGCTGAGATGGTGGAGCTGGGTGATTTGCTGGAGCGTAAGCCCAAAGCGCTTTCAGGCGGTCAACGTCAGCGCGCTGCCTTGGCCCGCGCTATTGTGCGCCAGCCGCAGGTGTTTTTGATGGATGAGCCGTTGTCGAACTTGGATGCCAAGTTGCGCCTGTCGATGCGCGCGCAACTCAAACACATTCAAAAGCGGCTGGAGACAACGACTGTCTATGTGACCCATGATCAGATTGAGGCCATGACTTTGGCTGACCGCATTGCGATTATGAATAAGGGCAAAATCCAACAACTTGGAACGCCTGATGAGATTTACAACAATCCAACTAATATGTTTGTTGCGGGATTTATCGGATCGACGCCGATGAATTTGATTAAGGGGTCAATTTCCAAAGGTGTGTTCGGTGGGCCCGGGGTCAGTGTTTCAGGCTTGAAGCATGCAGATCATGCAAAAGTTGTTTTTGGCATCAGGCCAGAGGATGTGATGATTGTTACCAAAACCAAAGCTCATTTGACTGCGCCGCTTTATTCGCTGGAGCCTACGGGTGATCAAACTTTGGTTGCTGTTAAAAATGGTGAACAGCTGATTGTGGCCCGCGCGGCTCGTGATTACCAGGCGGCGATCGATACGCCTTTGTCGTTGCAGTTTGATTTGGGCCGCGCGTTTATCTTTGATGGTGAGACGGGTGCGCGGGTTGGTGTGCGTTAACCCTTCAACAACTCGCGCTTTTGCTTCAAAGCTTTTCTCATCCATGGCACATCGGGCGCGTCCCAGTTTGGTTCTTGGCCGCAAACCAAGTCAAAGAAGGCAATTGCTGAAGCTGGACTTTCCATGGTGTTTTCTTTGAACGTGTCCCAGAATGCTGGATCGTCCGATGGGCCGCCGGTTTCCGGTTCGGTCTCGCCCATTTCGCGCAAAATTGCTCCGGCGACGGATAAACAAAAACTCGTATAGGCATAGCCTTCAGGCCAGCGGGTTAATAACTGATCTGTTGAAGCAACCGCCACAGCGCCTTCAGTTGGTTTGCGGGGTTGGGTTTTCAGCGGGGATGCCGAAACCAATTCTTTCAACATCAGCCCAGCAGCGAAAATCACAAAGTCGTGGCGATTGGTATCAGCAAGATATTTGGTTTGATCAAAGCGCTGACGCCAATTTGAAAACGCCGTTGCAAGTGCAGCATGATCCACCACGGTTGAGAGCGACGAGTTTTTGAACAGCAAATCCAGATTGGTTTCGAACATCTGCAACACTGTGCGAAAGCGTCTGGCCGCGTGGGCCAAATCATCGATTTTCGAAACATCGGTTGTTAACGGTGTTTTCATGCGACCATATCATCGCTTGACGAAGCGGCCGTGGCAAGGCTCAATTGGACGCATGAGCATTGCATTCAAAACCGCTGAACGTTTGTCTGATCATGCTTGGTGCATGGCTGCTGGATTTCGCGACAGTCTGCGCACCGCGCAGTTTTATGTCCGTGATATGCGTAATGCTGATGGGCAGGGCACTGCGTTCCCGCGCCAATCCACTTTCCTCTCGCGTATGGTTGCCGGAGTGGCCCGTGTAGTCGATGATGTGATGACCAAGGGCGGTAATCTTTCGATCAGGCTTTTGCTTCCTAATTGGCGCAAATTGCCATCGCCTTTTACCACTGGTTTTATGGATGAAGTGCAAACCGCCATCAGCCATAATAAGCTGGTCGAAAACCCGATTTTCAACGCTTATTTTTTCCGCAGCTGCCAGAACGTTCTGTCGCGATGGGCTGAGCCGCCTTATCTGGTGCTCGAACACCGTATCGATGCCGCGCGGCGTGAATTGGCTTTGGCTAAAGCGCCTGCTGATAAGCTTGAGTTTTTGAGCCAGACTCTTTTGGCCTTGGTGGAAGCGGCGCCGATCGCGCGGCATGGGGTATTGCGAAACACGGGCAAGCTTTTGGGAGATGGCGATCCGAATGTTGCGGTGTGCGCTACCACTTGCTTGGCTTTGTTATTGGCGGAAGAGGGTGGTGCTATCAAAGGAATCGGCGATGATGAATTCTTCGCCATTGTCGGCGCGCTGATGTTGCCGCGCTTAAATTCTATGCAACAAGCGGTGAATGACCGCGATTCTAAGAAGTTGGCGGGTGAACTTTCCGCTATCCGGGATCAATACTAGAAGTAATATCTTCACGTAGCATTTAAATCTATTTTCAGGGTCGCTTGAGGCGTTTTTTGGTCTGGCTGCTAGAGGGGTAGCTCGCACTTGAAAATCGCCTGCGCGAAGCATTTAGGCCATCTAGAGTTGATTTCTATTTATGGGTTTAAATTCATTTTGCTTTAACGTTGAGTTGTGCGGTGAAGGAATTCGCGTTTATCAATCGCAACTCTTATTATGTTACATATTGACTTTTAAAACCGCAAAAGTATAATTAAAACTTCAGAGCGTGGCCTTCTCCTCCCCGGTTCTCCCTAACCGTGGCCACGCTCGTTTTTATTTTTGAAATCGAAACAGGTCTCATGAATTCCGCACTCAAAAAAGCCAACCTCGGCAAAAACCAACGTCCATTCTACGCCAACACTTCTCCCGCTGCGTTGAAGGAAGCTTTGCGCAAAATGCATTTGGTGCGCATGTTCGAGGAGATGGCTGAGGACTCTTACATTCGCGGCCTCACCCACGGGACCATGCATTTATCAATCGGCCAAGAAGCCTCGGCTGTTGGCATCACCATGGGGCTGCGTAAAACCGACTACATTACCTCTACCCATCGTGGCCACGGCCATTGCATCGGCAAAGGTGCTGAAGCCAAATACATGTTCGCCGAATTTTTTGGCAAAGAAGAAGGCTATTGCAAGGGCCGCGGCGGCTCGATGCACATCGCTGATCCGGAAACTGGCAATTTGGGTGCTAACGGAATTGTCGGCGGCGGTTTGCCATTGGCAACGGGTGCGGCATTGGCCATCAAACAGCAAAAGCGCGATGATGTGGCTGTGTGTTTTTTTGGTGACGGCGCATCGAATGAAGGCGCGTTTCATGAATCGCTGAATCTCGCCGCGGTTTGGAAATTACCCGTTGTCTATGTTTGCGAAAACAATGGTTACGGTATGTCGGTTTCGACTGATCGTTCGATGTCTGTACCCAATGTGGCTGACCGCGCCTCTTCCTATAACATGCCGGGCGTGATTGTGGACGGTAACAACATCGCTGACGTCGCCGAAGCCATGGTGGTGGCCACTGAACGCGCGCGCCGTGGTGAAGGGCCAACATTGATCGAATGCAAAACTTATCGCACGCGCGGCCACTCACGCAGCGACCGCAATAAGTATCGCACGAAAGAAGAGATCGAAGAGTGGAAGGCGCGTGACCCCATTCCGCTTTTTGAAAAAGAACTTTTGGATATGGGTATTTTTAAGCAAGCCGATATTGATGCCGTGCAGGCTAGTGTTAAAGCTGAGATTGAAGATGGTTTTAACTTTGCGCGTAGCGGAACCGACCCTGTGCCCGAGGATGTGACACGCGATGTTTATGCAAGGGAAATTGCATAATGCGTGAACTGTCTTTTGCGCAAGCTTTGCACGAAGCATTGGATATTGCCATGGAAGCCGATGAACGTGTATTCATCATGGGCGAAGATATTGGCGTTTATGGCGGCGCTTTTGGTGTGACTGGTGATCTGGTTCATAAATTTGGCGAAGACAGGGTGATGGATACGCCAATTGCAGAGTTAGGCACCGCGGGTGCTGCTGTGGGAGCAGCCGTTGCAGGCTCGCGACCAATTTTGGAATTTCAGTTTTCAGACTTTTCCGGCCTCGCCATGGAGCAGATCGTGAATCAGGCTGCTAAAATGCGTTATATGCTGGGTGGTAAAGTGAACGTGCCCGTGGTGTTTCGCATGCCTTGCGGTTCGGGCACGGGTGCTGCTGCACAACACTCACAATCGCTCGAAGCGTGGTTTGCACATGTGCCCGGCTTGAAAGTGATTGAGCCTTCAACACCCGCCGATGCCAAGGGCATGTTGCTGGCGGCGATTGAAGACCCTGATCCGGTTTTGATTTTTGAACATAAGCTACTTTACAAAATTAAAGGCGATGTGCCTGAGGGTCATTATCTAACACCGATCGGCAAGGCTCATGTGGCCCGCGAGGGCCGCGATGTGACTGTGGTTGCTGCTGCGATCATGGTGCACAAGGCTTTAGAGGCCGCTGAGATTTTGCAGGCAGAAGGCATTGAAGTTGAAGTGGTCGATCTTCGCTCGATCCGCCCGATTGATACAGCGACGATTATTGCCAGTGTTAAAAAAACCACGCGGCTTGCCTGCATTTATGAAGGTGTCAAAACCCTTGGCATCGGTGCTGAGATCAGCGCGCTGGTGGCCGAAAGCGAAGCTTTTGATTATCTCGATGCGCCCATCTTGCGACTGGGGGGTGCTGAAAGCCCCATTCCTTACAGCCCGATTTTGGAAAAGGCCGCTGTACCACAAGTCGACGGTATTGTTGAAGCCTTGCGCAATTTGGTGAAGGGCCGCATTTAAATGGCTGTCGAAGTCATTCTCCCAAAAGTCGATATGGATATGGCCACCGGTATTATTTCCAAGTGGCATGTGAAAAACGGTGACACTGTTAAAAAAGGCCAAGTGCTTTTTGAGATGGAAACCGATAAATCTGCAATCGAGATTGATGCGCCGGCTGGCGGTATCATCAACAATATTGAAGCGCAATCAGGCGCTGCCACACCCATTGGTGCAATTGTTGCGATGATATACGCGGCGGGAGAAGCCGTGCTAGAAACGAAAGCTGTGGCCCCCGTTGTTGAAGCTGCTCAAGTTTTAAAATCGGGTGTGCTTGAAAAAATAGCAACCATTGTTCAAAGTTCTTCGTCGGGGACTCGGGCAACACCTTTGGCGCGGCGCTTGGCGCGGCACAAGAAATTGGATTTGAGCGCAGTCATGGGCTCTGGCCCGCGTGGTCGGATTACCGCTCAGGATGTTGAGGGTTATAAGTCGGTTGCAGCAGTAGTTGCGGCCCCAGCCCCCGATGCCTCAGCCACCATGGCCATGTATCAGGCTGGATCTTATGATGTGAAACCACTCGACGGCATGCGCCGTACGATCGCGCAGCGTCTTACACTTTCCAAACAAACTGTTCCGCATTTTTATCTTTCTGCTAAATGTGATCTCACACAGCTAATATTAGTCCGTGAACGGATTAATATGACGGCACCGCTTGACGAGACCAAGAAGCCGAAATGGAAGCTTTCAATTAATGATTATGTAATCAAGGCTTTAGCGCTTGCCTTGCAACGCGTTCCTGCGGCAAATGTGACTTATACCGATGAGGGCATTCTGCAACACCGGTCCAGTGATGTTGGTGTGGCGGTTTCGGTTGAAGGCGGTTTGTTTACTCCCATTCTACGCAATGCCGAAAACAAGTCGCTCTCGCAACTTTCCATCGAGATGAAAGATTTGGCAAGTCGTGCCCGCACCCGCAAATTGCAACCACCAGAATACACAGGTGGGACAACCGCTGTTTCGAATCTTGGAATGTATGGCATCGAACAATTCACGGCTATCATCAATCCGCCGCAAGCTACAATATTGGCGGTGGGGACGGGCATTGAGCAGTTTGTACCCGTGAACAAGCAGCCGGTTCTGAAAACTCTAATGGAATGTACGCTTTCTTGTGATCACCGCGCGGTCGATGGCGCGGTGGGTGCGGAATTGTTGCGAGCTTTTAAAGCCTTTATTGAAGAACCTGCCTTGATGCTGGCTTAAGGCCAAAACAGGTAATTCACCCTGTTTTTGCTCGGACAAAACGCCGCGAGCCAAAGTGTTTGCGCTGCCCAAACTTAGCGGCTATAGACCGCTTCGCTGTTGGGGCGTCGCCAAGCGGTAAGGCACCGGATTTTGATTCCGGCATTCGGAGGTTCGATCCCTCCCGCCCCAGCCAACCAGACTGAACCGAACGAGTGGAACAAGGTGTGACACAAATAGTGGCGTAACTTCCGTGGTTTGTGGCAGATCGTTTTTTATTAAACCCAACAGAGACTAATTTAACGCCGGTTTTAGCCAATGGTACCGGTCAAAATCTCTGTTCGCTGATGTTCCGGTCACGGCTGGTGAAGTTTTAATGTTGAATTTTGCGTGATGTTCGCCAGCGTTGGGCAACTTTGGTTACATGTGTTGCAAAGCAACAGAGCGGCCCAACCGACAATCGGAATGAGTATGGTTTGGTTTGATGCTATTCAGTTGAGGAGCAACACCCGCTGCTCTTGCCATGAGGCCGGAAGCGGGCAGGCTTTTTTCAGTCTCTCTGGTGTTAGGGTTTGTGGTTGGGTGCCTGCCAGTATCATCTCAACAATATCAGGAGCCAATAACGCTAGCGTAATCCTGCGGCTCACATGAGATTGATTGCAGCCAGCGGTCGAAGCAATCTGTGCTAGGCTTTGTGCTTTGCCTGATGAGAGGTCAGCAAA
>JANYLQ010000061.1 GCA_025363755.1 Hyphomicrobiales bacterium | reverse complement strand
ATGATCACTGGTGCGGCCCAAATGGACGGCGGTATTCTGGTTGTGTCAGCTTCTGACGGCCCAATGCCACAAACCCGCGAGCACATTCTGCTTGCCCGTCAGGTTGGTGTTCCAGCGCTTGTTGTATTCATGAACAAGGTTGACATGGTTGACGATCCAGAATTGTTGGATCTCGTTGAAATGGAAGTTCGTGAGCTTCTTTCTTCATATCAATTCCCAGGCGATGATATTCCAATCATCCATGGCTCGGCTTTGTGTGCGCTCAATGGCACCAATCCTGAGATTGGCCGTGAAGCTATTTTGAAGTTGATGGAAGCCGTGGACACCTATATTCCACAGCCAAACCGTCCGATTGATCTGCCCTTCTTGATGCCGATTGAAGATGTGTTCTCGATCTCTGGCCGTGGTACGGTTGTGACGGGTCGTGTTGAGCGCGGCATTGTGAAGGTTGGCGAAGAAATTGAAATCGTCGGCATTCGCGACACTGTCAAGACCACTTGCACGGGCGTTGAAATGTTCCGCAAGCTTCTTGATCAAGGTCAAGCTGGCGACAACATCGGCGCTTTGCTTCGTGGTATTGAACGTGAAGGCGTTGAGCGCGGTCAAATTCTTTGCAAGACGGGTTCTGTAAAGCCCCACAAGAAGTTCAAGGCTGAGGTTTATATCTTGACCAAGGAAGAGGGTGGTCGTCACACGCCATTCTTCAACAACTACCGCCCGCAATTCTACTTCCGCACGACTGACGTGACGGGCGTAGTAACCCTTCCAGAAGGCACTGAAATGGTGATGCCTGGCGATAACATCTCGTTTGATGTTGAGCTGATCACGCCAATTGCCATGGAAGAGAAACTGCGCTTTGCCATCCGCGAAGGCGGACGCACCGTCGGTGCCGGCGTTGTGGCTAAGATTTCGGAATAAGGTAAAGCATAATGCAACGCCAAAATATCCGTATTCGTCTCAAAGCGTTTGATCATCGAATTCTCGATAATTCGACGCGTGAGATCGTGAACACAGCCAAGCGCACAGGCGCGCAGGTTCGTGGTCCGGTACCGCTGCCAACGCGGATCGAAAAGTTCACTGTTAACCGTTCACCGCACGTGGATAAGAAAAGCCGCGAGCAGTTTGAAATGCGGACTCATCGCCGCCTTTTGGATATCGTGGATCCAACGCCACAAACAGTTGATGCACTCATGAAGCTTGATTTGGCTTCGGGTGTTGATGTTGAAATTAAGCTCTAACGGGCAACTGAGGAGAAGACGATGCGTTCTGGCATCATCGCAAAAAAACTGGGCATGACCCGGATTTACACGGAAGAGGGAGCAGTTGTTCCTGTGACCGTGTTGAAAGTCGACAGCGTTGTTGTTGTCGGTCACAAAACGGCTGAGAAGCATGGCTATGTTGCCTTGCAGCTCGGCTCTGGCACACCAAAGATTAAACGCCTGAGCAAAGCTCAACGCGGTACCTTTGCAGCAGCCAAGGTGGAACCAAAGCGTAAGCTTCAGGAATTCCGCGTTGATGATGCAGGTATGATGCCGGTTGGTGCTGAAGTGACTGCTGATCACTTTGTTGCTGGTCAATTTGTGGACGTAACAGGCACATCCAAGGGCAAAGGTTTTGCCGGCGGTATGAAGCGCTGGAACTTTAAGGGTCTTCGTGCAACGCACGGCGTTTCCGTGAGCCATCGTTCGATTGGTTCGACTGGTAACCGTCAAGATCCGGGCAAGGTATTCAAGAACAAGAAAATGCCTGGTCATCTCGGTGATGAAACAGTGACAACTTTAAACGTTGTTGTGGTTCGCACAGATAAAGAGCGTGGCTTGATTTTGGTGAAGGGTTCAGTACCTGGATCGCAAGGTGGTTGGGTTTCGGTTCGTGATGCAGTGAAGCGCAAGCTTCCCGCCAGCGCGCCTCAGCCTGGTGCTTTCACCGCTGCCGTAGCAGCACAGTGAGGCGAAAATGAAATTTGATGTAAAAACAATTGAAGCTGCAAAAGCTGGCACAGTGGAACTCTCCGATGCGATTTTCGGTTTGGACCCACGTGTTGATCTGATCCACCGTGTAATCCAATGGCAGCTGAATAAGCGGCAACAGGGTACACACCAAGCTAAGTCACGCGGCGAAATCAACCGCACGACACACAAGCTGGGCAACCAAAAGGGTGGCGGTACGGCTCGTCACGGTTCCAGAAAAGCTGGTATTTTCGTGGGCGGTGGTAAAGCTTTCGGTCCGCGTTTCCGCAGCCATGAAACATCTTTGAACAAGAAGGTTCGTGCGCTCGGTTTGCGTCATGCACTTTCTTCTAAGGTTAAGTCTTCTGAACTCATTGTGCTTGATAAAGCCGAAGTGAAGAATGCCAAGACCAAGGAAATGAAAGTTCTGTTTGAGAAATTGGGCTGGACAAACGCATTGATCATTGACGGTGCAACAGTGAATGAAGGTTTTGCTGCTGCTGCTCGCAACATTATCGGTATCGATGTGTTGCCAGTCCAAGGCATCAATGTTTACGACATTCTTCGCCGCAAGAATTTGGTTCTGACCAAAGCTGCTGTTGAAGCGCTGGAGGCACGGTTCAAATGAGCAAAGAACATTATTACAACATCATCCTGAGCCCGGCCATCACTGAAAAGTCGACACTGGTTTCAGCCCACAACGCCGTTGTGTTCAAGGTTGCGCTGCGCGCCACCAAGCCACAAATTAAGGCTGCGGTTGAAGGTTTGTTTGGTGTGAAGGTGAAAGCCGTCAACACCTTGGTACGCATGGGTAAAGTTCGTGTGTTCAAGGGCCGCAAGGCGCAATTGAGCGATAGCAAAAAAGCATACGTGACATTAGCCGCTGGCGAACGTCTCGATGTGACGACAGGACTGTGAGTTCATCATGGCATTGAAAACATTTAACCCTACAAGCGCCGGCCGCCGCCACCTTATTCAGGTTGACCGCAGCTCGCTGTTCAAGGGCAAGCCGATTAAGTCTTTGGTTGAAGGCCTAAACAAGTCTGGTGGTCGTTCGAACACTGGTCGCATCACATCACGCCGTAAGGGTGGTGGTCATAAAGTTGCTTATCGTTTGATTGACTTCAAGCGTATCAAGCATGATATGCCAGCTGTTGTTGAGCGTTTGGAATATGATCCAAACCGTACGGGCTTCATAGCTCTGATCAAGTATACAGACGGCACATTATCTTACATCTTGGCACCACAACGCCTTGCAGTTGGTGACAGCGTTATTTCATCGGCTGGTACGGTTGACGTGAAACCGGGCAATGCGATGCCAATTGGTTCAGTTCCAGTGGGCACGATTGTTCACAACATCGAGACCAAGCCAGGTTCTGGTGGTTCGCTTTCGCGCGCTGCTGGCACTTATGCGATGGTTGCGGGTCGTGATGGTGCTTATGTCATCATCAAGTTGAAATCTGGCGAAACCCGCATGGTTGCTTCAAACTGCATGGCTTCGGTTGGTGCTGTTTCGAACCAAGATCACATCAACGAAGTGGTCGGCAAAGCCGGTCGCGCACGTTGGAAGGGCTCGCGCCCTGTATCACGCGGTATCGCGCGTAACCCCGTCGACCATCCAAACGGCGGTCGTACAAACGGTGGTAAGCATTGGTCCACACCATGGGGCAAGCCGACCAAGGGTTATAAGACACGTACAAATAAATCGACGACAAAATTCATCGTGCGCAGCCGCCACGATCGCAAGAAGTCGGGCTAAGAGGTAGCTGTTATGACACGCTCAGTTTGGAAAGGCCCGTTTGTAGACGGGTACATTTTGAAAAAAGCCGAAGCCGCTCGCGGCCAACGCAATATGGCGATCAAGACATGGAGCCGTCGCTCCACCATCTTGCCGCAATTTGTGGGCCTCACTTTTCAGGTGCACAACGGCAATAAGTTCATCCCTGTGAACATTTCGGAAGAAATGGTGGGTCACAAGCTTGGTGAATTTGCGCCAACACGCACATTCAAGGCCCACTCTGCGGGCGATAAGAAAGCGGCAGCGAAATAATCATGAGTAAGCCAAAAACAAAACGCGCATTAAGCGATAGCGAAGCAAAAGCGATCACTCGTTCGATCCGCATTTCCCCACGCAAGCTGAATGAAGTTGCAACCGAAATTCGTGGCCGCAAGGTTCATGATGCTCTAGCGCATCTCACATTCTCTCGCCGCCGCATTGCCAAAGATGTGAAGAAGACTTTGGAGTCCGCCATTGCGAACGCGGAGAACAACCACAGCCTCGACATCAACGATTTGATCGTTTCAGAAGCTTGGGTTGGGAAGAACCTGGTTATGAAGCGTTGGAAGCCAGATGCGCGTGGTCGTGTTGGTCACATTGCAAAGTTTTTTAGCGAACTGACGATCATTGTTCGTCAAGTGAAAGAGGCCGCATAATGGGTCAAAAAGTTAATCCAATTGGTTTGCGCCTTGGCATCAACCGCACATGGGATTCACGCTGGTATGCTAACAAGCGTGAGTTTGGCAAGCTGTTGCATGAGGATGTTGCGATCCGCGCTTACCTAACAAAAGAATTGAAGCAAGCTGGTGTTTCGAAGGTGCTCATTGAGCGTCCTCACAAGAAATGCCGCGTGACAATTTATTCGGCTCGTCCTGGTGTTGTCATCGGCAAGAAGGGTGCAGACATTGAAAAGCTGCGCAAAAAAGTTGCTGACATGACCGGTTCCGAAGTTCACCTCAACATCGTTGAAGTGCGCAAGCCAGAAATTGATGCGACTTTGGTTGCTGATAATATCGCCCAGCAACTTGAACGCCGCGTGGCTTTCCGCCGTGCGATGAAGCGTTCGGTGCAGTCGGCTCAACGTCTTGGCGCTGAAGGCATCAAGATCACTTGCTCGGGTCGTTTGGGCGGTGCTGAAATTGCGCGTATTGAATGGTACCGCGAAGGTCGCGTTCCATTGCACACATTGCGCGCTGATATTGATTACGGTGTTGCCACAGCTCACACAGCTTATGGCACCAACGGCGTGAAGGTTTGGATTTTCAAAGGCGAAATTCTGGAACACGATCCAATGGCTCAAGATAAGCGCATGAACGAAGTGCAGGATGGTTCCGCAAACCGCCCACCACGTCGTGAAGCTGCGAACGCTTAAAGAGCTGAATGAGTAAAAATTATGCTGCAACCTAAAAAAACAAAATATCGCAAAGCCCATAAGGGCCGCATTCACGGCAAGTCTACAAGCTGCAACACGCTTGATTATGGCTCGTTTGGTTTGAAGGCTTTGGAGCCAGATCGTTTGACTGCACGTCAGATTGAAGCTGCACGTCGGGCACTCGCTCGTGGCATGAAGCGTGCGGGTCGTGTTTGGATCCGTGTATTCCCAGACGTTCCTGTTTCCAAGAAGCCAGCCGAAGTGCGCATGGGTTCGGGAAAGGGTTCTACTGAGTATTGGGCAGCTCGCGTTAAGCCAGGCCGTGTGATTTTTGAAGTTGACGGCATTCCACGCGCCGTTGCTGAAGAATCTTTGCGTCTTGCAGCTGCAAAGCTTCCAATCAAGTGCCGCTTTGTTGCGCGCCTTGGCGAAGCATAAGGGGAGGGGATTACCATGAAGATGACAGACGTACGCGCCCTTTCTACTGATCAAGTGAAAGATGAAATTTTGAAGTTGCGTAAAGAGCAGTTGAACCTGCGCTTCCAACGCGCTTCGGGCCAACTCGAAAAAACCTCGCGCATCCGCCAGATCCGCCGTGACATTGCTCGTCTCAAGACAAGTCAAGTTGCAGCTTCTGCCGCAGCAGTGAAGTAGGAGCATAAAAGATGCCGAAACGCATATTGCAGGGTGTTGTCACCAGCGACAAAAACGACAAGACGATTGTAGTGAAGGTTGAACGCCGTTTGCTGCATCCAGTTTTCAAGAAGACTGTTCGCTTGTCGAAGAAGTATCACGCGCATGATGAATTGAACGTAGCCAAGACTGGTGACGTTGTGCGCATCGAAGAAACCCGTCCGTTGTCTAAGCTCAAGCGCTGGTCGTTTGTAAGCAAAGTCGACGCGTCGAAAGCGTAACGGACAACAGACCATGATCCAGCAAGAAACCAATCTCGACGTTGCCGATAATTCTGGCGCCCGTCGTGTACAATGCATCAAGGTGCTCGGCGGCTCTAAGCGTCGTTACGCCTTTGTGGGCGACATTATTGTTGTGTCGATCAAGGAAGCCATTCCACGCGGTCGCGTCAAGAAGGGCACCGTGATGAAGGCTATCGTTGTTCGTTGCGCCAAGGATATCCGCCGCGCCGATGGTTCGTCGATCCGCTTTGACCGTAATGCCGCGGTTCTGATCAACGCTCAAGGTGAGCCAGTTGGAACACGTATTTTCGGACCAGTTCCACGTGAGCTGCGCGCCAAGAACCAAATGAAGATTATTTCCTTGGCACCGGAGGTGCTGTGATGCCAGTTAAGTTCAAAATTAAGAAGGGCGATAAAGTTATCGTCATCGCCGGCAAAGACAAGGGCAAGAAGGGTGACGTGATGCAAATCATCACCGACGAAAACCGCGCCGTTGTTTCTGGTGTAAATATCGCTAAGCGCCACACTAAGGCGCAAGGCGCAAACGAAGGTGGGATCATTAATAAGACCCTTCCTATTCATATCTCAAATCTCGCATTGCTTGATCCAAAAGACGGCAAGGCGACACGTGTAGGTTACAAGACGCTTGACGGCGGCAAAAAAGTCCGCGTTGCCAAGCGCACAGGAGTGACGATCGATGGCTGAAGAAGATAAGAAGGCCAAGCCTGCGGCAGCTGCCAAGGCGAAGTCTTCAAAGAAAGCGGCGCAAGAAGACACAGGCCCAGTGGCTGATGCCAATGCTGGTTTGCCTGAGGGCTATATTGCCCGCTTGCAACAACATTACGTAGATGTTGTGCGCCCTGCGATGATTGAAAAGTTCGGCTATAAGAACGTTATGCAGGTTCCACGCCTCACCAAGGTTGTTTTGAATATGGGTGTTGGCGAAGCCACGCAAGATTCAAAGCTGGTGACTGTGGCTGCTGCTGATTTGCAAAAGATTGCTGGTCAAAAGGTTGTCATCACCAAGACCAAGAAAGCGATCGCGCAATTCAAGATACGTGAAAATCTTGCAATCGGCGCAAAGGTTACTTTGCGCAAAACTCGCATGTATGAATTCCTTGATCGTTTAGTCACCATCGCATTGCCACGCGTACGCGATTTCCGCGGGTTGACTGAGCGCAGCTTTGATGGCCACGGCAACTATGCCATGGGCATTAAAGAACATCTGATTTTCCCAGAAATCGATTATGATAAGATCGACCGTATCTGGGGTATGGATGTGGTGGTTTGCACCACTGCTAAAACAGACGCGGAAGCTTTAGCGCTTCTCGAATTATTTAACTTCCCATTCCGTCGCAGCCAGCAACAAAAAAAGGCCGCATGATGGTTAGAACTGTAAAGAACTGAGGACGCTCCATGGCAAAAACGAGCTCTATAAACCGTAACGATAAGCGCCGTGCGCTGTCTAAGCGTTTTGATGCAAAGCGCAGCCGCTTGAAGGCGATTGTGATGAAGAAAGACACGCCGATGGAAGAGCGTTTCGCAGCAGCGTTGAAGTTGGCAGAAATGCCGCGCAACTCCGCTAAGGTTCGCATTCGCAACCGTTGTGAAATCACCGGTCGTCCACGGTCATTCTACCGTAAAACAAAACTTTCGCGTATTGCGATGCGTGAAATGGCCAACCAGGGTTTAATCCCCGGCATGGTCAAGTCGAGCTGGTAAGGAGATAAAGCGATGAGCATGACAGATCCTATCAGCGATATGCTGACACGCATCCGCAACGCCCACATGCGTAACAAAAACAAGGTAACGGTGCCACCATCGAAGCTTCGTGAACGCGTGTTGGAAGTGTTGCACAAAGAAGGTTACATTCGCGGTTTTGCTGTGATCGAAAAAGACGGTAAGTCTGAGATCGAAGTTGAATTGAAGTATTTCGACGGCGCTCCTGCAATTAAGGAAATCGACCGTGTATCAAAGCCAGGCCGCCGCGTTTACGCTTCGGTTGAAACTTTGCCATCCGTGTTCAACGGCTTGGGCATCTCCATCCTGTCCACCCCAAAAGGTGTGATGTCGGATTCAGAAGCACGCGCCCAGAACGTTGGCGGCGAAGTGCTGTGCACAGTGTTCTGAGGTAGATTATGTCTCGTATTGGAAAAAAAGCAGTTCCCGTTCCGGCAGGCGTTACAGCCACGATCGATGGGCAACAAGTTAGCGTCAAGGGGCCCAAGGGCGAATTGAAGCAAGTGTTGAACGAATTCGTTTTGGTCAAGATGCAAGCCGACGGTGTTAAGGTTGATCCCAAGGATCAAACCAAGCTCTCACGTTCGTCTTGGGGCTTGTCGCGCACTTTGGTGGCCAACATGGTCACTGGTGTTACGACTGGTTATTCGAAGACTCTTGAAATCAACGGTGTTGGTTACCGCGCTGCATTAGCTGGCAAAGTTTTGCAACTCAATCTTGGTTATAGTCATGATGTTAATTATCCGGTTCCAGATGGCATCGAAATTAAGGTGCCGAAGCCCACGGAAATCGTGATCAGCGGCATTGATAAGCAGCGCGTCGGCCAAGTTGCTGCCGAAATTCGCGAATATCGCGGGCCAGAGCCTTACAAGGGCAAAGGTGTTAAATACGCAGGCGAAAAAATCTTCCGCAAGGAAGGTAAAAAGAAATAACGGAACAGAGATATGGCAAACAACGCATCAGCTATTACCCTCCGCAAAGTACGTGTCCGCAAGGCATTGGCAAGGCGTGAGAATGGGCGGCCCCGTCTTTCGGTGTTCCGTTCATCAAAAAATATTTATGCTCAGATCATCGATGATGTGAAGGGTGTTACTGTGGCGGCCGCTTCCACATTGGAAGAGGGCTTCATGACAACGAAGAAAACCGGTGCAGACAAAGCAGCAGCAGAAGCTATTGGCAAACTGATTGCTGAACGCGCCACCAAAGCTGGCATCACAACAGTGGTGTTTGATCGCGGCGGTTACATCTACCACGGGCGTGTAAAGGCTTTAGCCGATGCAGCGCGCGCTGGTGGACTTCAGTTTTAATTTTTAGGACGAATGGCAAAACATAATGGCTAAAGAACGTTCCGATCGCAAAGACAACCGTGAAGAGAAAGACTCTGAATTCACGGACAAGTTGGTTCACATCAACCGCGTTGCAAAAGTTGTTAAGGGCGGTAAGCGCTTTGGCTTTGCAGCACTTGTTGTTGTAGGCGATCAAAAGGGTCGCGTTGGTTTCGGACACGGTAAGGCCCGTGAAGTCCCTGAAGCTGTACGCAAGGCAACTGAAGGTGCTAAGCGCGCTTTGATCCGCGTACCACTTCGTGAAGGCCGCACATTGCATCATGACGTTTCAGGACGTTGGGGTGCAGGTAAGGTTATTCTTCGTACAGCACCAGCTGGTACTGGCGTTATCGCTGGTGGCCCAATGCGCGCCGTGTTTGAATCGGTTGGCATGGCCGACGTGGTGGCGAAGTCCACTGGCTCGTCGAACCCATACAACATGGTTCGTGCTACATTCGAAGCGCTGAAGAAGCAAGTGAGCCCGCGCTCTGTTGCCAGCCGCCGTGGCAAGAAAGTCAGCGAAATTTTGAGCAACCGCACCACCGAAGTGGTTTCGGACTAAGGTTTAAGGAATATACAAATGGCAAAAGCAGCTTCGGGCAAAACAGTTACGATTGAGCAATATGCGAGCCCACAGCGTCGTCCGGCTGATCAACGTTCAACACTGATCGGCTTGGGTTTGAACCGCATCCGTCGTCGGTCAACTTTGGTTGATACGCCGGCCCTACGCGGCATGCTTGCCAAGGTGGCCCATCTCGTTCGCGTGGTCGAATAAGTTTAAGGAATTCTGATTATGAAATTGAATGAGATTGCAGATAATGCAGGTGCCAAGAAAGATCGCAAGCGCATCGGTCGCGGCCTAGGTTCAGGCAAAGGCAAGACTGGCGGACGCGGCGGCAAAGGCCAAACAGCTCGTAAGGGCGGTGCTAAGGCTGGCTTTGAAGGCGGACAAATGCCGATCTATCGTCGTTTGCCAAAGCGCGGCTTCAACAAGCCAAATGAAGTGCCTTACAATGAGATCAATCTGGCCCGTGTTGCTGTTGCCATTGAAGCTAAGAAGCTTGATGTGAAAGCCCCTGTTACGGGTGCAACACTTCTGGCTGCTGGCGTGATTACCAAGTTGGAATCGGGCGGCGTTCGTTTGATCGGCACAGCTGACATTAAAGCGAAGGTTGCCTTTGAAGTATATTACGCTTCAAAAGGAGCGACTGCCGCTGTTGAAAAAGCTGGCGGCAGCGTAAAGGTTTCTCGCGTTGATAAGCCAAAGGTCGAAGTAAAGGCCAAAGGTTGATGGTTTAGAAGTCACTCCCCATATGGTGGAGTGACAATGAACTCACAGGTGAAACATGGCATCAGCAGCTGAACAACTCGCGGCAAATATTAATTTCGGTTCGTTGACCAAATCAGAAGATTTGAAGAAGCGCCTGTGGTTTACTCTGGGCGCTTTAATCGTGTACCGCCTTGGTTCGTACATTCCAATTCCTGGTATTGACACCAATGAGGTGGCCAAGTTTGCCGCGCAAAATGCTTCTGGCATTTTGGGTTGGGTGAACGGGTTGGCTGGTGGTGCACTTGGTCGGTTGGCCATTTTTGCACTCAACATCATGCCCTATATTTCTGCATCGATCATTATGCAGTTAATGACCACTGTGTCTCCTCATCTTGAAGCTTTGAAAAAAGAAGGCGAATCGGGCCGCAAAAAAATCAACCAATATACGCGTTATGGAACTGTGCTGCTTGCGGCGCTTCAAGCTTATGGCATTGCCGTGGGACTTGAAGGGCGAGGCGGACTTGTGATCAATCCCGGGCCGTTCTTTTTGGCAACAACTGTGATAACGCTGACTGGTGGTACGGTGTTCCTGATGTGGCTGGGTGAACAGATTACGGCTCGCGGTATAGGTAACGGCACATCACTCATCATTTTTTCGGGAATTGTGGCTAATCTTCCGGCCGCAGTAGCAGGCATGTTGGAATTGGGCCGCAAGGGGTTAATGTCGCCATTTTTAATCATGGCGATATTGATTATGGCGATCGCTGTTGTAGCATTTATTGTATATTTCGAACGTGCGCAAAGGCGCTTGCTTATTCAGTATCCCAAACGACAAGTCGGCATGCGCGTGACGCAAGCCGAAAGTTCTCATCTGCCTTTAAAGCTTAACACGTCAGGCGTTATTCCGCCGATATTTGCATCATCACTGTTGCTGCTGCCTTTGACGGTTGCAAACTTCTCTGCAGGGAAGGGCCCTGATTGGTTGAATCAAGCCACAGCATTGCTTGGTCACGGCAAGCCACTGTTCCTGATTTTGTATGCGGCTTTGATCGTTTTCTTCTGCTTTTTCTACACCTCGATCATGTTCAACACGAAAGAGACTGCTGATAACTTGAAGAAGTCCGGCGGCTTTATTTTAGGCATTCGCCCTGGTGATCAGACTGCCGAGTATCTTGACCGCATTCTTACACGCATCACTGTGATTGGAGCGATCTACATCGTGATCATTTGCTTGATCCCCGAATTGCTTGTGGCCTACTCTGGCATTCCATTCTACTTCGGCGGTACTTCGCTTCTGATTGTCGTGACCGTGACACTGGATACTGTCTCGCAGATCCAAGGTCACTTGCTGTCGCAGCAATATGAAAAGTTGATGAAGAAAGCGAATCTGCGTGGCGGGCGCAAATGAATCTGATTCTGCTTGGACCACCCGGTGCAGGAAAAGGCACACAGGCTAAAATATTAGAACAAGCCCACGGGTTCAAGCAATTATCAACAGGCGATATGCTGAGGGCAGCAAGAGAAGCTGGCACTGAAATTGGCCTTAAAGCCAAAGCGATCATGGACCGCGGCGATCTGGTTTCTGATGATGTCGTGCTCGCAATAGTCGCCGAGCGTCTAAAAAAGCCTGATGTGGCCAAGGGTGTTGTGTTTGATGGTTTTCCGCGTACGCCCGCGCAAGCCGAAAGCCTCGACAAAATGCTGAAGGCAAGCGGCTCTAAGCTCGATGCTGTGATAGAAATGAAGGTTAACGATGAGGCTTTGGTTAAGCGCATCACTGGCCGCTACACCTGCGCCAAATGTGGGGCAGGTTATCATGATGAATTTGCCAAGCCAAACAAGGTTGGCATCTGTGACAAATGTGGTGGTAACGAGTTTACCCGCCGCCCAGACGACAACGAGAAGACGGTGCGTGACCGGCTTCAAGTTTATAATAAGCAGACCGCCCCGTTGGTGGAATATTACCGCGGGCAAGGCAATTTGCACGTGATTGACGGCATGGCTGACATTGGGCAGGTAACTGCTGCAATGGAAGCCGTGTTGGCACAACTAAAGGCTTAAGAAAGCTTGTTCATTCGGGTTGACGCGTAAGCGATTCCAATCTAAGGACACGGAATTCTTAGTCGGATGTTAGGCTGGTGTGGGGAAGAAATCTTCCCCGTGCACGGCTTTATATCTTTGTTGCGCAAAACAAAACGACGAAACTTATTCTAAACTTGGGTTAGAAGCCCATGAAATTATTAGGAGATTACCTGTGGCCCGTATTGCTGGTGTCAATATTCCAACTGGAAAGCGTGTAGAAATTGCGCTTCGTTATATCAATGGCATTGGGCCAGTTAATTCCAAGGTCATCTGTGCTGAAGTGAAGATTCCTGCTGCAAAGCGTGTGAATGAACTTTCAGACGCTGAAATCTTGGCAATCCGTGAAATCATTGATCGTGATTACACAGTGGAAGGCGATCTTCGCCGCGAAATCTCTGTGAATATCAAGCGCTTGACAGATTTGGGCTGCTACCGTGGCTTGCGTCACCGCAAGGGGCTACCTGTTCGCGGTCAACGCACTCACACAAACGCACGCACCCGCAAGGGCCCTGCAAAAGCCATCGCTGGCAAGAAGAAATAAGGCTTAAAGATCATGGCAAAAGAAGCAGCGCGCACGCGCCGTAAAGAACGTAAAAATGTGTCGTCGGGCATGGTGCATGTCAATGCATCGTTCAACAACACAATGATCACCATCACCGATGTGCAAGGCAATACGATCTGCTGGGCGTCGGCTGGTAAAATGGGTTTCAAGGGCTCGCGTAAATCGACTCCTTATGCGGCTCAGCTAGCTGGTGAACAGGTTGCCAAATCGGCAATCGAAAACGGTATGCGCACTGTTGAAGTTGAAGTCACTGGCCCGGGTTCGGGTCGTGAATCAGCACTTCGTGCATTGCAAGCTGCTGGTTTGCAAGTGACGTCGATCCGCGACATCACACCAATTCCACATAACGGCTGCCGCCCACCAAAGAAGCGCCGCGTCTAACATTCTCATTGTGGCGCGGTTTCGCGCCGCCAACTAAAAACCCAATTTTGGAAGAGTGATCTTCCGGAGGCTAACGGGAACATGAACATGCAGGTTAATCAAAAAAATTGGCAGGAACTGATCCGCCCAACCAAGATTGATATTCAATCGGGTAAGGATAAGAAGCGCATGGCAACTGTGGTTGCTGAACCATTGGAGCGTGGCTTTGGCACTACGCTTGGCAATGCGCTGCGCCGCATTCTTTTGTCATCGCTCCAGGGTGCAGCTGTAACTGCCATTCAAATTGACGGCGTGTTGCATGAGTTCTCGTCTATCGCTGGTGTGCGCGAAGATGTGACCGAGATGATCATGAACATCAAGGAAATCGCCTTTGTGATGCATGCTGAGGGCCCAAAGCGCCTGACGCTGAAGAAAGAAGGCCCTGGCGTTGTAAAAGCCAGCGACATTCAGCAATCAGCTGATGTGCAAATCCTCAATCCTGATCATGTGATCTGCACATTGGATCATGGCGCTGAACTGCGCATCGAATTTACTATCAACAATGGCAAAGGCTATGTCGCCGCCGATCGTAACCGTGCTGAAGATGCGCCTATTGGTTTGATCCCTGTGGACTCAATCTATTCGCCAGTTCGCCGCGTTTCATACCGCGTTGAAAATACCCGTGAAGGTCAGATCCTTGATTATGATAAGTTGATCATGACCGTTGAAACCAATGGTGCGGTGACCCCAGAAGATGCAGTGGCTTATGCTGCGCGTATTCTGCAAGACCAAATCTCGGTGTTCATCAATTTCAGCGAACCATCGGCCGCTGTCGCTGAAGAAGTGCGTTCGGAATTGCCGTTCAATGCCGCTCTCCTCAAGAAGGTTGATGAGCTTGAACTTTCAGTGCGTTCTGCAAACTGCTTGAAGAACGATAACATTGTTTACATCGGCGATTTGATTCAGAAGTCTGAAGCTGAAATGCTCCGCACGCCAAACTTTGGCCGTAAGAGCTTGAACGAAATTAAGGAAGTGCTGGCGCAAATGGGCCTGCATCTCGGCATGGAGGTCACAAACTGGCCGCCAGAAAATATTGATGAGCTGGCCAAGAAAATGGAAAGCCACTACTAAGACATTCACCGGGGTTCCGGCCCTGTTATAGTTAGGAGAATATATTATGCGTCATGGTTTTAAAGGCCGCCAACTCAACCGCACATCCGAGCATCGTAAAGCGATGTTTGCGAACATGTCGGCATCGCTGATTAAGCATGAGCAAATTGTTACGACTTTGCCAAAGGCCAAGGATTTGCGTCCGATCGTTGAAAAGCTGATCACACTCGCAAAGAAGGGCGGCCTTCACGCCCGCCGCCAAGCTATCGCGCAAATGCGTGATGAGACACAAGCCAAGAAGCTGTTCGACGTTCTGGCTGCTCGTTACAAAGATCGCAAGGGCGGTTATATCCGCATCATGAAGGCGGGCTTCCGCTATGGTGATAATGCGCCGGTGGCTGTGATCGAATTCGTTGACCGCGATGTATCAGCCAAAGGCCTCGATTCGGGCCCGTCACAGAAGAAAGATGATGCTGAGGCCGTTGCGGCGTAAGCTAAGCGTTATCCTTTAGTGAATTTGGATAGATTGTTGTGAGTGTTGCAGCTGGCTATGGAAGCGCGGTAAGAGCATCGTCACAGTTGTTCCCATGCCTTCCACTGAATCAATATTCAATTGGCCACCAGATCGCGTTATAAGATTATGGACTACACACAGTCCGAGACCTGTGCCTTTGCCTGGCTCTTTCGTTGTAAAAAACGGCTCGGTTATTCTTTTTATAACTGATTGAGGAATACCCACGCCATTATCCGACACCGAAATGCTGATGTATTCAGTTGGTATTGAGTCTCGTTTAGCATTCTGGAAACTTGAATTTACACCAAGATTTTGGACACAGACCGTTATCTCACCGTGGGCTGGCGAAGCATCTCTGGCGTTTATCACCAAGTTGAGCAACGACGTTTCAAACAGTGAAATGTCAGTCGCTACTGAGCCGCCATCACTTTCAAATTCAAGCATCAATCTTGTATTTGATCCGCAAGCCTCTTGCATCAAATCCTCCAGCCCACGTACGATAGTGCTTGGCTCAAATGGTTCGATGACAAAATTTTTGCCGCGTGAGAAGTTGAGCAAACGGTTGGTCAATTTGACACCGCGCTGAGCTGAATGAAGTGCATCTGCAACCTCATGAGAGTCGTCTGGCAAATGCTGTTGTCTTTTGAGATAGAATTGTAAATTCCCGATTACTGAAGACAAGATATTGTTAAAATCATGAGATATTTCGCCCGTCAGTTGTCCCAACGTTTCCATCTTCAGAAATTGTCGAGCTTGGGATTCTATCATGCGCTGTTCGGTTATGTCCTGAAACGTACCAAATATGCGAACTAACTTGTTATTTTCATATTCGGGTTCACCAATGGATCTTACATTGCGAATATTGCCTAAAGCTGTTGTAATACAACACTCAAATTCAAAGGGATCGCCAGTTTCAATAGTGTGTCTCAGATTCTGTGCAACCATCGTCCGTGATTCAGGTTCATAAAAATTTAATGCGCTGACGAGTTCGATTGTCGTACCCAACATGACTTCATGAATTTCATAAACTTGATCAGACCAGTGAATTGATTGATTAGTCAAATCATATTCCCAGCCACCAATGTTTGCCAGTCTAGAAACATGTTTTAAAATCTTGTCATTTCTGCTGAGTTTTGTTTGCTGAGAATTTACTTTATCCAACAGTGTCTTTGTTTTGGAAAGTTCTTTTGCGTTTTCAAATTTTAAAAAACTGATATCCAACATGGAGATGACTATTCTGCCAAGACCCTCCATGAGAAAAATATCTTTATCTTCAAATTTTTTTTGCTTGTCGAATACGACAAAAAATGTTCCGACGAACTCGGTCTCAAGAATGAGTGGAACAGCGATATAGGAGCGAATATCACAAGATTTAAGCGCCTTGCGTTTTGTTATATCTTTGGTCAAATCAATATTAGGAACGACGATAGTTATTTTGTTCTCTTGCACGTTAGTCAATATAGAGTGTTCTCTTGAAAGTTCTTCTCTATATTTTCCATGCCAGACGGACAGACAGGATTTTCCTTCGTCCTTGATCGCAATTGCAACACAGCTGCCATTCAGTGCTTCACACGCAATTTTGCAAATTTCTGTGAATTTCACAGGTCGCTGTTTGATAATATCGCGATAAAGCTGCAGCTTTGCGGTTTTATATTCTGAAATCGAACTGTGTAACATTGCCAACACCACCTCTAAAATATAAACAAAATTGTTCGATTATTTCTGAATGGAATATTTGTGCTTTCACCACCGCTTCTTGTTGATCGACCAAATCACATCGACCAACTCTTCAGATTTTACGGGTAATGAAAAATAGTTACCCTGTGCGAGATCGCACCCAAGGCCGCGTAGAAGTTTTAATGTTGTCTGGTCTTCCACTCCTACCGCACAAGCGCCGAGCTTTAGGTTTTTTGCCAACCCTATCATTGTCTGAACAATGGTTTTGGCTTCGTCGTTATTTTTGCATTCGCCAATAATATATTTGTCAAGTTTCAGTTCACTAAAAGGCATGCGCAGAAGTCGGAGCAAAGAAAAATGCCCTGTGCCAAAGTCATCCATCGAAATCCGGAATCCCTTGAGCCCCAAACGTACAATTGCATCTATTGGCCCGAGTACTTCATTGGCAGCAATGCTCTCGTTAATTTCAAGCGTGAGCCGATCGTGCGCAAGGCCTTTTTCATCCATTTGTGCTGCGAGCTGTTCAGGAAAATCCAAATCATACAATACCTCAGCCGAGAGATTGATACTGATGTGAATGTCAGGGAAATATGGTGTCAGTTCCGCAAGTTTGGAGATTGCTAGATCAATGATTTTATTGGTGAGATTGACCATCAATCCAGCTTCTTCGGCAACTGCTAGAATGGCGTCCGGCAAAAATATGCCCCTTGTCGGGTGGTTCCAACGTACCAAACCTTCGACACCAATCGTATAAGATCTACCTTCCGCATCCCAAGCGATTTTAGGTTGATAATACAATATAATTTCCGGTGAATGGAGCGCGGCGGAGATTTCTTCAATCGCTGTTCTTTCGTTGGGCGACTCACTCTTTTTTAAATCGTCCGACAATTTGTCAACATCGAACGGCTTGCTTATTGCGCCAGCAATATTTAGTCCAATTTCTCGGCCTAAGATTTCTGCTGTGCGCAGCACGCGCGGATCGATCCCGCTAATGAGCGTTATCTTACACGATGCCGACAACCGACCGAGTTCGCGCATAATTTCAAGCCCATCGGCGCCTGGCAGAACCATATCAAGAAAAATATGGGTGGGCTTGAACGACCGATAGGCCAGCCAAAATTCGTTAGGATTTGCCGTTTCGAAAACAGAAAAGCCAGCTTCAATACCCACACGCCGTAAGAGAGGACGAATATCGTTGCAATCTTCAAGTATTAAAAGTCTTTGTGCCGCATGGGCAATCGGTTTCTGCACTCTCGAATTAGAACCAAGATATTCTTTTGGCCTAACTATTACGGCATGAGGTTTGGCGGTTTTGTCGCGGTAACGAGTTCTAAAATGCGGAACGTATGATCCCGGCATGAGTTCGATCACCATTTCTCCGTCAGGGTTCAACCTCAAATAATACAATTCGAGAGCTGATCTTACGCGTCCCGCGATAACCCTGACTGTGGCATCGCTTATGGGGTCGAACGAATCTGGCCTTCCTAAGGCTTTGGTGGCAATGGTATATGCCTTAAGGTTTCCACCCCGACCCGCCAGCGTTTCTTCCACAACAAACGTCAGAAAAGCAGATAATTGTGGCGACCCAGAAAAGTTAGCCGAGTTCAAAATCTGGCCAAGGACTCGATTTACTAATTCAAGTTCTAATTGTGTATTTTCGAGTTTTTTAAGCACTTTAAGAGATCTCTTTGGTGTGAACCACAAAAATACAACCAATGCACTAATTAATTGTTACAAAAGTGCAAGGTTATTGCATGTTACCACCAATGTTACTGTTACTAACGCCAAAGTTTAGATGAATTAACAGTAAGCTACTCCGCAGTTGCAATTTTTCAGACTAGTCTTTCAGCTATTAAAGCTGGAGACTTCGGATGTTTAGCGACAATCAGAGATCTAAAAACACTCCTAAAACGAGAAACCCCTTACGGTTTTTATGCAAAGTTTTGGTAGGATTGTCGTGCACAATTTATTCTGGGTCGTCTCTAGCTGACACAAATCATGGCCACTTGGCTGTAAGTTTGGCAATCATCAATAGCAATACCTCCGTAAATATGGAGCGTAACTTTGGTGCCTCCCGCCATACATGGGGGGCTGCAGAAATTTCACTCTTAAAAGCAGGTTATAAAAAGCCAACGCGTATCGGGACTGTGGATGAAATATATTGGTTCACTGTATATGACTTTGCCAACCCAACAGTCATCGGAGTTTCAGTAAATTCGGGTGAAATTAAGCACACTTACCAAACGGCCAACTAATTCTATTGCAGCAGCACACAAAGCTATTGCAGCACTAACTTGTTAAATTTGCACCTTAACAAGTGTACCCCCGGAGACCGAAAAGGTGTTGCTCGTTTAATTTAAACGCTCAACACCTTTTCAACCTCAACAATCTCATGCCCGCCATAGCCGTTAAATTTGGTCAGCGTTGAAACGCCATATGCGCCCAGTGTACCAAATTCGATATAATCGCCTTCGCGCAAACCTTCCAAGATGTCGAGATTATGCGGCAATACATCGAGCGGATCGCAGGTGGGGCCGAAGACTTTCCACGGTTTTACGGCACCATGAATCACCTTGCCATCGCGGATCACCCGGAAGGGCGGCTTCAATTCTGGCGCTTGCATATATTCCATGAGCGCGCCGTAAACACCGTCATTGATAAAAATATCATCGCCGTCAGTGCACACCAGTTTGACGCGTGACAGCAGCGACATGCAATTGGCCACCATCCCACGGCCGGGTTCGCATTCAAGCTTCGGTGCACCATTGGCAAAGAACTTGGCTACCGCTTCCTCGATGATGCGGAAGAAGACATTTGGTTCAGGCGCTGTGGAGAGCATATAGTTAGCTGGAAAACCGCCGCCTACATTCAGCGCAAACACCTTCACATCAGCCGTCTTTGCGATGCGGGCCGCCGCCTCAATATGGCGCACGTAAGTTTGTGGATCTTTGGATTGCGAGCCTGGATGAAAGGTCAGCATCGGTTGATAACCCAGCTCCACAACCTTTTTCAAAAGTTCAGCGCAGATATGTTCAGGTGCACCAAACTTGGTCGAGAAATCATGCGCCGAAGAGCCACGGTCACGCGGCAATACAAATCGAACGGCGATTTCAACACTCGCGTCAGCGCCGATCACATCGTTAATCTTCTGCAACTCCTCACGGCAATCGACAACGAAGCGGCGGCAATTATAGATCTTATAGGCATCTTCAATCTCGCGGCGCGACTTCACAGGATTATGATAATGAAATTTCGCAGTCGCTGAAATGCCGTGTACCAGTTTCATTTCATGCACCGAAGCCACATCCCAATGTGTCAAACCTGCCTTGGCTAAAGTCCGAATTACTTGTTCGGAGGGGTTGGATTTTACCGCGAAAGTTACCAGGCCCGGGAAATTATTGAGGAACACATTGGCCCGCTCAGCCAGCGCTGTTGGCGAGAAACAGAACAACGGCTCATCTGGTGCCAAGTCTAATGCAATTGCAGCCGCATTTTCTGGGCGGCCATTTCGGTTGGCAGATTTCAAGGCTGAGACAGTAAACATATGCGATCCTCAATTGATTCTGGAATTGTTATGAGCGTTGTGAGTGACGGAGGTAAGACTGCAATGTGTTGCGAATTGCTATCTGCACCGTCATAATGACGGTAACAGACTCAAAGTGACGAAAATGATTTTAACAGCAAAAGACGAAGAATTGATCAATGTTCTGCGAGCAAATGCGCGCGAGCCCGTCTCATCGCTGGCGCGCAAGCTGGGCCTTTCGCGAACGACGGTTCAGGATAGGTTAAAACGTCTGGAAGAGCAGGGCGTAATTGCTGGTTACACCATCAAGCTGACTCAGAATCAAAGCACTAAGGGAATATCCGCATTGGTCACAATTTCCGTCGAACCGCGCCGGCAAGTGGAAGTGGCCAAAATTTTGGCTAAGTTTACGCAGATTGAGACGCTGCACACAGTGAGCGGCAAAATTGACTTGATTGCTATTGTACGAACAGCCACTTCGGAGGACATGGATAACGTGATTGATCAGATCGGTATAATATCAGGTATTACGGAAATTGAGACAGCGGTTATTTTGTCGACCAAAGTTGATCGCAGATAGGGTGATTCGAAAATGAAGCGTTTGGTATTAGCTATTGGATTAGTTTTGTTGCTGGGAGTGCAAGCCGCACAGGCCGACCAGCGCTTCGTCCCACGCGGCCGCGAAGAGATCACCATGTCATTTGCGCCCTTGGTCAAGCGCACGGCCCCTGCAGTTGTCAACGTTTACGCCAAAACGATTGAACGTCAGCAGGAATCTCAGGGCGGACCATTTGACGATCCTATTTTCCGCCAACTCTTTGGCTTGGGCAACAATGGCTATGGGCCACCACGCGAACGCGTTGCAAATTCCTTGGGATCAGGCGTGATTGTTGATCCAACAGGCATCATCGTCACCAACAATCATGTGATAAAAAATGCCACCGATATTCGTGTTGCACTTGCTGATAAGCGCGAGTTCCCAGCCAAAATTATTTTGACTGACGAGCGCACTGATTTGGCCATCCTCAAAATCGAGGTCAACCAGGAAGCCTTACCATCGCTTAACCTTGGTAATTCAGATGATCTCGAAGTGGGTGACCTCGTTCTGGCTATCGGTGATCCTTTTGGCGTTGGTCAGACCGTAACAAGCGGCATCGTTTCAGCTTTGGCACGCACCCGTGTTGGCGCTTCCAACTATCAGTTTTTCATTCAAACAGACGCCGCCATTAACCCCGGTAATTCTGGTGGCGCACTTGTGAACATGCATGGTGATTTGATTGGCATCAACACGGCTATCGTTTCAAAATCAGGTGGCTCGGTTGGCATCGGTTTTTCTATTCCGTCCAACATGGTCAAAACCGTTATTCAAGGTGCTGAAACAGGCGATAAAATTGTGCGGCCTTGGATGGGTGGAGGGTTCCAAGATGTCAGCCAGGACATTGCAGATACGCTGGGCTTTGCTCGGCCTGAAGGTGCATTGATCGTTGATCTGCATCCTCAAAGCCCACTCACTGTTGCTGGCCTTCAACGCGGCGATGTCGTTATAGCTTTGGATGGCAAATTGATCGACAACGCACAAGAGTTTTCATATCTTATTGCCACATCAAAAATTGGCGAACGCAAATTGATCGAATACCGCCGTGGTCCGGCTACGCGGCAGACAAGCATTCGTTTGATTGCAGCGCCGGAAACCGTCGGACGTAATGAAACAAGCATCACAGGTCGCACGCCGATGGCTGGATTGGTGGTGGCTAATCTCTCGCCCGCAGTTGCAGATGAAGTGGGATTGTCGGCCGATGCGACTGGCGTTGTGGCACTGGAGGTCAACGCTGGCCCAGCTCAACAGTTCTTCCGCAAGGGAGATGTGATTACCGATGTGAATGGCCAGAAGATCGATAATGTCGAAAGCCTGCGAAACGTGTTGTCACAGGCCACTAATCGGTGGAGCATCGGTCTGATGCGCGGCGGGCGAAAAGCCTTTCTGCGGCTGGGGTAATGTCATCGCTCTTTGAAGCCGCGGGCATAACCAAACAAGGGCCAAGACCTCTGGCCGATAAGCTGCGGCCTGCAAAGCTTTCAGACGTGGTGGGGCAAGATCACCTTGTTGGCGAAGATGGAACGCTAACACGCATGTTAGCATCAGGCCGCATTCCTTCAATTATACTTTGGGGCCCGCCCGGCACAGGCAAGACCACAATCGCGCGGTTACTCGCCGGTGAAACCGGTTTGGTATTCGAGCAAATGTCAGCAATATTTTCTGGCGTTGCTGATCTCAAAAAAGCTTTCGAACAAGCTCGGATGCGGAGAGAGCAGGGGCGCAGCACTTTACTTTTTGTAGATGAGATTCACCGCTTCAATAAATCTCAACAAGATTCATTTTTGCCTTATGTCGAAAATGGCATGATCACGCTGGTAGGAGCTACAACCGAAAATCCGTCTTTCGAATTAAATGGTGCTCTGCTTTCGCGTGCGCAGGTCTTGGTGCTCAATCGGTTAGATGAAAAAGCACTGGGGGCGTTGATCGGACGGGCCGAGATGTTTGAAAAGCGCCCCTTGCCTCTGGACACAGATGCGCGTGCTTCATTGCTGTCATTGGCCGATGGTGATGGCCGGTATTTTCTTAATCTGGTCGAGGAAATTTTTGCTTCGGTACCAGAGGGCGCCGTTGCCCTAAACTCAGAAGCCTTAAGCAAAGCTGTTTCCAAGCGTTTGCCGCTTTATGACAAAGCTGCCGATGGCCATTACAATCTTGTTTCGGCTCTCCATAAATCAGTGCGCGGTTCTGATCCTGATGCAGCGCTCTATTATTTGGCGCGGATGCTCATTGCAGGCGAAGATCCGCTGTTTATTGCGCGTCGTCTGGTGCGCATGGCCAACGAAGATGTGGGGTTGGCTGATCCTGAGGCGGTCAAGCAAGCGCTGGCGGCCAAGGATGTTTATGATTTTCTAGGTTCACCTGAAGGTGAACTGGCATTGGCCCAAGCCACAGTTTATTTGGCCACCGCGCCCAAATCAAACGCGCTCTACACGGCTTTCAAAGCTGCAATGAACGCAGCGAAAGAATCGGGCTCTGTTGCCCCACCAAAAATTATTCTTAACGCGCCTACCAAATTGATGAAAGAACAAGAATACGGCTCGGGCTATCAATATGATCATGACCAGCCCGAAGCCTTCTCAGGGCAAAACTATTTCCCCGATTCACTTGGCCGCCAAGAATTTTATCAACCTGTTGAGCGCGGCTTTGAACGCGAAGTGAAGAAGAGGTTGGAGTATTGGGCAAAGCTGCGGGGCGAGCGCCAATAAAAAGACCGAAACGAATTTCGGCCTTATGAGTTTGCAGGGTATCGTTATTTGTTGCGATTTTCATCAACGCTGTATGGGCCGGCGCCCGTTGCAGCGAAGTACAAGAAGATGAAGCAGAACAGAACAGCAGCATCGCCACCATTTTGGACTGGGAAGAAGCTTGAAGGCATGTGTGCCATAAAATAAGCCACTGCCATCATACCTGCGAGAACGAACGCTGTCAGACGTGTGAAAGCACCCGCTGCGAACAATGCGCCACCCACCATTTCAATAATGCCGGCAACCAACATCAAAGTTGGCAATGGTTGGCCAACGGGGAAATAATCGGTGGCTGGCCAATGAATGAGCTTGGTCAAGCCGTGTTCGAGAAACAGTAAACCAGTCATAACGCGCAAAGCCGCGCGCAAGTGGCCAGAATAAGAAGCGGGAATAACACCGTAGAGCATATTAAATTTCCTAAGTTTTGGTTAATGTGAGCGCTACGAATAGCACAGATTCGCATCTGTAACAAGAACTATTACATAATGTTTTATTGTGCAGAGTTCTGCCCCGTGCAATCTTTGTTCTTGATAAAAGAGGAGAGACGGATGATCCGAGTGGGCATTGGTGGTTGGACTTATGAGCCATGGCGCGGGCTGTTTTACCCTGAGAAACTAACGCATTCCAAAGAGCTGTTTCACGCCAGTAGGCGTGTGACGTCCATTGAAGTAAACGGCACGTTTTATAGCACCTTCAAGCCGCCGACATTTCGCAAATGGGCCGAGGAAACGCCGGATGATTTTATGTTTTCGTTGAAGGCCCCGCGCTTTGCTGTGAACCGCCGCGTGCTGGCCGAGGCTGGGCCATCAATGGCCAAGTTTTTTGAAAGCGGCGTAAGCGAACTTAAATCCAAGCTCGGCCCCATCCTCTGGCAATTTGGTCATACCAAGAAATATGATCCTGCTGACATATCTGGTTTTCTGACGCTGCTCCCACGGGATTATGATGGGGTGAAGCTTCGCCATGTGTTGGAGGTGCGGCATGAGACATTCCTCTGCGCCGAATTTGTGACCCAAGTCCGCGCAGCAAATGTGGCTGTGGTTTTGGCAGAAAGTATGAAATATCCTCTTTTGGCTGATGTGACATCGGACTTTTTATATCTGCGCTTGCAAAATGCGCAGGCCGAGATTGAGACAGGTTACAGTGCTGAAGCATTGCAGCGATGGACGAAACTGGCGAAAGCATGGGAGCAAGGCGAGGAACCGAATGAGCTTCTACGCATCGCCGCTGAATCTGCACCCAAAAAGCCCCGCGATGTGTTTGTCTATTTCATTGCCGGAGCCAAGGAGCGAAATCCCGCTGCGGCGGAGGCGATGATCAAGCTACTGAGCTGAGGCCATCTGTGCGACAGACAAATTGAAAGATGAGTCAATGAAAATTATAAAACTAGGACTTCTGGTGATTGGCACACTCGCAACTTTGGCGGGCCTGATCTGGATGGGTCAGGGCGCCGGCATCATCCGTTATCCCGCAGACAGTTTCATGATCGACCAAACCCCATGGATTTGGCGCGGTGCGATGGTGGCTGTGGCGGGGGCTGTTGGGGTTTTGGTTTCGAGGAGGGTGAAGTGAAAGATAGCGTTGTCAAAGCGCAAAATTTCTTTACAATCTACTCATGGCTAGTTTCAATCTCACCCAAGCGCAGGCGCAAATGGAAGATTTGTTGATACGCGCCGCCGCGGGAGAAGAGATTATAATCACGCGGCGTAAAACACCCATCGCGCGTTTGGTGGCTCTGTCAAACTTGCCTGAAGTTATCAGCTTTCAAAAGAGCAAACCTTGATCCCCCTACTTGCCGTCACCACTGCGAAGGCAGGGGTCCAGCTTTCTTGAATCTGTAGAGCGGAGCAAAGTTGGATCCCGCCCTTCGACGGGATGACGTTTAGTGGATGTCTGCGTAGTAAAGTGGGGTGTCACCGTAATCCGTAATCAATCTTGCTGTTTGTATCGTGTGTGATAATCTTCGTCATGGTGGATGGCTCCTCTGGTGGGACTCAATTAAACGGAACCATCATGGCACATCAGATGCCGCTAGCGGGCGCCGTCCACCACATCACCGTAATCAATCGCCGTAATCAACATCACCGTAATCACCATGGGTACCGCCGTAATCCCTATAGTGACGATTTAATACTCAATACAGGCTCTGGACAACTAAAAATCGTTATTCCTGTGCATTTGCCAATATAGATCGACAGCACTTTTGAAGCGAATTTCTGTGTTTCCGAATCTGCAACCCAGACCTCCATAGCACCTCCATTTTGCCGGCCAGTAGCGACATAATGGTGGCCCGACTTAAATGTCCCGCGGAAATCAATCGTGTCCTTATATTGGCGATATGTAAGTCCATACTGGACTGCAAAGCTGATATCCAAGCCAACCACGTGACGGCCAGAAGGAACCAACACGGACTTTCGGTGATTTGCGTTACTGTAATTCCCATCAATTTTCATAGGAACAACAGTCAAAGCAACATGATTCCAGTCGGATTCGACAGAATGGTAAGATTCCAAGGTAGCTTCGCCGCCTTCTCCTTCCGCAAAGACCAAACTACCGCTTTGCAAAAGAACTACCGAAAACAGCGCCAGTTGTACCAAAGACTTACGTAATTTCATTTCAAACCTCGACTCGTTGAAAACACCGAATGATGGTTGTTACATAAACACAAAAAAATTTCGTTAATTTCAACGAAGTTTGCCTTCGCCTCTTAGCTTCATCCAGCTTTGGGTTCGATCAGACGTTTGACTACTCCGCCGCCTCTTTCCTTGGCCGCTTCAGTACGTCCTTCAAATACTGCCCCGTATAACTGCGCTTCTCCTTGGCCAAATTCTCCGGCGTGCCCACGGCCACAATCTCCCCGCCGCCGTCACTCAGCAGCAAAACGTGAAACTTCAAAAACCGTCGCTTCTTTTGCTGCTAGTTCTTTATCGCCCGTTTTAAGTGCCAAGCGCACTCGTTCTAACTTCAACGCATCGGCAGCGGAAATATATGGTCCCCAAGCGCCATCATCTGGAATGAGCTCGACTTTCACTTCGGCCATCAGGTTGCCTTCACGGAAGGTCTTTGTAATAATATGGTTCATGTTTTCGATCTCGTTGTAAAATCGGAATTCCATTTCTTCGGGTCGGGCACATAAGCCGTCACCAGAGACGCAATATCTGGTGACGCTTTGCTCAGGCCCCATATAGCATGAAATCTTGTTCCATCAAATTCCTGTAGGAGCAGAACCGTTGGGCCTTTCCATGCATCTGGATAGTCTTCAATTACAGTGGCGTATTTGATAGACCCCAAAAGTGCAGTAAGTGAAATGCCGTCTTCGCGCATTTCCTCATCACCATGTTGTGAAATGCGGAACTTGCCCGCCTGCACTAAACCTTTGATAATTTGAAACGTCTCACTCACTCCGCCGCCTCTTTCCTTGGCCGCTTCAGCACGTCTCTCAAATACTGCCCGGTGTAACTGCGCTTCTCCTTGGCCACATCTTCCGGCGTCCCAATAGCCACGATCTCGCCGCCGCCGTCGCCGCCTTCTGGCCCTAAGTCGATCACCCAGTCGGCGGTTTTGATCACTTCTAAATTATGCTCGATCACCACCATGGAGTTGCCTTGGTCGACCAGTTCGTGGAGCACTTCGAGCAACTTCCGCACATCATGGAAATGCAGGCCTGTGGTTGGTTCATCGAGCAAATAGAGCGTGCGGCCTGTGGCGCGTTTGGCGAGCTCTTTGGCCAGTTTCACGCGTTGCGCTTCACCGCCCGATAAGGTTGTCGCCTGTTGGCCCACCTTGATATACCCAAGGCCGACGCGTTCCAACGTGGTCATTTTATCGCGCACTGAAGGCACGGCGCGGAAGAAGTCTGCGGCTTCGGCGACCGTCATATCGAGCACATCGGAGATTGATTTATCCTTGAACTTGATCTCCAGCGTTTCACGATTATAGCGCTTGCCATGGCATTCATCGCAGGTCACGTAAACATCCGGCAAAAAATGCATTTCAATTTTAATGAGCCCATCACCCTGACAGGTTTCGCAGCGTCCACCTTTCACATTGAATGAAAAGCGCCCCGGCCCATAGCCGCGCGCCTTGGCTTCCGGCAGGCCCGAAAACCAATCGCGGATGAATGTAAATGCGCCCGTATAAGTGGCGGGGTTGGAGCGCGGCGTTCGGCCGATGGCAGATTGATCGATCTCGATAATCTTATCGAGATGTTCAACGCCCTTGATATCATCATGTGCGAGTGGCGGCTCACGCGATCCCATCAGTTTTCGGGCCAGCGCACGGTAGATCGTATCGACCACCAGCGTAGATTTGCCGCCGCCCGAAACGCCTGTCACGCAGGTGAACACACCCAGCGGAATTTCCGCATCCACATTTTTAAGATTATTGGCACGCGCATTTTTCACGCGAATGCTACGGCCCTTTTCCCATTTTCGGCGTGTGGCAGGGATGGGCACTTGTTGAAAGCCTGTGAGATATTGCCCGGTCAAGCTTTCGGGATTGGCCATCACCTCAGCAGGGGTTCCTTGCGCCACAATGCGCCCGCCATTCACTCCCGCACCGGGGCCAATGTCGAGAACATAATCAGCCTGCATGATTGCGTCTTCATCATGTTCCACCACGATTACCGTGTTGCCAATGTCGCGCAGATGAATGAGAGTTTTGAGCAGGCGTTCATTGTCGCGCTGGTGCAAACCGATGGAAGGTTCATCAAGCACATAGAGAACGCCAGTGAGCCCAGAACCAATCTGCGAGGCCAGTCTGATGCGTTGGCTTTCGCCACCTGATAATGTGCCGGATACGCGCGACATGGATAGATAATCCAAGCCCACATCAACCAAGAATTTTAAACGCTCACGAATTTCTTTCAGAATGCGCGCGGCGATTTCTTTATCCTTGGGTTTCAGCTTGCCTTCGAGCTCGCGGAACCACGCGTCGGCTTGGCGGATCGAGAACAGGGAAACTTGTGCAATGTGCAGCTTATCAATCTTGATCGCCAGAGTTTGTGGTTTCAGGCGGTAACCATTGCACACCGAGCATTGATGATCAGATTGATATTGCGCCAATTCCTCGCGCATCCATTCCGAATCCGTCTCGCGCCAGCGCCGTTCAATATTGCCGATCACGCCTTCGAACACTTTCTTGGTTTTATAAGAGCGCAAACCGTCATCATAAGTGATGGTCACTTCTTCTTCACCCGTGCCGTTTAAAATTACATCACGCGATTTTTTCGGAATGTCTTTCCACGGCGTCGTCATAGAGAATTTATAATGTTTGGCCAGCGCCTCTAAGGTCTGAGTGTAATAGGGTGACGTGGCCCCCGTCTTGGCCCAAGGGGCGATCGCACCTTGACGCAAGGAAAGATTCGCATCAGGCACCACCATCTCAGGTTCAAATTTCAACTCAGTGCCCAAACCATCACAAGCGGGGCAAGCGCCGAACGGATTGTTGAACGAGAAAATGCGCGGTTCGATTTCATCAATGGTAAATCCAGAAACCGGACACGCAAAACGCTGCGAGAAGATCACGCGCTCGTGGGTTTCGTTTTTAGATTTGTTGGCGCTGTCTTCAGATGTTTGCGATGGGGGCAGGGGCTTATCGGCAAATTCCGCAATGGCCAAACCATCAGCTAGTTTTAATGCAGTTTCAAAACTATCCGCCAAACGTGTGGCGAGATCGGGCTTCACGACCAAACGATCAACCACCACATCAATGTCGTGTTTAAATTTCTTATCGAGGGTCGGAACAGCGTCGATCTCATAGAATACGCCGTCCACTTTTACACGTTGAAAGCCCTTCTTCTGAAAATCAGCAAATTCCTTTTTATATTCGCCCTTGCGGCCCCGCACTACGGGAGCAAGCAGATAAAGCCGCGATCCCTCGGGCAGCGCCAAAGTGCGGTCGACCATTTGCGTCACAGTCTGTGCTTCAATCGGCAGGCCAGTTGCTGGCGAGTAGGGAACCCCGATGCGCGCAAAGAGCAAGCGCATATAGTCATAAATCTCGGTCACCGTGCCCACGGTTGAGCGCGGATTGCGGCTGGTGGTCTTTTGTTCGATTGAAATCGCAGGCGAGAGGCCGTCGATCTGATCCACATCCGGCTTCTGCATCATTTCCAAGAATTGCCGTGCGTAAGCCGAGAGCGACTCCACATAGCGGCGCTGCCCTTCGGCATAGATCGTATCGAATGCCAGCGAAGATTTGCCAGAGCCCGAAAGGCCCGTGAACACAATCAACTTATCGCGCGGCAAATCGACGGAGATATTTTTCAGATTGTGCTCTCTTGCACCCTGAACGGAGATGACTCGTTTGTATGACATGGGTTCTCAACTAGAATATAACGTGAACAAAATCAATTTTTATTGCATTATGACATCACTTACGGCGAACAGGTGACAGCAGTTTGAGGATGTCCACAGTGATTCTTCATGAGCGGGTTGGATGAAGACACATATGGGTACGCAAGCGGTTCTTTCACAGGTATTCGGCTTTGAAAATTTCAGGCCGGGCCAGAAGGAAGTTGTCGATAGTTTGATGGCGGGGCGGAATGTGTTGGCGGTGATGCCGACGGGTTCAGGTAAATCGCTGTGTTATCAGGTGCCGGCTTTGGCGATGGGCGGTTTGGCCGTGGTGGTTTCACCCTTGGTGGCCTTGATGCAAGATCAAGTGGCGGCGCTCAAACTGGCAGGTGTTGAAGCAGAGACGATCAACTCATCAGCCTCGCGCGAAGATAATGTTGAAATCTGGAGGCGCGTGGCGGCGGGGATTGTGAAGATTTTATATCTGGCACCCGAGCGCTTGATGACGGCGCAAATGATTGCAGCGCTGAAGAAACTCGATGTGCGGATGATAGCAGTTGATGAAGCGCATTGCATTTCGCAATGGGGGGCATCCTTCCGACCTGAATATGACGCCCTGCAAAATATAGCGCGAGAATTTCCGGGCGTACCGATTGGAGCGTTCACTGCGACAGCTGATCAATCGACACGGCAGGAAATCGTGAACAAAATGTTCGGTGGCAAGGCCGATGAATATGTGGCGGGGTTTGATCGGCCAAATATTCAGCTTGGTGTTGCGCCAAAGAACGATACGAAGAAACAAATCCTTGAATTTTTGGAAGATCACAAAAACGAAAGCGGCATCATCTATTCTCTGTCGCGCAAGAGCACGGAAGAGTGGGCAGTATTTCTGAAATCCAAAAAATTCAAAGCGGTTGCCTATCATGCGGGCATGACGCCTGACATACGTTCCGACAATCAAAATACATTCATGACGGAGCCAGCAGTGATCGTCTGCGCCACCATCGCGTTTGGCATGGGCATTGATAAGCCAGATGTACGCTTTGTGATCCATGCGGATTTGCCCTCATCGCTTGACGCTTATTACCAGGAGATTGGTAGGGCCGGACGCGACGGCGAACCAGCCCATGCTCAGATGTTTTATGGTCAGCAAGACATTATGATGCGCCGCCGATTCATCGATGATGAAGGCAGTGGCGAAGAACGGCGAAAGCGCGAATTGCAGCGGCTGGATTCATTGGTGGCTTATGCCGACGCACCATCGTGCCGTAGGCAAGCGTTGCTCACTTATTTTGGCGAAGAGTCCGCGCCATGTGGCAATTGCGATGTGTGCCTTGATCCTGCTGAGATGGTTGACGGCACTGCTGATGCGCGCAAAGTCATTGAAGCAATCCAACAAACTGGAAGTCGTTTTGGCGCTGGTTATTTGGCTGATGTGTTATTGGGTCAACATACGGATAAAGTTCAAAGTATAGGCCATTCAAAGTTGATCGTGTTTGGCTTAGGCAGCAATCACAGCCGCACCCATTGGCAATCCATGGTGCGGCAGATGGCGGGCGCTGGCCTGCTCAAGAAAAATGATGATGGCTTTGGCGGCATCAGTCTAACGTCACGCGGTCAGCAGTTGGCTAAGGGCGAAGGCGAATTTAAATATCGCGCCGAAGCCATTCGCGTCACGCGCAAAGACAAGAGAGCGGCAATGGTCGCTGCAATCGATCCGCGTGCGCAAGATTTGCTTCAAGTGTTGAAAGCATTGCGTTTGAAGCTCGCAACAAAACGGCGCGTGCCTGCCTATGTTATTTTCCCCGACCGCACCTTGATTGATATGGCGCAAAAAGTTCCGCTGACCAAATGGGATTTTGCAGAGGTGCAAGGTGTGGGTGAAGCAAAGCTTGAACAGTTTGGTGAGATATTTTTGGAAGAGATTAAAGCGTTCGTGCAAGGTCGATAATAATTTCTCAACCATTATAAACAACATGCTTGACATTTTTTACAACAAGCGCAGACTCAAAACATCAGCAGCAGTGATTGGCGCTGATTTAAACCAGAACGCAAACAATCTCGGAGGGGCCATGACTCCACCAAATTATCAAGTCGGATCATAGCAGGACTTATGATCACCTTTCGGTTTCGTCCCTCGACTGAATATCGATCGTTCTAAACCGGACTGCCAGAACTTTTAATACATTGACGAGATGCATATTGCATTCTCATATTCGGTTCGGCCCCTGCCGGATCATTTCAAGCTAAAACTCGATCCTCCCGAGGGCCCCGCTGGCGCGAATTCGTCGCAGCGGGGCTGATCGTTTGGAGGGGGTATGATTGATGGAGTGCCGTCACTGGTCGACTTCGTCATTCCCGCGAAGGCGGGAATCTCTGTTTTCTTTGTTCAAAACGAAGATGCCCGCTTTCGCGGGCATGACGATCTGAAGTAACCATCAATCAAATAGTCGGTTGCCATCAAAACAAAAGAGCCGATGCAGTTTCCCGCATCGGCTTCTCAAAATAGAACGCAGAAGAATTACTTCTTCTTCATCATGTGCATCTTATCCATGGCGCACTTACCGTGCATCATCATCATGCCTTTGCCGCACTTCTTCATCATGCCCATGTGGTCCATCTTCTTCATCATAGCGGCTTCAGCGCCGCCGGCGAATGCTGAGAGAACGAGCAGTGCTGCGAGAGTTGTCTTGATCATGATATTTTCCTTCCTGAGGTTGTTAGTTCTAACACCTTGATAGTTAGACTGATTCAAGTTGGGCATGTGGTCAACACTCGCAACGTGTCGATCACAAATAGATGATCAATGCGTGTTCAGTACTAATGCCTGAGCGAGGTGTTTTCCATTTCGGGGATGATGACGCATTTTTCGCGTTCAAACATGTATCCTGGCTTGCAGCGCACTCTCATTGTCTGTTTTTTCATGTTTGGCTTGGATTTTGTTGCGCTGTCAGCCACGCCAACAAAGGAAATCAATAATAATATTGAAACAATAACTTTTGTCATTTAGCGAACCCTATTAATTTTCTAATAGAGTTACGGCTCAAATCGCATCCGGATTACAAAATATTTTGATGTTTAAATTTGGTGGAGCCAGCCCCACCCCATTCCGTCACCCCCTGCCTTCGCAGGGATGACGGATTTATTATTTTAGTTCTCGCTATGATCGGTCGTCGAAATAAATTCCGCGTCCTCTTGTCCAGAACGTTCAAATTTTAGGAAATCATAATAACCGCAGGAATTGCCGGGGAATATCCGACAGGTTGAGGGGCGGGCAGCATAAATTGTGCAGCGTCGGGCTTCAGTGTCAAAAAACTGGCAAATTTTTCCATAATGAACGTCAGCCTTGCGCCGCATAATGCGCTTATACCCGTGCGCGGATTTAAAATATTTCTTCTCAGCTTTGGCTAAAGGCATGTCAAAATGCTTGGCGATCCGCGCCGCATCTTTATCCTTAACTTCGATCACTGGATAAGAGCAGCAATAGCCCGGACATTTCAAACAATCATATTTCGCCATCAGAGACTCACTTAAAATTCTTGATAAATCGTTGGTGGCTTACTTTGTGCGTTGCTTCAAGCCTTGGGTCTTTAAAGCTGCAAATTTTTTGTTGGTTTCCACAACTTCTCCCATCAACCATTCACGAAACACGCGGGCAGGGGCGGATTCCTTCGATCCCTTCTTGCGCACAACCCAATAAGAGCCGTGATCTTTCATGTCTAATTCAAAAGGCCGCACCAACCAGCCCTCCAGCAACCCGTCGGTACACAGAATCTGGTCACCTAGCGCGAAGCCTTGACCAGCTTCGGCAGCCTCTAATGCCAATTGATTTTGCAACACGGGCCCCCGCCTGTCATCCACGCCCTCAACACCCGCTTCGGCCAAATACTCACCCCACCACTGCTTCAAATCCATATGGAGCAAAGTGAAGTCAACAAGATCAGCGGGTTTTAAATTCGGTCGATCTTTAATCAGAGATGGCGCGCAAACTGGAAATACCACCACATCTGAAAGCTTTACAGCCTCCACATCATCCCATTGTCCAAGACCATAACGAAGTCCCAAATCGACATCGTCTGCGTAAAAATCGATAAGTTTCGTCGCCGGATCAATGCTCAGCTCAATATCAGGGTGAAGTGCATTAAAGTTTCCCATACGCCCAATCAACCAGCGCGAAGCTAAAGAAGGTTCGACTGAAACCTTCAAGGTTCGAACATCGCCGACAGCAGCTGCCTCCAATGAAGCTTCCGCCAACTTGTCAAACAACGGTGTCAGTTGGCTTCCAAATCGCGTTCCAGCCTCAGTCAATTCCACGCCGCGACCGGTTCGGGTGAACAGTTGAGTTCCCAGATATTCCTCTAATTCGCGAATATGCCTGCTGATTGCAGCATGAGTTACAAAAAGCTCGGCTGCCGCATCCGTAAAGCTTTCGTTACGGGCTGCGGCCTCAAAAGCTTTGAGGGCATTTAGAGATGGAAGTCGTCTGGCCATGAATCACCTTAGCATAAGTACATATAACATTTTGTTACGTGTCACGTCACTTAATGCCGTTTGTAGTTTGCAGTTGCGAGAAGTACATAGGGTACAAGAGATTTGAGACTAAGGAGAAAGATCATGAACAACACAATTTTATCTGCCTATTCAAGCGTTTATAGCACTGCCATGATGCAGAATGTAAAGCCTGCAAACTTTGTTGCAGCTGCGAAGACTTCGAAGGAAGGCCGTTTCAGTGCACTGGTCAAGCTGCTTAGCCGCGCTTAACCTGCCGCAAACGAATTGCACAAGGCTCAGATGATTCTGGGCCTTGTTTTTTGTTCAAAATTAGAACATATATAGAACAAATGTGCTGTGGACGGTTGAAAGCCAAACATCGCATCACGCATCTAAAAGCGCTAAACCTCAGTCGAAACGGGAGATGAGTATTATGGCAGGGTCAGTCAATAAAGTTATTTTGGTCGGCAATTTGGGCAAAGACCCTGAGGTGCGCCACACCCAGGATGGCAAGCCGATTGTGAATTTGAGCATTGCGACGTCTGATACATGGCGCGACAAAACGTCGGGCGAGCGCAAAGAAAAAACGGAATGGCACCGAGTAGTTATTTTCAATGAAGGCTTGGCCAAAGTGGCAGAGCAATATTTGAAGAAGGGGTCGACCGTTTATATTGAAGGCCAATTGCAAACCCGCAAATGGACAGACAAAGATGGTGCCGAAAAATATTCGACTGAAATTGTTTTGCAAAATTACAGCGGTGTTATGACCATGATTGGCGGCAAGCCAGGCGGCGGAGATAGTGCCGGTTCGAGCTATGGTGGCGGCGATGAATTTGGTTCATCAGGCCCGATGGAGCGTCCGCGCACATCGTCAAAGCCAGCAAGCTTTAACCGTGATCTGGACGATGAAGTTCCGTTCTAAGCGTGATAGGTTTGTATTATAGCCATTCCTCAATAACCCGTCATTCCCGCGAAGGCGGGAATCTCTGTTTTCTAGTCAGCAAAACGCAGATGCCCGCTTTTGCGAGCATGACGATTTAAAAAATAGATCTATCAGAACTAAGATTTAAATGGAGATGGCCGATGGTGCTGCGGATCATTTTTACAATTGCATTACTTGTCTTCACTCAGACCACAGCATGGGCGGGTGACGCCTATCTTGATAATCGCAGCTCGGCCGAAGAACTTGTTCGTTCGCTTTATAACGCTGTGAACAATCATGATTTTGCACGCGCCTTTGATTACTTCGCGTCCCCTCCAGCTAAAGATTTTGCGGCTTTCCAGGCAGGTTATGAGCATACGGCGCGGGTGGATGTGATCACGGGTGAAGTTTTTGGTGACGGCGCTGCAGGATCAACCTATTTTTCGGTGCCAACGATTATCAAGGCCACGGATGATAAGGGGGCTGCGAAAGTATTTGCTGGGTGTTATACAATAAGGCAGGTCAATGGCCCCATCCAAGAGCCGCCATATCGTCCGATGCAAATTGACAAAGGCGCCTTAAAGCCAGCCAAGCTTGATGATTTCAATACTTACAGCTTGCCCAAATGCGATGGTGCTGCGTCAGAGCCAGATAACGCCTTGCCAACCATTGATGATGCCAAAGCGCGATTTATTGCCGATCAAAATGTACATTGCCCTAAAGTTCAAGAGACACGCGCAGGCCTTAACGAACCACAGGTCTATAAAATAAAATATGCCCAAGAGGGTGCATCTGCCACTGATCCGCTGACAGAAATTGAGCTGTTTTCTTTTAATTGCATGTTGGCCGCTTACAATGCGAATGAAGTCTACTATCTGAGTGATAGTTCTGGAAAAGAACTGCATCTCCTCAGCTTTGCCGAGCCGCATCTCGATCTTAAATATGAAGACGATGAAAGCAAGAAACTGAAGTCGATAAAGGTTGATGGGTTCACTGCATCCATTGATCTGACGAATTCAGAGTATGATGAAAAAACAAATTCGATTTCGTCGTTCTCAAAATGGCGTGGCATCGGCGATGCGTCATCGAACGGGACTTGGGTTTTTGCCGATGGGCAATTTGTGTTGAAAACTTATGATGTTGACCCTACCTACGATGAAGAGCAAAATTCCATTGCCGTATTTTCAAATGGGCAATTTGTGTTAAAATAATTGATAATTGAGTGAGTGAAAAAATGTCCCATTTCTTAGTTAAAAACAGTTTTAAATTCTTGATTGTGGCCGGCCTTGCCGCTGCCTGTATCACCAGCACGACTGCGGCCGACAAACTCACAGCGCCTGAAATCCGCAAACTACTCACCGGCACCTATCACGTCAGCGTGGCTGATAGCGTTTCAGCGATTGCTGTGTTTACGTCGGGTGGCGGGATCTCCGTTACTACCAACAAAGGCGAGAAAGACACTGGACGCTGGAGTTTTTCGGGTAATAAAGTCTGCGTGCAGTTCAAGCATTTGCTAGATCATAAAAACAACTGTTCGTCACTCGTCAATGATGGTGGTGCCATTCGCGGTAACGGCTTCACGGCGCGCAGGTAGTAACTGAAAACTCCATAATTACCGCCGTTTTTGTTGCTCTTTAGGCTCCCAAAGACTAGAGTATGACAGGTTGCACGAGTCGTTTTAACGGCGGATTTGGCGCATCCCTATCATTTTTAATTTCATTGGGATTTCAATAGCTTCCGTGGCCGATAAAGATAACGATAATAAGGGCCTTCCGCCCGCCAACCCCAATGAGATTTCGCCCATTTCCATCGAAGAGGAAATGCGCAAGAGTTATCTCGATTATGCGATGAGCGTGATCGTGTCTCGCGCCTTGCCAGACGTGCGCGATGGCTTGAAACCTGTGCACCGCCGCATCCTTTACACGATGTATGAAAACGGCTTCACACCCGATAAAGCCTACAAAAAGTCGGCCCGTATCGTCGGTGACGTGATGGGTAAATATCACCCGCACGGCAACTTGGCGATTTATGATGCCATGGTGCGTATGGCGCAGGATTTTTCGCTGCGTCTGCCGCTGATTGATGGCCAAGGCAATTTCGGTTCGGTGGATGGTGATCCGCCAGCTGCTGACCGTTACACTGAATCGCGCCTTGCAAAATCGGCCATGCCGCTGCTTGATGATCTTGAAAGCGACACGGTTGATTACACGCTCAACTATTCCAATGAATTCCGCGAGCCATCAGTTCTGCCCGCCAAGTTTCCCAACTTGCTCGTCAATGGTGCAGGCGGCATTGCCGTGGGCATGGCCACCAATATGGCGCCGCATAATCTGGGCGAAGTGATTGACGCCACCTTGGCGGTCATTGAAAACCCATCGATCACCATGGAAGAGTTGCTGCCGATCATTCCAGGCCCTGATTTCCCAACAGGTGCGATCATCCTAGGCCGCTCTGGAATCAAGAGTGCTTTCAGCACAGGCCGTGGTTCGATTGTCATGCGCAGCCGTGTCGAAACCGAAACCATCCGCAAAGACCGCCTTGCTTTAGTTGTTACAGAAATTCCATATCAAACCAACAAGTCCACGATGATCGAAAAAATCGCTGAAATGGTGCGCGATAAAAAGATCGAAGGCATTTCCGATATTCGCGATGAAAGCTCACGCGAGGGTATGCGCGTTGTCATCGAATTGAAGCGTGATGCTGAGCCCGAGATTGTGCTCAATCAGCTCTGGCGTTTCTCGCAGTTGCAAAGCTCGTTCAGCGTCAACAATATTGCTTTAAGTCGTGGCAAGCCTGAACAACTTACATTGCTTGATCTGCTCACCACTTTCATTTCGTTCCGTGAAGAAGTCATAACCCGCCGCACCAAGTTCCTGCTGAAAAAAGCGCGTGACCGTGCGCATGTTTTAGTCGGCCTTGCGATTGCCGTTGCCAATATCGATGAAGTTATCCGCCTGATCCGCGCCTCTCGTGATGCTGCGGAAGCTCGCGCTGCTTTGATGGGCCGTAACTGGCCCGCAAAAATGTTGGAACCCTTGATCCAACTCATCGCCGATCCAAGACATAAATTGAATTCCGATGGCACGTACAAATTATCCGAAGAGCAAACCCGCGCCATTCTTGATCTGCGTCTGCAACGCCTCACGCAATTGGGCCTAGAAGAAGTTTCAGCAGAGCTTGAAAAACTCGCTGTCGAGATCAAAGACTATTTGGAAATACTCAGTTCTCGTGCGCGCGTGCGTTCGATCATCAAAGATGAACTGACCGACGTTAAAACTAATTTCGCCACACCACGTCGCACTGAGATCATCGAGAATGAAGGCGAAGTTGATGATGAGGATTTGATCCAGCGCGAAGACATGGTCGTCACCGTTAGCCACACGGGTTATGTCAAACGCGTGCCACTCTCGGCTTACCGGGCGCAGCGCCGCGGTGGCAAGGGCAGGGCAGGCGTGCAAATTAAAGACGAAGATTTTGTCACCAAGCTGTTTGTCGCCAACACGCACACGCCCATTTTGTTCTTCTCATCGCTCGGCATGGTTTACCGCCTCAAGACCTGGCGCTTGCCCATTGGCAACCCCACATCGCGCGGCAAAGCCATGATCAATCTTTTGCCGCTGGCTCAGGGCGAACGCATCACCACGATTATGCCGATGCCGGAAGATCCAGCGACATGGGCCACCATGAACATCATGTTCGCCACAAGGTCAGGTGATGTGCGCCGCAATGAACTCACCGAATTTGAAACCATCAACAAGGGTGGCAAGATCGCCATGAAGCTTGAAGATGGTGATATGATTGCGGGTGTTGAAATTTGTACCGATGCCGATGACATCATGCTCACCACCAAGCTTGGTCAGTGCATCCGCTTTGCCGTGGCTGATTTGCGCGTGTTCCAAAGCCGTGGTTCAACAGGCGTGCGCGGGATTAAGCTAGCGGCAGAAGATCATGTGATTTCAATGTCAGTACTGCGCCATGTTGAAGCTACAACTGAGGAACGCGCGGCCTTCATAAAAATGTCACGTGCTGTTGCGGGTGAAGAAACTGAAGCTGGGCCATCGGACGAGGAAGTAACGGCCGACACCAGCATCAGCCAGGAACGTTATGCCGAAATGGGCGCTGCCGAACAGGTAGTTCTCACGGTATCCGCCAATGGTTACGGCAAGCGTACATCATCCTACGAATACCGCATCTCGGGTCGTGGCGGCAAAGGCATAACCGCTATGGTGGTGAACGGCCGTAACGGCCCGCTCGTTGCATCCTTCCCCGTCGAAGAAAGTGATGAGTTGATGTTGGTGACCGATGGCGGCCAGTTAATCCGTTGCCCGGTCCACGATATCCGAAAAGCTGGCCGCAGCACGCAAGGTGTAACCTTGATCGACACAGCCAAAGATGAGCATGTGGTGTCAGTCGAGCGGATCAGCGAAGAAGAGGCAGGCGAGGGCGAGGAGTAATCCTCGCTATTTGCAAATATCTTTCAGCGCCAGCCATTGTTCATTCGTAAGCGATGGCTTGGCCACCACACCTGCGGGAAGAGGCTCAATTAATTTCATCCGGTCTTCGGTTCCGGGATGCGTTGAAAATATACCTCCCAATTTGGAGAACGCTGAAGATTTATCGCCGCCGCCACCTTCTAACTTGTTGATCTTTTCAAAAAATCGCTTCAGCCCCATTGGGTCAATTGATGATTTCACCAAAGTGTCGCGCGCATAAGCATCAGCCTCGGCCTCAGCCTCACGCGTGAATCTCAATACGGTGGCCATAAATGCAATATTGGTTGTCATGTCGCCGCCGTTGGAACCGGTAAACACGCTGCCTAGAACTTGCATGCCTGTCAGGCGCACCAATTGCGCTTCGGGATGCCTATGCGCCACATGGCCAATTTCATGGGCCAACACTCCTGCAATCTCATCAGGCCCATCGGCCTTTGCCAAAATTTCGCGCGTCATAATAATTTTGCCACCCGAAACGGCAAAGGCGTTGAGCACTGGAATATCATAAATATGAACGCTGATTGCTGGCAGATCAGGCTGGCCTAATGCCAAATTGGTGATCATGGCGCTCAGCGCTGCGTCACCAGCAGGGCTATGGCAAAGCTTAGCACCCTCTGCCATGGCGGCTTCCATTTGGCTGCCTACGCGGTTGCGCCACGTTTCCGGCAAAATATGCGCCACTTTATCGGGAAGCAGAACCATCGCCACATACCCGAGTGCGGCCACTGCCACTAAGCCGCCAATCGTCCACCCAAAAATGTGAGCAATATCGCGGCTCGAATATCCGCCCTTTAAATGCGATGAGCGCGAAACCAGCGTTTTGATAAATACATCATCGCGGATGATCAGCCTGGCACCTGATTTATCTTCGTGGGTCAACCGGTATGGTTGGCCGGGGGTTGGTGCATCGATGGCATGAAGGCCCTTGATGCTCCATGAGGTGTAGGGCGTGTCTGTTCCTGAAAATGTGAGGTTGGTGCCATCTTCGTTCACGTCCACGCTGCGATTTCGCGCGGACTCGCCATCAAAATAAGTTGCAGAAACCACCATCACCAAGCCCCCAGATCAAATGCGTCAGCCAAACCTTCGCCGCGTGTTGGCCTTGCGGCGATCGATTGGCGAATGCGGTTCAGGTCAACCGCGCCATCCAGTGTCAAACGTTTAAACACAAAACTGATATTACGTTGAATAATGATTGGGCGTGTTAGAGCCCACACGCCCTGATAAATAACCAGCACCATTATTCCAATCAAAATCGCCACCGCTGTACTTTTATCAAGCCCCATCCAAGCCGCCAAAAAGCCTATTCCGAAAAGTAGGATCGCAGCCATGGCAATAGCCAAAACGATAATTAACAGATTGCCAACCGCCAGCCAGATCACGCTTGCCGCCGTGGCGTTGAGTTTGAACTGTGCACCATCAAATCTTGTATAGTTTGCCAATGTGCGCATTTCTTTGGCAGAATAGATTGCCCATAAGGCTGGGATGATGAGCACATAACACATTATCAGACCAACAAGCCCAAGCATAAAAATTCCAATCAATTTGAACTCTTCCACAGTAGGCTTTACACCCTCTTTGTCCTTGAAAAGGTGATCAAAGGCATCTGAAAGACCAGTGCCGAACCAATTGATAACCTCATAAGAAAAAAGACCTATGCCGCCGATCACCACAAACAGTGTCAAAAACCAACACAATGCGTAAGTCGGATAAAGCGGCCCGGCCCGGCCTTTAAATTTAAACGCCGAGTCTCCAAAGCGCATATCGCCAATCATTTGCTCTGACATCACAACATTCATCACCGGTGTGGCCCAACCAAAAGAAAACCACTTCGCCAGAATATTGCCAAAATACGTGAGACTATATAGCCCGGCAGAACCTGCCATATTGCCTCTGATGCCGCGCCAGTTGGTGCGCGAAAGTTGATAGTTGCGTGCCTTATAAAGCGCAAATCCGCCCAGCAGATAGCCTGCAATTGCAAACAGAAAGTTCAATCCTGAAATCGCCGGGTTTTGCGGGCCTAGATAGAAGCCTAAGAAAGCTGTCAACAAAAGCAGCGGTAAAATGAAAATCACAAACACCAATAAAAAGCCGCGAAACAATTCGCCGCCCTTGCCCGTATATTCAAGCGGCTCGTCATTGATGTGGATACAGCTCCAAATATGCTTGCGCACATTGGTTTTGCCCCAAAAATGCCAAACCGTCAGGGTGATAATGCCCATACCGAGATTGGTGAACATAATTTTCCACAGGCCGGGCCTGCGCACATAGGCGAAATTCAGTTTTTCAGGCGCGGAATCTATCGGCGGCATGCTGGGATGAGAATCTATCATACGGCAATATTGGCATGCCACAGGTTGAGAATGAACCCCCACAAAGCTGTTGCATTCGCGCAACAGTGGCCACTTTTATGCGTTCAGCCAATTTGGGCCATGGCTTCAACCATCATCTGCCGCAATTAGCTTTTAATTCAATTCTTTTAGAGATTTGCGGTGCAGCCGTTTTGGTCAGATCGCCTTAACATTTTGAGTTTAGGTTTAGCCCGTTGGGCGCAAGCATTGATTGATATGGGTACTGGAAAAATCAGAAAAATAGTGTTGAGCTTTGCCTTCTCACTGTTTCAGTTATGGGTGTGCCAGCTCCCATGAATTTCGTTCGCTATTTTTCTCTCATCATTACCGTGTTGATGCTGTCCAGTTTTGCGGCACCCGCCCGCGCTGATGATGGTGGTTCCGTCGGCGATTTTTTTTCCACTTTGCGTCCTCCCGAAATCAAGCTGCCCCATATTGATATCGTGCCCTTCTGGACAGATGATCTGAAGCGCGCGCGCGGCGCTTATGCTGATGGGGATTATCCGCAAGCCGCCGAATATTTCCGTAAATCATCTGAAGATGGAAACATGGTGGCCGATTGGTATCTGGGCCATATGTACCGTTTAGGGCAGGGCGTGCCCAAGGACCCGGCCACCGCCTATTCCTATTACAGCCGCGTTGCCGAAAATTACGATCCCGACGAACCCGATAAAAATCGTTTGCGCATTGTGATTGATGCGCAGCTGCGCGTGGCCGATTATTTGCGCACTGGCATTAGGGGTGCAAACCTCAAGGCCAATCCGCAAATGGCGGCGCGCACTTATTTGCGCATCGCCACATCATATGCCCATCCGCGCGCACTTTATGGTTTGGGCACTATGAGCATTGAGGGCGAGGGCATGACCAAGAATCCCTCTCAAGGCCTCAAATGGCTTAACGCCGCCGTGCGCAAACACAGCCCTGATGCTGCGGCCTATCTGGGTGAACTTTACCGCACTGGCAGCTATGTGCGCCAAGATGATACGCGCGCTTTGATGTGGTACATCATCGCCAGCCAATCAGCCGTCAAAACTGAAAACCCAATGATCTTCGCAAAGCTCAATAACTTGCGCACCACCAGCACCGAAGAAATCCGCCTCGAAGCCGAAGCGCGGGCGAGGGTGTGGAGCGAACAGAACCCGGTTCAGGCGGGGGAGTAAGACGCACACTGCGTGATACAGATCCGATGTTTTCACAAGCTCATCCCAACGTTCATTTTCATGATCGGCTCAAAACTCATAGTTGGGATATGATTGTGGAGTATGGGGAATATAGGCAGGTTCACCGTTCGGTGTCAACAGTTATTTCCTAAAAAGTGAATTTATTTTATAGGTCGTTGTAATATATAGATTTCTGTGGCCAGCATTCCGGCAATGATTGCCGCCGCGGCCCAATGGGGCAGGGGGCTTAGCCACCACATGTAAACCGAAGCCAGAAAAATCACCACGGTTGCCGCAATCTTCGCATTCATCGGCACAATTCGCCCATCCTGCCAACCGCGCACATAAGGCCCGAAGGTTTTATGCTCCCGAATCTTCTCGCGCATTTCTGGCGATGATTCACCAAATGCCCAAGCCGCCACCAGCAGAAACGGCATGGTGATGGGCAGAAACGGGAAGATGATGCCAATGCCCGCCACGCCCAAGCTCAGCCAGCCTGTGGCCAGAAACACGGTTTTCTTAAAATTCATGATGTCTGCAAAGCAGCTTGCGCAATAACTTGCAAGCCATAGCTCTCTCGTGCGAATGAAGGAGGATGAGTGAAACTGATATTCTGCCACCGAAAAAACAGCCAAAGGTTTTTGGCTTTGCGCGTTTGCGCCGATATTTCTTCACCGGACTGGTGATCACAGCGCCCGCCGCCATCGCCATTTGGGCTACGCTGTGGTTTGTGAGTTCATTCGATGGTTTGGTGAAACCCTGGCTGCCAGCCTATTATAATCCAGACACCTATTTGTCGATTAAGATTCCTGGATTTGGTTTTGTGTTCGCGATCGTATTCATGACGGCCGTGGGTGCGCTGGCCACAAATTTTGTTGGCCGATATTTTATCGGGTTGTGGGATAATCTGCTCAACCACACGCCGTTGGTTCGTTCGATTTACAAAAGTTCGAAGCAAATATTTGAAAACATCTTTTCTGAAAAAGGTTCTTCGTTTCGCAATGTCTGTTTGGTGGAATGGCCGCGCAAAGGTGTTTGGTCACTTGCCTTCGTATCGCGAGAAATCGATGGCAGTGACGTTGGTCTTGAGGCGGGCAGGGAGATGTATTCGATCTATGTTTCCACAACACCCAACCCCACGGGCGGTTATGTTTTCTTTGCTGATAAAAAAGATGTGCGCATTTTGGATATGACGGTTGAGGATGGATTGAAGATGGTTATTTCGATGGGGTTGGTGTTTCCGGAAAAAGATCCAAACAAAGCAGTGGTTAAAAAAATCAGCCGGAAGACAAAAGTTTAATCGCCGCATCGCGCTCAAACAGATAGAGCAAATTACGAAGCGCCTCTCCGCGCGGTGTTTCCAGTTTTGGGTCTTTGTTTAAAATCAGTTGCGCATCATCACGCGCCGCCACCAACAATTCTCCGTGTACGGATAAATCAACCACGCGAAATTCTGCAAGGCCAGATTGTTGGGTGCCCAACATTTCGCCAGCGCCGCGCAATTTCAAATCCTCTTCAGCAATTCTGAAACCATCCTCAGTCTCGCGCATGATTTTTAACCGGGCCTTCGCCGTTTCGCCCAACGGTTCCTGATAGAGCAGAAGGCATGATGATTTGGCTCTGCCACGTCCAACCCGCCCGCGCAGCTGGTGGAGTTGCGCCAAGCCAAAGCGTTCGGCATTTTCAATAATCATGATCGAAGCCTCGGGCACATCGACACCTACTTCAATCACGGTGGTTGAAGCTAAAATGACAAGTGCGCCCGTTTTAAAGCGCATCATCACCTCATCTTTTTCCACGCCTTTCATTCGGCCATGGATCAAGCCAACTTGGTTTGGAAATTCTTCGGCCAGTGCTTCAAACCTCTTCTCCGCCGCTGCGGAATCTACAAATTCACTTTCTTCCACCAAAGGGCAAACCCAATAAGCCCTTGCACCTGTGGCCAAGCTGCGATGTAAACCGCTAATCACTTCATCATAACGACCCGTCGACAAAACCCGAGTATCAATCGGTAATCGCCCCGCTGGCTTTTCCGTGATCTTTGAAACATCCATATCGCCGTAAGCGGTCAATGCGAGTGTACGGGGAATGGGCGTTGCCGTCATCACAAGTAAATCCGTATTGCCCTCAGATTTGCCCTGAAGGGCCAAACGCTGATGAACACCAAAGCGGTGCTGCTCGTCCACCACCGCCAGACCGAGATCATGAAACTCAACGCCATCTTGAAACAGTGCATGAGTTCCAATCAAAATATTGATTTCACCCGAAGCCAGACCTGCCAAAGTTTCCTCGCGCAGCTTGCCCTTTTCGCGGCCCGTCAAAATCGCCAGCTTAATCCCAGTGCCTTCAAGCAGTTTCGATAGACCCACAAAATGCTGCCGTGCCAAAATTTCTGTTGGAACCATTAATGCCCCTTGGGTTCCGCTTTCCACAGCCTCGGCCAAAGCCAATAAGGCCACCACAGTTTTGCCAGCGCCCACATCGCCCTGGAGCAAGCGGATCATCCGGTTTTGACTGGCCATATCGGCAAGAATTTCTGCAGTGGCGGATTGTTGAGCGTTTGTAAGACTATAGGGCAGGTTGTTGATAATCAACTTGCGCAAATCGCCTGAACCGACCAATTTTCGGCCTGAAGCACGTTTCATCTGAGCGCGCACCAAAGTCAGTGCCAATTGATTTGCCAGCAACTCATCATAAGCTAGCCGCGAACGGTTCGCGCCATCGGGAGCCAGCACCGTCAAGTCCTCCGGCGTGTGCATATTGCGCAAGGCTGTCCCAAAATCCGGCCAACCCCGTTTTTGCAGCCAAGCAACATCCTGCCATTCTGGCAAAGGCGGCAGTTTTTCCAACGCGGCTTTGGCCGTCTTTCCCAAGAGCTTGGACGATAGGCCAGCGGTTAGGGGATAGATCGGCTCCAACACAGGCATCTTGGATAACTCATCAGCATTCAGCACATAATCGGGATGATTCATTTGCGCCTCGGCACCAAACCAACTGATCTCGCCGGAAATGAAACGCTTCTCGCCCTCGGGAAATTGGCGCTTCAACTGATCGACATAAGACGAGAAAAACGAAATCGTCATATTGCCCGTATCGTCATGCGCCTCAATTCTATAAGGCAGCCTTGTGCCACGAGGCGGTGGCTTGTGTTTACCAATCGTCACTTCCAGCGTCACAACACCTTGCAAGGGCAATTGTGCAATCGTGCAGCGATAGCGCCTGTCCACCATTGTGTGCGGCAGATGAAACAAAACATCGACTAGTCTTGCATGATCACTTTCACCATGGCGCAACAGTTTAGCCAAAAGCTTGGCAATTTTGTCGCCGATGCCTTTGATTGCAGTCACATCGGCAAATAGTGGGGTGAGGATAGTTGGTCGCATAGGCGCTAGTTTTGGCAAGGATAGGGTTGCGGTGCAAGCCTATCAAAGTTATGACGCGGGACTTATGGACGACAATTCACAAAAAGTTGAAATCACAAGGAAGCGTTTGCTGTGGCGGGCCATGCACCGTGGCATAAAGGAGATGGATATTGTGGTTGGTGGTTTTGCTCAGGCTCGACTTTCAGGCATGAGCAATGGCGAATTGGTGTTGTTTGAATTGCTATTGGAGATTCCCGACCAAGAACTCTTGAGCTGGGTCACGGCACAAGAATCTGTACCAGAAAAATGGAATACGCCGCTTTTGCATGAGATGATTGGATTTAGGCCGAAGCTCATATGACCACCCCCATCGACACTACTATTCAACGCTTAGGTAAACCTGGTCGCATTCAACTCGGTGCTTTGCCCGAAGGCTATGATGCCCAAGTTTTGCCCAAGCTTGCAGTGGGTGCAGGCAATCGCGGCCTCGTTCATGTGTGCCGTGATGATCAACATTTGTCTGAGCTTGAAGAACAGCTCAAATTTTTTGCGCCCAGTTTGGAGATCAAACGCTTCCCCGCATGGGATTGCCTGCCTTATGACCGGGTATCACCATCGGCAGATATTTTAGCAAAACGACTTTCGGTTTTGGCCGAACTTCTAAAACCGACAACCAAGCCTTACCTGCTGCTGACGACCATCAATGCCGTTCTCCAGCGCGTTGTGCCAAAGAGTTTGATCCAAAGTGCAAGCTTCACGGCTGTGCCAGGCCAAAGCATCAAAGATGAAGTGCTGCAAACTTTCTTGGTCAACAATGGCTATTCGCGCTGTGGCACAGTTGTTGACCGCGGTGATTTTGCTGTGCGTGGTGGATTGATCGATATATTTCCACCCGGTGCTGAACAGCCCGTGCGGCTTGATTTCTTTGGCGACACTCTGGAAAGCATTCGCCAGTTTGATGCACAATCGCAGCGCTCAACAGCGCAACTTAAATCTTTGACGCTTCATCCCGCAAATGAAGTGCTACTCAACAAAGCATCGATCTCAACTTTTCGCACAGCTTATGCCGAGGCCTTGGGTGGGATTGATCTCAATGATCCACTTTACGAGTCGGTCACCAATGCGCGCATCTATCAAGGAATGGAACATTGGCTGCCGCTGTTTCACAGCGAGTTGGCAACACTGTTTGATTATGTGCCGGAAGCCGTTTGGTCGCTATCGCAATCAAATGCGGAATCGATGGCGGCGCGGCATGATCAAGTCGAAGAATTTTACGATGCTCGCCGCGAGGCAATGGGGAAGCAGAGTTTTGGCGCAGCGCCATACAAACCCTTAAAACCCGAACGATTGTACGTCTCCGAAACCGAATGGAACCAGCTTTGCGCAGATCGTACCATTCTTGAAATATCACCATTTGAAAATCCATCGCGTGATACGATTTCATTTTCAGGCAAACAAGGCCGCAGCTTTGCCGCAGAACGGGCAGAGGCGGGCGGGAATGTTTATGATGCCGTTCGTAAGCATACGGAGCAATTGCGCAAAGCCAATAAGCGCACTTTGATCAGCTGTTGGAGCGATGGATCAGCCGAGCGGCTTTCTACTATTCTTCATGATCACGGGCTTGCACCATTGGTGATTGCCAAAACTTGGGCGGAAGCTTTCAAACACGAAGTTGGCATTGTCTCCATCATCGTGCTGCCGTTGGAGCAGGGTTTCGAAACGCCTGAACAAGCTATTCTCTCTGAACAGGATATTTTAGGTGACCGTCTCGTACGCCGTGCGCGCAAATCTAAAAAAGCAGCTGATTTTTTATCCGAGCTGTCTTCGCTTTCTCCGGGCGATTTGATGGTGCATGTCGATCACGGTATTGGGCGCTTTGAAGGCCTTCGCACCATTGAAGTGCAAGGTGCGCCGCATGATTGTTTACTTTTAATATATGCCGAAAATTCGCGATTATTTTTGCCTGTTGAAAATCTTGAACTGCTTTCGCGATACGGCACTGATGCACAAAATGTTCAGCTTGACCGCCTCGGTGGCGGTGCGTGGCAAGCCAAGAAGGCCAAACTTAAGCAGCGCATTCGCGAAATTGCGGGCGATCTAATCAAGACGGCCGCCGCACGCGAATTGAAACCTGGTGATGTGTTCAATCCTCCTGAAGGTGCGTTTGATGAATTCTGTGCTCGCTTTCCTTATGAGGAAACCGAAGATCAGCTTTCGGCCATCGAGGCTGTGCTCGAAGATTTGCAAAAAGGCCGCCCGATGGACCGTCTCGTATGTGGAGATGTGGGCTTCGGTAAAACCGAGGTGGCTATGCGCGCCGCTTTCGTGGCTGCTTATGCTGGAAAGCAAGTGGCCATTGTTGTGCCCACAACATTGCTTTCGCGACAACACTATAAGAACTTTGTTGAACGCTTCAAAGGGTTACCCCTTCGTATTGCGCAAGCCTCGCGTCTGGTTGGGGCAAAGGAAATCAAACTCGTCAAAGCAGGTATGGAAGATGGCTCGGTTGATATCGTCATCGGCACGCATGCATTGCTGGCCGATAGTGTGAAATTCCGCGATCTTGGCTTGATGATTGTCGATGAAGAACAACATTTCGGTGTGAAACACAAAGAGCGCCTCAAGCAAATGCGCGCAAATGTGCACGTGTTGACACTCACTGCAACGCCGATTCCGCGCACATTGCAATTGGCACTTTCAGGTGTGCGTGAAATGTCACTCATCACCACTCCGCCACTTGATCGTCTTGCCGTGCGCACTTACATCTCGCCATTTGATCCTGTGACCATTCGTGAACATTTGCTGCGCGAACATTTCCGTGGTGGGCAGAGTTTCTATGTTGTGCCACGCATCACCGATCTTGATGAGATTGCCGAATTCCTGCGCGAAGCCATTCCGGAAATCAAATTCCGTACCGCCCATGGCCGCATGTCGCCGACCGAGCTTGAAGACATCATGACCGGATTCTATGACCGTAAGTTTGATGTGCTGCTATCAACAACAATCGTTGAATCTGGCCTCGATATTTCAACCGCCAATACCATGATCATTCACCGCGCCGATATGTTTGGCCTGGCCCAGCTCTATCAATTGCGTGGTCGTGTGGGTCGATCAAAACAACGCGCTTATGCTTTGCTCACCACGCAACCAAACAAGAAGATGACGCCTGACGCCGAGCGGCGTTTAAAGGTTTTGCAATCGCTGGATTCGCTCGGTGCTGGTTTCAATTTAGCAAGTCATGATTTGGATATTCGCGGCTCTGGCAATTTGCTGGGTGAAGAGCAACATGGCAATATTCGTGAGGTTGGCTTTGAACTTTATCAATCCATGCTGGAAGATGCGGTTGCCTCGATGCGTTCAGGCGGTGAAGACGTGGCTGATGATGGTGCGTGGTCGCCTTCTATCAATATTGGCACTTCGGTTCTGATTCCAGAAACCTACGTGACTGATTTGCAAGCCCGCCTTGGCCTCTATCGTCGCCTGTCGGATGTTCAAGAACAAACTGACCTCGATGGTTTTGCCGCTGAACTTCATGATCGCTTTGGGCGCAAGCCAGAGGAAGTTGATCATTTGCTGGATATTGTTTCGATCAAGCTTCTGTGCCGTAAAGCCAATGTGGCCAAAGTGGACGCAGGCCCCAAAGGTGTTACGATTGAATTCCGCAATGGCATTTTCGATAATCCGACCGCACTTGTGCAATGGATCGCTGGGCAGGGAACCTTGGCAAAATTGCGCCCCGATATGAAATTGGTGCTGACACGAGATTGGGCACAGGCAGCACAACGTTTAAAGGGCACGCGGCTGTTGATGCAGAATTTGGTTAAGCTGGCGAGTTAGTCCTCTCCCGCAGGCGGTGGAAGACGAGAACAGCAACCAGAGGAATGCTCCAAGCTATCCATGCATTGAGCGCATAAAAATCATTGAAATAGTGGTGGTCACCAAAACGCGCCCAGAGTGCCAAGAAAATGCGAAAAAACAGCGCTCCCGAAGTTACTGCTGCCATCAGCAGCATACACGTTTGATGAGCCTTCACGCGGCCATTGCGGATGTTCCAAATGCCAGCGGCCAATAATCCCATCCATGCGACTGACTGCGCCGTAAAGCCAGCGGCGGAAATAATTGTCACGGGCACTGCCCAGGCAACGAAGGGAGCGGTTATGCCAGCGACCAAAATATCTGCCGCTGCTATTCTTCCGAAAAATTTGTGAAACCTTGTTCTGCGCAGATAGATTGTTGCGGGCACCAGCAATAGTGAAAGACCGCCTGCCACCATGTGAATTGGGAAAATTAAAGGCAGCAGTTCAACTTTAATCGCCAATGCTTCAGGAAATCCGTCGCTGAAATAAGCCTCGGACATCGCGCGGATTGCGGTGTAGGTGACAAACAGCATTATGATTGTTATGATGAGCACAAGGGGCCATCGATAAATCGCCACATTTGCTGGCGAAGTTGCTTTCATTGGAGAACCACATGCAAAACAAATTTCATCTTCGTTATCTTAGCGCAGGGTTGAGCTTCGTCCTAGTGGGTCTTGGCGGCATTGGCACGGCGCAAGCCGGGGACTCGCATTATTTTGGTCGTTGGACAGTATCGGATGACAAGCCGGTTTATTCTTCCAAGGGAAAACTTTACAAAACCTTTGACGTAGCCCCATGCGGCAATGATTTCTGTGGCATCGGCGTCAGCGACTCCGGAAAATGTGGTGACACTTTGTTTCGCTTCCTTACAGTGCATGCCAATAATGATGAGATCACGGGTCATGGCCGCTGGGGAAATGAGAAAAAGAAATTGACCATCGGATTTGCTAAACCAGATAACGCTCCTAGCTATCTGTATTTAGGCTTAGGCAATGATGACATGGATCTTTCGGGCCGAGAAGGCAGCATCCCCAGTTTTGAAGCAAATTATAAACACACGGGTAACGCGGTGTGTTTGGGTAAATAATTCACCCTTGCGCCACAGCCATCTTAATTTGCTCTGCTAACGCCTCTGCGGCTTGCGCACCGACCACGCCATATTTTTGGTTGATGATGTATGTGGGGACGCCGGTGACGCCCATTTGTTGGGCTTGTGTGGTTTCCTTTGAAACATCGTTTTTGTCTTGATCAGTGCCGAGGGCATTTAATACTTTGTTGCGGTTCATCCCATGAGCTGCAGCAATGTCGGCTAGTACTTGGTGGTCGCCTACGTCGCGGCCTTCGTTCCAATAGGCCATGAAGAGCGCCTCGGCGATTTCTGGTTGCCTGCCGTCAAGTTTTGCCCAGCGTAACAATCTGTGGGCGTCCATGGTATTTGGCGTTCGGGTGATTTTGTCGAAGTGATATGGAACGCCATCTTCTTTGCCCGCTTTGATCAGCGGGTCGTGGATGGTTTTTAAACGCTCCTCGCCAAATTTTGCTGCCATGTATTCGTGGCGGCCCAAACCTTCCGGTGGAATAGTGGGATCAAGGAAGAAAGGGCGAAAACTGATTTCGGCTTTGATCTCAGGGATGAGCGCTAAGGCCTTATCCAAGCGGCGTTTGCCCAGAAAACACCATGGGCAAATCACGTCTGAGACGACATCAATGGTGATCATGGGGTGTGCCACAGCGTTACCGATTCAAAACCTGTAACAGGTTGTTTGTCAGGTGGATTGCTACCGATATATGACCAGCGGGCTACCCACTGCGGTGCCACATAAAACGGCACCATGTAGAATCCCGAAACCAACAGGCGGTCTTCTGCATGAATGGCAGACACAAATTCTTCGCGGGTTTTTGATTTCAGCATTGTTTGAATGGCAGCATCGACTTTTGGATCTGCGATACCAGGATAATTGCGTGTGCCTTCAGTGACTTTGCCAGCGGAGCCAAAATACAGATCTTGCTCATTTCCAGGCGACAATGAATTGTAATATGTCCAAGGGATCATATCGTAATCGTAGTTTTTCTTGATGGCCGTGAATTGGGCGTCGTCAATGGTGCGCAGCTCAACTTTGATGCCGATTTGTTGAAGGGTGCGCTGATAGTGCAACGCGATCTTTTCTTGATCTGGATTTTGAATGGTGATGGTGAATGCAAATTGTTCGCCTGCCGCATTGACCAAACCTTGGTCAGAAACTTTCCAGCCTGCTTGACCTAAAAGGTCTACGGCCTTTTTTAACAACTTTCTATCCCGGCCTGAGCCGTCGGAAACAGGAAGCTTGTAACTTCCATCCATGATATCAGCACGCAGCCCGCTGCCGATAATGCTTTGCTCAACAGCATCCGCAGGTTTGCCCATTGATGAGAGTTCAGAGCCCGAAAAATAACCATAGATGCGCTTATATGAGCCGCCGAATAAATTGGCATTGGCCCATTCAAAATCAAACGCCATCGTCAAGGCTTCGCGCACTTTTACGTCTTCAAATATTTTGCGGCGTGTGTTGAACACAAAGCCAGAAGCTGGAGCAGGGGTTTTTGCCTCGTAAGTTTCGAGCAGAACTTTACCTTCACCGACGGCCGGAAATTTATAGCCCGTAGTCCAACGCGTGGGATCAGATTCGCCGCGAAAATCTGCATCACCTTTTTTAAAAGCTTCAAATGCAGCATTGGCATCGCGGTAATAATCAAAGCGGAATTGGTCGAAGTTCCACAGGCCTTTATTGAAGGCCAGGTTCTTGCCCCAATAGTCTGGGTTCTTTTTGTAAGACACCATTTCGCCCGGCTTGATTTCACCAAAAATATACGGCCCGGAACCGATGATTGGAACAATCGTTGTGTCTTCGAAATTTTTGCCTTCCCATGATTTTTTCGAGAGGATCGGCATCAACCCGACAATCATGGGCAGTTCGCGGTCACCTTTGTCTTGGTGGAAGGCGATGGTGTGGTCATCGACTAATTCCATTTTGGAAATTTTTGAAAAATTATTTTTAAAATTTGGGCGACCATGGTCGCGCAGGGTTTCGAGCGAGAACTGAATGTCGGAAGCGGTAACGGGCGAGCCGTCAGAAAACTTTGCTTCGGGGCGGATTTTGAACGTGAAAGTTTGGCGATCATCTGTCACGTCGATGCTCTCGGCCAACAAGCCATATTCGGTGAAGGCTTCCGCACCGTTACGGCCCATCAGGCTTTCGAACACAAAAGTTCGTGGACCCGTCGCCGCATTACCCTTGATAATGAACGGGTTGATGCTGTCGAAGGTTCCCGTCACCGCCTGTTTCAGAATGCCGCCTTGGGGCGCATCTGGGTTGGCATACGGCAAGTTTTTGAAGTCTGCAGGCAAGGCCGGTTCGCCCAACATGGCAATGCCGTGTTTCGGTGCTGCATAAGCAGAAATTGTGACAAAACTTGATAAAACCAGAGCGAAGGAAACTTTGCGAATCTTTTTCATGGCCGCAGCGTAGCCCAGAAATGTGGCCCTGTTAATGCACCAAAACATTGGTGAATTGCCATGGGTCTTTTTTGTCGATGGGCTCTTCAAAAAGCATTTCACGGTTTTTGAGAGGGTTCCAATCGGTGTACATGCCGCCCACGGGGCCAAGATATGGCAGCTGCAATTCCAAGCAGCGGCGGAAATCCATTTCGTCAGTTTCGACAATGCCGGAATTGGGGTTTTCGATGGCCCAAACAATTCCAGCCAATACTGCCGAGCTCACCTGCAAGCCCGTGGCACTTTGATAAGGGGCAAGATGGCGGGCCTCGCCGATCGAAAGCTGTGAGCCAAACCAATAGGCATTTTTCTTGTGGCCATAGAGCAGCACGCCGAGTTTATCTTTGCCATCAGCGATTTCATGGGGTTCCAAAATATGAACCTTGGATTGGATTTTGCCGCCATTGCCAAACATTTCTGCAATAGAAAGGATGGCGTCATTGCAAGGATGATAGGCATAATGGCAAGTGGGGCGGTAAATCGCCTTCCCGTCTTTTTTAACTGTGTAATAGTCTGAAATTGAAATCGCTTCGTTGTGGGTCACTAAGAAACCATGTTGAGGACCAATTTCAGGAACCCACGTGCGTACTCGGGTGGCAGCGCCCGCGCGTTCGAGGAAGATTGCAGATTTGCTTCCGGTTTTATGTTTGCGGCCCAAAGGTGGCATCAATTTTTCATGCGTGCCCCAGCCCAATTCTGCAGGCTGTTTGCCTTCAGAAATGAAACCCTCAACCGACCATGTGTTGACGAATGTATCCAGTTTCTTTGGATCGCGGCCGCGCTGTGTATCACGCTCGGCGATGTGCACGCCTTTGACCCCCAGCTTTTTCATCAACTTGGCCCAGTCTTCGCGTTTTTTTGGAATTTCGGTTTTCACTCTGAGGTCGCGCGCTAAATTCAGCAGTGCCTGTTTTACAAACCAAGACACCATGCCGGGGTTGGCGCCACAGCAGGACACTGCCGTTGGGCCTTTGCCCATTTTGGATTTGAGTGCCACTAATTTTTCACGCAGCGCATAATTGGTGCGCGAGGCGTTATCGACCTTGGTGTTATAATAGAAACCGGGCCATGGTTCATTTACCGTGTCGATATATAGCGCGTTGGCCTTGCGGGCGAGGCGCATAATGTCGAGACTATCAACATCAACCGACAGATTTACAATCAAGGCTTGACCCGAACTTGACTTGAGAAGTGGCTCAAGAATTTTTTTATGATTGGCTTTGGTTAATCCAACTTTTTTGAAAGCGATGTTCTCTGAATCAACGATATGTTTCCACTCATCGGACGGATCAATCACCGTTATGCGTTTGCGGTCACAAGAGATATGGCGCAAAATCAATGGTAACGAGCCTCGGCCAATTGAACCAAAACCAATCATCACAATGGGTCCTGCCCATTTGGCATAAACTTTAACATCAACCATGACACTCAATCCTGCAATATAAGTGTGCGAAGGTTTAGCGTAACGAATTGGCTTGTAAAGATTATTTCGTTATCGACATTTCAGTGCGGTTACCGTCTTTGGAGACGAAGGTTATCTTGTTGCCATCTTGCGTCATGTCATAACAAGCCCAAAATTGGTTGGGTGGCCATTGCGAGCAAAATTGGTTGGTATCAATTTTCCAGGAACCTTGGCTTTGGTTGCCACCGGATGAGTAAAAGGTGACACCGGATTTCTGGAAAATCTGCTCTATATTCTTTGCATAAAGAATTTTGTCACTGAGAATAGTTTGCATTTCAGCACTGTTTAATTTTGTTTCCGCCGCATTGGCCGAACAAACCATTAAGAGACTAGCGAGAAGAATTCTTTTCATGGTTCCACTCCGCAAAGCGAATGCGCGCTGTCTTGTAGGCGTCGATCACCGAAACGCCGTAAACGAAAATACCGCCGATATGTCTACCTATAAAAGTAAAGTGCGCAGGCATGATGTGTGAACTGGCCCAGCCTAAGATGATGATGAAAAACAGGAACATCAATCCGCGTTGAGCCAACCCCAGCCAAACATGGCCAGAGCCTGGCAGGACGAGGCTGGAGAGCAAGATCAGATAAGGGTTGAAGGGCAGCTTTTCAGACATGCGCATAATGTTGTTGCAGATCGTTTTTCAAAGCAAGCAATAGTTCGAGAGCTTGCCTGGTTTCTATGGCATCTATTGTCGTGCTTTCAAAACGAGCTTCGCGGGCGACAAGATAACGAGCGCGTTCGGCTTCGCCCAATTGTGTAACGAGGCGTAGGCCGTTTGGTGTTGCCAAAAATTCTTTGGCGCGTGGGCTTTTGAAGTAGATCAAGAGAGGTCTCATTAGGTTGAGATCAAATGGCGGTCTGTCTTTATCGCTGTGCAAAACAGCTTGCGCGGGGAAACCCGGTGGTGTTGGTAATATTGTTGGAAGAAAATCGAAATTTGAAAAAGTTGTAGGACCAGCGGAGCGAAGCATCATGTTCAACGTATGGGTGATGGGTATGGGAGATTTTAGAGTAATCATCAGCCAGAGGCTGGGTAATTTGCGGGTGTTTAAAGTGTCGGTGATGGTTTTGATTTCGAATTGCTGCTCTTTGCAAATACCGTTTAAAACGTGGCTGCCGAGACTCTCTCCTGCTTTGATTTCGACGTTAGTGAAAAGAGCTGCCACTTCTGCAAAGAGCAGGCTTGGTATTTGCCTCTGTCGCTTGGCCTTTGCCATTGTGCGCTTGATGATGAAATAGGCGACGACGACTGCAACTGCTGCATATATGAAATTTATAAATGTCATTTAAAAATAATGGCCCGCTTTGCAACGGGCCACAAGTCTCGATTTCGTTTCTTGTTGGTATCTCTTAATAACCCTGTGGTTTGGGCCACGGCATGGTGAACTGCGCGCCACGGCGGACATATTGATAACGATAGAAGTGGAACCAGACTGAAACCACGATGTAGAACACCACCATCGCCGTCAGCTGCACACCATATCCAAGGAAGATCGCAAAGAATGTGACCATGCAGAGGGCAAACAACATGATCGCTGGGATCGGATGAAGAGGATGGGTGTAACCACGTTGAATGGAACCTAAGGGCCACTTTTTGCGGAACATCATAATGTTGATGCTCATGAAGGTGTATTGTAACACGCCCGACAGGATCGAGAAAGTGATGGCTTGATTAAGATCGGCCACGAAGGCGAAGGCCAAAGCAATTGGTGTGAGGAAAATGATCGAACGATAAGGCGTGCGATATTTTGGATGCACGGCTGAGAACCATGAAGGCAGATAGCGATCACGGCCAAGTGAGAACCAAGCGCGGGCCGCGTCGTTGATGCAGCCATTGGCAGACGCGAGCGCGGCCAACAATGTTGTAATGAACATCATGTTTTCGAGAAGCGGGCTTTGCGTAGCGCGGCCCGCATCCCAGAGTGGGAAGTAGGTTGAACCGAGCAGTTGCCACGGCAACAAACTGGCGCAGACATACCATGTCATGGTTGCTGCAATAAGCAATGTGACCATGCCTGCCATGGTGCCCAAAGGCAATGCACGGGCAGGGGAGCGCACTTCTTCTGCGGCTTGGGTTGTGCCTTCAATGCCGAGGAAATACCAGATGCCCCAATGGAATGATGCGATGACACCGATCCAACCATAAGGCAACGCATTTTCTGGGGTGACCAGTTCATTCAGCTTTAAGACTGTTCCTTGGCTCCAAGGCATGACTGAGAAGAACAGGATTACGATTGATAAAAACGCAATTGCCGTAATTGCAAAGTTGAAATTCAAATTCGTAAGCACACCGCGATAATTTAAAAACGCTAAGATGATGATGCTGGCCGCCACAAACGAGTTGTGGTTGATACCGCTGTCTCCGCCCGACTTCGAAACTATTGCGTCTCCAAATAAAATTGCATCGGATACTTCGAGCATGGTGTAAGCAAACACCATATAAAGTGCCACGTTGAAAGCCATCAATGGCCCTACAATGTGTTTGGCTTGCGCATACTGGCCGCCAGCCGCAGCGATTGTTGATGTAACTTCTGAATCGATCATCGCAACTGCGCTGTAAAGTAATCCGCAGAACCACAATACGATCAAGGCAGCAAGAGCGCCGCCCTTATCGGCTGCAAAGTTCCAGCCGTCGAATTCACCGACGAGAACGATGCCAACGCCCAGTGCCCACACGTGGATAGGCCCAAGCACGCGGCTGAGGGAGATTTTTTGAGGGGCAGAACCCATGGATGTTGTTGTCATGATTTTGCCCTCAAACCTTATGCTTTTCTGAGACGGCTTCAATTTCGCCTTCGCGTGAAGATGTTAGTGTGTCTTCGGAATAGGTTGTGTCGATTTTGTACCAATCAAACAGCATCCAACCACCGAGACCGACACAGACAGCCCAACATAAATAAGTCAAATAAACCCACATGATCTTCTTCCCTATTTACTGTTGAATTTTTCGTCGATGACATCGCGGTATTCGCGGTCTGATGCCATGAACAGAAATATGAAATAGCCGAGCAGCACGACGGTCATGATGATCAACTGTGTCCAGTCAATCGTATAGACCCATTTGTTTTGGATGATTGCGTGGGCTGTTTCTGGGGTAAAACCCAGCTTTTCCCATTGCGCCACCATCGTCGGGTTTTGTTTCAACGCATCCCAGGTGGGATTATCAATTTTTTCGAGGTTCTTAGAAATGCCTGCCCAGCCCATATAAAGTGGGAACCAGAGGGCCAAGAAAATGGCAGCGACGAGACAGGCGATATCAAAAAGCTGCATGACGATTGGTTGATCTGGCGGATTATATTTTGCCATTTCCTCAGGCTCCCTGATTATCTTTGGTGGCATCAAGCATCTTGATGTCCATGCCATAAATGAAGTGCTTGTCTTCGGCATAATGCTTCAACATCGCCATTACAGCAGCCGTGTTGAAAATTAGAACTGCGGCAGCACCAATCAGCGATACAATGCGCACACCGCCGTCAGGGATATAGGGCCACGACATGATGATGACGAAAAGGACGACGATCCATAGCAAGGCGATCAAAATGTAAGCGTTGCGCTTGTCACTTTGATATAGGGCCTCGATCCTCTGATTGAGGTCAGCCATTTATTTCCTCCACCCGGTGGCGCCTTTTTACCCCAAGGCAAAACGCCACTCCCCGAAATTATTGCTCTTGAGGCAATTTAATTGAATCAGAGGAAACTCCGGTTGCGACCTTTTGTCAAGGAAAAGCCACAATCTCCACAGGGCCCCACCATAAGGCGCAGCATTTGAGGTTTAGGGCTTGGGTCGTCATACTGCGCCCATTGATTCGAGAACTGCAGAGTATCCATGGCTAAATCACCTAAAAACGACGACCTGTTCGGCGGCATGCCCGCAGCGCCCAAACCCAAGCCCGAAGCCAAACTGCCGCCCAAATCCAAGGGTGAGGAAAGTTATACGGCTGCTGATATTGAAGTGTTGGAAGGTTTGGAGCCGGTGCGGCGCAGGCCCGGCATGTATATTGGTGGCACGGATGAAAAAGCGCTGCATCATTTGTTTGCCGAAGTTATCGACAATTCGATGGACGAAGCAGTGGCGGGCCATGCGAGCCGGATTGAAGTTGAATATTTCGCTGATGGTTATTTGGCGGTCACGGATAATGGTCGTGGTATTCCCATAGATCCGCATCCAAAGTTTAACGACAAATCTGCTTTAGAAGTAATCATGGTCACGCTGCATGCGGGCGGCAAATTTGACTCCAAGGTTTATGAAACCTCTGGCGGTTTGCATGGTGTGGGTGTTTCGGTGGTGAATGCTTTGTCGGAGCATTGCATCGTTGAAGTGGCGCGTGGCAGCCAGCTTTACCGTCAGGAATTTAGACGCGGTAAGCCAGATGGCGGCTTGCAAAGCCTGGGCAAGGTTTCAGGGCGGCGCGGCACGACTGTTAAATTTTTGCCCGACCATCAAATTTTCGGCAAGGGCAACACGGTGTTTTCGGCGGCGCGACTCTATAAAATGGCGCGGTCAAAATCATATCTGTTTGGCGGCGTTGAAATCCGATGGAAATGCGCTGCCGTTCATTTGAAGGATAAATCGATACCGGAAGAAGCGGTGTTTCACTTCCCGGGTGGTCTGAAAGATTATCTCGAAGAACGCCTCGACGGGATGACGCGGGTGGTTGATGACATATTCTTTGGCAAGGTCGTCAAAGAGGGTGGCCATGGTTCGGTGGAGTGGGCGGTGGCGTGGTTTGGCGGCGAGGACGGGTTTATGTCGTCCTACTGCAACACCATTCCCACACCTGAAGGCGGAACACACGAAGCGGGTTTTCGCATTGCTTTGACGCGTTCATTGAAGACCTATGCGGAGATGGCAAACAATAAGCGCGCTTCGGTGATTACGGCTGATGATGTGATGGTGCAGTCAGGTGCAATGATGTCAGTTTTCATCCGCGAGCCGGAATTTCAAGGCCAGACCAAAGACAAACTTGCGACGATGGAAGCAGCGCGCATTGTTGAAAATGCGGTGCGCGATCATTTTGACCATTGGCTCACGGGACACCCTGCGCAGGCTGACAAATTGCTTGAGTGGATTATTGATCGCGCCGAGGAACGTCTTCGTCGTCGGCAAGAAAAAGAAGTGGGTCGCAAGACAGCGGTTCGGAAATTGCGTTTGCCAGGAAAGCTGGCTGATTGTTCGGCCACTGCCACAGATGGTTCAGAGCTGTTTATTGTCGAAGGTGACTCGGCTGGTGGTTCGGCCAAGCAAGCGCGCAACCGGGTTAATCAAGCTGTGCTGCCGTTGCGAGGCAAGATTTTGAATGTGGCCAATGCTGGCAAAGATAAGCTAGCGGCTAATCAACAAATTGGCGATCTGGTGCAGGCGCTGGGTTGCGGGATGGGCACATCTTACCGCGAAGAAGATTTGCGCTACGACAAGATCATCATCATGACCGATGCTGACGTTGATGGCGCACATATTGCTTCATTGCTGATGACATTCTTTTATCGCCAGATGCCGAAGGTGATTGATCAAGGACATCTCTATCTTGCAGTGCCGCCGCTCTACCGCCTGACGCAAGGTGGCAAAACGGTTTATGCGCAAACTGATGAACACAAGGATGAGTTGCTGGCCAATTTTGGTGGGCGGGGCAAGGTTGAGGTGGGGCGTTTTAAGGGTTTGGGTGAAATGATGGCGCACCAGCTGAAAGAAACCACAATGGACCCGGCCAAAAGACTTTTGTTGCGGATCACTTTAGCCGATGCGGCGCAGGCTTCAACGGCGCGGGTTGTTGAGCAATTAATGGGAAACAAACCGGAGGAACGATTTAATTTTATCAGCGAGCGCGCAGAATTTGTGAGCGAAGAGGGTTTGGATATCTAAGTACACTTCGATGTTTTTGTGCCATGCGGCTTTTGGTCATTGAAAACGCGGATAAATTTTGATCAATCCTCTCCCAATTTCTGAAAAATCGCTTATATTGCTGCAATGACCAAAGCTCCTGTTAAAACTGATAATGACACCGAAACAGGTGTAATCACCAAGACGCGCCCTCAGACCCAGAAACCGGCGCTATATAAAGTATTGCTTCTAAACGATGATTTCACGCCCATGGAATTTGTGGTGCATGTGCTTGAGTTGTTTTTTAACAAGTCTGGTGAAGATGCTTACACGATTATGCTGCATGTTCACCAAAAGGGTGTTGGTGTGTGCGGGGTTTACACTTTTGAAGTGGCAGAAACCAAAGTGACGCAGGTGATGGATTTTGCAAAGCAGAATGGCCACCCTCTGCAATGCACATTGGAAAAAGAATAATATTGGGTTGGGGGACTAGCGTCGCCTAAATTCTGACCTATATTAGACAGAACAATCGAATACTCGGCAAGTTGGTGTTCTCCACTTGCCTAGAGCGTTAAGGAAAAATGCCGTGCCAACATTCTCCCGCAGTCTTGAAAAAGCATTACATCGCGCATTGGCGCTTGCTGCCAGCCGTAAGCAGGAACTTGCCACGCTTGAACATCTTCTCTTGTCATTGACGGATGACAAAGACGCCATCGGCGTGATGAAGGCTTGTGGCGTGAATATCGATGAGTTGAAAGAAAGCTTGAGCGATTATATTGATAGCGAACTGGCCAATCTGGTGACCGATAATGTGACCGAAGCCAAACCGACTGCCAGTTTCCAACGGGTCATACAGCGTGCTGTGATCCACGTGCAATCATCGGGCCGCGAAGAAGTGACGGGCGCTAATGTATTGGTCGCGATATTTGCGGAACGTGAAAGCCATGCCGCGTTCTTTCTGCAAGAACAGGATATGACGCGTTATGATGCGGTCAATTATATTTCGCATGGCATCGCCAAGAAGCCGGGCCTTTCTGAAACCCGCGCAGTTCGTGGGGCTGAGTCTGATGGCGAGAATTCTGGCGAAGAGCAGGGCGCTCCTAATTCTGGGAATAAGAAAAAGACCGAGAGCGCATTAGAAGCTTATTGTGTTGATCTAAACAAAAAGGCAGGCGAGGGCAAGATTGACCCGTTGATCGGTCGTTCAAAGGAAGTTGATCGCACCATTCAAATTCTCTGCCGCCGCACCAAGAATAATCCGTTGTTCGTGGGTGACCCCGGCGTTGGTAAAACGGCCATTGCCGAAGGTTTAGCGCGGAAGATTATCAAAGGCGAAGTGCCAGCAGTTTTGAAGGACTGCACGATCTATTCGCTTGATATGGGCACGTTGCTGGCTGGCACGCGCTACCGGGGTGATTTTGAAGAACGCCTCAAGGCTGTGATGAAAGAAATCGAGCAGAAGCCCGGTTCAATTTTGTTTATCGATGAAATTCATACGGTGATTGGCGCAGGTGCCACATCTGGTGGTTCGATGGATGCTTCGAATTTGTTGAAACCCGCATTGGCAGGTGGACTGCTTCGTTGCATCGGATCAACGACTTACAAGGAGTATCGTCAGCATTTTGAGAAGGACAGAGCGCTGGTGCGCCGGTTCCAAAAGATTGATGTAAATGAGCCTTCAATTCCAGATGCAATTGCCATCATGAAGGGTCTTAAGCCTTATTACGAAGAGTTCCACAAAGTCACTTATACGGACGAAGCAATTGAAGGCTCAGTTCAGCTTTCGGCACGTTATATGGCTGATCGCAAATTGCCGGATAAGGCGATTGACGTTATCGACGAGACAGGTGCTTCGCAAATGTTGGTGGCCGAAGATCAGCGCAAGAAAATAATCGACTTGTCAGATATTGAAGCGACTATCGCTACGATGGCACGGATTCCGGCGAAGAATGTTTCGCGTGATGATACGACGCTGCTGAAAAACCTTGAGTCTGAACTCAAGCGCATGGTGTTTGGCCAAGACAAGGCGATTGAGCAATTGGCGGCTGCCATTAAATTGGCACGGGCAGGACTTCGCGAACCGGAAAAGCCGATTGGCAGCTATTTGTTCTCTGGCCCTACAGGTGTGGGCAAGACCGAAGTTGCAAAACGTTTGGCTGAAGTGCTGGGTGTTAAACTCACGCGCTTTGACATGAGCGAATATATGGAGCGGCATTCTGTTTCGCGTCTCATCGGCGCACCTCCCGGATATGTTGGTTTTGACCAAGGTGGTTTGTTGACGGACGCTGTTGATCAAACGCCGTATTGTGTTTTGCTGCTCGATGAAATTGAAAAGGCCCATCCTGATCTGTTTAATATTTTGTTGCAGGTAATGGACCATGGCAAGTTGACGGATAATAACGGTAAGTCAGTAGACTTCCGCAATGTGATCTTGATCATGACCACCAATGCCGGTGCTCAGGATATGGCGCGCGCAGCTTTTGGCTTTACCAAGAATGTGCGCGAGGGTGATGACACTGAGGCGATTACCAAAATGTTCACACCTGAGTTCCGCAACCGCTTGGATGCTGTTGTAAGCTTTGGACATTTGCCAGCGGAAGTGGTTCGCAAAGTGGTTGAGAAGTTTATTCTTCAGCTTGAAGCCCAGCTTTCTGAGCGTCAGGTTAATATTGAGATTTCAGCAGAAGCTGCCGATTGGTTGGCGGTCAAAGGCTATGACCAGCAGATGGGTGCGCGGCCTTTGGCGCGTGTCATTCAAGAGCACATCAAGAAACCGCTAGCTGAAGAATTATTGTTCGGTAAGCTGAAGGATGGCGGCACGGTTCGTATATTGAAAAAAGATGACGGTCTGGCATTTGATTATCTCAGCCGTGATGATGAGAAGTCACTGCCTAAACCTGTTGAACGCAAGTCGTTGCCGCGTTCTCGTGTGGCAGTGAAAAAGGTTGATGCGAAGAAGGTTGTGAAGAAGCCTGCGGCGAAGGTGAAGTAGTTACTTGACCAAAGCTGTTATGATCTGAGCTTGTTTTGCCAAGAGTGCATTGTCCGCCATTTTGCCCGTGTGCTTCTTCATTGGCATGCCTATTTTCATCGGCAAAATGTGGACATGCAAGTGGAACACCGTCTGGCCGCCGGCTTCCTCATTGTACTGACGAATTTGAATGCCGTCGGCGTTGAGTGCTTTCTTGGCGGCGGTGGCGATTTTTTGGACTGTCGTCATGAGATGGGCGAGGGCGATGGGATCAGCGTCTAACAAATTGCGCGATGGGTGTTTGGGGATGACCAAGCAGTGGCCTTCCACTTGCGGCATTACATCCATGAAGGCCAAGGTGTGTTGGTCTTCGTAGATTTTATGGCAGGGAATTTCACCGCGCAGTATTTTGGCGAAAATATTGTTGGGGTCGTATTGCATAATTAGCTCCATCAATCCTGCTCAGTATGGCGAAACGGCGTGTGTTCGCCAAGCTCTTGCTGATTTTCATCAATGGCGGCGCGTTCGTGATCCAAGTAATCAGCTACTGCGCGCGAAAGCCCAGGGTGGGCGAGGTGGTGGAGGCTGTAGGTTTTTTCAGGCACGTAACCTCGCGCTAATTTATGTTCGCCTTGAGCACCTGCTTCAACGGTTTTGAGGCCACGCGCGATGGCGAAATCCATGGCTTGGTAATAGCAGGTTTCAAAATGCAGGAACGGGCGGTTTTCGAGGCACCCCCAATTGCGGCCATATAGTGTTTCGCTGCCTATGAAGTTGAGAGCGCCCGCAATGGTTTTGCCTTCGCGCTTAGCTAGAACCAGAAGCGTTTCGTTCTTCATGGTTTCGTTGATCAGGCTGAAGAATTTACGGGTGAGATAAGGTTGGCCCCATTTGCGGCTGCCTGTGTCCATGTAAAATTTGTAGAAATGATCCCAGTGGATTTCTTTCAAATCGCTGCCAGTGACGAGTTCGAAACTTATACCGTTATCAACGATAGCTTGCCGTTCTTTGCGGATGTTTTTACGTTTGGATGATGAAAGTGCTGCGAGGAAATCAGCAAAGTTTGAATAGCTTTGATTATGCCAATGAAATTGAATGTCGTTGCGTTGCAGCCAGCCCTTCGCCGTCATTTCGCTCGCATCTTGCGTTGTTGCGAAGGTGATGTGCACGGACGAAGATTTGGACTGTTGGCAAAGGCTTACCAAGCCATCGGCAAGAAGGGCTCTGTGTTCAGTTGTATTGGCCAAAAGGCGTGGGCCAGTGGCTGGGGTGAAAGGCACCGAAACTTGCAGCTTTGGATAATAGTGCCCACCCGCGCGCGTGTAGGCATCGGCCCAGGCATGATCAAAAACATATTCGCCCATAGAGTGTGATTTGAGATAGCAGGGGACGACACCGACGATTTTGCCATTCTCTTCCAAAACCAAATGCTGAGCTGCCCATCCGGTTTTCATGGTGGCTGAGCCGGATTGTTCCAAGGCCAGAAGGAAGGCGTGCGATGTGAACGGATTTGATGCCACTCCGTCAATCTGCGCGCACGTATTCCAATCATCAGCCGAGATGTCATTGAGGGAGTTGATGGCAGAAATTTTGGCGGTCATGCCGGGTGATAATTCTCGAAGGTTATTTGATCTGCGTAACGCGAGGCTTGGGCTGCATGTTCAGGTGAGCGGATTGTCCAGCATATTACGGGATGGCCGCGTTCTCGGATTTCATTTACCACGGCAAAAGGTAGACCGTTTGCATCGAACGAAACGAAGTGAGGTTTGCTGCTCGGCAAATGCGAGAAGCTTTGCATTTCCAAACGACGCGCAAGTGAGAGGATATTGTAATAGGGGTCAGTTACGCGGTCTGCCGTTATGCCGCGCACGGTATCAGGCGAGCGCAAGGCGATGCATGCCACTATATGCGGGTCAAAAGACATTAATGCATAAGGCCCTTTGTAGTCCGAAAGCACATCAAGGGCTCGGTGAGTTAGTGACATATCGTCATCCCAGAGCGATTTGATTTCGATCACCAATGTTGTGCGGCCATCAACCTGTTCGAGGAGTTCGTCCAAGGTCTGGATTTGATCTTTGCCATGGAGGTATTTTTTCTTTTTCAGTTCTTTAACGGTGAAGTTTTTGACTTTGCCTTCGCCATTCATCAACCGGTCAATCTCATCATCATGAAACACCACGGCCTCACCATCTTTGGTCAGCTCGATATCGCACTCGATAGCATAGCCATGTTTGATAGCGGCATCAAAAGCGCTCTCACAATTTTCGACGATGCCTTTGGATTCCTTGTGCAGGCCCCGGTGAGCGATTGGTTTGGCGACGAGCCATTTCAGATCGCGCATTTGCCGTGAAAAGCGCATTGCTTATTCCAGTTCGACGACGGCTTCGATTTCCACCGACAGGTTCATGGGCAGCGACGGCACGCCCACCGCTGATCTGGCATGGCGGCCTTTCTCACCAAACACTTCCACCATCAAATCGGAAGCACCGTTGATGACTTTTGGCTGGTCAGTAAATTCTGGCGTGCAGGCCACAAATCCAACGAGTTTTACAATGCGTTTGACTTTACTCAGATCACCGTCAGCGGCCTCACGCAATTGCGCCAGCACGTTGATGCAAGTGAGCCTCGCCGATTGCGCGCCGTCTTCAAGCGAGACAGTAACTCCAAGTTTGCCGGGGTATTGCACTTTGCCTTCGACAACGGCACCTTGGCCTGAAATATAGACCATGTTGCCGGACTTGACCCAGGGAACATAGTTGGCGACGGGCTTCATGGGAGTTGGCAAAACAATACCCAGAGTTTTAAGTTTTTCATCAATGCTGTTCATGATTTCGTTAAACCTTATTTAGACGTTGTTTCGCCATAGTTTATGTTAGTGTGGAGTTTAAACGCCGTCCATTCGGCTTGTCACGGGATTAATGAAACATGCGTCTTTTTAAATCGGGTTTGGCTTTGGTGTTGATGACGGTTTCGGCGCAAGCGGCAACGCTGGCGTCGCACCGGGCGATCTATGATCTTTCGACTTCAAGGTTGGATAGCGGTAGTGGCTATAGCTCAGTTGAAGGGCGTTTGGCTTATGAGTTGACTGGCACAGCCTGCGATGGTTGGGCGGTGACCTACCGGATCGCCAATCGTTACGTTCAGCCCGAAAAGGGAACGCAAGTTTTGGATACGCAGTTGACCACTTGGGAATCAGGTGATGGGCTGGAAATGAATTTGAGCCAGAAACAGTTTGTGGGTGGTAATCTGGATTCTGAAGAAAAGCTGAAAGTTAAGCGGGAGAAAAGCAATCTGGAAGCCAAGGGCCAGATGACCGCTCCAAAAGAATTGGATTTCACGGTTCCATCTGAGGCGTTGTTTCCATCTACGCATCAACTTCATTTGCTGGATGCCGCAAAGAAGGGCATCACGCGTGATGCTTCGATCGTCTATGATGGCTCTGATGGTGAGAAGACCTACAAGGCCATCAGCTTTATTGGAAAAATGCGAGCTCCGGGCACGTTTGCTCCTGATAAAGACAATGCAGAAGCTTCGCCATTGAGAGTTTTGCCTTCTTGGCCGATCACGATCAGCTATTTCCCCGCCGACGACCAAAGCGTCGAAAAACCGGTTTATCAGGCCAGTTTCAATATGTATGAAAACGGCGTTTCAACGGATCTAGTTTTGGACTACGGCACCTATGCACTGAAGGGCAAACTGGCCAAGCTTGACATGTTGAAGATGGATGCTTGCGACGCCAAACCGGCGAATTAATTTATGCCGCCGTTTCTCATTGCCCTGATCATTGTGGTTGGGGGGCTGTGGTTGATCCGCAAATCGGCGCGAATGAACCCAAAGGACATGTCTAACTTTGCCCAAAAACTGGCTGGGGCTGGGGCGATTGTCGCCGCTGGGTTTTTGTTTTTGCGCGGCCAAACCACAATTGCGACCACACTGTTTGCCATTGGTGCGGGTCTTTATGGCAAATCATCATTATTTCCGAATGGATTCAATCTGGGCAATACCAAAACGCCAGAACAGAACGGCTCTGAAAATTCCAAACCTCGCAAACCCTTGGCACCATTTTCGAAAAATGAAGCTTATGATTTGTTGGGCCTGAAGCCTGGTGCAAGTGAAGTCGACATCAAAGCGGCGCATAAACGCCTGATGAAAGACTTCCACCCTGATAAGGGTGGAACTGATTATTTGGCCGCGAAAATCAATCAGGCAAAAGATGTGCTGCTCGGCTAAACGAGCCCTTCGGCCTTTAAATTACTTGCCACTTCTTCGATTGCGCTACCAAGCGTATCAACGATAAAATCGGCCTCTTTTATTGAAAGTGTGAGCGGTGGTGACATGACATCGAGATGGCCGATGGGTCGCACCAAAAGTCCGTGATTTTCGCAAACATTTGAAATCCGTTTGGAGATGTTAATTTCATCAGCCAAATGTTGTTTGGTTTGTTTATTGGCCACATATTCGACGCACATCATAAGGCGTTGGCCGCGCAGTTGGCCGACGAGCGGCAAGGCTTCGAGCTCTTTCAATCGCTTTTCAAAATGGTCGCCAACTCGTGCGGCGTTTCCAAGAAGGTCTTCGCGCTCCATGATTTCTATATTTTTAAGTCCAACGGCACAACATACCGGGTGGCCCGAATATGTGAAGCCATGAGCGAACCAGACACTTGGGTCTGGAGCGCTGATGGCTTCATAGATTGCATCGGAGAATATTGTTGCGCCCAGTGGCAGATAGCCTGAAGTCAGTCCCTTAGCGCAGACAATGATATCTGGTTCAATGCCAAATACATCATAACTCGCAAACCAATGGCCCAGTCTGCCAAATGCTGTCACCACTTCATCGGCAATGAAAAGAATGCCGTTTTCTTTTGCGAGGGCGGCCATGCGCTTGAGGTAGCCTTTTGGTGGCACGACGACGCCGCCGGACCCTTGGATGGGTTCAGCAATGAACGCGGCGATATTTTCTTTGCCCAGTTGTTTGATTTTGGCTTTGAACTCATCAACCAGATGATCTGTAAACTGATCTTCAGTCATTCCTTCGGGGCGGCGGTAAGGGTAGGGCGCTGACAGATGGTGAATGAAGTCGGTAATATAGTGAAAATTCGGAGTGCGGTCGCCCTCGCGGTTACCCATCGACATGCCGAGATAAGTCGATCCGTGATACGAATTCATGCGCGAGATGATGTGTTTGCGCGATGGTTCGCCGCGCCTTAAATGATAGAAATGCGCGAGCCTTATGGCCGTATCATTGGCGCAGGAACCAGACAGCGAAAAGAATATGTGGTTGAGATTTGTTGGAGCTAGTTCGGCAAGCTTGGCCGCCAGTTCTGAAGCTGGAGCATTGGTCATATCAACAAACGGATTGGCATAGGCCAATTGCCTCGCTTGATCGGCCATAACGTCGGCAATTTCATTGCGACCATAGCCTACATTTACGCACCACATGCCACCAAGGCCGTCGAGATATTCTTTTCCGTTTGAGTCTTTAATCATGCAGCCGCTGGCTTCAGCGACGATCATCGACCCTTCGGTTTTGAAACTGTCGAAGTGCGTCCATGGATGCATGAAATGGGCACGGTCTTTTTCCCATATTTCTGCAGCGTTGAAACGATTGTTCGGCTTAATGTTCATCATAGACCTCCTCTGCGCTTGCAGACGGGCGTCCAAGTATGGCAGTTTGATGTTGAAATTTTAGATTAGTCTGCCTTCTGCGTAAGTCAAGACTGGGGCGAAACGGCCACGCATTTTTCGCCAAGGCTTACAATTTTAGCGCAGGCCTTTTTTGCAGTCTCGGAGTCGAAGCCCGCAAAACGCGCACGGAAGACTGTTGCACCATCTTTTTGAACTGCAATTGTGTAAGCAGGTTTACCTTCGAGAGAGGCTATACCTTTGCCCTTGAGCGCAGTCAGTTTGGCTTGCGCTTGTTGTTTGTCAGGATAAGCGCCGATCTGAATGTTCCAGCTTTGGGTGATGCTATCTTCGAGCGTGTTTGGTTCTGCAGAAGCAGATTTGACCGCAAAGGGCAACTTACCAAGTGTCTTCTTCTTACCGTCAACAGGTGCGAGGCTTGCTTCGATAACTTTGGGGGTGAGTGATGTCGTAGAAGCAACGTCGGCTTGATCTTCATCATTTGTTTGATCATCAGCCGCGCTTGCAGCAGCATCTGCCAATTGTGCTTTTTCATCTGTGCTCGGGGTTTGGGCAGAGGCGGAAGCTGTGGCCGTGGCAACAGGGTTGATAACACCTTTGGATGACCCTGCAAGAGCAGCAACTGTGGCACCGCTCTTGGCTTGTGCAAACTTGCTTTCCAACATCCGCATCATATAAGCGCCGCGCGATGCAGAAGAAGTAGCTCCCAGCACAACGCCAACCAAGCGCTTGTCGCCGCGTTTTGTTGACGTCACCAAATTATAGCCCGAGGCAGCGACATAACCGGTTTTTATCCCGTCAGTGCCTGCATAATGCTCAACCAATTTATTGTGGGTGCGGATGGTGCGGCCATGAAAGTTAAAAGCGGTGATGCGGAAGTAAGGATAATATTGTGGAAAGTCGCGCATCAACCTGAGACCCAAAGTGGCCATATCGCGGGCCGTCGTATATTGATCTGGGTTCGGTAATCCCGAAGCGTTGTGAAATGAAGAACGGCTCATACCAATTGTACGGGCTACTCTGGTCATGCGTGCTGCGAAATTTGATTCAGTACCACCCAGATTTTCTGCGATCGTCGCAGCAGCATCATTTGCCGATTTTGTAACCAGTGCCTTAATGGCTTCATCAACGGTGATTGTCATGCCTGCGCGGAGGCCGAGCTTTGAAGGTGCCATTGCTGCGGCGCGCGCTGAAACGCGAAACAATGTGTTTCGATTTATACGACCGGCTTTTAAATCTTGGAATAACACATAGAGCGTCATCATTTTTGTCAGGGATGCGGGATGGCGCAACCCATCTGGATTGTCGCTGAAGAGCATAGCGCCAGTGCGAGCATCGACAGTTACGGCAGAGAATTGCGGTTTTGCATAAACAGATGGTGCGAGGGTTGAGAGGGCTAGCAAACATAGGGCTGCTAACGTTCTGAACTTTACTGCAACGTTGATCACAAACATCTAATCTTTCACCTTCAGGCAAGTGCAGCTTATTACAAAGAGCTGTCTTGCAAATATTTATCTTAAGTGATGATCCCTAAATCGTCACAAGCCAAGATTAACCATTAAATGCCTCGGACTTACCAAGGGGTAAATGACGAGTCGATTTGTTCTGAACGTGATAGTCGAAATAGGGTTTATGTTGCAATGCAAAATAATACTTGACTTCATGTTGCAGTGCACCTAAATATGGCTCATCGAATTTATCAAACCCCCTACTGATTGGAGAATACCATGATGAAATCATTTGAAGATATGCAATCTGCCAGCAAAGAAGGCATGGAAGCTATGACAGCTTCAACTGCTGCTATGACGAAGGGCTATCAAGCCGTTGCAACTGAGGTTGCTGATTTCTCTAAGAAATCCTTTGAAAAGTCAGCTGGCCATTGGGAAAAGGCAGTTGCTGCCAAGTCCTTTGAAAGTGCCGTTGCTGTTCAACAGGCTTTTGCAAAAGAAACATTTGATGCAACTGTTGCTGAATTTACAAAGCTCGGTGAACTTTATGCCGCCGCTGCAAAGAGCGCATTCAAGCCATTCGAAGCCAGCTTTGCTGCTTTCGGTGTGAAGGCTCCAGTTACAAAGTAATTTGTATCTGAGTTTGAGTTTCAAGAGCCCGCTGGTGAAAATCGGCGGGTTTTTTATTGCAGTTCGATCAATACTGGCACGTGGTCGGAAGGCTTTTCATGGCCGCGCACATCTTTATGGATCTCGGCGCTGACTAATCTATCTGCAGCCTGGGGCGACAAGAGCAGATGATCGATTCGGATGCCGTTGTTTTTGGGCCAAGCACCTGCCTGATAGTCCCAAAAGCTGTATTCAATTTTGGATGGGTAAAGTGCGCGGAATGATTCTGTGAGGCCGAGTGCTAGAAGTTCACGGAACGATTGGCGGGTTTGTGGCAAAAACAATGCGTCCGTTGTCCAATTCTGTGGGTTGCGCGCGTCTTCTGGGTTGGGAATGACGTTGTAATCGCCAGCCAGAACAAATGCCTCTTCTTTCAGCAATTCAGATTTTGCAAAAGCTTTAAGCCGTTCGATCCAAGCCAATTTGTAGTCATATTTGGGGCCGGGGGCGGGGTTGCCGTTTGGCAGATAAAGTCCGCAGACGCGAACAGCATTAGTGCCATCGATCACCGTGGCGGCAATGAATCTTGCTTGTTCGTCTGTTGCATCGCCGGGAAGCCCACGTTGCACATCTTCCATCGGCAGTTTTGAAAGCAGTGCCACACCATTATAGGTCTTCTGGCCATGAACTAGTGAGCTGTAACCCAGTTCTTCAAAATGCGCGACGGGGAAGGCGTGGTCTTCGCATTTAATTTCTTGCAGACACACCACATCTGGTTTTGCTTGTTGAAGCCAAGTGGTGACAGATTCGAGATGGGCTTTAACGGAGTTAACGTTCCAGGTGGCGATACGCATTAGAACGAGAAACTTGTTCCGCAGCCGCAGGATGATTTGGCCAGCGGGTTTTGAATACGGAATGATTGGCCCATCAGATCGTCGATGAAATCAAGTTCAGACCCTGCCATGAAACCCAGCGATGTTGCATCAACCAAAACACGCGCACCATCACGCTCAAAAATACGGTCATCTTCTTCGGATTTGTCGCTGAACACGAAATCATACTGGAAGCCGGAGCAGCCGCCGCCATTCACCGCAATGCGCAACGCTGCCGCAGCATGTTGCTTGGCTGCAATCTCATGAATGCGCTTGGCAGCGCGGGCGGTGACACTGATTTGTGGCTCGGACATGGTGTAGATGTTGTGTTTTCGCGCGAAAATGTCAATGGTCAGTTTCATGACGAGTCTTGCACCATATGCCGCTCATTTTAGCCAAAGCCGGGGCAGGGTTGTGGCTGAGCCAGATGCGCCGTCGCGCAGTGTCTTCGCACGCGACCGCGACCGGATTATTCATTCATCTGCATTCCGCAGGTTAAAACACAAAACTCAAGTTTTCGTATTTCATGAAGGCGATCATTATCGGACACGTCTCACGCATAGCATTGAAGTAGCGCAAGTGGCACGTTCAATTGCGCGAGCATTACGGCTTGATGAAGATTTGACGGAGGCATTGGCGCTGGCCCATGATTTGGGTCACACACCTTTTGGCCATGCGGGCGAGCGCGAGCTCGATAAATTGATGAAGCCTTACGGTGGCTTTGATCATAATGCGCAGTCGCTGCGCATCGTGACAAAGCTCGAACGGCGTTATGCGGCCTTTGATGGTTTAAATTTGACATGGGAAACACTTGAAGGGTTGGTTAAACACAATGGGCCGTTGGTCGATACTGAAGGCCATGCTTTGGGGCATTACGCGGAAACGGGATTGCCAGCTGCGATCATTGAATATGCTGAAGTCCATGATTTAAAACTATCCAGCTATGCTTCTGCGGAAGCACAAGTGGCAGCGGTGTCTGATGACATTGCCTATAATGCGCATGATGTTGATGATGGCCTTCGCGCCAAGCTTTTCAACGTGATTGATCTGGGCGATATTCCGTTGGCAGGGCAGGCGCTTGGGGAGGTGCTGACGGCTTATCCCGATCTTGATACTAACCGTGTTATTCATGAAACAGTTCGTCGTTTAATTTCCGCGATGGTGGCAGATGTCTTAGCTGAAGGTCACAAAAGTATTTCTAAATCGCATGTTAAAACCAGTGATGCTGTACGGGAACTAGGAAAACCTTTGATCCAATTTGGTGCCCAGATGCGCGAGAACAATAAGGTGCTGCAAAGCTTCTTATCTTTTAAAATGTATCGCCATGCGCGCGTTCTTGAAATCATGGAGCGGGCGCAACGTGTTATCCGTGATTTGTTTGATGCGTATATGAATGATGAGAAGTTGCTGCCATCTGATTGGCGCGAAGATCACCCTATTTCAGATCAAAGTCGATATGCCCGCCAAGTGTGCGACTTTATTGCTGGAATGACGGATCGTTATGCGCTTGATCAGCATAAGCGTTTGTTTGACCTCGACCCGCTTTTCCGATAGTCAGCGCACGGAATTGTTTTAGCGAGTTAATATCAGAATCATGAATCTTTTCGCCCATTTTCAGGGTGTTGTTGCGGCTGCTGTCGAAACCCTTGTGAGAGAGGGCAAGCTGCCTGCTGGCCTCGACTTAAGCAAGTTGACGACTGAGCCCCCGCGCGATGCAACGCATGGTGATGTGGCGGTGAATGCTGCGATGGTGCTAGCCAAACCTGCAGGCATGAATCCGCGGGCCGTTGCAGATTTGCTTGTGCCACTTTTGGCCACTGATCCTGATACGGCAGCCGTGACGGTGGCTGGCCCGGGCTTTATCAACATCAAGTTGAAAGACACATTTTGGCCGCGTGTGTTGCAAGCGGCACTCGATAAAGGCGATCAATTTGGTTCTTCACACATTGGTGCGAATGAAAAAGTGAATGTCGAATATGTGTCGGTAAACCCTACTGGGCCATTGCATGTGGGCCATTGTCGGGGCGCAGTGTTTGGTGATGCACTTGCTTCATTGCTGAGGTTCACTGGTTTTGATGTGACCAAAGAATATTATATGAATGATGCTGGTGGCCAAGTGAACGTGTTGGCTGAGTCAGCATATTTGCGTTACCGTGAAGCGCTGGGCGAAGACATTGGTGAGATTCCAGCGGGGCTTTATCCCGGCGATTATTTGAAGCCAGTAGGTGTTGCGCTAGCCAAAGAATTTGGCAAGTCACTTCTGGGCAGAAATGATTGGCTGCCTGTGGTGCGCGATAAATCCATTGCTATGATGATGGATATGATCCGCGATGATCTCATTACACTTGATATCAAACACGAAGTTTTCTTTTCTGAAAAGTCCTTGCAGGTTGATGGTTCAGTTGCAGCGACGATTGCCAAGCTACGTGCATCTGGCGATGTTTATGAAGGTCGTCTTCCGCCGCCAAAAGGCGAGGTGAATGAAGACTGGGAAGACCGCGAGCAGACCTTGTTCCGGTCGACAGCATATGGTGATGATGTTGACCGGGCTTTGCTTAAATCGGATGGCAGCTTTACTTATTTTGCTTCCGATGTTGCCTACAGCCAAAACAAAATTGAGCGTGGATTCAAGCAGCTGATCTACGTGCTCGGTGCTGACCATGGTGGCTATGTTAAGCGGCTGCAAGCAGCTGCTGCTGCTTTGGTTGGGTGGGATGCCGTTCAGGTTGATCCCAAACTCTGCCAACTCGTAAAACTTTTCCGCAATGGCGAACCCGTGCGCATGTCGAAGCGGGCAGGTGAGTTTGTGACATTGCGCGATGTGGTTGACGAGGTTGGACCAGACGTTGTGCGTTTCATGATGCTTTACCGGAAAAACGAGGCGCCTCTGGATTTCGATTTCGCCAAAGTCACCGAGCAGTCAAAAGATAATCCGGTGTTTTATGTGCAGTATGCCCATGCTCGGATTTGCTCAGTTTTGCGTAATGCCGAGGCTGCGGGTTTGAAATCTGATGCAAAGATTAACTTCATTTTATTGACAGATGAGGCTGAAAAGGCTCTGATATTAAGGATTGCAGCTTTTCCACGGGTTATTGAGGCTGCTGCTTTGGCCCATGAACCACACAGAATATCGTTCTATCTCTATGACTTAGCGAGCGATTTTCATTCTTTATGGAATAAGGGCAAAGAACTGCCGCAATTAAGATTTATTTTGCGAGATCAAGATAACATATCATTAACGCGGCTCGCTTTCCTGAGGGTGATTCGCTATTGTCTGGCAAATGGTCTCGGGCTCCTCGGCGTAAAACCCGCCTCGGAAATGTAACAACGGATGAAGTGACAATGGACCAAAATTCGACAGGTGGCTCTGATAAACGCAATTGGCGCGAGCGCCTTGGCATTGGTACGAAGGACAGTGTTATCGTAGCTGGAAAAGATATGCCCAAGGTTTCGGGCGAATTCAAAGCTGTGATGGAACCTGAAGCTGGTCCGGTAAGGGCTGCGTCTGCGGCACCTGTTCGACCTGCTCCGATGGCACCTCGGCCAGCGGCAAAGCCCACTCCAGCGCCTGGATCTGCGCGGCCTGCAGGACTGTCTGCGGCTCCACGTTCTCCAGCTGTTTCGCCGGATGCGTTAGCAAATAAATTGAAGTCTCAGCGCGATGCTGCCGAGAAGCTGGCAGAACAACGTGTAGCTGCTGCTAAGCAAAGAGCCGAGGCCGCTATTTCACCGGCTGCAAACGGTGCAGAAAAACCCAAGTTCACATTTGCTGATGATGAGCCGAAAACTTCTGCTCGTCCGACCGCTGCGGCCCAAGCTGGGGGACGTTCTGCTCCGCAAGGTCAGCGCGCAACTGCTCCTGTGCCGCAACCGCAATCAGGTTATTCTAATCAGATCGCACCGCCACGCCCACCACTGGGTGGTTCGCAGGCTGTGCCACCGCGTGCCGTGCCGCCACCACCGATCTATCCGCCACAGGCTTATCCTCAGGGCTCGGCCTATCCTCAGGGGCAGCCTTATTATCCGCCTCAGCCACAACAATATCCACCGGGTTATGCGCCCGTGCCGCCATCTGGCTATAGGCCAATTGATCCAGCGACAGGCTATACGCCGCCGCCGCCATTTAATCCCCAAATGCGTCCGTCTTACCAACCAGCTGGTGTGCAGCCACAGCCCCGTTTGCAGGTGCCGCAACAACGTCCACCGATGACGGGGTTTAACACGCCGCAATCTGGCTTTGACCCAGATTCGCGGACTAATCCAAGACTAAATCCTGCACGCCAAGCACCTTCTGTTCAGTTTGCCGAAGGTGAAGAGGATGATATTTTTGAGCAGCCCGCACCGCGCACTCAGAGGCGTGCGACCGCTGACGAATATAGTCAAGCTTACCGAGAAGTTGAAACAGGTTATGAGGAAGAGGCACCGCGCTCATACACTCCGCTTATTCTGCTTTCTCTTCTCGCCCTCGCCGTGGTCGCCGGATTACTCGGTTGGTGGGGTTACAATAACTACATCAAGAATGGCGGACGTATGGCTGGAACGCAAACTAATGTCCCAGTGGTTGCAGCGCCCGAAAAGCCGGCCAAGGCCGCACCTGATGCAACGGCAACTGATAATGCTGCTGCGGGCAAGGCTGTTAATTCTTCGAAGAAATTGATCTATGACCGCATCGTCGGCGACCGTGAAATACTTGGTGGTCAAATGGCGCCGAGTGAAGAGCAGCCAGTTCAACCCGTTAACAATAGTGCACCCGCACAACCTTCTGCAAGCGGTGATGCAGCGCCCGCAAATGCCATTCCAGCTCCTAGTGTTGGTACTGGAAATGATGGGACGCCTTTGCCATTGCCTCCGCCGCCTGGTGGAGCAACTGGAACGCAAGGCTCGCTTGAACCTTCCGGAAAGGGCGACTCTGCGAAAACTGACCAAGCCACCATTACGCCTTCGAGTGCAAAAACGGCGGCAGCAGATGCGCTTCCAGTCGTTCCCGGTACGCCTGTGACAGCCGGAACTGAAACCAATTCAGTTGTTGCAGGCGGTTCGCAAGTTGCAGGTACTGTTTCTAACGTCGCGCCACCACCATCTGTGACTGGCCTTGCCGCTGCGGCTGGTTCTGAAGTTCTCGCTTCAAAAGCGGAAACGTCAAAACCAGCGGCAGAAGCGATTACGGATACACCCGCTGAGCCAGCACCCGATGTCAAAGACAAAAAGTTGATGACGAAGAAAGTTGCATCAGCTGAAACGACAACAAAGTCGCTTGGCGCCAAACCAGTTGTTTTGGTTCCACCTTCAAAATTGGCGCTTAGAAATAAACCTTCTGCTGCGCAAAATGAGGCTGTCGTCGATGGAACGAATATAACCACAACACCATCGAATGGTGGGCTGTACGGCAATTCGGAAATTGATCAGACGAGCGTTGGTACTGTTGCTGCTGCGCCAGTTGAAGCACCGAAAAAGCGCAAAACTTTACTTGATTTGTTTAAAACAGATACTCAGGAAGTACCGCCCGCAACCGTTGCTCCGGCGGATGTAACTCCGCCTGAGCCCGTAATTCCACCTCAGCAGGTGGCCGCTGCCACGCCGCGTGTTACCGTGCCATCTGCTACAGGTGGAACCGGCGCCTATGTTGCGCAGTTGGCTTCATTTAAAAGCAAGAGTGAAGCGAGTGCGGAATATTCTCGCTTGGTTGCAAAACATGGTGAGATTATCAAGCGTTATGCTCCTATTATTGAGCAGGCAAATGTATTGGGCAGCACCCGTTATCGGCTAAATATTGGCCCTATGGCAACGTCAAGTGTCGCATCTAGCCTTTGTTCGTCGCTTTTTGCTGCCGGCGAACGCGACTGCCTTGTACACAAGCAGTAGATTCCGCACTAACTAGAAATTGTGGTCATTTCTGAAAGTTCATTAAAGTCAAATGACAATACGTTCCTTCATTAGCGGTTGCGCAACCCTATCGTTGTCACAAGACGAAGTTCAGTTTTTTAAAAAGACTAACCCTTGGGGATTGATTCTTTTTAAGCGCAATTGCGAGAGCCCTGATCAAATTCGCAATCTTACGGCTCAATTTCGTGGTGCGGTAGGCCGCAAAGATGCACCTATATTTATAGATCAAGAAGGCGGGCGCGTTCAACGATTGGGCCCACCTTCTAATTATTGGCGCAAATATCCGGCAGCAATGGAATATGGAAAACAATATGATCGTTGCCCAACACTGGCGTTAAAGACGGCGCGCAGTGTTGGCCGGTTGATGGCTGATGATTTGGCTGAAATCGGTATTACAGCGAGTTGTCTGCCGGTGTTGGATGTACCACAACCTGGCGCGCATGATGTGATCGGCAACCGCGCTTATTCAATGCGCCTTGATCATATCATGATACTTTCACGCGCTCATACGGTGGGGCTTATGGAAGGCGGTGTTTTGCCAGTGATGAAACATATTCCCGGTCATGGACGGGCTGACGTTGACAGCCATCACAACTTGCCAGTTGTAAAGGCTCCACGAATCGAATTGGAGAGAGTCGATTTCTTGCCATTTGTTGGCTTTGCTGATTGTCCCATGGCAATGACAGCACACGTGATTTACGAGGCGCTTGATAAGGAATTTCCGGCGACTTTATCGCGCAAAATCATAAAAAATGTTGTTCGTAAACTGATTGGCTTTGAAGGCTTATTGATGACGGATGATTTATCGATGAAAGCTCTTCAAGGCACTTTTACCGAAAAAGCAAATCTGGCCTTGGCCGCTGGTTGCGACATGCTTTTACATTGCAATGGCGTTATGAGCGAAATGGAAGAGGTCGCTGATGCTGCTATTCCGCTCGCTGGCAAGGCGATGCGCCGCGCCAAACAGGCCTTGAAAGCCAAGCGCAAACCGCTGCCTTATGACAAGAAGCAGGCTCTGAACGATTTAGAGGCTATTCTCAGCGTTTGAAACTGGGGATAAGCTTGCCATAATATTCGAATCGCCACCATTTATTCAGTAAACACTGGCGGATGGAGAACGACACAGTGGCCGAACCAACAGCACCAATGCAGCAAGACGTTTGGCCCGATGGTCAGGCCGCTTTGCGTGTTGTACCTGAGCCTGACGCGGATGAACTGATTGTCGATGTGGGCGGCTTTGAGGGCCCGCTTGATTTGTTGCTAGAATTAGCGCGCGCTCATAAAATTGATCTGGCGCAAGTTTCAATCTTGACGCTGGCTAATCAATATTTACTTTTCATCGAGCGCGCCCAAAAAATTCGTCTCGATGTTGCAGCAGATTATTTGGTGATGGCCGCTTGGCTGGCCTATCTCAAATCGCGCCTATTGATTCCGACACCACCCAGCACCGATGAGGCGCTTCCCCAAGATATGGCTGCTCGCCTTGCTTTCCGTTTGCAACGTTTGGCGGCGATGCGCGATGCGGCAGCAAAAATCATGGCCATGCCACAACTTGGCTTGCATGTGTTTGAGCGCGGTCAACCTCAGCCATTGGTGGTGGATGTGCAGCGTGAATACGGCGATAACTTGATTGATCTTCTCAAGGCTTATGCCGATCGTCGTCAGCGTAAAGTGGTGCGCCAGAGTTATACTGTAAAGCGCCAACCCACATGGTCGATCAAAGAAGCGCGTGAGGCATTAGAGCGGCTTATGGGCACGATGGACGAGTGGGGCACTTTTGATCGCTGGCTTGAGGTGTACTTGGCCACACCGGCCACGCGTCGGTCGGTGCGGGCGTCTAGTTTCACAGCAAGTCTCGAACTGGCGCGTGATGGCCGCATTGAAATGCGCCAAGACGAAGCCTTTACGCCCATTTATATGCGCCGCCGTCACCTGACCGTTGTTGAAGGAAACTGATTTTGCACTCACACGCTTTGCCAATAGAGAAAGAGCAGGACATGAAAGACGATACCGAAGAACTTGTCGTCACCATGCATCCGCACGCCGAGCGCAGCCAGAATTTGCGTATTGTCGAAGCTATGTTGTTTGCTTCGGCTGAGCCTGTCGGCATCGAAAAATTTCAAGAGTTCTTGGGCGAAGGCACGGACGTCATAGGCCTGCTCGCTGATTTGCAGAGCAACTATGAAAATCGCGGTGTAAACCTCGTGCAGGTGGCTGGTAAATGGGCCATACGAACAGCGCAAGATATGGGCGCAGTTCTGCGTCGTGAAACAAAGGAACAAAAAAAGCTGAGCAAGGCGGCGCTCGAAACACTTTCGATTTGTGCTTATCATCAACCTGTAACCCGCGCTGAAATTGAAGATATTCGCGGCGTGGCGATTTCGAAGGGCACTTTGGATAATCTTTTAGAAATTGGTTGGGTGCGCATGCGAGGCAGACGTAAGACGCCTGGTCGCCCTGTGACTTATGGGACGACGCCAGAGTTCCTGAGCCACTTCGGTTTGAATGAACTCACCGATTTGCCAGGCTTGCATGAGTTGAAAGCCGCTGGACTATTGGACGGCAATATTCCACCGGGCTTTGATGTGCCGATGCCACGGGTTACAGACGAACTGACAGCCGAAGAAGAACCTCTCGATGGCACAGAACAACTGCCACTTGAAATGCATTTACCAGATGAACGCGCAGCTCCTGCAGCAGAAGAGGGCGGGGACATCCCCTAAGCGTTTACCTTAATGATTCATGGTTAAATTAAAAGGCCCAGCGTTTACCATAGGTTACGCTGGATTTTTTGTTGGCCGAGATGCATAAACTTATACATGATTTCGAATGCGTCCGTTAGCTTTCTCCAAGGCGCCGGACATTACCTCAGAGGAACGGCGCTCCTGCACCGAGAGCCGTTCCTCAAGCATCTCAATTGAAGCAAATATGCTTCTGAATCCAAAGCCTTCGTGGTCAGGCCCGCCGCATCTCCTGATTTCGTTGGCTCGCCGGCTCGGGCCGTAACTGAGTGGCCTCCTCGTTTACAATAAACCCGGGCCGGCACCTCAATTTTCACATTCTAAAAATAAAAAAAGCGCCCATCTCTGAGCGCCTTTTAAAAAGTCAAAACCTAATCAATTACTTTATCTTGGTTTCCTTGAATTCAACATGCTTGCGCACAACCGGGTCATATTTCATGAACGAGAACTTCTCGGTCTTGGTGCGCGAATTTTTTTTGGTCACATAGAAAAAGCCTGTATCGGCAGTCGATGCCAGCTTAATCTTGATCACGTTACCTTTAGCCATAATAGTCTCCGAATGTCTGTTGGGGCGGATAGACAGGAATTGTCCTGAAAAGTCAAGCGCGGCCTATTGATCTGAGTGAAATGCACCAGACACGCCAAACCCATGCATACGCAGCGCCCATTGCAAACCCACGACAGCACCTTTGAACATCGGCAATAGGGCAAGGGTGAGGACTAGGGTGAGAGGCAACCAAATTGCCATATGAACCCAGATGGCGGGCTTCCATAAACGTTCAACAATAAAAAGGGCGGGGACGATGATATGACCAACTGCCATAATGGTCAGATAGGGCGGGGCATCATCGGCGCGCTGATAATGCAGATCCTCGCCACAAGACGAGCATTGGTCTACAACCTTCAGATATTTGTAGAACATTTGACCTTGGCCACAAGCCGGGCACTTACAGCGAAAACCGCGCCAAATCGCCTGAGGCCATGATCTGATTTCAAACATCAGGTAGATTTGGGCGTGGAGCAGGGTGAATACAAACCCTCCAACCGCCGCAGCGGCAAGGGGTCGCAATGCTGTAAAGGGAAAGATTTACCGCCGCCCGCGCTGGGGTTTCCTTGACTTGCCGCGAATCTTCGGCCTCTCGCCTTTGCGGCCTTCGCCGACGATCTCGAATTTCAGGCCGCCTTTGACGGGGGCGGCTTCGACGAGTTTTACCTTTACGATGTCGCCCATCTGAAATGTCTCGCCGGTGCGCTCGCCAATCAGAGCGTGGCGCACTTCGTCGTAGACATAGTAATCGCGGCCGAGGGTGGCGGCGGGTACGAAGCCGTCGGCTCCCGTTTCTTCTAAATTTACAAATAGCCCCGCGCCCACCACACCGCCTATGCGACCATTGAACACCGCGCCCACTTGTGGGGCAAGGTATGAGGCGATCAGGCGGTCGTTGGTTTCACGCTCAGCCACCATCGCACGGCGTTCAGCGGTGCTTATCATTTCAGCGGTTTCATCGAGATTGGCGATGTCGAATTCCGACAAACCATCACTCCCCATATTCAGGGCGCTGATCAATGCACGGTGCACGATCAAATCGGCATAGCGCCTGATCGGCGAGGTAAAATGCGCATAGCGACGAAGAGTGAGTCCGAAATGTCCGGCATTCTCCGAGCGATAAACAGCTTGCGCCTGTGTGCGCAGAACAATCTGGTGCACCAGCTGTTCAAAATCCTCGCCCTTCACAGATGCGAGCAGCTTATTGAAATGCGATGGCTTGATGATTTGGCCTAGTGGCAATTCGCGGTTTACTGTTTTGAGGAATGTTGCGAGCGCTTTGATTTTTTCTTGCGAAGGTTGCTCATGCACGCGGTAGAGCAGGGGTGTTTTTTTATTCTCTAATTCTTCAGCCGCTGCCACATTGGCTTGAATCATAAATTCTTCAATTAACTTATGCGCATCCAAACGCAACGGCACAGTCACCCGCGCCACAGCACCCGTTGCATCAAGAATAATTTTGCGTTCTGGCAGATCAAGATTCAAAGGGCTGCGGGCATCCTGGGCTTTTTTCAAAGCGGCATAGGCCGCCCACAGCGGTCTCAACACAGGCTCGACCAAACTTTCAGCTTTGGGCGAGGGCCTGCCATCAATTGCAGCTTGCGCTTCCTCATAAGATAACTTTGCGGCTGAACGCATGGTGACGCGCTTGAAGTGGTGCGATTTCTTGCGGCCTGATTTATCAAAGGTCATAAAACAGGCGAGTGCTGGCCGAAGTTCCGTCTCTCGCAATGAACACAAATCATTGGAAATACGTTCGGGCAACATTGGCACAACGCGGTCGGGGAAATAAACTGAATTGCCTCTGATGCGCGCCTCTCGATCTAGCGCCGAGCCGGGACGAACGTAAGCAGACACATCTGCAATGGCCACGATCACATTAAAGCCGCCTGGGTTGGCCGCGCTATCATCATGCTCGGCCCACACCGCATCATCATGATCACGCGCATCGGGTGGATCAATCGTCACTAGCGGTACATCGCGCAAATCCATGCGTCTGGCTTCGCTAAAAGTCTTCAGTGCTTCGGACTCTTCCAAAACCTTTGCAGGAAATACATTTGGAATGCCGTGTTGGTGGATGGCAATCAGCGAGATGTTGCGCGGGTCTGCCATATCTCCCAAGCGTTCGCGCACACGGGCAATCGGCATGCCGCGACCTTGATCCTTGATGATTTCAGCGGCCACCAATTCGCCATTTAGTGCGCCACCTTCATCGCCCTGCAAAACTTGCAGATCGTAACGCGCTTTCTTGTCGACAGGCACAAGCCTCGCACCTTCGCCTTTAACAATACGGAAAATTGCCAATACGCGGCCCGCACGATCCGATAATACGCGCATGACTTTGGCTTTGTGTGCGTAGGGGCCTTTACCTGATAAAGCTTCGATTTTCGCCAGCACTCGGTCACCGACGGCGGGGGCTTTGCCTGAGGCCAGTTCGATCAAGAGCTTTGGCGGTTTGCCCGCGGCTTCGGCCCACTCCACCGGAATGCCCCACGCTTCGCCATCATGGTCAAGGCCTTCGACTTGAATGACGGTGACCGGCGGTAGATTGCCTTTTGCCGTCATGCGGCGCTTCTTACCACCAAGCGTGCCCTGGTCTTGCATGTCTTTTAAAACTTGCTTCAGCTTGATCTTGTTATTGCCTTTAATACCGAAGGCGCGGCCAATCTCGCGCTTGCCCACCAGACCGGGTGAACTTGCCACAAATTTCAAGATGTCATCAGGCGAGGGAACGCCCGGATGTCTCGAGGGTTTGGCTGGTGGCTTAGGCGGCTTCGACAACTTGCTTCTTCACGGCCTTCTTGGCCGCCTTTTTTGCAGGCTTCTTCTTGGCAGCAGCTTTTTTGGCCGGAGCTTTCTTCGCAGCTTTTTTCTTGCCTCCACCCTTGGTTTCACGCTCAGCAATTAAGCCCAGCGCTTGTTCCAGAGTGATCGACTCAGTCGTAATCTCTGGAGGGATTGTGGCATTGGTTTTGCCATGTTTGACGTAAGCACCATAGCGCCCGCCAAACACTTCAACCTTTTCATTATCATCAGGATGCACACCCAGATTACGAAGCGCACCTGGCCTTGCTCTCGTTGATGGGCCTTTCAAACGTTTTTCGGCTAAGCGATCGACGGCGTGGTTCAGCCCGACGGTGAATACGTCGTCTTCTGATTCCAAATTCGCATAAACACCATCATGCAAAATATAAGGGCCGAAGCGGCCAAAGTTGGCGGTGATGGGTGTTTTGGTTTCAGGGTGCATGCCCACTTCGCGGGGCAGCGAGAGCAACTTTAAAGCCTGTTCTAAGTCGAGCGTGTTTAAATCAACACGTTTTGGAATTGATGCGCGTTGTGGTTTTTCACCTTCAACGGCCTCGCCCAATTGCACGTAGGGACCAAATCGGCCCATGCGGCGGGTCACTGGCATTTGTGTTTCAGGGTCATTGCCGAGCAGAATACCACCTGCAGGAATGGCTGATGCGGCATCTGCCGAATTCGTCGAGAGAGGCCTTGTGTAATTACATGTGGGATAATTGGTGCAACCAACAAACGATCCAAAGCGGCCTAGCTTGATCGACATTTTTCCGTCAGCGCATGACGGGCAAGCACGCGCATCGCTGCCATCGGCCTTGGCCGGGAATATGTGCGGCTCCAACATGTCATTGAGTGAGTCAATCACTTGGGTGATGCGCAAGTCTTTTACTTCTGCCAAAGCGGCGGTGAAGTCTTTCCAGAAATCACGCAGCACTTGCTTGTAATCAATCTCACCAGCCGAGATCCGGTCTAGCTGTTCTTCAAGGTTTGCAGTGAAATCAAATTCCACGTAGCGCTTGAAAAAGCTTTCCAAGAACGCCGTCACAATTCGTCCCTTGTCGTCAGGGATCAAACGCTTCTTCTCGACCCGCATATAACCGCGATCGCTCAGTGTTTTCATGATGCTAACATATGTCGAAGGGCGGCCAATGCCGAGCTCTTCCATTTTCTTAATCAGCGAAGCTTCAGAATAACGCGGCGGTGGCTCAGTGAAATGTTGCACACCTTCGATTTTCTTAACGCCAGACGTGTCGCCGCGGGCCATGGCGGGCAAGCGTTTTGCGTCTTCATCTTCTTCGTCGTCCAAACCTTCTGTATAAGCGCGAAGGAAGCCGTCAAACTTCACGACTGAACCATTGGCGCGGAATGAATAATGCTTGCCATCGTGGCCCATAGTGCCGATGTCAGCCGTCGTGCGCTCCATTTCAGCACTTTCCATTTGGCTGGCGATCGTGCGCTTCCAGATCAGATCATAAAGTGCGAGTTGCTCGCCATCGAGAACGCCTTTCACTTGATCTGGCAAACGGCCTGGATCGGTGGGGCGAATGGCTTCATGGGCTTCCTGTGCGTTCTTGGCTTTAGATGTGTAAACACGCGGAGCCGACGGCAAATAAGGTTCGCCAAAGCTTTTCAAAATCGCATTGCGTGTGGCCGCGATGGCTTCTGGCGCCATGTCGATGCCGTCGGTGCGCATATAAGTGATGAGACCCACAGTCTCGCCGCCAATGTCCATGCCCTCATAAAGGCGCTGGGCAATTTGCATTGTCTTGGCGGATGAGAAGCCAAGTTTGCGCGAGGCTTCCTGTTGTAATGTAGAGGTACGAAACGGCGCATAAGGGTGGCGCTTAGCAGGTTTGCTTTCGAGGCTTTCAACTGTAAAGCGTTGGCCTTTAACGGCTGCTTCAATGGCTTGTGCCGATGCTTGGTCTTTCAGCTCCAGCTTTTCGAGGCGCTTACCATTGATGCTGGCGAGTGCAGCGGAAAATTCTTGGCCCTTTGAGGTTACAAACGTGCCATCAATTGTCCAATATTCTTGGCTCTTGAAGGCTTCAATTTCCAGTTCACGATCACATAATAAACGAAGCGCTACTGATTGCACACGGCCCGCCGAACGCGAGCCCGGTAATTTGCGCCAGAGAACGGGTGATAGTGTGAAGCCAACAAGATAATCTAAAGCACGTCGCGCCAAATAAGCGTCAACCAATGCGCCATCCACTTCACGCGGATGCGCCATGGCTTCGAGAACCGAAGTCTTGGTTATGGCATTGAACGCGACGCGCTGAACGGTCTTGCCTTTAAGCGCACCCTTCTTTTTCAAAACTTCAAACACATGCCAGGAAATGGCTTCGCCTTCACGATCAGGGTCGGTCGCTAGAACAAGTCGGTCACTACCTTTGAGTGCAGTGGCGATGTCGGACAGACGCTTGGCGGATTTGCTGTCGACTTCCCAATCCATGGCAAAGTCTTCATCAGGTTTCACCGAGCCATCTTTAGCTGGCAAATCGCGCACATGGCCAAAGGATGCCAGCACCGTAAAATCGCGGCCCAGATATTTATTGATGGTTTTGGCCTTGGAAGGCGATTCGACAACAACAACAGTCATGCATAATTCCGGGTTCAAGTTGGGCGAGGCTCTTAGGCGTATATGGGGTTTGAGGCAAGAAAACCTATTTTTTTGAAAATAAAAGCCGTTTTACAACCTAAGAGCAACTTAAGATGTGTGCAATACAACTATAACGTTGTTAGAACCCAAAACTTACCAAATTTGTTTGATAGGCAAAAAATGGAACAAAATAACGCTCAAAAAAACAATCTTAATATGAGTAATTCAAATTCACAAAATCTTAAATTGAAACTCAATGTTCGAGAAACTGCACAATATATCGCTGACATGATGCTTGAACTTCGCAACATGGCCAAGTTTACCGAGCTGAAAACCTTACAAGGGCTTTTGGAGGTTAGCTTCTATGAAGCGTTTTCGGTGGCGAACAGAGTAGAGATTCCGGAAGGAGAGATTGAAAAGTTGCGTGAATTGAGTATGGCGTCAAACGGCTAACCTGTCGTCAAAGCTTGTGTCGGGCCTCTCTCAGCGGCTCGGCATGGGCAATGACGCGTTTTACATTTTTGAGTTTTGCGCTGAACGCAATTTCAATTCGGTCAACTGCTGCATGCACTGCGTCGATTGTTTCGGTTGGTTTGAAACGGCAATGATAATGGACGTAGAGGCCGCCATCAGCGTGGCGCACGCGAACATTATGTAAGTCACTGAGTGACTTTTCAGACCTTGCGAGTTCCTGTAAAAACTTCTCAATCTTTTTGGTTTCAGCAGGCATTGCTGGCTCACCCATAAGCAACCTTGCAGGTTGAGGTTCAATGTGGCTTTCAACTTCAATATCACCACCCAAACCTTCGCGAATGGCATCTTCCAACTTTGTAGCTTGGTCGTGCGCCGCCGCAAGCTGCGTTGCACCATCAACTTCAAGATCGAAGCTCACAGCCATGCGCCCTTGCACTTGTTGAACAGTGATGTGGTGGATTGATGAATTATAATGGGCGGCAATCAGACCGATTTTCTCAAAGGCGGTTTCGTCATCAAGCGCCACCGGATTGGTGGTTATTGAAATATCGGCATGAGGCAGTTTTTTCTGAATGGCCGCAACTAAACTGGTTTTTAAATCTGATATTGAAACCAAATTTAAAAGGCGAGGAACGTTCACATCGAGGTTTACAAACAAAGTCGAACCCGCAGGGCGCACGCGCAAGCTGTTGACGCTCAGAATGCCATTCTGTTTGTCCGCAATATCATTGATTTGCGTTGAGACGCCCGCAGGTGCGGCGTCAAGCAAAGTGTTCAGTGTAGTGCTGGTTAAATCCCAAGCGATTTTGCCGATATAGATCGAGACTAAAAGTGCCGCCACTGAGTCTGCCCATTGAAATCCAACCCAAACGCCGCCTAGACCGATGAGCACTGCAAGTGAACTCCACATATCGGATTCGAAATGCGTGGCATCGGCCTTGAGCGCTTCGCTCGATGTAGCGTCGGCGGTTTTGCGCAAAGCTCTTGACCTGTTAAAATCGACAACTATTGAAACCACCATGATGGCAAAGGCCCACCAAGCGATAGCAAGCGGTTCATGTGGCGTCGTCAGTCGCAAAATGGCTTCATAGGCAATATAGACCGCCGTTCCGAAGAGCAACACTGTTTCAAGCAGTGCCGCGACACTTTCTATCTTGGCGTGGCCGAACTGATGATCATCATCAGCTGGCTGGCTCGACCAACGAATAGCAAACACCGTCACAATTGTTGCGCCAAAGTCGATCAGCCCGTGAATAGCCTCTGACAAAACGCCAAGAGAGCCCGAAAAAACAGCTGCAATGAGTTTAACGCTAGCGAGGCCAGCACTCGATAGCATCGAGATAACGGCTACGCGTTGTTTGTCGTGGTGGTTAGAATGATTGTCCATATTTGGCTTTAAGCAAGTCTAACTGGGGCTTGTAAACAAGTGATTGGACGAGCTTTAATAATGACATGAGTGCACTTTCCGAACGATTGATTCCCGAAGGAAATTTCCGCAGGGCAGGGGCCGGAACTTTCGGCCTCTTGTTCTTGCTCGAATCTTTGGTGCGGTCTTTCAATTCGGGCGTTCTTTCCATTCAAGCATACGATCTATTGGGCTCCAGCCGTGCGGTTAGCATCTTGGGCACATGCGTTTCATTTACCGTTCTCATGATTACTCTGTGTATGCCATTTCTATTTGGCAGCGTGCGGCGGCGTTGGGCTTATACAATCGGTGGATTGATGTTGATTGGTGGCAGCATTGCGCTTGCAAGTTTCACGCTGACGGGGCAGGTGGCCGGTGTTGTTCTGCGCAACTCTGGCGCATCGATTATGAATGTCACGCTTCAGCTTTATATTATGGATCATATTCGCAAGGCGGAACTCACGCGCTCTGAGCCGCTTCGCCTTGCCATTTCAACTTTTGCCTGGGTCGCCGGGCCGGTTTCGGGCGTTTGGCTTTATACACATTATGGTGCATTCGCACCTCAGCTGGCAGCTATGTCTGTCGGTGTTTTGGTACTCTGCGTCTTTTGGTATTTGCGCCTTCATGAAAATACAACCATGCCATCGGGCACGCTGGCACCCTTTAACCCACTGGCAAACGCCGCTCGTTTTGTTGCCCAGCCACGGCTGCGCTTGGCGTGGGCTATCGCATTTGGACGGTCTTGTTTCTGGGGTACGTTTTTTACCTATGGGCCGCTGCTTATGATTGAAGGCGGCATGAGCAAATTTTCAGGCGGATTGATTATTTCGATCAGTCAGTTTTTCCTGCTCTCAGCATTTGGATTTGGCGCATTGTCAGACCGGATCGGAGTGCGCGGGGTTATCACGCTGTGTTTTGCTGTCATCTCGGTCAGCACCATCGTTGCAGGCATGTTTGGCGTGCATGCACCGGTGATTGCAGCGGCACTTCTTTTGCTGGCTGCGTTGTTTGCATCGGGCATTGATAGCGTGGGTGGGATTCCCTATTTGCGTGCCGTTCGCCCGTCTGAACGCCAGCGCATGACAGCTGTTTACCGCACCTTCATTGATTTTTCCGAACTGATCCCCGGCTTCATCTTCGCCATCGCACTTTCTTATTTTGATGTATCGATTGTGTTTGTTATTTTGGGCGTGTGCGTGGCCGGGCTTGCTGTTTTGGTCTGGCGCTATTTGCCGAAATCGATGTAAGGGCAGTGAGCGGAGAAATCAAAATGGCAAAACCTTTACTTTTTATCGGCAATAAAAATTATTCGTCTTGGTCGCTCAGGCCATATATGGCGTTGTCCATGGCCGGTATTTCTTTCGAAGAAAAACTGGTTATTTTCGGCGAGCCTGAATTTGGCAAAGTAGTAAAGAAAATCTCCAAAGCCGGACTCGTTCCGATATTGGTGCACGGTAAAAATACGATCTGGGATTCACTTGCGATCATGGAATATGCGGCCGAGACTTGGCCTGATCGCAATTTATGGCCAAAGAGCAAAGCTGCGCGTGCCATGGCCCGTTCAGTGTCAGCAGAAATGCATTCGGGCTTTCGTAATTTGCGCGGTGCTTGCCCGATGAATTTGCGTAGGCCCATAAAGCCAGTGCCAATGAATGACGGCATCTTGGCAGACGTTGCTCGGATCGAGGCGCTGTGGAAAGAATGTCGCAAAGAGCACGGGCGTGGCGGGCCATTTTTGTTTGGTAAGTTTTCAATAGCAGATGCGATGTTTGCACCCGTTGTGACACGGTTCGAAACTTATGACATCAGAGTTTCAACTGACACCCAACACTACATGAATGCCATATTAGCAACGCCCGCGTTCCATGATTGGAAGGCGGGCGCGCTGAAAGAAAATTGGGTGTTTGCGGAAGACGAAGTGGACTAACTATCCGCGGCACATGATTCTGCCAGTGGTATAGAGATTACACATGATATCTAATATCTGACAACATTCATACCCCAGACGATATGCGACCCCCTGCGTGACGTATGGCTCTGCCTGCAAGTTCGAGCTCTAAAAGTATCGTTACAATTTGCCCAGCTGGCATTCCAGATTCACGGATCAGATCATCGGTTTCGATGGGAGAGGGTGATAGGAGTTGCGCCACTTGTTCGCGTGCAACATCGCTAATCTGATATGTTGCAACGGGGCTTGCGGCTTCCGTTTCAAATAATTGTCCGGTTCCAATATAACGCGGCGTGTTCAATGCCTGTAAAACATCGTCAATCGATGTCAAAATATTGGCACCGTCTTTGATTAACTTGTTGGTGCCTTCACAGCGGGGATCGAGTGGCGAGCCTGGCACTGCAAAAACTTCGCGGCCCTGTTCTGCAGCAAAGCGTGCGGTGATGAGCGAGCCGGATCGCATGGCGGCCTCAACTATGATAACTGCTTTTGCCATGCCCGATATGATGCGGTTGCGGCGCGGAAAATGTTCGGCTTTGGGTGCAGTACCTGGCAACATTTCGCTGATAAGCAGTCCTCGCTGGGCAATGACCCGTTGAAGTTTTTCGTTTTCAGGTGGATAGTAATGGTCAAGTCCACCGGCTAATACGGCTGCTGTGTTAGCGTTTACTGAGGCTTCATGTGCTGCTGTATCGATGCCACGTGCAAGGCCGGACACAACAAGAAATCCTGCCTCGCATAATCCATGTGCCAATTGTCGCGCAAATTTCATGCCGAGCGCGGAAGCATTGCGCGCACCAACAATGGCGACGCACTTCATTTCTGCCAGTTCCAAGGTGCCACTCACGCAGAGCATGGGCGGTGGCGATGGTACGTGGCTCAAATCTGGCGGGTAACCCAGTTCGCCGATGGCAACGAAACTTGCATCAATTTTTTCTGCGCGCGCCATGTCTTGTGCTGCGGCTTCTGCTGAATAAACTTTGAGAGCTTTCTTCCTTCCGCCGCGATGCGAAAGTTCGGGCAGGGCTTCAATGGCAGCCGTTGCGGTTTTGTAGGCGCTGACTAATTGTTGAAACGTAACAGGCCCGACATTTTCAGTTTGGCTGAGGCGTAGCCAGTTCAGTCGCTCTTGATCTGAAAGCTGGTGCGGCCCACTCACTTTTTCGAACTCAACGATATTTTAGTTTCGGTGCCATTCATCAGACGGCTGATATTTGCGCGGTGCATAATCCAAACCACGATAGCCAAAACCGTTAGTGGCAAAGCCAATTCCAAATGCCCCAGAAGCACAGCCCAAATCGGCAAGAGCATTGAAGAGGTAAGTGCGGCAAGTGATGAAAATTTAAATGCGAAAGCAAAGGCCAGCCATACGGCGAGAAAAATCAACGCAATGGGCCAATAGAGGCCAAACAAAATCCCGATCAATGTTGCGACACCTTTGCCACCTTTGAAGCCTAACCACACTGGAAAAATATGCCCTGCGATTGCTCCAAACGCAGCAAAAAGCGAGGCATTAAAATCATAATAGTGCGCGGCAATGAGAACGGGGATCGTGCCCTTCAAAACATCACAGAGCAATGTGGCGATGGCTATTGGTTTGTTGCCGGTGCGCAAAACATTGGTTGCGCCAATGTTGCCAGAGCCAATGTTGCGTACGTCGCCAAGCCCCGCAGCCTTGGTCAGGAGCAAGCCAAAAGGCACTGCGCCGAAAAGATAGCCTAGAAGTGCTGAAAGAAAATATTGCATCGTCACGTTCCCCAATTAGGAAGCGTAGTTGTAAACACTGTTTCCTGCAACCACAGTTTCGAAAGCTCTGCCTTCAAGGGTTCGATCTTCAAATGTGGTATTTTTTGAACGCGAACAAAGCTTTGCGGCTTCCACTTTCCAATTGAGGTGAGGATCAACAATTACAAAATCGGCGGGCGCACCCGCTGCCAGACGCCCTGTTTCCAAACCAAGAAGCGAAGCCGGAACATGAGACATTGCTTCCACCAAACGTTCTAATGGCATGTTTTCACTGTGGTAAAGTTGCAAAGCTGCACTAAGCATAGTTTCTAAGCCTATGGCACCAAATGCTGCTTCAGCAAAAGGCAATCGCTTGGTATCGTCACTCTGAGGGTTATGTCCGGATACAATCACATCAATCGTGCCGTCGATCATCGCCGCCACCAAAGCTCGCCTGTGGTTTTCATCGCGTAGTGGAGGCGAAAGTTTGAAGAACGTGCGGTAAGCACCGATGTCATTTTCATTCAGAACGAGGTGATTGATCGACACACCGCAGGTGACTGGCAAGCCTCTGGCCTTTGCCGCCCGCATCACTTCAACGGATTGCGCACAGGAAATTTGCGCTGCATGATAACGCGCACCCGTCATTTCCACGAGGCGCAAATCGCGCTCTAACATGATCACTTCGGCCATGGCCGAATTGCCCGCAAGCCCTAGCCGGGAAGCGGCCTCACCGGAATTCATAAAACCAGAAGACAGTGTTGGCTCCTCGACATGTTGCACAACCAACATATCAAAATCACGCGCATACATGAGTGCACGCCGGAACATATTAGCATTGGCCACAGCCTTGGTGGCATCTGTCACAGCCACAGCACCAGCCGATTTCACCAATCCAATCTCACTCATCAATTCGCCGTTCAGGCCTTTGGTGATAGCGGCCATTGGGGCCACGCGCACCAAAGCAGTGTCTCTCGCACGGCGCAAAATATAATCGACGATCGCTGCATCATCGATCACTGGCTGGGTGTTGGGCATGACGATCATGGTGGTCACGCCACCGGCGGCGGCGGCTTCAGACGCAGACGCTAAAGTCTCGCGGTATTCGGTTCCGGGTTCGCCGGTTGACACATGCATATCGATTAAGCCGGGGATCAACAGCTTGCCCTTGCAATCGGTCACCTCGGTGCCAGCGCCCACCATTTCGCGCGTGACCTGTGCCCCCACGGCTAAGATCCAACCATCATCGACCAATATGCCGCCCTTGCCGCTCAGGCCTTGAGCCGGGGCCACAATCTGCGCATTGATCCAGGCGCGACGCTTTTGGGAATTGCGGTTGATCATTTCGGGCCTCGGTTATGGCCATGGCGCGACAGCGCATCCAAAACGGCCATGCGCACGGCCACACCCATTTCAACCTGCTCGCGGATCACTGATTGCGCGCCATCGGCCACAATCGAGTCGATCTCCAACCCTCGGTTCATGGGGCCCGGATGCATCACCAAAGCGCCGGGCTTTGCGTAAGCCAGCTTCTCTTCGGTCAAGCCATAGAAATGATAATATTCGCGTTGCGATGGCACAAAAGCGCCGCTCATGCGTTCCAGCTGCAAGCGCAACATCATCACAACATCAGCGCCGTCCAGCCCGCGCTTCATGTCGTTGAAAACCTCAACGCCAAAATTGGCGATGCCCGAAGGCAGCAGGGTTGAAGGGGCAACAACCCGCACCGACACGCCCATTTTTCCAAGCAGGTGAATATTCGAACGCGCCACGCGCGAATGCAGCACGTCACCACAAATCGCCACGGTCAGCCCCTGAAGCTTGCCGAAATGGCGGCGAATGGTTAGCGCATCGAGAAGCGCTTGCGTGGGGTGTTCGTGTTGGCCGTCACCCGCATTGATCACGGCACATGATACTTTTTGCGCCAGCAATTCAACCGAGCCCGAAGACTGATGCCGCACCACCAGAAAATCCGGATGCATGGCATTGATGGTCATCGCCGTATCAAGAACCGTCTCGCCCTTGGAAATGGCCGACGTCGAAACTGCCATATTCATCACATCAGCCCCCAAACGCTTGCCCGCAATTTCAAACGAACTTTGCGTGCGGGTGGAGGCCTCGAAAAACAGGTTCACTTGCGTGAGCCCCGTGAGGATCGGCTGGCGCTTATCGGAGCCACGATTCACGTCGACATAAGTGTCAGCCAAATCAAGCAAGGCCGGAATTTCAAGAGGAGAAAGATCGCTGATCCCCAAAAGGTGAGGGGACTTGAAGAGCAGAGGGCGGGCGATGCGCGATGTCATTAAAGGGGCGTGATAGGGGGAAGTGGGGCGGGGTGCAAGGGCAGAAATTAAGATTACATCTAATACTTAATGCCTATGCCTTGTAACGCAGTAAGCGCTTTTCAAATTCCAGCAGCCCTTTCTCCACATCTTTATGCAATGCCATAGTGGCGGAAGGAGCGATAATATTTCGGGTTAATCCTTTCAGATAAGTATGTCCTTCTGAATTACGAATTGTTTTCAAAGTTCCCAATGCTGCCTTGAATTTTTGCAGGTCAGAACTTGTCAATTTGGACTCTATTTTTTCAAATACTATAAGTCCGACCAACCTTACAATCATGTCCTTAAAATCGGCCTCATAGTCAAAACCCCAAGTCTTCCATATTATTTGTTTCTCTACATGTTTTAAGTACGGAGCTGATTTAAGATTTTTTTTTGCGCAAGTACGTACCATGTCGTCCATCGACAACTCTATCCAACCGCAAAGTTCAAGTATGGCGATCTTCGAATAAACCAAAGCTTCTAACTTACCAGACGACAGGTATTTCTTGTTATAGAATGTTAGATTCTTTCGAATGTAGCTCTTGGCAATCATTTTAGCGAGAGAAATGGCTTGTCGCGGCATCGAGCCTAGTGGTTACGCTTCTCTTTTTAGACAATCCTTCCAACAAAGCGTCTTCAGAAAAGATCGGGTCAGACATTAGGGCCGCAAAATTTGCTTGTGCTTGAGTTTGATTTTGTTGTTCAACATGCGCCAAATTAGTTCCGACTCCTACCAAAACTGACTCCAAAATAGTCACTGGAAGTCTTTTCGGCACCGATTTGTCGAATATTTTTTCATAGACCATATTAATTGTCTTGGTGAAAAGGTTTCGTTTTTCTTCGATAAATGCTGATTCAGGTTTTCGATGATCATGCATGTAACTGTTCAAGAACTTTGCAAGCTGACCGTCATATGTTTTTCTTCTATCCATTTGCGCAAAAAATCTAAGTGCAATTTCCTGCTTGGCAAAGCGAAACGAACTGGAACCCTTCATTTTATTGATGGCACGCCAGGTTTTATTTCTATCAATTTCTTTCAAGAGATCATTGAACGAACCGCCGTAAATGCAGTTTCTAATTTCCTGATTTGTTAATTTCATCCCGCCGGTATTAAGGCGATGAAAAATAGTAAACAGATATTCCATGTGGCTTTTTTTTGAAAAACTACATCTGAGAACTGTTATTGGAATAGAAAGATTTTCAATTTTCGTATAGTACTGATGCAAAGATGTCTTTGATGTTTTAATCGCGGCAACGGACACTCCGGAAATTTCTGGTTCGATATCATCCAGTTCTGAAATTTTCCAATCGCCGCCTTCAAGAAACCTCACTATGGTTGAAATTCTTTGTAATCCGTCAATGACCAACCATTTTTGAGCTGTGTAATCTTGCGCAAAGCACATGCTTGGAATTGGCAATTGTTTTGCGAGTGAATCAACAAAGCGCGATTGATCAGCAGGACTCCAAACTACATCACGTTGAAAGTCGGGGCTAATGTCTAATATGCCCTGCGATTTCATTCGATAAAGATCCGAACAAGACCTAAGTTCATTAAACGCTACAATATCGTTAGGAGGCACTTCAGAACTATCATCTTCTGAAAAAGTCTTTTCCTCAATTTTGAGTAGATCGTTTGTCATGTAGTTAGAGTCCTCTCGGCGTCTATCAAAGACTAACGGAACATCGCGGCTAACACAATTGCGTTCCCAGCCTGTGGCTAGGGACCTCATCAGTCGCGTTGCGACAGCTTCTCCAGAGGAGAAGCGTTGGAGGTTTAGCGGCGAGTCTAACTTTATGTTTTAGTGGAGCGGGAGGGAGAGGGTTCGCTCGTTGTTGCACTTCACGCTTCTCCTCTGGAGAAGCTGTCACGAAGTGACTGATGAGGTCCCTTGGCCACGGGCTCGAATTCCCATATCGTGCACAGATGGACCCAACCCCACTCACCTATGCCCGTGCCAAGCGGATGCGGCGCGAGCCGACTGCGGCGGAGGCAAAGCTTTGGGGCGTTCTTCGCAATCGCAGTTTGGGTGGGTTTAAGTTTTATCGGCAGGTTCCTGTTGGGCCATATATTGTGGATTTTATCAATCATGAATGGGGCGTTGTGGTTGAGGTGGATGGGGCCACACATGGCGATGCGGATGAGGTGGCGCGGGATGAGAGGCGGACGGCGTTTCTGCAATCGAAGGGGTTGTATGTTTACCGCGTTTGGAATGCGGATGTTTTTGAGAATATGGTTGGGGTTTGTGATGGTATTTTGATTGTGCTGGAGGAGCGTGTGGCTAGGGACCTCATCCGCCCCTCCGGGGCACCTTCCCCAGAGGGCAAGGGTGAAGGTTAGTACCGATATCAACTTTACGCTCCTCCTCTGGAGAAGCTGTCACGAAGTGACTGATGAGGTCTCTATCTCAACGCATCTAACAAGCTCTGCAATATAATTGCAGCTGCTAACTTATCGATATTGGCTTGGCGCTTGTCGCGGCGCAGTCCGGCTTCGATCATGTGTTGTTCGGCTTCGAAACTCGACAGGCGTTCGTCCCAGAATATGATGGGCAGGGGCGAGAGTTTGCCGAAGTTGCGCGCGAAGGTTCTGGTGGATTGGCAGCGTGGGCCTTCGGTGCCGTCCATGTTTAAGGGCAGGCCCAGCACGATGAGGCCGATGTTTTCGGCGGCGGCAAATTTAATGAGAGATTGCGCATCGGGCGTGAATTTGGTGCGCTCGATTGTGTGGCGCGGGGTAGCAAATGCGCGCGTGTAATCGGCCGTGGCCACGCCGATGGTTTTGGTGCCAAGGTCTAAGGCCATCATGCGTTGGTTCATGGGCAAGGCCGCAATGGCGGGCAGGGCGGCATCGAGAAGGATGGACATCATCTGGTCTTAGCGTTTTTTCTTGGCCTGGCAAATAACTCGAACTATGAAATACAGATGAACACAAATCCCGTTGGTCCCATTGTTGACCCGTTGCCCCCCGGCACATTGCCAGACCTTCGCCCCATTGGTGGGCGGTGGATGCGGCTTGATCCGCTTGATGCCGAACGCCATGTGGCATCGCTCTATCAATCGATCAGCGGTGACAACGCCGATGATGGCATGTGGACGTATATGGCGTTTGGGCCATTTCCAACTTTGGAAATTTTCACAGAATGGCTGAAGCAACGCCAAGTGTTGCGTGACCCGTGGTTTTATTCTCTGGTCAATCGCCAAACCGGAAAAGCCATGGGCATGGGAGCGTTTATGCGCGCAGATCCGGCAAATGGGGCCATTGAAATAGGCAGCATCTGGCTTGCGCCAGCGCTCCAGCGCACAAGGGAGGGAACGGAAGCCCTTTACCTGATGATGCGCCATGCTTTTGACGAACTGGGCGTGCGCCGTCTGGAATGGAAATGCGATGCGCTCAACGAACCTTCGCGCCGTGCTGCTCTGCGTTATGGTTTCACCTTTGAGGGTATTTTCCGTCAGCATTACATTATCAAGGGTTTCAATCGCGATACAGCTTGGTACTCGATCATTGACAAGGAATGGCCAGCCATCCGTGCCGGGTTCGAGAAGTGGCTTTCGCCCGAAAACTTCGACGAAAACGGCGTCGAGAAAGCCAAGTTGCAGGTGCGCTAATCTCTTGCTAGGAAGCGCTCAAAGAACTTGAGGGTGTTTCATGTCGGTTGACGAAAAAACAGTGCGGCGCGTGGCGCGGCTGGCGCGCATAAAAGTGGCAGATGCTGATCTGCCAAAGCTTGCTGGTGAGTTGAACGTTATTCTCAACTTTGTAGAGCAACTTAATGAAGTAAATGTAGAAAACGTTGAACCGCTGACCTCTGTGGTCGAGCAAAATATGAAGAAGCGCAAAGACGTGGTGACCGACGGTCATTACCCAAAAGCCATCACCCAAAATGCAGCCGCCAGCGAAGATGATTTCTTCATGGTGCCGAAAGTTGTCGAATGACCAACCTCACAAATCTCACCATTGCTGAAGCCCGCGCCAAGTTGAAGGCGCGCGAAATATCAGCTCTTGAACTCACCGAAAGCTATATCGCAGCCATCGAGAAGGCCAAGATTTTGAACGCTTATGTTGCCGAAACCCCAGACCAAGCCCGCGCCATGGCCAAAGCCTCGGATGCCAAGCTGGCCAAGGGCGAGGGCGGTTCGCTCGAAGGCATTCCACTGGGGATCAAAGATTTGTTCGCCACCAAAGGCGTCCATACACAGGCTTGCAGCCACATCCTTGACGGTTTTAAACCCGGCTATGAATCCACCGTCACGCAGAACTTGTGGGATGCAGGCGCGGTTATGCTTGGCAAGCTCAACATGGATGAGTTTGCCATGGGGTCATCAAATGAAACCTCATACTACGGCGGTGTCACAAACCCTTGGCGTCGGCACAACTCCAACGCCCAACTGGTGCCGGGCGGTTCGTCCGGCGGTTCGGCCACTGCGGTTGCAGCACACATTTGCGCAGCGGCAACGGCAACTGACACAGGCGGTTCCATCCGGCAGCCAGCTGCTTTCACGGGCACAGTCGGCATCAAGCCAACTTACGGACGTGTTTCGCGCTGGGGCACAGTGGCTTTTGCATCATCGCTCGACCAAGCAGGCCCCATAACCCGCGACGTGCGCGATGCAGCCATTATGCTCAAAGCCATGGCATCGGTGGATGATAAGGATACAACTTCGGTTGATTTGCCAGTGCCGGACTATGAAAAAGCTATTGGCAAATCCGTTAAAGGTTTGCGCGTTGGCATTCCAAAAGAATATCGCCCTGATGGTCTTTCATCAGAAATCAATGCCGTGTGGGATAAGGGCGCGCAGTGGCTGAAAGAGCAGGGCGCTGAGATTGTTGAAATCTCGCTGCCGCACACAAAATATGCGCTTCCGGCCTATTACATCGTAGCGCCTGCCGAGGCTTCATCAAATCTCGCGCGTTATGACGGTGTTCGTTATGGCCTGCGTGTGCCAGGTGATGATTTGATTGACACTTATGAAAAGACTCGCGCCGCTGGCTTTGGCCCTGAGGTGCAGCGCCGTGTGATGATCGGCACCTATGTATTGTCTGCTGGTTACTATGATGCGTATTACGTGAAAGCCCAGAAAGTCCGTACACTGATTAAACAGGATTTTGACAAGGCGTGGAGCAAGGTTGATGTGGTGTTAACCCCAGCTACACCGAGCGCGGCCTTTGCACCTGGTGAAATCACTGATCCCGTTCAGATGTATCTGAACGATATTTTTACGGTGACGGTGAACATGGCTGGTCTGCCCGGTATCGCTGTGCCCGCTGGGCTTTCATCGGAGGGATTGCCGTTGGGCTTGCAGCTGATCGGTAAACCGTTCGATGAGGAAACCCTGTTTCAGACTGCATATGTGATTGAACAAGCGGCAGGGAAGTTTATGGCGAAAAACTGGTGGTAGATTTATTTCTGTTATATCTAAATATCTTTACTTATTAATTCCGTTATCCCTGCGACAGCAGGGATCCAGCTTGTTTACGCGTACGGATTTAAGAAAGTTGGGCCCCTGCCTTCGCAGGGGTGACGGCTAATGTGGCAAATAGGGATGATGAATAATTTATCCCAGCTTCACCAGTCTCAGATATGGCTTCAGCGTCTTCCAACCTTGAGGGAATTTTTCTTTCGCAGCTTCGTCGGAAACTGAAGCCAGAATAATCACATCCTCGCCTTGTTTCCAATTTGCAGGTGTTGCCACAGATTTCGTCGCTGTTAATTGCAGCGAGTCAATCACGCGCAGAATTTCATGAAAGTTGCGACCCGTGCTCATGGGATAAGTCAAAATCAATTTAATTTTCTTGTCGGGCCCGATGATCATCACATTGCGCACTGTGGCGTTGTCAGCCGCCGTGCGGCTCTTGGCGTTGCCGGAAGCGTTAGGGTGAATCATGCCATAAAGCTTGGCCACGGTCAGATCGCTATCGCCAATCATTGGATAGTTTACGTCTGAACCTGTTACATCCTTGATGTCTGACTTCCAACGCAAATGATCATCCACGCTATCAACCGAGATGCCGATCATCTTCACGCCGCGCTTGTCAAATTCTGGCTTCAAGGTCGCCATAGAACCAAGTTCAGTGGTGCAAACGGGTGTGAAATCTTTCGGATGCGACACAATCATCGCCCAAGAGCCTTCGATATAATCATAAAAATGAATACGACCTTCAGTCGTGTCTGCTTCAAAATCCGGAGCAATATCACCGAGTTGCAATGCCATTTGGGCCTCCTGTTGTGGTTCTTTTGTAATATAGTGCGTCCATCGTTCGGAATAAAGAACAAAATGTAAATATTCCGAACACCATCAACACAAGGTGACGATATTACAAACCATTGTGTCTCGCAGGTGTGAACGTCAACGAGTATATTACAAAAAACGGAGAAAGCCCATGAACATCACCAATCGTAGAGGCCTGCTTCTTGCTGGGGCATTCTTGAGCCTCGCACCAACTCTTGCTAAAGCTGCCACAGGCTTTGATATTCATCTAAAAAATGCTGCTCTGGGTGGTTATGACGCTGTTGCCTATTTTGCAGAAAAAGCTGCAAAGCCCGGCGACCCGTCCATCAAGTTAAATTGGAACGGTGTTGATTGGTATTTCACATCTGCCGAAAACATGAAACTCTTTGCTGCGAGCCCAGAAAAATATGCTCCGCAATATGGTGGCTATTGCGCCTTTGCCGCAGCCAAGGGTGCTGTTGCGCCGGGCGACCCTGAAGCTTGGACGATCTTTAAAGATAAGCTCTATGTAAATCTATCGCCCGCCATCAGAGAACAGTGGTCGCAAGATATTCCGGGTTACATTGTCCAAGCGGATAAGAACTGGCCGAATTTATCGAAGTAGCGAGCTCAAGCTTTAATGCGTTCACCCTTCGGATCATAGAAGCTGCCAAGCTGGACTTTTAAGTCGTAACGTTTCCAAGCCAGTTCGACTTCCCACTTGCCAGATTCAATCCAGTCCTTAGTCACACCTTCGCTATTTTTGACGTAACCGAGGCCCAATGACTTGTTCACGCGGTGGCCCCATGCGCCAGATGTCGTTGAACCTATATTCACACCGTTCCGAAAGATCGGTTCTTCGTGGTAAATCATCGGTGCCTTTTCGCTGTCATCGTTCAAAGCAATGCAAACTAAGCGCTTCGTCAACACGGGCAATGCTTTTTGCTTTAACAAAGCGTCACGCCCAATAAACCCGCCGGGCTTATCCCAAGCAATGGCAAAGCCAAGGCCTGCTTCCAAAACGGATTCCTCATCCGACATATCATGGCCCCAGTGCCGGTAAGCTTTTTCCATGCGGGCGTTGTTCATGGTGTGCATACCAGCTGGGGTGAGGTTGAATTCCGCACCTGCAGCTTGGATGGTTTCAAAAACATGTGCGGCAAACTCTGCCGCCACATAAAGTTCCCAACCCAACTCACCCACATAAGTAATTCGACTGGCGCGAACACGGGCATAGCCAATTTCGATTTCTTTCGACGTGCCGAACGGGAACGCAGCATTTGACAAATCAGCGCGAGATACTTTCTGTAGCAAAGCTCGAGATTTTGGCCCCATGACCGAAAGCATCGGCAGGCCAGATGTTACATCCGTCGAAACACAATGCGCATTTTCAGGCGTATGTTTCCTCAGCCAAGCCATGTCTCGGGTTTGTGGAACGGCACCTGTGACAACCAAAAACTTATCTTCGGCCAAACGCGTTACCGTTAAGTCGGCCTCAATACCGCCGCGCTCGTTCGTCCACTGGGTGTAAACAATTTTGCCTGACTCAACGTCTACATTATTGGCGCTTATGTTGTTCAGCACCTTGCAAGCATCGCGACCCGCCACCTCAAATTTTGCAAATGAAGATTGGTCGAAGAACACCACATCATTCATCAATGCCTTGGCTTCGTGGTCAGCACAAGGGAACCAATTCTGGCGGCCATATGAATATTCGTATTCGCGCTTCACGCCACCACGCGCATACCAGTTTGGCCGCTCCCAGCCATTTACTTCGCCAAACACCGCACCCAATTTATCCGTATACTGATGAAATGGTGAGCGGCGAACCCCACGCGCGGTCTCAGCTTGGCGGTAAGGCCAATGCATTGCATAGAGCAGGCCTAACGTTTCCGTCACACGGTCGCGCACGTAATTGGTGTTGGACTGGAACGGATGAATGCGTCTTACGTCAATGCCGTTTAAATCTACTGGCGCATGGCCGTTCTTTATCCAATCGGCCAACATCAAGCCCGCACCGCCAGATGATTGAATGCCGATGGAGTTAAAGCCCGTGGCCACGAACAAGTTCTTCACCTCAGGCGCTTCGCCAAGATAATAACGATTATCAGGCGTAAAACTTTCAGGCCCGTTGAAGAACAATTGAATGCCAGCGGTTTCGAGCAAGGGCACGCGGTTGATTGCATTGGCTAGGACTGGCTCAAAGTGATCCATATCTTCAGGCAGTGTGACGAATGCGTGTTCATCATCAATGCCGCCACCACCCCAAGGCTTGGCCACAGGTTCAAACGCACCCACCATCAACTTGCCAGCGTCTTCTTTGTAGTAAGTGCATTCATCAGGCACACGCACCACCGGCATATTGCGCGGCAACTCTGCAATCGGTTCCGATACAATGTAGAAATGTTCGCAGGCATGAAGTGGAATATTGACACCAATTGAGCGACCCAACTCTCTCGACCACATGCCAGTTGCCATCACAATCTTATCTGCCATGATCGTGCCGTCGGTGGTTTCAACACCAATGGCTTGACCTTTGTTTGTGAGAATGCGCGTTACCTTTACATTTTCAAAAACTTGCGCGCCACGGCTGCGGGCGCCAGCTGCCAAAGCTTGGGTCACGTCGATGGGATTGACTTGACCATCCTTGGGCAAAAATACGCCGCCTTTGACGCCGTCCAAATTGTAATGTGGTACTCGTTTGCCAATTTCTTCTGGCGAGATCACATCAACAGCTAGCCCGAAATTCTTGGCCATCGAAGCGCCGCGCAACAACTCTTCCATGCGGCCTTCGGTTAGAGCAATCGAGATCGAACCATTTTGCTTAAAGCCAGTCGCTTGGCCCGTTTCTTTTTCAAGTCCTTCAAAAAGGCCTGCCGTATATTTCGCTAGCTCCGTCAGGTTACGAGACGCGCGAAGCTGCCCCACCAACCCGGCTGCATGCCACGTGGTTCCTGAAGTTAATTGTTTGCGTTCCAAAACCACCACATTGGTGATGCCTATCTTGGTTAAGTGATATGCAATCGAGCAGCCAACAATACCACCGCCGATAATTACAACATCAGCTTGTTTAGGCAGTGGTTTAGACATTCTTTTGGCTCCTGGATAGATTCTTCAATTTAAACCTTAGCAGGCTCATGGTTTAACTTGGAAGCGCCAGTTCTTTCACCTCCCTAGGCCAGAAACTCACGCCAATAAAATCACCGAACCTGCCCATCATTTTCCTTTGCGACTGTTGCTACGGTTCGCTAAGGTACGGTGTAAATTAGGGGTTCTAAAATGCATCAAGGCGATATTCCACCAACCGAAGCGCATCAGCGCCTTAAGGGCAATTCTGCTGCTGTGCTCATCGATGTGCGCACCCAACCAGAATGGACTTTTGTCGGTGTGCCGATGGTTGACCGTTTGGTTCGGCTGTCTTGGCAGGTCTATCCGACCATGGAAGTGAACGCTCGCTTTGTTGAAGAAGTGCAAGCCATGGGCCTTCCGAAAGATGCTGAGATATTGTGTCTGTGCCGTTCGGGTGCGCGCTCGGCTTCAGCCGCCAATGCTTTGTCAGCGGCCGGATATAGCAATTGCTGGAATATCGCCCAAGGCTTTGAAGGCGATAAAGACGCCGATGGCCACCGCGCTAATACAAATGGCTGGAAGGCCGCTGGCCTTCCTTGGGTTCAAAGCTAATGACCAAAAAGACTCGTACTAAAAATGCTCCCGGTTGGGGTGATGCGACAAAGCTTGTTCGCGGCGGATTAGAGCGCACGCCTTTTGGTGAGACTTCAGAAGCTCTGTTTCTCAATTCCGGCTTCGTTTATGATGCGCCAGAGACTGCTGAAAAACGGTTTATGGGCGAGGATGATGGCTATGTTTATGGTCGTTATGGCAACCCCACTGTTTCGATGTTTGAAGAACGTTTAGCGCTGCTTGAAGGGGCCGAGGCTTGTTATGCCGTGGCCTCCGGCATGGCTGCCGTGTTTGGTGCACTGGCATGTCAACTGAAAGCAGGCGACCACATTGTTTCATCTAAAGCTCTGTTTGGTTCATGCTACCAAGTCATCACCAATATTCTACCACGCTTTGGGATCACTCATACTTTGGTGGACGGTGCTGATTTAGACGCGTGGGCAGCGGCTATGCGCCCCGAAACTAAATGCGTGTTCTTGGAAACACCGTCAAACCCCACACTCGATTTGGTCGACCTTGGCGCTGTTGCGGAGATTGCCAAAAGAGCTGGAACATTGGTTGTTGTCGATAACATTTTTGCAACGCCAATTTTACAAAAGCCACTCAACTTTGGAGCGGACGTTATCGTTTATTCTGGCACAAAACATATTGACGGGCAGGGGCGCGTATTAGGTGGTGCCATCGTTTCAACGCGTAAATTTAAAGAAGAAATGCTAAAGCCATTTCTCCGTCATACTGGCCCATCAATCTCGCCTTTCAACGCTTGGGTTCTGCTCAAAGGCATGGAGACTTTAAAGCTACGCGTTGAAGCCCAGAGTCTGTCTGCACTAACAGTGGCCCAACATCTTCAAGCCACAAAAGTTGTCAGCCGCGCACTCTACCCGCATCTTGAAAGTCATCCGCAATATGCTCTTGCCAAAAAACAAATGAGCCTCGGCGGAACCATGGTGACCTTTGAGGTGGAAGGCGGCAAAGAAAAGGCCTTTGACGTTTTGCGCAATTTGAAAGTGATCGACATTTCCAATAATCTTGGTGATGCCAAATCCTTGATGACGCATCCAGCTTCCACCACCCACCGCAACATCGGCCCCGAAGCCCGCGCGATGATGGGAATCACGGACGGCATGTTGCGGCTTTCTGTCGGCTTGGAAGATATCAAAGATATACTGGATGATGTGAAGCAGGCTTTGGCGGATTAACTTTCTTCTGTCGCCAAGTTCATTTTTTTCAAACCAAATCGGCTGTGTGCCCATGCGCGCTCATGAAGATAGTAGAGCCCGATCTTTGTGATAATTTCAAAGGCCGCAATTGATCCGGCAATTTTGAACGATCCGGTGAAAAACCAACCCCAAAAGGCAGTGTCAAGCGATCCCAATATGCGCCAACTCACAGCTTTTACGATTGAGCGTTTTGGGTTTGAGTTTGCATTCTTTGCAATAATTGCAGCGGCCATGAGGCACTCCTAAGGTTGATGTCTAAATATTCGCGCTGCGATTATCGGTACGAATAATTTTGCCGTTTGCCGTAAAATGTATTCCACATTCTGTTTTATCACTGCCCATCCAACGACCCTCGCGTGGATTATCGTCGGTGCCGCCGGGGCTTGTGCATTGCACAGGTATACAACCGATGGAACGATAGCCTGCAAGTCTCAGGGGATGAGAAGGCAGTTGATGATTGACCATATAGGTTCGCAGATCAAGTGCAGTAAATCCAGCGAGTGGTTCAACTTTCAAACGATCGCCATCAATTGAAACAAATTTTAAATCAGCGCGGCCCGCACCGTGAAAGCGCTTTCGTCCTGAAATCATCACATCATAATTCGCAAATGCCTTTTCCATCGGTAAGGTTTTGCGAATGTTGCAGCATTGATCGGGATTACTGGCGTGTAAATCGCCTTGCGGATCTTGGAGCCTGATATCCTCAGCAGACGGATGCCAGACCTTGATATTGGTCAAACCCAATTCGTCCACCAGCCGGTTGCGGTAAGCAATCGTTTCAGGGAATAGTTTTTCAGTATCCAAAAAAACAATTGGCAACGATGAATCAATTTCCGAAACCATGTGCAGCAGCACGGATGACTCGGCGCCAAACGAAGAGAGTAGTGCCGTGCGCCCCTTGTAATCGCGCGCAACTGTGCGGATGAGATCGCGACCTTCCAAGCCAGCATAGGCTTCGAGAATATCGTTTTCATTATTGAGCGGTGGTGATTTAGCCAGCATGGGGTTGTTCTTCCCACGGTGCAAAGCCTTGGTGGCGTTGCGACCACACTTCGCGCTCACCCGAAGTGCGGTAAAGTCCACGTTGATAGGCAAGTGACATTTGCTTTGAAGCAGCTTGCCATTGTTGAAGAGCGAAGCGCTCGTTCACTTCAAATGAGTCAAAGCCCACTTGATGCATGAATTGAAATTGGTCGAGAAGCAGATTGCCTTCTGCACGAAGCTCACCGCGATAGCCATCAAGCCGCAAGTCTTTGGCTTGAGAATAAGCGCGGCCATCAGTATAGGCAGGGAAGCTCAACACGATCAAACTGAGCTGTGATAGATAAGGCGTTAAGATTTCAGCGCGTTCGTTGTTTGCTAAGCTCACACCCAAGAGGCCAGTGTATTTCGCCAACAAATCCCAATCTTGAATGAGGCGCGTCGACGTAACGATAATCTTGGCACCCTCAGGAAGTGCGTCCGTATCGGAAACTTTTGTCCATTCATCATTCACGAATTGGTTGTTTTTAAGCAGCGGCATAGAGGGCCTCCTTGAATGGTTTTGGGCCGAGGCGGCGGTAGGCACCGAGAAATTCTTCGCCTGGCTCGCGCAGTTTCACATAAGTGTTCAATATTGTTTCAATGGCATCTGGCACTTCATGTGCCGCAAAGCCCGGTCCTAATATGGTGCCTATTGAGGCATTCTCGGAAGACGAACCACCGAGAGTAATCTGGTAAAACTCTTCACCTTTTTTATCGAGGCCAAGGATGCCGATGTGGCCTACATGGTGATGGCCGCAGGCATTTATGCAACCTGAGATATTGAGCTTAACCGGCCCATATTCTTCCTGCTTTTTCACATCGGCAAACTTGCGCGAGATTGCTTGGGCAATCGGAATTGAACGCGCAGTGGCCAGCGCGCAATAATCAAGACCAGGGCAGGCGATAATATCGCCGATCAAACCATAATTCGCTGCTGCCAGATCATTGGCTTTCAACACCTGCCAAATCGCGAAAGTATCTTCGAGTTTCACATGCGGCAACACGATGTTTTGGGCATGGCTGACGCGCATTTCATCAAAAGAATAACGTTCAGCCAAAGTAGCCATTACGCGCATTTGCTCGCCCGTCGCATCGCCCGGAATGCCGCCCTCGGGCTTCAGTGAGATATTGACAATCGTATATCCATCAACTTGATGTGTCGCCAAATTATTCTTAGCCCAACGTGCGAAATCAACGTTTTCACGTTTTGCATTTTCGAAGTGTGGCGCAAAGCGTGACATCTTTTCAAATGAAGGCTGAGCAAAGTATTTTTCAATCCGCGTGAGTTCACGCTGTTCTACTTCGGTTGTTTGTGCAGGATGCTTTGCATATTCAGCTTCAACTTCGGCTTTGAATTTTTCAGCTCCGAGCTCGTGCACCAAAATCTTGATACGGGCTTTGTATTTATTATCGCGGCGTCCAAACAGATTATACACCCGCATGATGGCTTCCATATACGGAATGACTTCTTTCTCAGGCAGAAAATCGCGCACCGTTACAGCAATCATCGGCGTGCGGCCTTGGCCACCGCCCACCATAACTTCCCAGCCGGTTTCGCCTTTGTCATTTTTGTGGGCGCGCAAACCAATGTCATGTACCTTGACAGCTGCACGGTCATGCGGTGCTCCGGTGATGGCGAATTTGAATTTGCGTGGCAGAAATGAGAATTCAGGATGCAGTGATGACCATTGGCGGATCAACTCACCAATTGGGCGTGGGTCAAGCAACTCATCTGCCGCTGCACCAGCCCAATGGTCTGTCGTCACATTGCGAATGCAATTCCCAGAAGTTTGAATGGCGTGCATTTCAACGTCGGAAAGGGCTTGCAGAATATCAGCTGTTTCTTCCAGTTTGATCCAATTATATTGAATGTTCTGGCGCGTGGTGAAATGGCCGTAACCGCGATCATATTTATCCGCGATGTAAGCCAGCTGGCGCATTTGCTTGCCTGATAAGGTTCCGTACGGAATGGCCACACGCAACATGTAGGCGTGGAGTTGCAAGTAAAGTCCATTCATCAAGCGCAGGGGGCGAAACTCGTCTTCAGTTAATTCACCCGACATACGGCGATTGGCTTGATCGCGAAATTGCGCGGTGCGCTCAGATACAAACTGGTGATCAAATTCATCGTAGCGATACATATTATGCCTCCACAGCGGCGAATGCGCCTGCTGTTCCTGTCGCTTGTTTGCCTAAATCGGTGCGCACGCTTGGCCCTAAAGTGCGAATACGTTCGCGGGTTAATGCGGCGCGAATTTTTCCGTCAATGCGCTCAGCATCGATCAGATATTGTCCGGTGATGTGATTGGTTTTCACGTCTTCCGCAGCACGCGCCTCAAGCGCCGCTGTCGCCTGTGGCTCTTGCACCAAAGCAGCATCGTCAATTTTTTCACTCCAGATTCCGGCGCGAGTCAAAAATACGGCATCGCCATCGCGCAAACGATTGGCAGTCATCACCTGGCCTTTTTCAACGTCGCTCATGAAGCGCTCCTGAGAATTGCATTTTGAATATCAAGATCGATAGGAAAAGCGCTGTCGTTTTGAACATGCAGTGGCGAAAGTCCCTGCACAACATCGGCCGCAATACCCTGAGCTCGCAGCATCACATATTCATCATGGGCCTGAATGTTTTGTTCAGCGCCAGCAATCAAGCGCACGACCAATTTTCCCGCACGCGCCTGCTCAACCAGAGCTTTTTCCAATTCATAGGAACGCAAAGGTGCGATGATCCGAGTCGCATCGCGCCTTGCCATTTCCATGATCTGGGCTGGTACGCCCGCGTCGTAAATAATCACGTCAGCTTCCATCATTTTGCGCTGGGCTTTGATGGTGATGAGTTCTGCATCGCCGGGGCCGACACCGACCAGTGTCACAATGCCTTCAGAAGGAATGGCTGCAGTGCGAAGAGCAGATTTAATGGCATTGGCAAAACCAGATTTATCACCGGCAAACAATGTTTCACGGGGTGCGCCAAAAAAATAATTCTGCCAAAAGCTGCGGCGTGCATTGCCATGCGGCACTTGTCTAGCCACCCGCGTGCGCAAGGTGCTGGCCACCGATGCGAGCTCGCCCAATTTGGCTGGCAGTAACGCATCGATCTTGGCGCGAATACCTTGCCCTAAAACGGGCGCTGTGCCCTCTGTGCCAATCGCCACCACAACGGGATCACGATCGACAATCGAGGGTACGATAAATGTGGAGATCGAAGCTTGGTCAACGGCATTGACCGGGATTCCGCGCGCCTGGGCGGCTGCACTGACAGCTGCGTTTAATTCAGGTTCGGCGGAATAGACGAGAGCTGCACCTTCCAGCAATTCCGCAGTGAATTCAGTCGCTAACCAATGAATCCGGGAATCAGTTTTGATTTCATCATGCAGGGCGGGGGCTATCACATTGATCCGGGCTGGGGTTTTGAGGAGTAAACGGATTTTACGAACGGCTTCTTCACCACCGCCCACGACGATGACTTTACGATCTTGAAGATCGAAAAATATGGGGAAATAGCGCATTCTAAAGTCTCCGTTCGTTCATCCGCACGATTTGCGATCTTTAACCAGAACCCAGATTTCCCCAAGATTTCCGTTGTATTGGCTTGAAATTAGGCTCAAAATCAGGTTAGAAGACAAATCGTTCGTTATACAGAACGATGGTTCTAAACAAAGGACAAGCAAATGTCAACGCGTCGCGGGGTAAAAACTCCCCCTTCAAATAATGGTGAATCGGGCGCTGAATTGGGCAAAACCATTCAGCGTTTGCGCAAGGCTTATAACCTGTCGCTGGGTGAGTTGTCGGAACAATCTGGTGTGGCCAAATCCATCATTTCGCAGATCGAGCGCAACGAAACCAACCCCACGCTTTCAACCGTTATCCGCCTCTCGCGGGCGTTGGATACAACCGTCGATGAAGTGTTGCGCGGTGAGACAAGTTCACTTTTTATTGAGCATCAGACCAAATCGGGCATCCCCATGCTTGAAAGTCAGGACGGCCTGTGCCGGCTGGCCATTGTTGGGCCATTGAGTTTGGTTGATAGTTTTCAGTGGTATGACTTCCATGCAAAGCCGAAAGGCGTCTTGGAATCTGAGCCTCATCCGCAAGGTACAATAGAGCATCTTTATATTGTTTCGGGCGAACTTGAGATTACGACGGGTACCGAAACCAAAACCGGAAAGCCCGGCGAGGCGTTACGTTACCGCGCCGATGTTCCGCATAAAATTGTCAATGTAGGGCAGGGTGAGGCGCATGCGGTTATGGTCTTGGCGTTGAGGCAAACGGGTCAAGGCCAATGAAGGTGGATAAATCCTATGACGCGATGTTCAAAGACATCGGCATGGATTTTGACGAAGCTTTAAACAACTCTGGTGTCGATGCCAAAGGCCGCAAGCAATGGCGCGATGTAGTTTTTGCCGCAGAAGTTGGATTCAGGTTTCTCACTTTGGATTTAACACTGCCCAAGGGAGTAGGGCCGTTTCCTTTGGTTATATTTATTCACGGCGGCGCATGGTTGGCAGGCGACCCAACTGTGACCAACCCAACCTACCGCAAGCTTGATTTCATAAACAAACTTCTTGAGGCGGGTTATGCCGTGTCGCGCATATCCTATCGCCTTTCATCGGAAGGCATCTTCCCCATGCAGCTGTATGATTGCAAATCAGCGATACGTTTTCTGCGTGTCAACGCAGCGAATTTTAATGTTGATCCCGATCGCTTTGCGGCAATGGGCGATTCAGCGGGCGGGCATTTGGCATCCTTGGTCGGGTTGACTGGCCACCGTCCGGAACTTGAAGGCGAAGTCGGCAAAGCCAAAGCTTCGAGTGCTGTGCAAGCTGTCGTCAATTGGTTTGGCCCAGCTGAGTTGTTGACCATGCAAAGCCAGCGCATCGATCAAAACTGGTCGTCAGTTGATGATCCCAAATCACCGGAGTCGCGACTGATCGGTGGCGCTGTTCAGACAAACCAAGCAGCCGCAATTGCAGCGTCACCTGTCAATTATGTGCATTCGAATGCACCGCCTTTTTTAATTCAACATGGCACAGCAGACCGCCTTGTGCCGCATGCACAAAGTGTCGCTTTGACTAACGGTCTTAAGAGGGCGGGATGCGATGTTACACTTTTGACAATCGAAGGCGCAGACCATTGTTTCTGGGGTGTTGACCACAAGGGAATTGTTGAAGAGGTCATCGCATTTCTGAATGTGAAATTGTGATGGACTCAAGTCTCAACCGCAGCTTCAGTGGTAGCCAGAGCCAAGTGCCTCTCGCGCAAGAAAATATAGAGTCCTGATCCAATAATCATTGCGGCACCCAGCGCTGTTGTCCAGATTGGCACATCGCCCCAAATCACAAACCCAAACAGAGTGGCCCAAACAAGCGAACTATAGGAAAAGGGTGCCACAACCGAAGCAGGGGCGGCTTGAAACGCTTTGATCAAACATAAATGCCCCACACATCCCATAACGCCAGTTGAAACCAGCAACAGCCATCCAAAAGCGTTCGGCATTGACCAGTGAAATGGCAAAAGAATTGAAGTCACCAAAGCCCCTGCCGCACCCGTAAAAAGGAGCGATGTCAGAGGATCGTCATGGCGCAAACCGCGCGTGGTGATTTGATAACTCGCATTTGCAAAAGCTGCGCCCAACATAAACACTGCTCCGATGTTGAGGCCAGTGATCCCAACTTCCCATATGCGGATCACCACCAAAGCGCCGAGAAACCCAATGACAATTCCAGCCCAACGCCGCCACCCCACTTGCTCACCCAACACAACATTGGAGAGCATGGTCACTAAGATCGGACTTAAAAACATAATTGTCGTGCAAGTGGCCAAGGGCAAGTGCGTAATACCCGCATTAAACAGCCCCGTGGTTGTCATTAAAAAAACTGAACGCAACAATTGCCGTTTTGGCGCTTTGCTCACCATCAAATCTGGCAAGCGTTTACCGCACACCAAAGCCGCAACAACAGTTGCGAAGAAAAACCGCGCCCAAGTCACTTCGACAAGTGAGTAAGTTTGCAAAGAGTATTTCATAATTGCATCAAGCGTGATGAAACAAAACATCGTGGCCAGCATCCATAAAATGCCAACCGATCGGTTTTCGGGAATGATCGCGCTCTTAGCCAATCAAGGGAAACTCAGGCGCATCCATCACAGCGCCATGTTTCAAAGTAACGCCGCGAAATGGCGGAGACGTCACAACACCTTCGCGCCGCGCAAAGCGAATATCATCACCAAGTAACCGCAATGAAAACGCACGTCGGCCAGTCGATGCACTGTTATTGGCTGGCGCACCGTGCAGTGTCTTATAGTTGAACGCCACAGCATCACCTGGCTTTAACGCCCAACCCAAAACATCATATTGATCGCGATTGCCATTAATATCAGGCACAGGCTCCAACCCATCATTTTCGTTCAATGGCGTTTTATTAAACCGTTCGGGCCTGAAATATTTACCCCATTTATGGGAACCGGCAACAAACTCCAAAGTGCGCTCGCGCGGCACATCATCGAGTGGAATCCAAAGACTCACTGATTGATCGCCGTCCACGCAATAATAAGGCTGATCTTGATGCCAGGGCGTTGCCACATCAGCACTCGCCTCTTTTACCAACACGTGCTCGTGAAATAATCGCACATGCTGGCTGCCCATCAATTGTCGTCCAATTGATGCCGCAGAAGAGTTAAATATGAAATCACGATATTCCGAGATCCGCGCCCAATTGCAATAATCGCCAAAAAACCGACCAGCTCCACTAGTGCCAGTATAGATTTTAACATCAGCACTGGGCTCTGCCATATTGCGCGCAATGCCTGCACTCAAAACCTCAACCCAGTCTGCAAATGCCCCGCGAATAACGGCTGCGCCATCGCGCTTGAAAGTTTCAATCGTGGCCGCATCAACCTTGAATTCGCTCATGCCAGTTTCCCTTGCAATTCGTCATCAATATGCACCCGAATAATATCTTCAAAACTTCTATCAGCGACAAATCCCAAAGCAGAAGCGCGCCGCGCATCAAATTTTTCGGGCCATCCGCTGACGATCTTGATGATCGTTTCATTCGGTTCGCGTCGGATCAACTTTACCCGGTCGGCCCCGCCCACCTTTGCCAATGCTTCAATCTGCTCAGCCACCGTGCACGAAACACCAGGCATTGAAATCGCACGCCTTGCTCCCATTTGTGTCAAATCCATTTCCGCCGCATGCATTAGCATTCCAACAGCTTTGCGGGGCGAGGCATGCCAATGCCGCACGTTATCGCCCACTGGCAGCACAGCTTCTAACCCAACCAAAGGTTCTCGAATGATATTTGAGAAAAATCCTGAAGCAGCTTTGTTCGGCTTTCCCGGGCGCACACAAACGGTGGGCATGCGCAACGCAGCACCATCAATTATGCCCCGTCGTGAATAGTCTGAAATCAGCAACTCACAAATCGCCTTTTGCGTGCCATAGCTGGTCAAAGGCGTCGTGAAATATTCATCACTAATCGAATCCGGAAATGGCGCGCCAAACACCGCGATCGAAGACGTAAAGATAAACCTCGGGCAATAGCCTCCACCGATAGCGCGGATCGCTTCCAGCAAATTTCGCGTTCCATCCAGATTGATCCGGTAACCCTTGTCAAAATCGGCCTCGGCCTCGCCTGAAACAATTGCCGCCAAATGAAAAATCAGATCTGGTTTTTCTGCGATAACCGAAACAGCTTCCCCAACATTCGAAACATCGCCCATCAAAGTTGCGATTGCAAAATCACTCGAGGGCGGAGCAGGCGGCAAAATAACATCATGCCGTGTTAGCTTGGTAATCTGTTGGCCGGCTATCTGCCCGGCTTGCGCAAGCTGTTTCACAAGCTTGTCTCCCAACATTCCGCCAGCACCAATTACAAGAATATTCATTTCCGCCATCCTATCAGAACTATATGCTGAACAAACATCTTAAATACGCAAAATTTGGCAACTCCAAATACATATTTGATCGGTGATTTTTTAACAAAAGAGAATCAGTAAATTCGTTTCCAAGACTATGATAGGTTGTGGACAAACATTTTTACACTTGAAATCAAGCACTTATTCTCGTTAATGATTATTAACGACATAATATGTTAACCATATTGCAGCGAATTGTGGTTGGGGAGACGACATTGACAGCGCAAGAGGAAAAGCATCCAGCTGATGAAATCGGCAAGGCTTTGTTACGTGCTGGAGGAATTCTTTCATCACTGACAAACTGTTACGACAAAAATGAAACTGATTTCCAAATCAGCGGTCAGTTTATGTTTGAGGCCGTAAGCGCAGTTGAAAAGTTGCTGGGTCAGGCTTCCGGAGAATTGACAAAACTCTATCACTCTTATGATCTCTCCAAATTATCAGGTGAAATTCACGCTGAACTTGCTGGAGTAGAAGTCGAAGAGCAACTCGAAACGTCTTATGTGGAAGCAGAAGAACATGAAGATGCAGAAACCACAAGCGAACCATTGATATTTAGTCGCCAAGCCGGGTCTGAAACGCCGGAAGAGCCGCAATATCTTGGTTTCTTTGGTCCATCCGAACAAGTTTCGAAATTAGCTTCGCGCCTCGATAATATTTTAGAAGCGTTGCCAACTAGAGCCCGCACAGGCAGCCCGGACGAATTGCTTGATCGGCCAGCACAGACATATAATGAGTTGCTCGAAAAACTAACTGCAATGGCGGATGCTGCAGCTTATCAAGCGCATCAATCACCCAATGATAATCATACACTTCTTCCTGTGCTGGAAAACCTGCGCGCCGACATGCTCCGTATTCGTACTGTAGCTTGATAGGCTTAATTCTTGTAGGATGGATCGGTTCCGTCCAACAAGCTTTTCATCTCTTCAAAATGCGACAGGAACTGCTCGCGGTCTGCTTCCCATTCTTGCGCCGTTTTCTCGGCAACATCGGGCGCCATCACATGCAACTGCTGCCCGGTCTGATATGCCAAAACGAGATTGCGGCATGAACGTTCCAAATAATAGGTTAGATCAAAAGCTTCAGCCACAGTCTCTGCACAAATCAAAACCCCATGATTGCCCATCATCATAATTGACTTATTGCCCATCAACCGTGCCAGGCGGTCACCTTCTTCGTCCGAATTGGCCATGCCGCCATAACCCATATCAACCGCCACACGATTGAAAAACCGTGCTGTGTTTTGGTCAATCGGCTTAATCTCGGGATCAGCCAATGAGGCAATTGCTGTTGCATAAGGCGGATGCAGATGAATAATACACCGTGCTTGGGGCAGGGCAGCATGAAGCCTGCCATGCAAACTCCAAGCCGTCAGATCTGGTGCATTTGGTCGTTTCATTGTGTCATGATCGTCACTATCCAGCAATAAAAGCTCTGATGCTTTGATTTTGGAAAAATGCCGCCATCGCGGATTCATTAGAAATTTCTTGCCATCCTTCGAAACTGCAAGGCTAAAATGGTTGGCCACACCTTCATGCCAGTCATTATTTGCCGCAAGCCTAAATGCTGCCGCAAGATCAACACGGTATTGCCATTCGTCCGCGTCAGAAGTCTTTTGCGATTTAAAGCTGGTCACATTGCTCAACGTAGCTACTCCCTTGGATTTCGGGATATGCTATAGTAAGCGGAGAACGGCGACAACCGCTTCTATATTTAAAGTGAATTGAGAATGAGGGACGTTATGTTTCGTAAATTTATTCTAACATTAGCCGCCATGGTCATTGCCAGCCCTTTGGCTCTGGCTGAAATCAATCCAGAAGGAATCTGGAAACTGAATACGGGCAAAGTTACCGTAAAAGTTGTTCATTGTGGTAAAAACATTTGTGCAAATATTGTTGACCTTGCCAGCAAGAACTACCCCGACGGCACACCGTTGCTTGATGCGCTAAACCCAAACAAATCATTGCGCAGTCGGCCCGTTATGGGCCTGCCCGTGATCAGCGGCATGACGCAAACCGGCCCAAATACTTATAAGGGATATATCTATAATGCTGATGACGGCGGTTCATATCGCGCCATTGCAACACTGACCGACAGCACAATGGTTCTGAAAGGCTGCTGGCTGGTATTCTGCCGTGATTCAAATTTTGTTCGCGTAAAATAGCCAGCGCTGCTTTGACCGAATACAAAAGAGGAATGGGATGTCTGTTTTAAGCCGGATAAGTTTGGTGGCACTGTGTTTGCTGTTGGGTAACCCCACAGCATATGCTGCCGATAATGGCTTGGAACAGCTCCCCTTCGTTAAAAAAATGCAATTGGCTAAGGCTGGTGATCCTGATGCTAAGATGGCCGTGGCCCAAGCTTTGGAGTCCGGTATCGATACAAAAGCCGACCCAGCCATGGCTGCAAAATGGTACCGCGAAGCTGCCCTCACAGGTAATTACGAAGCTCAATACCGCTTAGCCAAGCTGGTGGATAAGGGCGCTCCTGGTCTTAAGGCAGATAAATCGACAGCAATTAAACTTTTAGATTCAGCTGCAAAACACGGGCACGCCCCTTCAGAAAATCTGCTTGGTCAAATGTTTCAGAATGGCGACGGCATGTCGGTGGATTTGAAGGCCGCTGTCGAATGGTACAAAAAAGCCGCCGATCAAAAACTCGCTGTCGCACAGAATAATTTAGGCGTCATGTTGCTCAAGGGCTTAGGCACCGACCGCAATCTCGATGAGGCTTTCAAAATGTTCGACCAAGCGGCCCAAGGTGAAGATGGTTGGGCCATGAATAATCTGGGCGGAATGTATGAAATGGGCTGGGGCACCAAAAAAGATTTGGATAAGGCCAAACTGTTTTATCAAAAAGCGGCAGACAAAGGTATTGCGATTTCGACAAAAAACTTAGTGCGCCTCGCGAGCTTAAGCGCGACGCCAGCTCCGGCCAGCCCAATAGTAGCACCGTCTAAGCCCTAAACTTTACTAAACGCTAACCAAACAATTTGACTAAAATTTTACGTTCCGCGCGCAAAAACATTTTCTGTGGCTTCTAAAGCTCAGTTCTTTTGTGTGTGGAGTCGGGTATGCGTAAATCATCTTCAAGTGTTGTGATCGCCAGCCTCTGCGCGGTTTTTCTTGCAGGCTGCTCGAGCCATAATCCACCACCTCATCGCGGTTGGAAAGGCGCAGGCCTTGATCCTTTCGCTGGAAAGGGCAGTCCATATTATCGTGGGCGAGGCCCCATTCCTTTTGGCGGCGGAAAATATCAAGTCGGCAACGCTTATCAAGTTGCAGGCCGCACCTGGACGCCCCATGAACAGCCGGGCTACGACAAAACCGGCATCGCTTCTTGGTATGGTGAAGCTTTCCACAAGCGCAGAACCTCAAACGGCGAGTGGTTCGACATGAACACGTTGACCGCTGCTCACGCCACCTTACCGCTGCCGAGCTACGCTTTGGTCACCAATCTCGATAATGGTCGCAAAGTAATCGTTCGGATCAACGACCGTGGACCTTTTGTTGATACGCGTATCATTGATCTTTCCAAAAAAGCCGCAGATGTTTTGGGCTACCGTAACAAAGGCAAAACCCATGTTCGTGTCAAACTCATTGGCCCGGCACCATTGGAGGATTCGTCGCAACACATGATGGCCATGAACGAAGCGCTGAACAATGGTGCATCTTCAAGTCAGATCGCATCAATGGCTGATGATTCAAATGCCCAAGCTCCAATTCAAATAGCGACGCGAAAACACAATCCAAAATACGATGTTGAACCCCAGGATTCAGGCATTCAACAAGCAAGTGTTGACGGACAAGACATACTGCCATCGGATAGCGCAGGCTATATGGTACGCGTCGGGGTGTTCCATGATTTGGAAAACGCCAAGGATGCCTATAACAGATTGGCGGGCTTTGGCCCCACCCAGATCGTAAAAGCCGTCGGTGCAAATGGGCCATTATACCGTGTGCAGATCGGTCCTCTGGATAATAAAGAGGATGCAAATACAGCGCTCGATACAGCAGTTGAAAATGGATTCGAGGATGCACGCATCGTTGAAACGCAGATCCAACAGGTGGCTTTCAAGAACTAGCGTTTAACCTGGAAAACTTTGAATTCCAACTTCGCTAATATTACCATCCTTCGTCAACACAACACAGCGCATGCTCTCCATACCTTGCACAAAGCAAAACACCGGAACGTTTTGCTTTCGCCACTCTTCATAAGTATCACGCGAAACTTCACTATTCACTGTAAATGGAAACTCCGCTGGTGGGTTTTCGGAGGGGCCCTCTGTGCCGGCCTTCCATTCAAGAAATTTAGAAAGCTTGTTCTTCTTTGAAGAAAGACCCGCATCAAGCCAGTCTCCCAAAGCAACGCGCATGCTCTTGATATCGGCAACTGATGCATCGGCCAAGTTGCTAAACACCGCGTTATCCTTAGTGGCCATCGAAAGACTATATTTAACATCGCCCTTGCCATCACGCACCACCATCACAGCTACCGCTCGTTTACAGTCTGGACCAAGCGATGATGCGTCGACGGAGTAGGGCAAACTTCGCCCCACATTCCATTTTTTTGATACAGTCGCACTGCAGTCGGCAAAAGCAATCTGCGGCTGCGTCATAACAGAGACCAAAACCAAACTTGCGATATGATAAACTTTCATAGGAACAGTTTAAGACGAAAAGCAACAATACGTCTACATCACCGTTCCCCCAGTCCGGGTAAGATGGCCATAGCTTCACTTCTCCCCACTAAAGGATGGAATAACTGCTTTCATATCCAGCTGAGCCATGCCTAAGTCACACATCAACATTCTGATGTGCGCACCTCAATTTTCTTGCAATTGTCATATGACCTGATCATAAGCACCGACAAATCAAACATCGGAGCAAAACATGACCGCCATTCTCGATATCACCGCCCGCGAAATTCTCGACAGCCGTGGCAACCCAACTGTTGAAGTTGACGTGACATTAGAAGACGGCGCATTCGGCCGTGCTGCCGTGCCATCGGGCGCGTCGACTGGCGCACATGAAGCCGTCGAACTCCGTGACGGCGACAAGGCCCGTTACATGGGCAAGGGCGTTCTCAAGGCCGTGGCCGCAGTCAATGGAGAAATCTATGAAGCCTTGGCTGATATGGAAGGCACAGACCAGCTTGCCATCGACAAAGCCATGATTGAACTCGACGGTACGCCAAACAAAGCCCGCCTTGGTGCCAACGCCATTCTCGGCGTGTCTCTCGCTGTGGCCAAAGCTGCTTCTGAATCATCAGGCTTGCCGCTCTATCGCTATGTCGGCGGCGCGTCGGCCCGCACATTGCCAGTGCCCATGATGAACATCATCAACGGCGGTGTGCATGCTGATAACCCAATCGATTTCCAAGAATTCATGGTCATGCCGGTTGGCGCATCATCCTTCAAAGAGGCGCTGCGTTGTGGCGCTGAAATTTTCCACACACTAAAATCAGCCCTAAAGAAGGCTGGCCACAACACAAACGTTGGCGATGAAGGCGGCTTTGCGCCAAACCTGCCATCTGCTGAAGCAGCGCTTGATTTCGTGATGAAGTCGATAGAACAGGCGGGTTACAAGCCAGGCAAAGATGTATTTTTGGCAACAGATTGCGCAGCCACCGAGTTCTTCAAAAACGGCGCATATGTTTATGAAGGCGAGGGCGTTACACGCTCAATCAAAGAACAAGCCGAATATTTGGCAAAGCTCGCAAAGGCTTATCCGATCATTTCAATTGAAGACGGTCTGAGCGAAGACGACTGGGATGGCTGGAAGCAAGTAACGGATTTGATCGGCAAGACCCACCAGCTTGTCGGTGATGATCTGTTCGTCACGAATACCAAGCGCTTGCAAAAAGGCATCAAGGAACACATCGCCAATTCCATCCTCGTGAAGGTGAACCAAATCGGCTCGCTCAGCGAAACATTGGAAGCCGTCGAAATGGCACATAAAGCGGGCTATACCGCTGTGATGTCACATCGCTCTGGCGAAACAGAAGATTCAACTATCGCGGATTTGGCAGTGGCCACAAACTGCGGTCAGATTAAAACGGGCTCACTGGCACGTTCTGATCGGTTGGCAAAATATAACCAATTGCTCCGCATCGAAGAAGAGCTCGGAAGCCAAGCCGTGTATGCAGGTCGTTCAATTCTGAAATCGTAAAATGAAGAGGGCGCCTTTCTGA
>JANYLQ010000060.1 GCA_025363755.1 Hyphomicrobiales bacterium | reverse complement strand
ATCCATACGGAGCTTCAATAGTTTGCTTATAAACCATATTAAGCCCATTGAAAACTCCAATCCCAGCATTTGGCTTCTTCAGCACAAATCCATCTAATTTGATGAGCTTACCGCCTCTGGTATCCACTTGCATAAGTTTTTCTAGTGAGCCTTGTTTAATAACAGGCCTGGTGTCAAATGCCATAGGGTCGGCATTTGAAAATCCTGCCAATAATATTACCGCTAAAAATACTAAAATAGCTGTTTTCATTTTATTTCCTCAAATTAAATTAACTTCATCACCGGTATTACCAGCCTTTTTTTAAAAGCTCAATTACATTCTGCATGTGCAGAATAAAAAAATTGGAATAAGATTGATTGTTCTGATAATTTTTATCGTAAGTAGCGCGCGATGATTCAAATTCTGCATTTTCAACGAAGTTAAGATGTGAGTTGAGCCGTAGGCGCATAAATCCAAAATCTTGTGGATCATCAGTGGAGTTCAGTGGACTGTTTGGTATTGTTGGTATCCGAAAACTATTCATTCTGATGATCTCATTCAAACAATTGGGAGAAACTGTAATTTTTGTGTTGTTGTTTTTTAGGTATTGTTGAAACTCAGCTGTACATTTAAAGTCGAAATTACGGTCGTCAGTCATCGTTATCTCTTATTTCTCACCCCAAAATGCCATCGGTTCGAATTCTGGATAGGGGTAGTATCCCAAATTCATTTTAATTGTTGCACCTTTTTCTTGAATTCTATTTTCGACCAACCGCCTTATTGAAATCGGTGCGCCGCTACAGACATTAAACACTCCGCCATCATTCTTCTCAAATATTGCCAGCAGCTGAAGTGCAACCTCCTCAATTGGCAGATAATCCCTGAGCTGTTCACCACCACTCATATTAAATATCGCATCGCCATTTTGTATTGCTGTATCAAGCTGCGCAAGGATTGATTTGGGGTTCTGCCCTTTTCCATACATATAAAATAATCTCGCCCACTGAAACGTAAAACCAGTTTGCACCTTTAGAGTGGTTAGCTGTCTCCTGAGACTGTCCTTTGCCAGCGCATAGGGATTGTTGGGATTTGCAGGTTTGCTGGTGGAGAGTGGGCCGGATTGGTTCCCATACTCAAAACATGTTCCAACAGCTAAAACTTTTGAAACGCCAGACTGCACAAGTTCTTTTATGAATTCGTAATTCTTTGGCAGGTTTTCTTCGTAATGAAACAGCGACATATAATTTGGCAACCCATGCCATGCCAAGTGTATCAGGCTGGCGTCTGATTTTGGTTTGAAGCTGGTCTTAGCCACATGATAATCATGCGAAACAAATTTAACTTTTTCATACCAATCGAAGAGCTTAGCCTTGCCCTCGTCTCTCCCCATCGCAATAACTTCATAGTCATTTTTAAGCAGCAAGGGAATCAGATGTTGTCCGACAAAACCAGTTGCTCCCGTTACGATGACTTGAGGCTTAATCATGCGGTGTGCATTCTGAAATCATCAATGCGCTGCTTCATAATGTCGTCAATTCTGGAACGGCCACGATATAGCGGGTTTTGGATGAGACGAGTGGTTTGGTCTTTTCCATTACCTCTGTTGCAATATTCCAAGGCAGGATCAACACAAAATCGGCTTCTGCGGTTTTTAAGGCTTCGGGTGCCAAGATTGGGATGTGGCTGCCGGGCATGAATTTGCCCTGCTTTGATGGGGCCGCGTCGCACACAAAAGGCAACAAGTCTGGCTTCACGCCAGCAAAGTTGAGCAACGTGTTGCCCTTTGCGGCGGCGCCATAGCCAACCACTTTTTGTCCATTGCGTTTAGCCTCGATGAGGAAGCTGACCAATGCATCCTTGATGGCATTAGCCTTGGCTTGAAAGGCGCTGAACACATCAAGGCGTTCCAGCCCGGCATCACGTTCTTGGTGAATTATGTTTTCAACAGAAGGCGTTTGTTTGTGTTGTCCGCCCATATGGCAACCATAAATCCGCAAGCTTCCGCCATGGGTCGAAAGTTCTTCAACATCAAATATGCGCAAACCCGCTTTGGCAAAAATCCTCTGCACAACGGCAAGCGACAGATAAGAAAAATGTTCGTGGTAAACCGTGTCGAATTGGGAGAGCCTGATCAGATTAAGAAGGTGAGGAAACTCCAAAGTTACCACGCCTTCTGCCTTTAACACTGTGGCAATGCCCGTTGTAAAATCATTGATGTCGGGCACATGGGCAAACACATTGTTGCCGATGATCAGATCGGCGTTACGCCCTTCTTGTGCCAAATTCTCTCCAAGGGTTTTTCCGAAAAATTCACGCAATGTTGGAACGCCTTGTGCCTCAGCCGCCGCAGCAGTGCTGGCGGTCGGTTCAATGCCAAGGCAGGGAACGCCTGCACTTACAAAGTTTTTCAACAAATATCCGTCGTTGGAAGCAACTTCAATGACAAAGCTTTTGGGGCCCAGACCGAGGCGCCCAGTGATATCAGCGCAATAGCGTTTGGCATGATCAAGCCAACCTGCCGATGTGCTTGAAAAATATGCGTAGGTGGCATTAAAAAATTCATCGGCATTGGCAAAGTCTTGTGTTTGCACAAGCCAGCAACTTTCACAAACCATCACGCGCAAGGGATAATATTGCTCTGGCCGCGATAAGTCTTTTACCGCCAGATATGAATTTGATGGTGGTGCAAAGCCGAGATCAAGAAATGTCTCGTGAAGCTCGCTTTGGCAAAAACGACAGTTCAAAACTGGTCTCCTTCAAATGTCATATTTATAAGTGCGTGCTTTTGGTCGCGTTCAGACAAATTTTCAACAGCCAAGGGCCACTTAATTTTTAACGTGGGGTCTAAAGGATTGAGCCCACGCTCAGAGGAAGGCGAATGAGATGCGCTATGAAAATAAATCAATTTCACATCATAACTCAAACATTGATAACCATGCGCAAAACCTGCAGGTATTAAAAGACCGTCCCCGCGTTCTGCTGAAAGATTTACCGCCACATGCTGCATAAACGAATTCGATCCACGGCGCACATCAATAACAACGTCATGCATTTCGCCGTCCATACAAAACAATAACTTGTCTTCCGCAAAGGGTGCGATTTGATAATGAAAACCGCGCACCGTTCCACGCATATTATTTTCAACCCAGTTGACCTGCGAGATCGGTTTATTCCACCCTGCAGTAGCCAAGTCTTGAGCACAAAACAGACGTGTGAGCGAACCACGCGCATCGCCAAGTGTCAGACGTTTTACACCTTTCACACCAAGACCAAATTCGGCGATCTCAAAGCGGCTCATAGGGCCCTGCGTTCATAAGCATCAATATCATTGGCGCATAGAAGCGATGCTGACTTTCCATTCTTGGCGTTTTCGTACCAGTCAACTGTGCGAGCAATTGCTATGCCGAGCGGCCAGAGCGGATCAAAGCCCAATACAGCGCGAGCCCGCGCATTGTTAAGTCGAAGAATTTCTGATTCCTTTGGCCCCTTCATTTCGGTGCCAAACTTTACATGAGCGTCGCCATTGCCCCATTTGGCCCGTGCTAATGTAACTGCTTCACGCACCGACGCAGAACCCTCGGCGTCTGGCCCAAAATTGTAGCTTGACGCGAGCGACGGGTCTTCCCACAGGTTTTGCGCTAGCACCAAATATCCAGCGAGCGGGTCAAGCACATGCTGCCAAGGCCGCACGGCATCTGGCATGCGGATTTCAACACTTTGCCCAGCACTCCACGCCTTAATGCAGTCTGGAATTAGTCTTTCGGGTGACCAGTCTCCACCGCCAACAACATTACCAGCGCGTGCTGTCGCAACAGCTAACCCTTGGTTACGAAAATAACTTTCGCGATATGACTCAACGAGTAATTCCGCAGCAGCCTTGCTAGCGCTGTAAGGGTCGCATCCACCTAGCTCATCAGTTTCAACGAATGGCGCATGCTTCTCAAGATTTTTGTAAACCTTATCGGTTGTGACGATGACGGCAACACGCGCTGCATTGTTGCGGCGCAGAACTTCAAGCACATTGGCAGTGCCTCCAAAATTTGTCTCAAAGGTGGAAAGTGGATTGTTATATCCCTCGCGCACCAATGCCTGGGCGGCAAGATGCAACACCACCTCGGCCTCGCTCGCTTCAATGGCTTGAGTGAGTTCAGAATGATTGCGAATATCCAAGAAAGCGCTTGAAATTATATTTTCAAGCCCCAGCAATTTGAACAAGCTTGGTTCGCTCTCTGGCTGCAGAGCCACCCCCGTTACATGAGCGCCCATTGAATGAAGCCAGAAGCATAACCACGCACCTTTAAACCCGGTGTGACCAGTAACTAAAACTTTTTTACCACGCCAGAAATTTCGGTCTGGCCTCATCACCAAACCTTCCAAGGTGCGGAATTGTTGTCCCAGTGCTTTTCAAGCAGAAGTTTTTCACGCAACGTATCCATGGGTTGCCAGAAACCATCATGTTTATAGGCCGCAAGTTCGCCCGAAACCGCAAGTTGTTCCATCGGTTTTCCTTCCCATGATGTTGCATCACCATCAATCAAATCAATAACTTTGGGCGACAGCACAAAAAATCCACCATTCACATAACCACCTTCTCCCCGTGGCTTTTCAAGAAAGCCCCGAACCATATCGCCGTCCATATCAAGCGCTCCATAGCGCGCAGGTGGTTGAACCGCGGTTACAGTTGCCAGCTTGCCATGCTTTGCATGGAATTTTAGCTGGGCATTAACATCAATGCTGGCGAGCCCGTCGCCATAGGTGAAACAGAAACGTTCTTCTTGGCGGAGATATCCTGCAACGCGCTTAAGCCTGCCTCCAGTCATCGTATTTTCGCCAGTATCGATCAATGTAACCCGCCAAGGCTCTGCGTTATGTTGGTGCACTTCCATCGCATTCGATTTCATATCGAAAGTGACATCTGACGAATGCAAAAAATAATTCGCAAAATACTCTTTGATCACATAGCCCTTGTAGCCACAACAAACGATAAAATCATTCACGCCGTGGTGTGAATAGATTTTCATGATGTGCCAGATTAAAGGCATGCCACCAATCTCAATCATCGGTTTTGGTTTGAGGTGGGTTTCCTCGGACAGGCGAGTACCAAATCCACCAGCCAGAATAACAGCTTTCATTTTATTTTTCTGAACTTACTATTCTGCATAGACTATCTTTCGAATTTTGAACTCTATATTTTACTTGTAATCGAGACGCATCAGATTACGCAATATGTAAATTACTTTTGAACCCAGGCTCGCAACCTGGTGATGGTAGCTTCGGGGTTGCCAAAGGCTTCTAAGAAGGCGAACGGAAAATTGGCCGCGTCAAACGGTTCGCCGGCCAGTTTCGTTACCGCTTCCTTAATTTCAAACGCGTCCATGTGTGGCAGACTGAATAAACATAATTCCCCTATAGCTATTTGGTAGCGGTAAGTGTTAGCTTGAAGCAATGGTTCATTGATCACCTGTAAGCTTTTGGCCATCATTTACGTGGTAAAATCTTGCGCTTTCATGCGGATGAGCAATGCTTCCAATTCAGCAATTGCCGAATGATTTTGCTTACCCCTATTTTCTACACCCAAACTCAGAATAATTTCAGACTGCCTTTGAGGCGAAACGTCGCCATATGAATTGAAAGTCGTAATCGTGTTTTCGTGGCCCATGTTTTTCGACCATGCTTTTGCGGCTTCAGGTGTGTTGCAAACCCGCTCGCCTAGCCGTGCGATCGTCGATCGGACGGAATGCGGGTTGAAATAGGGCATTCCTTCTTCGGCAAAGGCCTCTTTAAAAATCGAACGGATTGCATCTGCATTTTTCCAGTGTTCACGTTTAAATCCAATGGGAGTGAAGTTTCCATTCTGGTCCAGCCCGATGAGAGTAGACGGGAAGAGTGGGTCATCCTCATCAAAGGCAAACTCAGTTCTTAGGAATTCCACCCATTCACGAACTATAACTTCTGCCTTGCCGCCAACTTGATAGAACGTCGTTTTGAATGTTTTTCGGAATTTTGTGCGAACTTGGCGCGCATCCATCATCACAAAGCGATTTTGTAAATCTACGTGTTTTAGGGACAATGAAGCAATCGCGTCGTCTCTTGCTGCGGTAATGAGGGTGAAAGCAACTATAGCGCGGGCACGTTTTTGAAAGGGTGTTTGGGCTTGCATCCTATCGATCATTTGGTGGACCTGTGACAAATCAGGCACCAGCTTTTCCCTTTTCGCCATTGCAATGCGAGCATCATTTGCAGAAATATTGAAATATTCACTGTCTGAATGTTTGATCTTTGACCGATAGCCTGGTTGACCTGCCAGCCAAGATAAGAAGGCTTTAAGTGCTGCAAAGCGTGGTTTTATCGTTGCCTTAGCCAGCGGTTTGCCGGTGGCCTCGTTAATCGCATCTGTCTGTTGTCTCTTAAAGTTTCTGGCTTGTTCGATATGGAAAGCTGCAAAATCCTTATAGTTTGTAGAAGCCTCAAACAAGGAAATCGCAGCTGCTTTCTGGTCGATAGAACTCTGCGAAAGTCCCTCCGTCTCCTGAAGCCAGATAAAATACTGGCGCTTGATACGTTCATTTTTGGGATGGTGTTTATGCATAGATCCTGTTCCTTCAATTAGTTATCATTCAAACGGGTTGGCCTAATAATACCTATGCGGTCTGGTGCTTGTTTGATTGTGATGAGACGAATGCCCTCCAAAAGCTGTAACGCGGCCAAGGAAACACGTTTGTGCATAAGGGTGGTGCATTGCCCGCAAAGCGCAATCAACTGCCCGTTGGTCTGTGTAATGGGTATGAATTCAGCTTCGCCAAAGGCAGCCTCGCGTGGTGCCCTGCATTTGAAGCAAAAACATTCTTCCGGCTTACAGGTCTGTTTTGGTTTTTTGCGACTTTTCAAAAAATCGGCAAGATCGCCACCGAGAATGAGGCAAGGCCGTCTTTCATTCAAAGCTGGTAAACCGTTTTTGAGCCAGAGGCGGACCGTGCCTTTCGCCACCCCTTGGTTGCGCGCCGCTTCCTCCACCGAGTAGGTTTGGTGGATTTTAACCAATCGCCAACCCTTACTCCACACCATTCATTTCACCCCTACTTCAATAAAGGCGCGAATATCTTCCACGCGCCATGCCGTAACGCGAGTACTGAGTTTAACTGGCTTGGGGTAGCGCCCGGATTTGACGCCAGCCCACCATGTGGATTTGCTTACGGGGATTGGGCCGTGGGGTGCGACTATGGAACGAAGGCGAAGGAAGCCAGTTTGGGGAAGTTGTTGGTTGTGCGACAATGTCTATCTCCGTCGTTTGTTGACGGTTGCAGACTTGCGCGGACCAAACAGGTTCTTCAGCCGGAAAGGCCAAAAACTCAATCGCCGGGCTTATTAACTTTTCCCTTACTTTCATTCAAATACTTGTAAATCTTGGACGTTCTGACTTTGATAGAACTTTCAGCGGGTTCTAGGCCAGTAGTTATGGAAAACCATTGAAGCATGTCGCGAACCAATTCGGCTTGAGAATCAGGCAAGCCGTCAAGCGAATTTGCCCGACGAATAATTTCCAGCATGAAAGAATCCCAATCATACTCACTGGGTCTTCCTCCCCGGTTGGTCGTTTCAGGTAGAGAAACTTGTGCGACGGGAGTGTATAATGCGCCACTCAGCAATCCTGTTGGTTTTCCGCGTGTAAATGGTGCCAAAGTATTAAACAAGAAATCAGGAAACAACTGTTTTTTTCGCGCAAATTTCTCCAGTTGCTCTCTGGTTACATAGGTTTTTGAGTAATCCCCAATGCTGTGAAAGACGTTTCGCGTGGAATCAGAGATAATTTGACCACTTACTATTCCCCCGACAATAAGCTGTTTGACAGCTTCCATTTCAGAGGGATACTGGTCATTGAAAATGCCGAATCCGGCTGGATCAAATCCGCACCATAAAGCACAAGCTTGATCGACCGTGAAAACGTCAACGTGCATCCAGTTTGAAACGACAACCATTGGAATCCTGTTTTTCAGCTTCGACCAAGAAGATTATCTAATTTCGAAATTTTTGCTACCGCGATTGTTGCACGTTCGCTATTTCCAGAGCCCACCATTCTGTCATCTTCACCCGTTCATCCCAATATAGCGCCCGATGATAAGCGCGGCGCACATTGTCGGCATCGACATGGCCCAATTCTACTTCTATGGCGTCGGCATTCCAAAGCCCTGCTTCGTTCAACAGTGAAGAGGCGCTGGCGCGAAAACCGTGGGAAGTCGCTTCAGTGTTGCAAAAGCCCATGCGCCGCAATGCTGCATTCATGGTGTTTTCGCTCAAAGGCCGTTCAGCATATTGGGTTGACGGGAAAACCAGACGGCGATTGCCTGTGTGGCGCTGAAGATCGCGCAAGACCTCAACTGCCAAAGCGGACAAAGGCTTCTTGTGTTCACGGCGCATCTTGGTGCGTTCGGCTGGAATTGTCCAAGTTCCATTATGCAGATCAAATTCCACCCATTCCGCATTGCGCAATTCGCCCGGTCTTGGAAAAAGCAAGGCCATAAGTTTTAGTGCCGCCCGCGTTTCCAATGTCCCTTCATAGTGCCAGATCGCGCGAAGCAATCCGGCAAAGGCTTCCCGATTTGTGATGGCGGCACGGTGTTTCACCTTGGGCGACGTCAAGGCACCTTTCAGACCATAAGTCGGGTCTGCTTCTGTTAGCGCCGATGATATCGCAAATCGGAAGACTTGCCCGATAACCGCCCGCAATCTTTTCGCCGTTTCGAAGTTGCCCAAAGCCTCTACACGTTTGAGTGGCACAAGGACTTCTGAAGCCGTAATTTCACCAATTGGCCTCTTGCCCAAGTCCGGCAAAGCAAGGTTCACAAGCCAGCGCTTTTTGTCCAAGGTGGCGTCGGCTTTACCTTCCCGCTCATTCTTCTTCAAAAACTCTTTAGCCACACATTCGAAAGTGTTCTTGCCAGCTGAAAGTCGGACCAGCTTTTCCTGTTTCGCCTGAAAAGCGGGGTCAATTTTCGTTGCCAGCAACTTCTTCGCGTCTTCCCGCTTTTGCCGCGCCGCTGCAAGACCAATGGCTGGATAGGCCCCAAATGACAAGAGTTTCTGTAAGCCATTGAAGCGATAAGCCATACGCCAAAGCTTGCTGCCTTGGGGTGAAACTTGAATGAACAAACCACCGCCATCACTCACTTTAAAAATCTTGTTTTGAGGCTTCAAGTTATTGATTTTCTTCTCATTCAAGGCCATTTGTTGGTATCCAATTCGGAAAACGCGCTGGAAAGGCTTCAACTACCAACTATTATACCAACAATCGCGCTGGATACCAACAAATCTCTTTGGACGGCACTGCACAAAGATTTTCCATTAAACAAAGAAAAAGCCCCGGTTTCGCGGGGCTTCTGGACTTTCTTGAACTTCTTAGAATTAAGATTTGGTGCCCTGAAGAGGACTCGAACCTCCACGCCTTTCGGCACACGGACCTGAACCGTGCGCGTCTACCAATTCCGCCATCAGGGCAACGGCGCTTCCTTAGGGGGCGGGCATTTGGCTGTCAACCAAACTGTGGCACCTGAGCCTTTGCATCTGTCATGTAAGATCGTTAAAAGGCGAACCAACATATTTTTCAAAGCAAGGGCTCAGCAATTGACGACTTCAAACTCAGATAAATTGGTCACCATCATCGGCGGTTCAGGCTTTATCGGCCGCCATGTGGTGAGGGCCTTGGCCAAACACGGCTACCGGGTGCGCGTGGCGTGTCGCAGACCAGATTTGGCGGGCCATGTTGTGCCGCTGGGAGTTCCGGGCCAGATCGTTCCGATTCAGGCCAATGTGCGTTTTCCAGCTTCTCTTGCTGCGGCTTGCGAAGGTGCCTTTGCAGTGATTAATCTGACAGCCGTGTTTCACAATGCAGGTGCTCAAACTTTTGAAGCTGTGCATGAGTTTGGCGCAACGGCGATTGCCAAGGCGGCCAAAACCGCAAAGGCGCAAGTATTCATCCATATGTCTGGCCTTGGAACTGATAAGCCCTCAACCAGTATCTATGTCAAAAGCCGCGCCAAGGGCGAGGCTAATGCAGCAGCGAATTTCCCCAATGCCATCATCATCCGCCCCAGTGTCGTGTTTGGGCCAGAAGATAATCTGTTCAATAAATTCGCATTAATGGCGCGCTTTTCGCCCATCCTGCCTTTGATTGGTGGAGGCCAAGCAAAATTCCAGCCTGTGTTTGTGGGCGATGTGGCTGAGGCTATCGTCACTCTCGTTGATCGCGGCGTTGCAGACGGCAAAACTTACGAACTTGGCGGGCCAGAGGTGATGAGTTTCAAACAGATTTTGCAATTCGTCGTAAAAACCACACAGCGCAAGCGCGTTTTACTATCTATCCCATTTAGTGTGGCTTCAATCATGGGCGCCGTTGCAGGCTTGCTGCCAAATCCGGCGTTGACCAAGGATCAAGTTGAACTTTTGAAAGCCGATAATCTGGTTGATGCGAAAGCCGAAACCGAAGGCCGCACCTTGGAAGGCCTCGGCATTACCGCGCGCACTGTTGAAGCAATTGTACCGAGCTATCTTTACCGATTCCGCAAAGCCGGTCAGTTCAGTTTGCCAAACGCAAAGCCCGAATAGATCAATCCAAGCAATGCGCCGCCCAGAATGACGCGGTAAATGACAAAGGGCAGGAAGCTGTGGTTGCGGATCAAGCGCATTAAAAATGCGATTGTCATCAAGCCGATGAAGAATGTGAGAATGCCGCACAGGATCATCGGGCCTGTGATGGGGTCATGATTTTTGATGGCATGGCCAATTTTGACGATTGAACCTGCAGCATTGGCTGGAATAGAAATCAAAAATGAAAACCGCGCCGCATCAGAGCGCAGAAACCCCAAGGCCCGTCCTGCAGTCATGGTTATCCCTGAACGGCTGGTGCCAGGGTTCAGTGCCAGCATTTGGGCCAAACCGATATAAAGTGCGGTCTTTGGTGTGATGTCTGCAACGCGGTTACGATTCAGACCATAAGCATCAGCCGCATATAGCGCCAAACCAAAGACGATGGAATTGATGGCGATGATCAAAGGTGAACGCAACATTTCATCAAAATGCGTGATTTGGAAAATCAGGCCTAAGACCATAACGGGAATGGAAGCGATGATGACATTGAGCACCAGTCTGGACGAAGCGGTTGTTTGGCGCTTGATCAAATCGAGAAGCCCTCGGAACATCGAAACAACATCGCGCCAGAAATAAAATATGGTCGCTAAAACAGTTCCGACATTGGTGATGGCATCAGTGAGAGCACCCTGGTCAGGCCAGCCGGTGAGGGCTGGCACTAAAATATCATGGCCAGAAGATGAAATAGGGAGATATTCAGTGATGCCCTGTATGAGAGCCAGAACGATAATTTGTTCAATGGACATAGAGTTTCCCGGTTTACCCTCGTTTTCGAATCTCTTGCTGCTATACCAGTCTGGGCTTATATGCCAGATGTTACCTGAGGCAAGTGCGGCAAGCCTTTTAATTTTAATTTAGATTGGTCAGAAAACTAAGATGCCGAAACTTTATCATTTTGCGCTTGATCCATATTCGAGGCGAGTGCGGTTGAGTTTAGCTGAATATGGCGAGGCCTGCCAATTGGCCGACGAACGCGCATGGATGCCAAGTCAAACTGTGCGGGATTTAAACCCTTCAGGGCTATTGCCTGTGTTTGTCGAAGATTCCGGCCTTGCTATTGGTGGCATTGAGGCGTTGAGCGAGTATTTAGAAGAAACCCGCATGGGCAAGATGCGGTTGCTGCCCGGCAATGCTTTTGCGCGCGCTGAGATTAGAAGGTTGGTTGCTTGGTTTGATGTGAAATTTTATACCGAGGTCACAGAACCGTTGCTGACCGAAAAAGTGATTAAACGCTTTATGGATTATCATGCAGGCGGTGGTGCTCCTGACATGGCGCGTGTTCGCAGCGCCAAAGGGCGGATTAAACCGCATTTGGATTATGTGGCTTATTTGGCTGAGGAAAGGTCTTGGTTGGGGGGCGAAGAATTGTCACTGGCAGATTTGGCCGCAGCTGCGCATATTTCGGCGATTGATTATTTGGGCGATATTGATTGGTCGGAAAATCCGGTGGCCAAAAGCTGGTATCAACGGATTAAGTCGAGGCCGTCCTTCCGCGTGCTGTTGGCCGACACACTGCCCGCTATGCCAGCCTCGCCAAATTACGCTGATCTTGATTTCTGATTTAGTCGCAAGCCTCAAATTCAAAGCGCATGAGTTGGGCTTTGACGATGTGCGCATTACTTCGGCTTCTTTGAGTCCGGCTATTGGTGATGAGCTTGAAGCTTATGTACAAGCAGGCCGTCACGGCGATATGGGCTGGATGGTCGAAACTTTAAATCGACGAAGAACGCCTGATGCAATGTGGCCTGAAGCAAAATCAGCCATTATGCTTGCAATAAATTATGATCAAGGTTTGGATGTTTTTGAAAGGTTAGAGAAAAAATCAGCGGGTGTGATTTCGACTTATGCGTTGAACCGCGATTATCATGATGTCATTAAGTCGAAACTGAAAACTCTCGCAAGCTGGTTCGCAGGCGTGAGCGGGCATGATGTAAAAGTTTTTGTTGATACAGCCCCACTGATGGAAAAACCTCTAGCTGCGAAAGCGGGTATAGGTTGGCAGGGCAAACATACAAATCTCGTCTCGCGCAAATTGGGCTCGTGGTTTTTTATCGGTTCGATTTTGACGACGGCAGAATTAGATTTTGATGAAGCGGAGATTGATCATTGTGGAACATGCCAAGCCTGTTTGGATATTTGCCCCACAAAAGCATTCACAGCTCCGCACCAGATTGATGCAAGGCGTTGCATCTCCTATTTAACAATTGAACACCAAGGCCACATCGCCCCGGAGTTTCGTAAAGCTATGGGCAACCGAATTTATGGCTGCGATGATTGCTTGGGTGTTTGCCCGTGGAATAAATTTGCGCGTGAATCATCGGAGATAAAATTAAAAGCGCGAGAAGATTTAGTTTCGCCATCGCTTTTAGAGTTGCTGAAATTGGATGATGCGGAATTCAGGAAGCTATTTTCAGGCTCACCTGTGAAGCGCATTGGGCGTGATCGGTTTATTCGTAATGTTTTAATTGCAGCTGGCAATAGCGGTGATGCAAATCTGCGTTTTGCTGTGCGAGCTTTGCTGAATGATCCTTCGACTATTGTTAGCGAAACCGCACATTGGGCGATGGAGGAACTATCGGCATGAAACACCTTCTTTGTTTTGGATTTGGTTTTTCAGCGGAAGCTTTGGCGCATAAGCTTGATCCAATTGAGTGGAGTGTCACCGGAACTAGCCGTTCGCTTGAGGGTGTTGCTGTAATTAATGCACAAGGGTTTAAAGGCGTATTATTCAGCGAGCTTCAAACGATTCCAGAATCTGTAACTCATATCGTAATTTCAGCGCCACCAAGCGATGATGGCGATCCGGTTCTGCTGCGTTTCAAAGATGAATTAATAAACCGTGCCAAAACTTTTGAATGGGTCGCCTATCTCTCGACCACCGGTGTTTACGGCGATCGCTCTGGTGAGTGGGTAGACGAGGATAGTGCGCTTCAGCCCAATACAGATCGTGGGCAACGCCGTGTTGATGCGGAGGCTGCATGGCAGCAGATTGTGGATTTGCCACTTCATATTTTTAGACTTGCCGGAATTTATGGGCTGGGGCGCAATGCTTTTGAAAGTTTAAAATCGGGCAAGGCGCAGCGGGTGATTAAGCAGGGGCAGATTTTTAGCCGTATTCATGTTGAAGATATTGCTGGTGCATTATTGGCTTCGATCAACAGTCCTAATCCGGGTCGCATTTATAATTTGGCCGACGACGAACCTTGCCCGCCGCAAGATGTAATCGCCTATGCTGCGGAACTATTGGGGCTGCCAATTCCACCCGATGTCCCGTTTGAAGATGCGAAGTTATCAGCAATGGCTAAAAGTTTTTATGCGGATTCAAAGCGCGTTTCGAATGCGCGGGTCAAAAACGAACTCGGCTATGTGTTGAAATATCCAAATTATAGAATTGGTTTGAGAGCGTTGCTTTAGTTTTAATTTTTCTATTAGTTCGTTACATTAATTCGTCATGCCCGCGAAGGCGGGCATCTGCGTTTTAGGGGCTAGGAAACGCAGATTCCCGCTTTCGCGGGAATGACGTGTTACTCAAAAGTGGAATTATTACGAACCGATCAGGATTTAAAACATCTCGCCATCTGCGCGTTTGGCTAAATCCAAAACTGTTTCTTGTAAAAAGCGCAGTTGCCCTGCAGAGGAGAGACGGTGGTCGCCGTCTTTGATGAAGGTCAATGTAATATCGGGGCCGGTGAGGGCCTCGAAAGTTTTGATCGCATGCGGCGGTGGGACGTCGACGTCATCGGAACCTTGTAAGATTCGAACCGGAAAGGGCAGATATAATTTATCGCGGAGCAGCAAATGCTTTTCGCCATCGGCCAGAAGTTTGACCGTAATGGAATAGGGCTCGCCATAAGCCGATGGCCTCTGATACATGCCCGTGTCGCGGAGTTCTTGGCGGGCTGCATCGTTAAAATGGTCCCACATCAAATCCTGGGTCATGTCAGTCGCCGGAGCGAGGAGCACCATGCCAGCGATACGGCGAAATGCCGATGGGTCTTCCTCGCGTAATCGTCTTGCGAGTAATAGAGCTAGCCAGCCACCCATGCTGGAGCCGACAATGATGCGCTTGCCTTTGGCGTGTTGTAAAAACATGTGGGTAGATTGTTCCAACCAGTCACTGATCGTGCCATCGGTAAAAAGCCCTGACGACTCACCATGGCCGGAATAGTCAAAGCGCGTTAGTTGCCGCCTTGTGGAACTGGCGAGATTGGCCAAGCTCTCGGCCTTTGACCCGCGCATGTCCGACCGAAAACCGCCAAGCCAGAAAAAGCCGCTTGGCCCAAATGCGTCATGGCCCCCATCGCGAATGTAGGCGAGCCGCACATCTTCGAGCGCATCATCAAATTCAAGTGCAGCCACGCTGGAAATCCTCATCTGATTCAGTGTCTATACGCCATGCCCATTGATCTGCTAAGAGGTGGCCACCGGATTCGCAATAACCATTGCAAAACCGCACCCGATCAACATTAGGAGATACACCACCCTTGAGTATACCCCCACGCAAACCGGCACCTGTGCGCAGCGCCCAGCCGGCCCCGAAGGAAGAAACCCACCGCATCAACAACAAAATTGACAGCCGCGAAGTGCGCTTGATTGATGCTGAAGGAAACAATGTTGGCGTCGTGCCAACGCGTCAAGCTCTCATCATGGCTGAAGAAGCCGAATTGGATCTGGTTGAAATTTCCCCAGATGCCAAACCGCCCGTGGCGAAGATTCTCGACTTTGGTAAATTCAAATTTCAAGAACAGAAAAAAGCCAATGAAGCGCGCAAAAAGCAGCGCGTCATTGAAATCAAGGAATTGAAGCTGCGCCCCATGATCGATGATCATGACTATGAAACAAAGATGAAAGCTGCAAAGCGCTTCTTTGATGAAGGCGACAAAGTGAAAGTGACGCTGCGCTTTAAAGGCCGCGAAATGGACCACCAAGAATTGGGCCATAAGCTTCTGGCCCGCGTGAAAGTGGATACTGCGGAAATTGCCAAGGTTGAAATGGAACCGCGCTTTGAAGGCCGCCAGATTATTATGATTCTGGCTCCAAAAGCCGCAAAATAGCAATATTTGGAACGCATAAAATTATTATGCGTTCTTTTTATTCCTGCCATAATTTCGGCTTGATTGTATGGTTTAAAGTCCTTCAATAGGATTTATAGATAATGATCATGGTGTGGCGGTTTATATTTTTAGTTTTGTTTTTAGGGTGCGACTTTGCGCCCGCATCAGCGGAAACGCTGACCTCTTCTAATGTACAGATCGTTTGGAAAGTTTCCAACCGCTTTCGCCTGTTCCGCGACCCAAATATTTTCAAGCAACAAGAATTGGCTTGGCGGCAATATGGCCAGCATGTGAACCAGCGCTCTGGCTCTACCGAAGACAGCGCGATGTTTTACTATAACAGCTCTGTGCTGGGCACCGAGCATGTGCTGAATGATCGGCGTATTCCTTTTACAAATATCCTTCGCACCAAATTTGATTGGCGGGGATGGGCCGCTTCCGCGGTGGGTGAAACCTGCTGGAATGAAAAGCAACGCCGCCACACCGGTTGCAGCGATATTGAAACTTATGTGAATCCGAAATTTCATGAAATTGAGATTCAGCTGAAACCCGTAGACTCCAAAAATCTTGTGTCGGAATTTAACTGCATTTGGCACGTGGGTGATGGCAAGGAACTGAAAGCGCCTTGTGATGAGTCTGTGAAAGCCTACCTGCCATACCCCGAGGGTGCCACGATCTCGGTCAATGTTGAAGGCGAAAGACCCATCAGCATTGATGCACGAGTGAAAGATATTCTGATTTTAGGTCTGGGAGATAGTTTCGCTTCAGGCGAAGGTAACCCTGATGTGCCAGTGGAACTGGACGAGAACCACCGCTCGCAAAACCTATATCCCGCCCGAGTGAATGGTGATGTTTCGGGATCAGCGGTGTGGCTTGACCAATTATGCCACCGTTCACTTTATAGCCATCAATTGCGCGCTGCATTGCAGATTGGACTGGAGAACCCCCATGGCGCTGTAACTTTCATGGGCTATTCTTGTTCGGGCGCATCGATTGATAAGGGTATTCTAGGTTCGCAGTCCTATGTGGAATATGTCAGTGAAAAATCGAGAAAATCTTCCGATTCGCTTATCAGGCCCACCACGGGTGGAAAGAAAGACACCCAGCTCTATTGGGCCTTGCGAGAGCTATGCAAAGTTGAACTTGGCAACGACAATGGCACTTGGATTTGCCCGCAAGGTCAGTTCAGACGAAATGTTGATTTTGTATTTTTATCCGTGGGCGGCAATGATGTGGGCTTTGCCAATCTTGTGGCGTGGTCAACATTACGCGATGGCGCGTCATCAGTACTCGCCAAATTCTTCGGTGCAACGGTGCCAGCTGACCAATTTGCCGCCAATGTGAAAGAAAAATTGGGACCTTCTTATGCGAGGCTGGCCCATGCTTTGGAGGCTTCCGTTCCCTTGAGTAATGGTGACATGGCCTATGATCCATCGCGCATCGTGCTGACAGCTTATCCCGATATTCTCGCCGATGAAAATGGCAATACTTGTGCCGGCGTCGATGGCTCTGATCAACCTGAAGATGCTTATGCCGCAAATCAATCGCTGGACCGATTTTCATCCTGGCTCGTGGTGACAAAGTCCAAACTCGACCAAGCCCATGCTCAGCTTGATGTTCTTCACCGCAGTATGGGTGAATTGGCGGAGGCTAACGGCTGGACTTATGCGGGGCGTGCATACAACGATCAACCCTTCAAAGGTCATGGTTTTTGTGCGCAGCGCAAAGACCGGGCTGATGATCCAGCTGAAATGTTGATGATTCCGTGTTGGGGAAAATCCGAACGGCCGACCCAGACCTGCCAGTCAACTATTTTTGCCAATGGAGCAGGGTGGAAGCCTTATGATCCCGCGACGCAAAACTATCCTTATGCACTGCGTCAACGCTGGGTGCGCAGTTTTAATGATGCTGTAATGGTGATGAACCAGAAGGTGGTCGATAAATACGGCGTGATTGATGAGCCCGCTTCGAAAGCTAACTTTTCTGAAACAACTGGGGCCATGCATCCGTCAGCTGAAGGACATGCGTCCATGGCCGATGCCATATTGATCGATTTAAGGCCTGAGCTGGCCAAGGTATTTTCCGAAGAGCAGAAATAAATCGGCCGATGGTGGGATAGGCACCACCGGCCGCAACAACCAGAAGCAGAGCGCCCCCGAACATGCTTCTGCTGGTTAAAAAGACTCAGACTTTGCGTGAAGGCGATCAAACTAACGGATCAGCCCGACCGCCATGCTGGGGGAGCCCGCTATCCGAGTCTTTTGTCAATCGAAATTGACAAAGAACACATAAGTATTCCATGCTTTATTGTCAACTTAACTAGACAATAAGTTGTGCATGGACACTTGCGCAATTTGCATGGACATGTTTATTGTCAACCATGGTTGATGAACAGTCTTCGCGAGTGCCAGTCGATAATATTAGAACACTGCTGTATTATCTCGGTTTGGCCATTGATGGACGCATGTCCCAGTATCGGCGCGGCACACCGTACGAAAATGTTCGCCCTTCTGATGTTCGCGTTTTCGTGCGGGCTTCACGTGGCACATATACAATTTCGGAAATTGCGAGAGAGTTGCAAATTACCCGCCAAGCAGCACAAAGTTCAGTGCAACGCCTTATAAAATTGCAAGTCATTGCTTTGAAGAACTTACCAGGTAACAAGCGCGACAAGGTCGTGATCATAACTCCCAAAGGTGAGTTGGCCAGCAAGACCGCAAGACAGCAAATTGGTGATTTAGAAAATGAACTTGCTGAAATGATCGGCAAGGAAAAGTTGGAAGACTTGCGCATTTCGTTGGGCATTATGTTAGAGCGGCTAAACGATACGCTTACGCAACAGGCGTAAACTCATCCTCATCTTGCTCGCGCATCAATGTGCGGATTGTTTCGAAGGCTTTGCGCACTTTGAAATTTTCAACTGATGTTCCAAAGCAAATGCGAATATGACGGGGCGTCAAACTCGGCACGAGTAAAAATGCAGAGCCGGGTGTTACCTTAATATTCGCAGCCATGAGGGCTGCGGCAAAGCGCGACACATTCCAATGTTCCGGCAATTCAAGCCACGCATAGGGCGCGCCCGGTTCACAACGGAAAGTGCAGCCTTTGAACAATTCAATAAATGAAGCGCGGAGTGATGCAAGTTCGCGCCTTGTGCGATTGAGTATCGTGTCTGCAAGATCAGTTTCAATCCAATAACGCGCGATCTCGCCTGTGATGCCAACCGTGCGCGAAGCCATGGTGCGGACGTGGCTGCGCATTGATTTTTCCTGGCCTTGAGGTGTGACCACAAATCCAATCCGCAGGCCTGGAGCAAGGGTTTTTGAGAGGCTGGTGATGTGATAGGTGAGTTCGGGAGCTATTGTATAAAAGGTTGGCGGCTGCACGCGCGCATCGAGCAATCTAAAAATATCATCTTCAATAATGGTGACTTTGTATTTTCGCGCAATCGCCACAATCTCTTCACGCCTTCGCATGCTCATGGTGCTGGTTGTCGGGTTTTGCAAAGTGGGCACGATATAGAGGATGCGCGATTTGGTGGTGCGAGCTGCATGTTCAAAAGCGGTTGGTGTGAGGCCTTCTGAGTCCATTTCCAAAGCCAAAGGTTCAACATGCGCGTTCTTGAAAGTGTTTCTGAGCAGCGCGTAATTGACACCTTCTGCCATAACCGTTTCACCCGGTTCTGAAATAGCTTCGAGCACGGTGATCAACCCAAGATGGGCGCCCGCAGTGATAAAAATATCGCGCGTGTTTGCATCAATGCCGCTGCGCTTTAACCAATGCGAGGCCATCACCTTATGAAGTGCAAAGCCATCTGGCGGCGCGTAATCGAGAAGATCGAGTTTGCGCGGATCGCGCATGACGGCATGAAGTGCTGAATCAAATTCTTGCGCGGTAACCACTGGCGGTGGAATGGCGTGAGTCAAATCGATAATGCCATCTGTTTCTTTTGCAATCGGTGGGATAGGCGAAACCGCATTGCCTGAACGAATGTAACTGCCGCGGCCTACCTCACCCGATAAAAGTCCACGCAGTTCTGCCTCTTTGTAGGCGCGCGTGACGGTGCCTAATGTGACGCCTAACTTCCACGCCAAATCCCGCTGTGGGGGAAGCCTGTCACCCTTGGCTAATGTGCCACCATCAACATCAGAACTGATTGCATCAGCGATAGCAAGATATAATGGCTTGGAGCGATCAAGCGTGGGAACCCAAATTGTCATGGTAACAATGTTTCGATTGTGTTCATCATAGCATTCATTGTATCTAAACAATTAGCGAATATCAAGAGTATTCGTGGATTATTATCAAAACAATCGATACAATTGGAGCTTTAAAGGAGACTATCATGCGCGATTTTGAGATCAATGAAGCCAATTCAAGAGCAGCCTTTGGCCGCCTTACTTGGATTGTGCGCATGGTCACCAATTGGCGCATGCGTAAAGATTTGAAAAGACTGCAAAAGTTTAGCGACTATCAATTGCATGACATTGGACTGAGCCGCGTCGAGTTGCATCGAATGATATGTGTTCCACTTTACACCGACCGAATTTGGGAGACCGAGCGTCGCGACTTGCTCGAATCCCGCTATTATGATGTCGATATCCCACATTTGGCCCCCCTTATTTCGAGGGGGGTCACATTGCCTGTTTCGGCAATGCCCGCCTGGATGATTGGGGTGCAAAACCCAGCAAGTAACCTCCGCATTAGATAAGCGCGGCCACTGTTTTTTGAACCGGCGTGTCTTTGCTATTTTAGCGCTGCACCGATGTTATTGAACTTCTTTACGAGCGCATTGGTGATATAGGGCATGGCTGTCAGCAAGCAAGCAGCCATAGCTGCTGCGATCAAGCCATATTCAATGGCTGTGGCGCCGGATTGGTCATTCAAAAATTTACGCATTCTAAAAACCCCATTTGTTACAGCTAACTCGCGTTTTGATTGTGCTTTGGAGAGAATGAGCCACATCTAAATTTAGTTTTCTAACAAAACTTTAATGTTGGGGCTTATCATTACAAAATTGTAATTTTATAGTGCGCTGGTTAACGCATGTTGAATTGGGCAATGGGAAGAGGGGTGGCGCTTGCCTTTGGCCCGAAACTCTGCTTTATCCCCCACACCTTCACCTCAAAACTGAAGCTTTCACGTCGCCTGGCTTGTATAGGGCATGCCATGGCGGCTCGATTAACGCTTAACTTTAGGACCAAGCAAAATGCCCAAAATGAAGACTAAATCTGCGGCCAAGAAGCGTTTTCGCTTCACAGCCTCAGGCCTGGTGATCGCTGGCGCTGCCGGCAAACGCCACGGCATGATCAAGCGCTCCAACAAAACCATCCGCAACCAACGTGGCACCATGATTTTGGCCGCAGGCGACGAACGCCTGGTCAAAATCCACATGCCATATGCGCGCAAGAAATAAGGGAAGCTGAACCATGTCACGTGCAAAAGGTGGCGTCGTCGCACGCCGTTCCCACAAAAAAGTTATCAAGGCCGCTAAAGGCTATTTCAACCGCCGCAAAAACATTTTCCGCGTTGCCGTTCAGGCCGTGGAAAAGGCGGGGCAATATGCCTACCGCGACCGTCGCACCAAGAAGCGCAATTTCCGCTCACTTTGGATTCAACGTATCAACGCAGCTTCGCGTGAATTGGGCCTGACTTACGGCCGATTTATCTACGGTCTGGACAAGGCCGGGATTGTTGTGGACCGCAAGGTTCTGAGCGATCTTGCTGTGCATGATGCAGCCGCATTTGCGGTTCTCGTGGAAAAAGCGAAAGTTGCCGGAAAGGCTGCTTAAGTTTTAAAACAGTTTAGGACTCTTGACCGGGCTTTAAAGGCGGCTAAACCGCCCTTAAGGCCCGTTTTATTTTCTAAGGCCGGCAAAACACCACCAACGTCATTCCCGCGAAGGCGGGAATCTGCGTTACGCGACAAAACTGAGATTCCCGCCTTCGCGGGAATGACGAATGAAAAGTTGGATTTTGAATGACTGACCAAACTTCGCTTGATGCACTCGAACAAGAATTATTAGCGCAAGTCTCCGCCGCTGCGGATGAAGCAGGTGTTGAGGCCATTCGCGTTTCCGCTTTGGGCAAGAAAGGCGTGATTTCAGAGCGCATGGCCGCACTCGGCAAAATGGCACCCGATGAGCGAAAGGCGGCGGGTGCGGCGCTGAATATTTTGAAAGATAAAGTGACGGAGGCTTTATCGGCGAAGAAATCTGTGTTTGCCGAGGCGGCTTTAGAAGCGCGGTTGGTGTCTGAAAAAATTGATGTGACATTGCCGGTGCGCCCGCAAAGTGCTGGCACCATTCATCCCGTGTCCCAAGTCTGGGAAGAGGTGGTGCAGATTTTTGGCGATCTCGGGTTCAGCGTGGCTGAAGGCCCGCATATTGAAGATGACTTTCATAATTTCGACGCGCTCAATATGCCAGCTGATCACCCGGCGCGGCAAGAACACGACACATTCTATTTCAACGAAAAGCCCGATGGCTCACGTATGGTTCTGCGCACGCATACTTCGCCTGTGCAAATTCGCACGATGCTGAGCCAGAAACCACCCATTCGGATTATAGCACCCGGCCGCACGTTTCGCTCTGACTCGGATATGACGCACACGCCAATGTTCAATCAAGTTGAAGCATTGGTGATTGATGAGACAACCCATATGGGCAACCTCAAATGGATTTTAGAAGAATTCTGCAAAGCCTTCTTTGAGGTCGATGATGTGAAGATGCGTTTTCGCGCCTCGCATTTCCCGTTCACTGAACCTTCAATGGAAGTGGACATCAATTATTCGCGCGAAGGCGGGCAATTGAAAATTGGTACGGGTGATAAGTGGCTGGAGATTTTAGGCAGCGGCATGGTGCATCCCAATGTTATTCGCGCAGGTGGGCTTGATCCTGACAAATACCAAGGCTTTGCCTTCGGCATGGGGATAGACCGGATTGCGATGTTGAAATATGGCATCCCAGATTTGCGCGCGTTTTTTGAAAGTGATCTGCGCTGGTTAAGGCATTACGGCTTCCGGAGCTTGCAGGTGCCGACACTGGCGGGGGGACTTTCTTGATGTCCTCTACCGCACAGCGGGAGAGGAAAGGGGCCCGCATTGCTTTAGCAATGTGGGATAGGTGAGGGTATGAGGGAAGGCCAAAAACTCGAAACCGCAAAACAACTCCGCGTCGATTCCACACCTGCCGAAAAACGCCTGTGGGAGCAATTGCGCAATCGTCAATTAGAAAAGCAGAAGTTTCGCAGGCAAGTCCCAATCGGGCCCTATATCGTGGATTTCATTTGTCTCGAAAGAAAATTGATTATTGAAATTGATGGTTGGACACATTCAACTGAGGCTGAAGTCTCAAATGATAAGCGCCGCACAATTTATCTTGAATCTCAAGGCTATAAAGTCGTCCGCTTTCACAACGCTGAAATCAAAGAAGGTATGGATGAAGTTTTGACTTTAATTGCCGAGGCGTTGAAATGATACTGCCCCTCACCTCCCCCATTGCTGCGCAACGGGTCCCCTTCCTCTCCCGCTGTGCGGTAGAGGACATTTAGGAACTCAATCATGAAATTCACGCTCTCCTGGCTTAAAGAACATCTCGACACCACGGCGACCCTCGATCAAATCTGCGAAGGCTTGATTGGCGTTGGCCTTGAGGTTGAGGAAGTCTCTGACCGCACGCAAGAACTCGCCGCATTCAAAGTTGCCTATGTGTTGGAAGCCGAGAAGCATCCCAATGCGGATAAGCTGCGGCTATGCAAGGTGGAAACCGATACTGGCGTGATCCAAGTTGTTTGTGGTGCGCCGAATGCGCGGGCTGGCATGAAGGCGATTATTGCGCTGCCGGGTGCTGTGATTCCGGCCACTAAAATCGCGCTCGAAAAAGGTTCGATCCGCGGCCAAGAATCGCAAGGCATGATGTGTTCAGAGCGCGAGTTGCTGCTGTCGGAAGAGCATGACGGCATTATTGATGTGCAGGGTGATTGGCCAGTGGGTACGCCTGCGGTGAAAGCACTCGGCCTTGATGATCCGATGATTTATATCAAGGTGACGGCCAATAGGCCGGACGCTTTGGGCATTCACGGATTGGCGCGTGATCTCGCGGCCAAGGGTTTGGGCACATTAAAGCCGCTCAATACAGCGCCTGTGAAAGGCATATTTAAATCGCCGATCAATGTTGCTGTTGATGAGAAAAGTTCCTGCGCTCTGTTTGTGGGGCGTTATTTCAAAGGCGTAAAAAACGGGCCATCGCCAGCTTGGCTGCAAGCGCGTTTGAAATCTATCGGGCTTCGTCCGATTTCAACTTTGGTTGATATCACCAATTACATCACCTTCACCTATGGCCGTCCGTTGCATGTGTTTGATGCTGATAAAGTGCACGGGCATATTTCCGCGCGCCTAGCCAAAACTGGCGAAAGCTTATTGGCGCTGGATGGCAAGACTTACACGCTGACCGACCAGATGACGGTGATTGCTGACGATAGAGCCGCCGAAGGCATTGCTGGTATTATGGGTGGCGAGGCATCTGGCTGTTCGGACACTACAACCAACGTATTCCTCGAAGCTGCATATTTTGATCCACAAGCCACGGCCGCAACGGGCCGCAAGCTTGGGATTATTTCCGATGCGCGCTACCGTTTTGAACGCGGCGTTGATCCGGCCTTCACACAAACAGGAGCTGAGATAGCTACGCGTTTGATTTTGGAATTGTGTGGTGGTGAAGCCTCCGAGCTGGTGATTGCTGGTGCTCTGCCTGATACGGCACGGTCTTTCACTTTACGGAAGACCCGCGTGAAATCCCTAGGTGGTGTTGATATTCGGTGGACGGATCAATTGCGCATATTGCGTGATCTTGGTTTTATGGTTTCAGAAGACGGCGTTGCAAATGTACCAAGCTGGCGGCCCGATGTGAAAGGCGAGGCTGATCTGGTGGAAGAAATCTGCCGCATTTACGGCCTCGAGAATATCCAAAATGCGCCGATGAGCAGGCCTCATGATATAGCGCGGCCTGTGCTCAACCCGTTGCAAAAGCGCATGCTGGCTGCACGGCGCACATTGGCAACGCGTGGTTTCAACGAGGCGGTGACTTGGGCGTTTTTACCGGAAGCCCATGCCAAATTATTTGGTGGGGGGCTGAATGAATTAAAGCTCAGCAATGCAATTTCATCTGAACTCACTGACATGCGGCCTTCACTATTGCCTAATCTGATTGCTGCAGCAGGCCGCAATGTGGCACGGGGATTTGCAGATTTGATGTTGGCTGAAGTGGGCCACGCCTATGCGGGCGATAAGGCGACGGATGAAACATTGCGCGCAGGTGGCATTCGCCGTGGTGCGGCTGTGTCGCGCAACGTCCAAGGCGGCAAGCGCGATGCGGATGTCTTTGACGTGAAGGCCGATGTGCTGAACGTGCTTGAAGCTTGCGGTCTGGCTGTCGCCTCATTGCAAGTTGTTTCCGGCGCACCCGCTTGGTTCCATCCGGGTCGTTCCGGCACCATTCAAATGGGCCCGCAAAACAAACTTGCGTATTTTGGCGAAATCCATCCGCGTGTATTGCAGGCGATGGATGTGAAAGGGCCTCTGGTGGCGTTTGAAATTATTTTGAACAGACTGCCAGCCTCAAAGGCCAAATCAAACGCGCGCGCCGCACTGAACTTTTCTGATCTCATGCCGCTGTCGCGTGACTTTGCCTTTGTTGTTGATGATAAAGTGCAAGCCGCAGAACTTGTCAAAGCTGTGAAGGGCGTGGACAAAGTTTTGATTGCCGATGTCAATGTGTTTGATCTTTATAAGTTGGAAGGCGGTAAAACATCTCTCGCCGTCGAGGTGACATTGCAGCCCAAGGATAAGACTTTCACCGACGCTGACATTGAGGCAATATCGGCCAAGATTGTAGCGACTGCGGCGAAGGCCGTGGGAGCGATGTTGCGGACATAACGTCCTCGCCCGTTTCTTTTTTGTGCCGTCATCCCTGCGAAAGCAGGGATCCAGCTAGCAAAAGATACGGAATTTGAAGTAGAGCTGGATTCCAGCCTTCGCTGGAATGACGGATTTATGGGATGGTGCAATGAACACGACGACACAAACGGCATTCAAAAACCTCAAGACCCACCGTAAGGCGTCCGCACTCGATATGCGCAAAGCTTTCGCAAAAGACGCAAAGCGGTTTGCGGCGTTTTCGTCAGCGCAGGAAGACTTACTTCTCGATTATTCCAAATGTGCCGTAACCTCCAAAACCATGTCGCTTCTGCAAGCCTTGGCAAAAGCTGCAAAAGTTGAACAGGCGCGTGATGCCATGATGCGGGGCGATATCATCAACACCACGGAACACCGCGCTGTCTTGCACACCGCTCTCCGCCGTCCGCACACGGAAATGGTGTTCGTCGATGGCCATAATGTGGTGCATGATGTTCACGATGTGCTCAACGCCATGGCGCGGTTTGCCACTGATATTCGCAAGAGCAATATTACCGATGTTGTGAATATCGGCATTGGCGGTTCTGATCTTGGCCCTGCGATGGTGACACTGGCCCTGGCCCCTTATCACGACGGTCCGCGCTGTCATTATGTTTCTAACGTTGATGGCGCACATATTGCTGATACGTTGAAGACTTTAAATCCGGCGACTACGCTTTTTATCATCGCATCCAAAACCTTTACCACTATTGAAACCATGACCAATGCGCGGTCGGCTAGGGCATGGATTGTGGAGAAATTGGGCGAGGCGGCGGTGGGAGGTCACTTTGCGGCGGTCTCAACGGCCATTGATAAAGTGAAAGCCTTTGGCATTGCAGAAAATCGTATTTTTGGTTTTTGGGATTGGGTGGGCGGGCGCTATTCAATTTGGTCAGCAATTGGCTTGCCCGTGATGCTGGCCATTGGTCCGCATCATTTTACACGTTTTCTGGCCGGCGGCCACGCGATGGACACGCATTTTGCCACGGCAAAACCCAGCGAGAACTTGCCGATGTTGATGGGTCTCCTCGGGGTTTGGCACAGAAATATTTGCGGGCACGCATCGCGCGCTGTCATTCCCTATGACCAACGGCTCTCGCGCTTTCCGGCTTATTTGCAACAGCTTGATATGGAATCAAATGGCAAGCGCGTTGGAAAAGACGGTAAGCCACTGAAGAATGCCTCAGGGCCAATTGTTTGGGGTGAACCCGGCACCAACGGCCAGCACGCTTTTTTCCAATTACTGCATCAAGGCACAGATGTGATTCCCGTGGAATTTTTGATTGCCGCTGAGCCACATGAGAAGGGCATGGCGATTCACCACACGCTGCTGGTGTCAAATTGTTTGGCGCAGTCGCAGGCCTTGATGAAAGGCCGCACCTTGCGTGAGGCCGAGGCACAATTGATCTCAGCCGGAAAATCCAAAACTGAGGCGAAGGCATTAGCCCCGCATAAAGTCTTCACCGGCAACCGCCCTTCGCTTACATTGGCTTACAAGAAACTCGATCCCTACACCCTCGGCCGCCTTATCGCCCTCTATGAACACCGCGTATTCGTGGAAGGCGTGATTTGGGGCCTTAACAGCTTTGATCAGTGGGGTGTGGAGCTGGGCAAGGAACTGGCCACGGGTTTGCAGCCGGTTGTTGAAGGAAGGGTTGGGGTTGAAGGATTGGATAGTTCAACCGTGGGGCTGTTGAAGCATTTGCGCTAACGGCCCCTCACCTATCCCATTTCGCTGACGCTCATAGGCCCCTTTCCTCTCCCGCAAGCGGTAGAGGACGATAGGCTTGACGTTCAGGCTAACGACTGCCAAACACCGCGCCAAATGACAACTGAACCTTCCCAAATCCGCAATTTCTCAATTATCGCCCATATTGACCATGGCAAATCCACGCTCGCTGATCGCCTGATCCAGCTCTGTGGTGCTGTCAGTGACCGCGAGATGGTTGACCAGATCTTGGACTCCATGGATTTAGAGCGTGAGCGCGGAATTACCATTAAGGCCAACACGGTTCGCCTCGATTACAAAGCCAAGGACGGCAAGGATTATGTGCTCAATCTGATTGACACGCCAGGCCATGTAGATTTTGCTTATGAAGTTTCGCGCTCGCTTGCGGCCTGTGAAGGATCGCTTCTGGTGGTGGATGCCAGCCAAGGTGTTGAAGCGCAAACACTGGCCAATGTGTATCAGGCGATCAACAACAATCACGAAATTATTCCCGTGCTCAACAAAGTGGATTTGCCCGCAGCAGAGCCCGAGCGCATTCAACAACAGATTGAAGATGTGATCGGCATTGATGCCTCACAAGCTGTGATGATTTCGGCCAAGACGGGTCTTGGCGTGCCTGATGTTTTGGAAGCAATTGTTACGAGGCTTCCTGCTCCCAAAGGCGATCGCAACAAGCCACTCAAAGCGCTGTTGGTTGACTCTTGGTATGATACTTATTTGGGCGTGGTGGTTTTGCTGCGCATTATTGACGGCGAACTTCGTAAGGGTATGCGCGTTAAAATGATGGGGACTGGTGGTTCTTATTTGATCGACCGGGTGGGTGTCTCGCGCCCTAAGAAAGAAGTGGTGGCCAGTTTAGGGCCGGGCGAGATTGGTTTCTTCACGGCGGCGATTAAAGAAGTGGCCGATACGCGCGTGGGCGATACCGTCACTGACGAAAAGAACCCATGCGCTGAAGCGCTGCCTGACTTTAAAGAGGCGCAATCCGTTGTGTTTGCAGGCTTCTTTCCAGTTGATGCGGCAAAGTTCGAAGATTTGCGCGATGCCATGGGCAAGCTGCGTTTGAATGACGCGTCGTTCTCGTTTGAAATGGAAACATCAGCCGCCTTGGGTTTTGGTTTCCGCTGCGGGTTTTTAGGCCTTCTGCACTTGGAAATTACCCGCGAACGTATTGAACGCGAATTTAACGTGGATATTATCACCACGGCGCCATCAGTTATTTATAACATCAACATGCGTGATGGCACAAAGTTGACACTGCACAATCCGGTGGATTTGCCCGATGTGATGTTGATTGAATCAATTGAAGAGCCGTGGATTGAAGCCACGATTTTGGTGCCCGATGAATATCTCGGTTCGATCCTGAAATTGTGTGAAGATCGTCGTGGCCGCCAGAAGCAACTCACCTATGCGGGTAACCGCGCCATGGTGATTTATGATTTGCCGCTGAATGAAGTGGTATTTGATTTTTATGATCGCCTGAAATCGGTGAGCCGTGGCTATGCTTCCTTCGATTATAAAATGATCGGCTATGAAAAAGGCGATCTGGTGCGCATGGGCATTCTGGTGAATGCTGAGCCTGTAGATGCGTTGGCCATGATTGTGCACAAGGGCCGGGCTGAACAGCGCGGCCGTGTGATGTGCGAAAAGCTAAAAGATTTGATCCCACGCCACATGTTCCAAATTCCGATCCAAGCCACCATCGGCGGCAAGATCGTGGCGCGCGAAACCCTGTCTGCGATGCGCAAAGATGTGACGGCCAAATGCTATGGCGGTGACATTTCACGCAAACGCAAACTTCTGGATAAGCAGAAGGAAGGTAAGAAAAAGATGCGTCAATTCGGTAAAGTGGAAATTCCACAAGAGGCGTTCATTGCGGCTCTTAAAATGGACGAGAATTGATTTTTTAAAATATTTTTTTGAACAGTGTCGAAATCCTGAACTGCCGTTCGTCCTTGGGACATCGGAACAGAAAAGGAGTAATCCGACATGTCACTTCACATCACAACACTTTACGCTCTGCCGCTCATCCTAATCTGGTTCATCCTCTGGGTTCGGGTGGCCAAATCTCGCGGTGAGCACAAGGTTTCCATTGGCGATGGGGGTTCGAAAGAACTTCTGCTCTGCATTCGCCATCACGGCAACTTTGTGGAATGGGTGCCATTCACTCTCATTTTGATGGTGCTCGCTGAATTACAGGGTGCGCCGCATTCATGGCTCTATGCAGCAGGTGCGCTGCTCTTGCTCGGTCGTGTGCTTCACCCAATTGGGCTCAATGCCGAAATCCCTGATCATCCCCTGCGTTATATAAGCAATAGCAGCAACTGGTTGGCGGTTGCCATATTGGGCGTTGCCCTGATCCGGATTGCGACTGGCCTCTGACACTCAAAACCGATAACTTCAACCAACAAGGATAAATCAAATGAAATACATGTTTCTGATTTACAGTGATCCAGCTCTGGAACCAACCTACGGCACGCCCGAATTTCAAACCATGATGGGTGGATATTTTGCCCTCAATGAAAAATTGAAAGCCGATGGCGTGATGCGCGGGGGCGAGGGGCTGAAAGGCATCAACACCGCCACCTCGCTTAAAGTTCGTAATGGCAAGATTGATGTGATGGACGGCCCCTTTGCCGAAACCAAAGAACACTTAGGTGGCTATTACATCATCGAAGTTGCTGATCTTGATGCCGCTCTCAAATATGCGGCAATGGTACCATCAGCCAATCACGGCACAATCGAAATCCGCCCATTATTGGATTACAATCCAGCAGGTTAAATAAATGTCGTCCCCGGCCTCAAAATCTCAATCGGCCAGTCTTTTGCTCAGCCGTTTGGTGAGAGAAGATCGGGGACGAATTATATCTGGGTTGATTGCGCGCGTGGGCGATTTTCAATTGGCCGAAGATGCTTTGCAAGAGGCGATGATTGCCGCCACCCTGCATTGGCAAGATGGCAAAATCCCAAACTTGCCATTGAACTGGATTATGCAAGTGGCTTACCGCAAAGCAATTGACAAGATCAAGCAACGCAAAACCGAGCAGCGCGCTAAAAGCGAAATCGCCGTTCTTTCTGTTGATGAAGCATTTGAACGCGAAGACATTGGCGATGAACGTTTAAGTTTGATCTTCACCTGCTGCCACCCAGCACTTGATCAAAAAAGCCAAGTTGCGTTGACACTCCGAACCATTGGCGGGCTTTCAACAGCTGAAATTGCCCGCGCATTTCTCGATAACGAGACGACGATGGGGCAAAGGCTTTCCCGCGCCAAAGCCAAAATTGCTGCTGCACGGATTCCCTATAAAGTGCCGGAGATTGAAGAATGGCCGCAGCGTTTGCAGGCGGTCTTGGCTGTTATCTATCTGATCTTCAATGCTGGTTATTCGAGTGGGCCAACAGAAGGCGCAGAGCTTGTAAGTGAAGCACTTTACCTCGGGCAAATGTTGGATCAACTGCGCCCTGACGAGGCGGAGATTGAAGGATGCGTGGCGCTGATGTTGATCACCAACGGAAGGCGTGGCGCACGTGTCGACACCAATGGTGTGACTGTTGCGCTGAGTAAACAAGATCGGAGCCTTTGGAATAAGACTGAAATTGACCAAGGCATTGCGCTGATCGACAAGGCGGTGACCAGACACAAGCCGGGCCCATATCAAATAAAAGCAGCAATTGCCGCTTGTCATAATATTGGTGCGGGTTCTGACTGGAAACAGATCGCAGCACTTTATTCTAGTCTTTTGCACTATGAGCCAAGCGTAGTGGTGCGACTGAACCACGCAGTCGCAATAGCAGAGGCAGGAGAGCTAGACCGAGGCTTGGCATTGTTGCGTGGTTTGCAGTCGGATTTAACTCATTACCAACCCTATCATGCCGCATGCGCAGAATTGCTGGGGCGCAAGGGTTTTAAAGAAGAGGCCAAAGCTGCATATTTAAAGGCGATTAGTTTGGCGCAATCGAAAGCTGATATTCGGTTTCTGACTGAACGCCAGAACATGCTTTAGAAATTTGAGTTTTCTTTGCTCTGGAAACATTCTAGTTAAAGACCATGAAAACCTTCTCAGATCTCACCGAACAAGAAATTATTGCCCTTGCCATTTCATCTGAAGATGATGATGCGCGTTCCTATGCGGGTTTTGCCCATGCGCTGATGGCTGATTATCCGGCATCTGCAAAAGTGTTCGTGGAGATGGCGGAAGAGGAACACGAGCACCGCCGCTGGTTAACGGATTTATACCAGAAGAAATTTGGCGATTTTATTCCGCTGATCCGCAGGGCTGATGTGAACGGCTTTGTTAAACATGCACCCGCTTGGACGCTGAACACCCAAGGTATCGACGCCATGCGCAGGCGCGCTGAATTAATCGAGCTCGAGAATTATAGGTTCTATACGCAAGCTGCTGCCAGTTCGACTGACGCGCAGGTCAAGAAACTTTTGTCTGATTTGGCTGTTGCAGAAAAGGGTCATGAATCGCTCGCGTCAAAACTAGGGCTTGAACATGTGACGACAGACGCCAAAATCGACGAAGGCGATACTGAACGCCGCATGTTTTTGCTTGAAGTGGTGCAGCCTGGGCTTGTTGGTTTGATGGATGGCTCTGTATCAACGTTGGCGCCAATATTTGCGGCGGCATTTGCCACAGGCAGTACGTGGCAAACATTTCTGGTGGGCGTTGCCGCCTCCGTTGGTGCTGGTATTTCGATGGGACTGGCCGAAGGCCTGTCTGACGACGGCAAACTCTCTGGCCGTGGGAGGCCACTGATCAGAGGCCTTGCGTCCGGTTTGATGACGGCGGTTGGCGGCATCGGCCACACCCTGCCATTTCTCATCCCGCAATTTCACACAGCGCTGGTGTTGGCTGTTATAGTTGTGTTGATCGAGCTGAGTGTCATCACGTGGATCCGCAATAAATATATGGATACGCCAATTGTGAAAGCTGCACTTCAAATCGCTGTGGGTGGATTACTTGTATTTTTAACGGGCATATTAATCGGCAGCGCTTGAGCCTTTGCGCTCAAGATAGACAATCCCTAAGCCACTGGCGAGAATGAGCAGCATTCCAGCGACGGCATAAGCGTTTGGCACATCGCGGAAGATTGCATAACCCAAGATAACAGCCCAAATCATGAAGGCATAATAGAAAGGTGCCACAGCTTGCGCTGATGCGTTTCTGTAGGCCAGAAATGTGAACATGTGGCCGAGCATCATGAACAGTCCAGCACCTGCCATGAGCATGATGTGATAGGGCTTGGGGATAATCCAAGTTTCAGCAGTGAGACCAACGATTGCGGCACCACTCATGACCATGATGATTGTAATCAGTGTGGCAACGAGTGCGGGAATTTCAGATGAGACGCGCCGGCCTGCCAAATCACGCAAAGCCGCAAACATGGCTGTGACGAACGCAAACATCAGGAATGGCGACGCAGTGCCAAAACCAGGTTGAGCCACGAGCAATGCACCCAAAAATCCCAGCGCCACCAACACAATACGGGCTGGCATCGCCGCTTCCCGGTGAATAAAAATCATCCCCATAATCACTAGCAAGGGCGTGATCTGGAATATAGCCGTAACATCACCAATCGGTGCATGGGCGAGAGCTAAGATATAGGTGAGGATTGCACCCACTTCTAAAATTCCGCGCAGGAAAACAAAACGGTGAACGCCCTGCGCCAATTTTCCAAGATCACCCATAATACCAAGCAGTACCAAAGCGCAAATAATACCCGAAGTGCCGCGCATCACCAGAACTTCGTAAGGAGGTAAATCGGCCAGCGCAATTTTCATGAAGCTGTCATTCAGCACAAACGTGCCAGCACCTGCTAGCATAAAGCCGATGCCGCGAATATTGGATGGAGTTTTCAAAGTAGTTTCAAGCTCTCAAGTTGCAGATTCGGCATGAATTACGGCATCGCCACAAAAGCGATATCCGACACCCACTTCAGTCAATAAGATTTCTGGATCAGAAGCGTCAATTTCAATCTTCTGTCTGATCTGGCCGATCATAACGCGTAAGTATTGAACATCAAATTCATGGGCAGGCCCCCATACAATTTTTAAAATCTGCTTGTGTGTGAGAACTCGGTCGACATTTTTAATCATCAGTAACAGAAATTCAAATTCCTTAGGCGTCAGATGGAGCAACTTCCCATCTTTTGTAATGGTGTGCTTGATCGTATCAACAATGATCCCGCGCGACTGATAAACGCTTGCTGGACCCAAATCACTTTTATGATTGCGCAAATTGGCCCTCATGCGCGCCAGCAGCTCACCAATGCCAAAAGGCTTATTGATATAGTCATTGGCACCAAGATCGAGAGATTCAATTTTTTCAACTTCCCGGTCACGCGCTGAAAGAACGATTATCGGAATCTGCGACCAACGGCGGATTTCGCGGATAACATCTTTACCGTCTTTATCGGGCAAGCCGAGATCGAGTAAGATAATATCAGGTGCCTTGGTTGCGGCCAATTTTACAGCCTCTGCCCCCGTCATCGCTGTCACAACATCAAACTCACCTGCCTTTAGAGCGGGCTCCAGAAACCGCAAAATTTGCGGTTCGTCGTCGACGATGAGAACGCGCGGCTTGTTCATGCTCTACTTTCTGCGGATAAGCGAACGACAATACGCGTTCCACGTCCATTGGCAATTGGACTTTCAGCTTTTATGCTGCCGCCCATTGCATTGGCGATCCCACGGCAAATGGCTAGCCCCAAACCCGTTCCAGGAGCTCTGCCGTCACCTTCAGCAACGCGGTAGAATTTTTCAAAAACCTGATTCAACTCTGTAGGCGGAATGCCTATGCCTTCATCTTCGACGATCAATAGAACATCGTTTTCATCTTCCTGAACTCTTACCTTGGTCGAAGTTAATGAAGGTGTATATTTATTGGCGTTATCGATCAGGTTGAAAATCAACTGCTCCAACAGCATCGCGTCGCCGACAACAGTCAATTCTGAATTGTCTAATTTTGCATTGATTTCGCGTTGGGGCCAAGAATTTTTAGCATGACGAATTGCCGAAGACACAACATCTGAAATCTGAATACTGTTATTTGAAAGCTTGATTGCGCCACCTTCAATCTTTGTCATATCTAAAAGATTGGAAACAAATCGCGAAAGATGGTTTGCTTCTTCCTCTATATTCATAAGCAGATCATCGCGAACTGGTTTTGTCATCTTGTGCTGCAAACTTCGCAGCGTCGAAACTGAGCCGATAATTGACGATAGCGGTGTTCGTAAATCATGTGAAATTGACGACAGCAAAGCTGAACGCAACTTGTCACTCTCCATATTTGCCCGTGCTTGGCTGGCTTCATCTGCCAGGATGGTACGTTCGAGTGCAATTGAAACCTGACCCAATAAAGCATCGGTCATGCGGCGCGCCTCAGAAGAGAGTTCTGAACGATCAGGCCTGATGCCAACGACACCCATCACACCATGTGGTGTTTTCATCGGGTGGTATTGAAATTTTGCATTCGGAAGAGTTTGCGAATTCCAACCGGCAATTTCAGCGTGGTTCAACGCCCACCGCGCCGCAGTCCAGTCTGCGGGCCCCAAATTATCTTCAGGTGGCATGCCCGATACGATGAGAAGATCGTCATTGTTTTTCATCAGAACAATAGATTGACCTTTGGCAGTCGATGCTGCCTGAGTTGCAACGACCCACATGAGATCGTCAACAACCATTGTGGCCGAAAGCTTACGCGAAAGGTCAAATAGTGTTTCGATTTGCCTCACCCGGGAAATGGCAGCATCTGATTGTTCACGCACGCGCCCGGCGAGCCCACCTGTTAAAATTGCAACGAGAAGAAAGATAAATAAAGCAAGCAACTCGTGCGGGCTGGCGATTGTGAATGAATAAGTGGGTTCGATAAAAAAGAAATTATAGGCCAAGAACGAAAGAGCCGCTGCAATCACACCACTCCACGTGCCATAAGTAATTGCACAAAACAAAACTGCCGCTAAGAAAATCATAGATAAATTGGGCAATTTAAGAAAATGGCTGGCGGCCATCCCCGCGGCGACCGCCGCTGCAACCGCTAAAGGTGCAGCAACCGTCTGACCCAACGTGATAGATGGACGTTTAAACGGGGTACCCGCCTTCTTGATCTTGTCGGCGGTTACCACATGAACGGACACGCCGCGGGCTTGTTGCAAAACTTCATCCGATAAAGACCGATGCCGAAACTGTTTCAGGATTCCCGGTGCCGATCTTCCCATAATAATTTGCGTAATATTTTCTTGGGCCGCAAACGACAGCAACTCTGCCGGCAAGTCTTTGCCACTCAAACGGGTCACGTCCGCCCCAAGTCTGGATGCAAGCTCCAGGTTGGAGTCGAGCTTCTTTTGTCGCTCTTCGTTTAACATTGGCTCGTTCGGTTTAGAAACGTGAGCGGCAACCCAAGTGGCGTTGAGCGCTCCCGCAATTCTGGCTGCTTGCCTGACCACATTTTCAGAAAGATCATCGCCGCCCACGCAAACCAGAATACGGTCGATTGTAGGCCATGGGCCTTGAATTGCGTTTTGGCGCAAGTAATCCACCATCTGGTCATCGACCCGCTGGGCGGTGCGGCGCAAAGCAAGCTCTCGCAATGCTGTGAGATTTCCAATTTGGAGAAAATTATTTGCGGCTCGTTTTGCGTTCTCGGGAAGATAAACTTTGCCTTCTTTCAAACGCTGGATAAGCTCATCGGGTATGATATCAACCACCACAACGTCAGTGGCATTTTCAATAACTGTGTCGGGCACCAGCTCACGAACTTTTACCTTAGTAATTGTGGCCACGACATCGGATAGACTTTCAATGTGCTGTATATTCAGTGCCGTCCAAACATTAATGCCAGCGTCCAATAATTCTTCCACGTCCTGATAGCGTTTGGGATGACGCGATTCAGGGGCATTTGAATGGGCAAGTTCATCGACGATAATCAGCTGTGGTTTGCGTGCCAGCGCCGCATCTAAATCAAATTCCATAAGGGCGTGACCACGATAGACAAGCGATTTTCGGGGCAAAACTTCAAGTCCAGTGAGCAACGCGGCAGTTTCAGACCTGCCGTGGGTTTCAACAACGCCGACAATAACGTCTTTTCCCTCGGCCTTCAGGCGTTGCGCACTAGCCAACATCGAATATGTTTTACCAACACCGGGTGCAGCACCTATAAATATTTTAAGCTTGCCGCGTTTTTCATTCGCGGCAAGCTCAAGAAGTTTGTCCGCTGAGGGACGTCTGATATCATCTTCATCCATTTGATTGTGCGTTTAAACCATCCAATGCTAAGTTTAGCATTAACACATTGACCCGTGGCTCTCCAAATAATCCAAGCGCAGAGTTTTGAGTGTTGGCAAGTACAACAGCTTTGATCTTTTCTTCTGCAACACCACGGGCTTTGGCAACGCGCGCAATTTGCAAATTTGCATATTGCGGTGAAATATGGGGATCAAGCCCGCTGCCGGAAGCAGTCACGCTATCAGCTGGTAAAAGTGTTTTGTCGCCAGCTTGACGAAGTTTTTGAATGTCGCCATTGATCCGGTCAATCAGGGCCTTGGACGTCGGGCCCCAATTGGAACCCGATGACGCGGCAGCATCATAGCCTTTGCCAGCCGCTGAAGGCCTTCCCCAAAAGTATTTATCTGAAGTCCAAGCCTGTCCAATCAAATGGGAGCCAACAATTGTGTTGTTCTTGCTGATCAAGCTGCCGTTAGCAGAATTGACAAATGCGACTTGCGCTATTCCTGTCATGGCAAGCGGATAAACGAGGCCAGTTAGAACCGTCATAATGATCAACATTAAAAAGGCAGGGCGAAGATGCGATAACATGTTTCTCTCCTTAAGCTAAATGCAGTGCTGCAACCAACAGATCGATAATCTTGATGCCGATAAAAGGGACGACCAATCCGCCAAGGCCGTAAATGAGTAGATTGCGGCGAAGCACTGCCGAAGCACCAATCGGGCGATAAGCGATGCCTCTGAGGGCAAGTGGAATAAGCGCGATGATTATGAGTGCATTGAAAATGATGGCTGATAGAATGGCGCTTTGTGGTGATGCAAGATGCATAACATTCAAAGCACCAAGTTCAGGATAAGTCGCAATAAAAAGTGCAGGGATAATTGCAAAATATTTGGCCACGTCGTTGGCAATTGAAAACGTTGTCAAAGATCCGCGCGTCATCAACAGTTGTTTGCCGATCTCCACAATCTCAATCAGTTTGGTTGGATTGGAATCTAGATCAACCATGTTTCCAGCTTCGCGCGCCGCTTGCGTACCTGACTGCATAGCAACGCCAACATCAGCCTGAGCAAGTGCAGGCGCGTCATTGGTGCCATCGCCACACATGGCAATCATACGGCCTGATTTTTGTTCGGCACGGATGTAAGCAAGTTTATCTTCAGGCGTGGCTTCAGCGATGAAATCATCAACGCCTGCTTCAGATGCGATGGTAGCAGCCGTGATCGGATTGTCACCCGTCACCATGACAGTCCGAATGCCCATGGCGCGCAGTGCATTAAAACGCAATTTAATGTCGGGCTTCACAACGTCCTTTAAATGGATAACGCCAAGCAGTTTGCCATTTTCGGCAACGCCGAGCGGTGTGCCACCTGTACGTGAAATTTTATCAACCGCTTGCGTAAATTCGGGCGGAGCTTTTTCGGCCGTTACTCCAACATATTTTAATATGGCATCAACAGCGCCTTTGCGAAGTTTTCGTGTGCCGATATTTATGCCTGAGATTCGCGTTGTCGCCGAAAAAGCAATAATTTCTGTTTGTTGCCCAGCCAGGTTAGGTTCGGTTAAGCTGTAGTTACTTTTGCAGAGTGCAACAATTGAGCGACCCTCGGGTGTTTCATCGGCAAGCGATGCAAGGAGCACTGCCTCGACAAGTTTCTTTTCCGCCACACCCGAAACGGGGATAAATGCAGTCGCAAGGCGGTTGCCATAGGTAATAGTCCCCGTTTTATCGAGCAACAATGTATCCACATCACCCGCAGCTTCCACCGCACGGCCCGATGTGGCAATGACATTGAAACGAATGAGCCTGTCCATTCCCGCAATGCCAATCGCGGACAGCAAGCCACCAATGGTGGTGGGAATGAGCGTGACAAGAAGGGCCACGAGCACAGTGATTGAAAGCGTGGTGCCTGAATAGCCAGCCAAGCCCCACAATGTGACGACAGCAATTAGGAATATGAGTGTGAGGCCAGCCAGCAATATCGACAGTGCCAATTCATTAGGCGTCTTCTTGCGCTCAGCACCTTCAACCAAAGCAATCATGCGGTCGATAAATGTATTACCCGGCGCTGCCGTGATCTTAACTTTAATCCAATCTGACAGGACCGTTGTGCCGCCTGTCACGGCAGAGCGGTCACCACCTGATTCACGAATGACCGGAGCTGACTCACCCGTTATTGCAGATTCGTTGACGGACGCAATTCCTTCAACGATTTCTCCATCGGCTGGGATGAGATCACCCGTTTCCACCAAAACAAGATCTCCGGGGTTCAACAATGAGGCCGAGACCTTTGTAAATATCCGATCATTTGTTTCAGGAATAATAAGCCGTTTGGCCATCGTATCAGTGCGCGTGCGGCGCAACGCTTCAGCCTGCGCTTTACCCCGGCCTTCGGCCACAGCTTCGGCAAAATTTGCAAACAACACAGTAAACCATAACCACGCTGCAATTTGCCCAGAAAACCAAGCATTGCCGTTGTGACTTAAAAGATCGCGAATCCAAAAAGCCGTAACGAGTGCTGCCACCACTTCAGTCACAAATATAACGGGATTGCGCGCAAGCGATTTTGGATTCAGTTTCAAGAATGAATTTTTAATGGCCTGAACAAGTATGGCGCTGTTAAAAAGTGCCGGAGCTGCGAGTTTCGTTGTCATGTATTGACTCCAATCAGAATGTTTTGCCGGCAAGCATCAAGAAATGCTCAACAATCGGGCTAAGTGCTAAAGAAGGGAAATATTGCAGACCGCCAAGGATCAAAATCACACCCACCAAAAGCGCAACAAACATTGGGCCATGGGTTGGAAAGCTACCTGATGAAGCAGGGATCTTAGTCTTGGCTGCAAGCGATCCAGCGATGGCCAACATTGGCACGATGTAAGCAAACCGGCCAAGGAACATCGAAATGCCAAGTGTGGTGTTAAACCAACCCGTGTTGGCATTGAGGCCTGCAAAAGCCGAACCATTATTGCCCGCTGCTGATGAGTAGGCATAAAGGATTTCTGTCAGGCCGTGAGGGCCTGCATTGGCTAGACTTGAAAGTGCGGTGGGCAACATGGCCGCAACCGCACTGAAGCCAAGGATGACCAATGGCAAAATCAACAGTGCCAGCATGGCGAGTTTCATTTCTTTGGCTTCAATTTTCTTGCCAAGATAATCTGGTGTGCGACCAACCATTAACCCAGCAATGAATACGGTGAGCACAGCGATAACCAGAATTCCGTAAAGGCCAGATCCGACACCGCCTGGCAGCACTTCGCCAAGTTGGATCATGAACAAGGGTACTAAACCTCCAAGAGGTGTCAGCGAAGAATGCATTGCATTTACAGCACCACAGGAAAGACCGGTCGTCGCCACAACAAATAGCGCTGTCATGGCTTGGCCAAAGCGCAATTCCTTGCCTTCCATGTTGCCCTGTAACGGGTCAATGCCTAAGGCTTGGATGATCGGATTGCCGCTGGTTTCTGCCCAATAGACAATGGCAGTCCCTACAACGATGAACAGCCCCATTGTAATGAACAACGCACGGCCCTGACGTTTGTCGCCAACCATTTGACCAAACATGAAAGGCATCGCTCCTGAAACAACCAGCATGGCGAAGATCGAAAGATAATTCGACCACGCCGAAGGATTTTCAAACGGATGAGCAGAGTTCGCATTTAAGAAACCACCACCATTCGTGCCCAATTGTTTGATTGCCTCTTGGCTGGCCATAGGGCCCATAGCTATCGTTTGTTTCACACCCTCAAGGGTGGTTGCATCAACAGAGCCCTGCAATGTTTGAGGAATTCCCGTAGTCATAAAAGCAATGGCAACGATGATTGAGAGCGGCAGCAAGATATAAAGCATCGATTTCACAAGATCGTCCCAGAAGTTCCCAATTGTTGCAGACGAGCTGCGGGCGAATGCGCGCGTGAATGCTACGGCCAAGGCAATGCCAGTGGCAGCGGAGAGAAAATTGTGAACCGTAAATCCAGCCATCTGAACAAGATGACTCATGGTTGATTCACCCGCATAAGCCTGCCAATTGGTGTTTGTGACAAAGCTCATCGCTGTATTGAATGAAAGTGCTTCTGGAACAGCTGAAAAACCCCGCGGATTCAGAGGCAGAAAGCTCTGCAAGCGCATTAAACCATAAAGCACCACAAAACCCACGGCATTAAAGGCCAACATCGCAAGGGCATAGGCTTGCCAATTTTGTTCTTTAAGTGAAACGCCAGCCAAACGGTTTATGACGCACTCTAGCGGTGCTATCGCTTGCGATAAAAATGTGCGTTTGCCCGTGAACACGGCAGCCATAAAACCACCCAAAGCCCATGCGCTGAATGTGACCAGTGCAAGCAATATAATAATTTGAGACCAGCCAACGAATGTCATGGCAAACCCTTTTGAATTGAAACGTTAATATTTTTCAGGATGTAACAATGCGTGAACCAAATAGGCACCTAGCCCAATTGCCACGATCAAGCCGAAGAATGCTTCTGCCATGTTAGCCTCACAGCTGATCGCAAAAGCGCACATAGGCGGCAGCTAGAAAAAACAAGCCAACACCGAGAGCGAGATAAATAAGGTCAAACATGAATGGTTCCTTCTGGAAAACTCATTCATTAAGATGCTGAATCCGGCATAAGGTATCGATATGGAATGTGATGTTGCCGTATAAGGAAACCATAAGGGCTTGGGTCGTTCTTTGAAGAACTATTGATTTAGTTCACTTCAAGTTATCTACGACACGGCCCTCGACCAACTTCAATAGACTGTCCAACGTATCTGCCTCAGCGGCAGGTTTGTCCCATCTTATCCGTGAAATACGTGGAAAGCGCATAGCAACACCAGATTTGTGGCGACCAGAAAGATTTATGGCATCGAATGCGACTTCAAAGACCAGTTCGGGTTTGACCGAACGCACAGGCCCGAATTTTTGAATGGTGTTCTCGCGGATAAAACGGTCAATCTTGCGCAATTCTTCATCGGTAAAGCCGCTATAAGCTTTGCCAACGGGCACTAAAACGCGATTGCCGTCTTCATCTTTCCATGCGCCAAATGTATAATCAGAATAGAAAGATGATCGTTTTCCAGCCCCGCGCTGGGCATATAGAAGTACGCAATCTGCTACAAGAGGGCTGCGCTTCCACTTATACCAATGACCCTGTTGCCTGCCCTGAAGATAGGCGGTGGCACGCCTTTTGAGCATAAGTCCCTCAATGCCTTCCTCGCGGATATTACTCCATAAATGAAGCAACTCAGATTTGTCTTTTATCTTTAGGATGGGTGAAAGATCAGTGTGATGGCTTTGTTGCTTTTTGAACCAGTATTCAAGGCGCTTCCGACGTTCATCAAAACCCAATTCACGTAAATCTTTGCCGTCCAATTGCAAAGCATCATAGAGACGGATGTGAGCGGGAAATTTTTTGAGCATAGCGGCCGTAACACTTTTTCGGTTGAGCCTTTGTTGAAGGTCAGCAAATGGGGCAACGATATTATTTTGCATCACCAGCAATTCGCCATCGAGGATGCCATCAAAGATTTGGTCGGCGATAAGTTCAGGGAAAGTTGTGCTGATATCATCACCGGATCTTGAAAATAATTTGGTCACACCTCCAGCACGCGAAAATTGAACTCGAATGCCATCCCACTTCCATTCGACTGCGAACTCCGAAATATCAATTGAGTGAAGCAACTGGTCTTCAAGTGGGTTTGACAACATGAGTGGCTTGAAAATCGGCACACCACTTGAAACTGGTTTGTCGCCCTTGCCCTCCAGCCAGGCAAACAATGAAAAATAAGGCGGCGATACGCCATGCCACATTTCTTCTATGTCATGAAGGTCACAACTAAACGCATCGGCCAATGCTGTTTTGGCCAACCGCGCCGAAACACCAACACGGCTCGCCCCTGATAGAAATTTTAAGAGTGCCCACCTCTCTACAGCATTGCATTGATCAAGCCATCTGCTGATGACGGGTGCTAATTGCACAGTTTTCAATGGCAGCAAGGTTGCAATAATTTCGCCGAGAGGAGGTGGAGGTTGATGTGTTTCCTTTTGAGGCCAGATCAATGCCAATGTCTCGGCACTGTCGCCCACATAGTCACGCGATAAACCGAAAAGATAAGGATCAAACTTGTCTGCCGATAATTCAATGATAATGCGGCGCAGTGGAACTTTTATAGGTATAGCATCTGACAGTGCTGCCAGTGCAAAGCCTCTGTCGGGGTCTGGTGTCGATCTGAAATAGTTTTTGAGAAGTTCTAGTTTGCCAAGGCGTGACGGCATATAAGATAGGCGATCAAGTAAGATGGCAAAGGCTCTCATTCAGCTTCATCCTCGCGGCCAACCAAAGACAAAGCCTTGGCATTGATACCGCGTTTCCCGGCTTCATAAACCAGTGCCTCTTCACGGCCATGCGTGACCCATAAGTCGGAAGCCCCCGTTTCATCAATAGTTTTCAAAAGTTCGGACCAATCTGAATGGTCTGAAATTACCATCGGTAGTTCAATGTTACGTTGTCTCGCCCGCCCGCGAACTTGCATCCAACCGGACGCCAAACAATTTACAGGGTCTTCAAAACGCCTCGACCAAATTTCGCCCAAAGCTGATGGTGGGCCAAGTACGATTTCCCCGCGCAGTTTGGAGCTTGCCTCAGATACGGGTTTCAAATCTCCAAGTTGAATGCCGCACCGGGTATAATAATCACATGTGGCCCGCATCGCACCATGAAGCCAAATAGGTCTGTCATAATTTGCAGCTCGCAGAAGGGAAATGACGCGCTGGCATTTGCCCAAACCATAAACGCCGATCTGATGCGTGCGCTCCGGAAACATTTCGACAGAGTTCAAGAGTTTGCGGATTTCTTGTGTGGCATCACCGAAGCTGAATATAGGCAATCCAAATGTGGCTTCGGTAACAAATAGGTCACAGTTTACCACTTCAAATGGTGTGCAAGTGGCATCGCTACTGCGCTTATAATCACCCGACACCACGGCACGCTGACCGTCATAACTCATCACAACTTGGGCACTGCCAAGAATATGACCGGCGGGAGACAAGCTCACCTCGACGTCACCTATTTTAATGTTTTCTCCGAGCTTTAGGGGATGTGGACGTTGTGGCGCGCCATCGCCCAAACGAATCTTCATAATATTGAGAGTTTCCGACGTTGCTAGAATAGCATCCATCCCGGGACGCGCATGATCAGAATGTGCATGGGTTATAATTGCGCGCTCAACAGGCAGTATTGGATCAATATAAAAATTTCCAGGGATACAAAATAAACCTGCAGGCTGAGGCCTTATCCAAGATTCGAAATTTTTGACACCAGCCATTCAATAAAACCTGTTGGATTCCGTCTCGTTTCTAAGTCACGTTTTCAAAACGGTTCAATTGAGTGTGTTCACTTATCATCTAAAGCCCGCATGAGAAAAATCATTTTTCGGAAAAAAGTTCCACGATCAATTCTTACGTGCAGCTAAAAAGTTTTATCACCGTTTACAGGAAGTCTGATGCCGTAAATTGAAGTTGTGCCGCAGATATAAAGATAGTTCCGCTTTGGCCCTCCAAAACAAAGATTTGCCACAACTTCCGGCACGTGAATTTTGCCGATTAGCGTTCCGTCGGGATCGTAGCAATGCACGCCATCGCCAGCACTTGTCCAAATGCGACCTTCAGTATCAGTTCTTAGTCCGTCGAAAAGCCCCGCGGTTGAATCGGCAAAGATACCTTGGTCTATCAACTTAACTCCATTCTTAACGGCAAATCTGCGAATATGTTTTGGACCATTCTTTTTGTGGCTCAACCCGGAGTCGATAATGTAAAGAATGCTTTCGTCGGGAGAAAAACAAATTCCGTTGGGTTGCACAAAATCATCAGCGACAACATTTAGTTCATTGGTCTGCGGATCAATGCAATAGACAAAATTACCGCGTTGCTCACATAAGCCCTTATTGCCCTCATAGTCCGTATCGATGCCGTAAGTTGGATCTGTAAACCAAATGCTGTTGTCGGACTTGACAATGATGTCATTGGGACTGCTGAGGCGCTTGCCTTCGAAATGGGAAGCCAGCGTAGTAATGCTACCATCAAACTCGGTGCGCGACACACGTCTGCCACCGTGTTCGCATGTGAGCAAACGGCCTTGCCGGTCGACGGTGTTGCCGTTCGCATACCCTGAAGGTGCACGGAAAACACCAACTTGTCCGGTGCATTCATCGTATCGCATCAAGCGATCATTTGGGATATCTGACCAAATGAGATAACGACCTGATGGAAAATATGCCGCCCCTTCAGTGAACCTGCACCCCGTGTAAATTTTGTCGATGTGGGCGGTATCAACGATTAGGTTTGCGAAGCGATCATCTAGAATTTCAAAATGATTGTTCATGGTTTTGCACTCCGACATAATTCTTTGACGAGAACTGAGTTTTCCACAGCCAAGCACCTATGTACAGACTGGTCTTGGGCAAAACTGCTGCTTTCTCTGATGGACTGAGGTGTTGTGCTCTAGCGCGGGCCGTGATGGAGGTGGCCGCATCGACAAAACCTATGTTTTCAGTGAGTGCGACTACAGCATTTTTACCGGTAGTGATATTCTGGCTTTTATTTCTACGAAAATGGCTCTGACTTTTCTGCATTGCACCTGTTTGCATGAGTCGGTCACAAATGGTGCGGTCAACTAAAGCCAATAGAGACAAAGCATGCGTTATAAAGACGGCATCGAGTTCCGTAGGCCCTGCCCCTAACATCTATCCAGATTTAGAGGTTACGCGGATGGGTGTTAGTAATTGCCCAGCAAGAACACAAAGAGCAGCTTGATTTGAACAACCAGTTTTTGACAACACGCGGGCAAGATGACTTTTCACAGTATTGACTGACACGCTTAAGTGATTAGCAATGTTTCTAGGCCGTCTGCCGCTACAAATAAGAAAGGCAATGCGGGCTTCCGCGGGCGTGAGCGCTAAAGTTTGCTGAAGACGCAAAATGACATCACCTGCTTCCGGTTCTTGTGCCGTTAGAATAATAGCGACGAAACGATCATCTTCTTGAGCACATAGAAGGGGCACGATGGTAACCGATGCCTTCGTATTTTTATGTTCACCCAGTGACATTGTACAAAAGTGATCGCTTGGAGAGCACTTGCTTTGGCCTGTTGTGAGAACAGCTGCTTCAAAATCAAGAATGCAACGCTTGTCACCTCGTAACTGAAGGCGTCCTAACTTTAAATATACAAAGCTTGCATCTTCCAACTGCTCGTGACCGACAGTATTTGCGTAAACCAACATTCGGTTTTGGTTCAGTACAAACATGGGCAGTGAAATATAGTTGAGCAAGGCCTCAAGATGTGCGTAACCGATGTTTGCATGTGGTTGAACGATTTGGGCCGGGCGGTTGCGTAAGCAGATCATCTTGGGTCACCCGGCTGGCCCGCAACGACTTTGCGAATACTAGCCCTGTATAGAATTAATGCAGTGCGCCACGCGGAGCTGCCTAGTCGTGGTATTAACGATGAAATAGCGGTTGCAGGCTCAGGCTTTCTTTGCGGTACGATATCAATTAGTAGTCCTTTTTCAATTCCTAAACTTGATTGATTGTTGCCGTGTTGTGAACGACCAAAACCACACCGAAACATCACAAAATCGTGCCAAACTCGGTGCTGGTAAAAAGAATCTGTGTCGATTTCTCTTGTTTTCAAATTTGTGCTTGGCTTTAATCTTTTCATGTTCGGCTCCCTATTTGCTCAGATTAGGAGCGATGAAAAGTTCATGCTTCGGTGGTACTACCTATATTTCGCGCGTTAACCGAATTTTCGCGTTGGAACGGGCTTTGCCCAATGTCCAAGTCTATCAAGTTGGCGATTGCATCACAGCGCAGTCGCCGCCTATAATAAGGCATCCGACCACCGAACCCGCAGAGTGTTACTTTCCAAATATCTGAATTTGAATGGTTTTTTATTCCACAAATTGAAACTTCGGAAATACAAATGCAGAAAGTTTTTGCATCTGGAAAACAGTTGCTAGGCAAAAGCCGAAATTTAACTGGCAGTGCGCGGCTGGAAAATCCCGAAGCCAGTTACCATGGAAAAGTGAACGGGACGATGCCAATTGAGTTGACCTTGGCTTTGCGGGGTCCACCGCTCCCCGATTTCGATGGAAAGCCACTTTCGGGCCTGTCCCAAAAACAATTAGATAATAAGTTTGGCGCGTCAAAGTCAGATGCAGCATTTGTTTGCAAAGTCATGCGTGAATTTGGTTTTGAAATTCAAAATATAAATTTAGCGGCTCGAAGTATTGAAATCAGAGGAACAGTCGCACAAGCCATCAAAGCCTTTGAGCCCAGTCTTGCGATGTACAAGAATGAGGATCAAGGCGTATTTCGTGATCGTGTCGGTGGCTATCATGTGCCAGCAGAGCTCGAAGGGATTGTAAGCGCAGTCATTGGCCTCAGCCAACGACGGATTATTCGTCCCAAGCGCGTCACAAAAGATCAAAACAGGTTAGCAGATATTTTGCCTGCAGCAACGCCCACTGATATTGAAAAAATCTATGACTTTCCAAAGGGTACTGCTGCTGGACAAAAAATTGCCATTGCGGAATTTGGTGGTGGCTACATTGCCTCCGATTTGAAAGCCTATTGTAAAAAATTTGGTCGTCACATGCCAGATGTGCAGACCATTTCGATCAATAGTCCGGCATATACATGGAGTCAGATGAAAAAGTTACCGCGCTCAACGCGCCAAGACGAGCTTTCTTGCACTGATGAAGTGATGCTTGATACCGAGATTATTGCAGGACTTTGCCCGCATGCAAAAATAAAAATCTATTTTGCAACTTTCGATCAGAAAGGCTTCGTTGATCTACTCAACAAGGTTATTACTGATCGACCTGTTGTTCTTTCCATCAGTTGGGCGGTCACAGAGGACGCAAGTGATTGGTCTGGTGCTGCGAGGACAGCAATTAACGAAAGACTGGCCCTCGCGGCTGCCCGTGGCATCACTGTTTGTGCTGCATCGGGCGACGACGGTGCTGGCGATGGACGAAGGGGAAAAAGAGCGCGTGTTGGTTTTCCTGCCTCCAGCCCATATGTGCTGGGTGTTGGTGGCACACAAATAGGGGGGATCAATGGTAATTTGGAAGAGGTAACATGGTGGTTTACGCCGGGCACAAGGTTGGGTGGTGGCGCATCAACTGGCGGCGGGGTGAGCGGCATCTTTGATCGCCCCAAGTGGCAAAATGTGCGTATAAAGTCGGGCAACCGAGGTGCTAAAAATGGCCGTGTCGTGCCAGATGTTGCGGCACTGGCGGAAGGCCCGCGCTATAGTTATGTACTCTTTGGCAAGACTGAACGTGGCGCTGGCACCAGTGCATCGACCCCCGTTTGGGCGGCTTTGATAGCGCGCGTGAATCAAAAACTGCCAAAGGCAAAAAGGCAAAGGTTTCTTACGCCACTGCTTTACCGCAAGCTTGCCAATGGCAAGACTTTGGGATCTGCTGTTTGTCATGACATTACAGTTGGCAGCAACCGGACTGAACCGCCTGGTTTTGGTTATCGTGCCAAACCAGGCTATGACGCTGTAACGGGTTGGGGTTCACCGAATGGGAAAGCACTGCTGAGGCAACTAGCGGGTCTCAAATAGTTTTTAGTGTTTATTTCCTCTGTCTCATCCGTTTGGATGATGGTCGCTGATACCAACCAACGTTAGCATTATCGTTTGGTGGGGCGAGAATCTCGGTGCAGACTTTAAAGTGTAGGAGGGTTTATTTTGAAAAATGTATTCCTCAAACTATTCGTTTTAATTTTGGCAGCGAATTCGTGGTTTCTGGCCAGCGCGCAGGCACAAGAGAATACACAGCCTATGTCTCTGTCACGTCCAAACCTCAATCTTGCATATCGCAATTGGCTTAATCTTACTGCGCAGGAGCGGGCGCAAGCGGGAAGCGCACAGCATGACACGCTTCTGAGCTATTCCCAAAAATGTGACGCGGCCACGGGCATAACAATACCCTCATTCAGCTGCAGCGCGGGGGCAGATGTGCCGGGCCAAGGGACAATCCCCGCGACAGAAATCAATGCCACACATTGTGATTATCCAAATGTGTTGAATGGACTTTGTGATCCAGGTAGCAAATTTCAAGTTTTGAAGAGAAGTGCTGATGGCAACGCCGTTGCAGTTGCGCATTGCCGAAAAGATGGCCAGCCAGAGGCGGGAGAGGACTACAATGACATTGCGATTATCCAATACAATAAACAGAACGGGGCCATCTGCTTTTTTCAAGCGCTTGGCCATGATCAGGCTCACCCCAACAGGAAGTTCCCTTTGCCAGGCGACAATATCCCGCCGCCAAGCTCGGGAGATACCGCCCTCTGGGCCGATAATAAATCGCATTGGATAAGTCCTGCTGGCACTGAAGCAATTGGTTGTGCGTCTTGTCACGACACTGGCGGGTTCATACGTTCGAGATATTTAGCGCAAATGAAGGCGCCAAATTTTGACGCCGATCATACCCTGCCCAGCGTTTCTGAAGGATTTGATAACAAAAATCTTCCACTCAAATATGTTGGGCTTGATTACCAGAGAGATCGCAGCTGGTCGGTCGAACTTGACCCTCCTGATCCAACTGGCACTTGCACGGGTTGCCATCGTTTGGCTGTTGCCAATCACTTGGCGCTTCATCACAGCCTCTATGGTGGCACTGCGATGCGGTTTGCTGCAATTGCTACAGCCAAGACGCAAGATTCGAAAAATCCTCATAGTGCCACTTCGCCTATTTGGATGATTGACGGAGCAAACGCGGAATACAAGGCGGCGAATGAAAAATTGGCCAAGCGCTATCAATTATGCGCTATGACTTTTTACAAATCTTACTTCAGAAAAATCAAAGCCGGCTGCAAGATTACCCCATTGGCCGAGCCATGGTAAAGCCCAACACGCTAAATCAATTTGTTCTTTGCAACAGCCAAGGTTCCGACTGCAAACGCAAGATGACTTCAACGCGGTTGTTGGCATTCAGTTTAGCAAGAACGGCGGCTACGTGATGCTCCACTGTTCGTTGTGATCGATTGAGCCGCTTGGCAATTTGAAAGTTACCGTGACCTTCGCTGAGCAGTGAAAGAACATGTACTTCCTTTTCCGTGAGGCCCATCGGATGGCTGCGCGCAGCACGATAAGGCCCGCGACGCGGCTTCGGTAAAGCATCTCCAAGCCCAAGACCGTCCGCGCGCCGACGCAACCAAGCAATTGCCGATTTTGCGTCAAGTTTTTCGAACTGCTTGAGGGCATCAAAAAGATTTCGCTTTTCGGTAGACTGGGCAAGGCTCATCGCGGCTTGATATGGCGACCCTATCTCATCCCAAAGCCCAGCAGCAGTCATGTATTCACCATTAAGTTCTGCGGCAAAGGGTTGAGCGGCCGCATTTGGCAATTTGTGGTGTACGATGGAAATGCCTAAACGCCTCGCCCAGACTTGCATTTCACCCAATTGCCACGGGTCGGTCAAAGTGGCCCCAAGGTCGAGTGCCTTTTTCAAGTGTTGCTGAGCCTCCAATTCATCACCAGCCATCCATGCGAGTTCTACGAGTCCAAGAAAGGACGGTAAAAGATATTGAGGTTCGCCAATGACGAGGCCGTCTTCCAGGCATTGCTTGAGAAGCACCTCAACATCGCTCTTGCCAAGCCGGATCCGCGCTAGACTCAACGCAATTTTGGCTGGCATTTTCATAATCATGGTCAACCGTTGAAGACCCAGGATGCCTGTGCAAATAATATCTGCCTCTTCAAAACGCCCCTGTTCAACGCGAAGCCGCGCGAGACCACCAGAAAGATAGTGTGTCCAAGAATCAAGATCATGCGTCGTATCAAATGCAATTCCCTCGGCAAACAAGCGTTCTGCGAGTGCATAGTCGCGGTTGTTGAGGGCGGCTTCAGAGAAATTCGTATAGGCTCTAGCGGCCTGTTCATGAAGCCCGTTCGACAATGCAAGTTCTAAGCTTTCCTGAAGTCGAGCTTTTCCCGCCAAGTCGCCAGTAGCGAGCATCGACGTTCCGACATTGTTGAGGGCATGGGTCAGAGTTTCTGTATCGTTAAATTGTTTGGCCAAAACGATTGCCCGCTTGCCCCATTCAATCGCTGCAGCAATCTCTTCACGAAGCATCAAATTTTGTGACCGCATACTGTAAACCATGGCAAGGTCTGGCCCGGGTTCGAGGTCGGAAAGTACGTCCTCTGCTTTTCCCAAATACTCATCCGCCTTTTGTGCTTCACCCCTGTACCAATGAAAACGCGAGAGCCAACGGTAGTTCTTGCTGACCTTTTCAGGCCGCCCCAGTTGAAGCCAAAGATCTGCTGCGCTGTGACAGGCAGAGATGACATCTTCACTTATATTCTTTGAAAGCCCAACTTCATAAGCCCAGTCTTCGTAAAGTTGTGCCGCCTGTTCAGGGCTTGCTAATTTGACATGTTGCAATGCCAACTCCAGCAGAGAAGCGGCTTGCTCGTGAGCACCGAGCCGCCGCGCTTCAGTCGCCGCCAGAGGTGCTAACTCAAGAACTTTACCAGCATCTCCAGCACCTTCGGCGTGATGGACCCGGCGCGTTAGAATTCCAGCGATGTCATGAGTATCCATTTGAACGATTGCATTTTCAGCTATCGCATGAAGTTGCTGAAGTCTTGCGGGTTGAATTGATTCCAGGGTGGCCAGCCTTGCCAGCTCATGGCGGAACATCAGGTTACCATTGGATAGCTTACGCAATAGACCAAGGCCCACAAGATTGGCAATGTCCGCCATTTTGCCTTCGACCAGAACTTCCGCAAGTTTTTGCTCTATTGGAACTGGGACAATGCTGAGATTGCACAATGACTGCCTTTCGCCGTCAGAAATTCTTGAAAGCCGAGACCAAACAGCATCTCGTATCGACGTTGGCAAGGAGCCACTAGGCCCACCATGAGCAAGCAATTCCGTCAGAAACAATGGATTTCCGCCTGTGAGATCACACAGACTGAGCAATCGCTTGCCCTCGGCGCCTGACATTTGGGCAACGGCCCCTTCTGATAGTGGCTCTAATACAATTCTACGAACGGCGGAGCTTGGCAAATCGCCTAACACCGCAGTGAGAGGATGATCGACCCCGACTTCGTCATTCCGAAAACTTAGCATTAGGACGAACCTCGCTGCGACCACGCGTCGTCCCAGAAATCTAACCAAATCAAGAGTAGCACTGTCTGCCCAATGTGCATCTTCGATGATCATCACGATCGGTAATTTTGAGTCATGAATCTTTTTGATTACAGCCGAAAAGAGCGTGTGTTGGGCCTCTCCTGACCGCAATAGATCTACGATTTCAGGGTCAAGATCTTCCGCAAAATCTGACAGGGCGCCCAGCGGTTGAGGCGTTTTTGATGCGTCGCAATAACCGATTAAAATGCGAACAAACTTCGCATGACGCTTTGCCAGCTCAATGAGAACGGTCGTTTTTCCAAGTCCTGCTTCGCCTGAAATAAGCACAACAGAACCATCGCCGGCACTTGCTCGGGTCACACAATTGGAAATAGCTGCAATTGTGTCATCTCGCTCGAGCAGCTCATAGTTCATCATTGAAACTTCTACTCACGGCTCAATATTGTTGCTGTGCATAACAGGCTTTGATTTTACGAACCTATAAGAAGGTTGTTGTCCGTTCAACAAGATACTGCTGTGCGATTGCAACGGTCATGATCGTTTATTCTGGCTCCGCTGAACTAGATCGACAAAGACCAAAAGTTAAAGATGGTTTTGATTTGAAAAGTTCGGACGTAAAACCGCGCAGCTAATGTAAACTGATTGAAAAGTCTATCCGTGAAACATGCTCAAGATTCCCGGCAGACAACCCGTCCCAAAAGCCCAAAATTCAGAGACGGAAGTCGATTGAAAAGAACATTCTAGAGAGGTTGATGGCACCGGCTAAAATTTTCGATAACAATATGGGCTACCTTTTGTTAGTCTCACACTTACGATGTGATTACTTTTGTAGAATCAACAAAATAGAAATCAAATTAAGTCGTTGGAAAAATGGCGCACCCGACAGGATTCGAACCTGTGACCTCTGCCTTCGGAGCAAGGCGCTTACCCCTTAAATCATTGAAAAATAATGACTGAATGGGTCAGAATGAGACCAAATCATCCCATTTGCGTCCGATACTGCCCCGCATTCTGCGGACATTCTGCGGACAGGTATCTGAGTTTGTTACTCAGCCCGCAAGCTCAGCATTTCGATATATCGAATGTCCACCGGTTTCGCCAAGAGTTCGTCCAATCTGTCGATCAAGGGCTTCAAGTGCGGCTTCTTGAGATGGACTTCGAGGGCTTCTTTGTTCACAAAGTTTTCGTAGAAGATGAAGACATTCGGATCAGATTGATCGCAATGAAAATCATAGTTGATGCAACCAGGTTCAGCCCGTGTCGGGGCGACTTGGGCTGCCAATATGCGCATCAATTCATCGCGCATTTCCGGCTTCGCAACGACTGTTCCGATAATAGTACATCCCGGGGTTTTCATGTTGTCTTCCTGTTCTGCGAAATGGCCACTGCAAGGATGATGATGGCGCCCCGCGCAATAAGTTGTTGGGAAAACTCGAGCCCAGCCAGAATGAGCCCGTTGTTGATGAGACCGATCATCAGGGCCCCCATGATTGACCCAATC